>JAJDCX010000018.1 GCA_029260615.1 Phycisphaeraceae bacterium | reverse complement strand
TCGCCGGGGAACGTCATCTCGTCGCTGATACGTTTGGCGATGTCGCGTGCGATGTAGCTGCAGTTGGTGTCGTCCACATTGTCGGGATCGACAATCACGCGGACCTCTCGCCCAGCCTGGATGGCGTAGGCGTCCTTGACGCCCTTCATGTCCGTGGCGATGCCTTCGAGTTGTTCCAGACGCTTGACGTAGCGATCCAATGTCTCTCGCCGTGCCCCGGGCCGTGCGCCGCTGATCGCGTCGGCAGCCATGACGATCGGGGTGTAAGGCGTGGTCGATGGGATGTCGTTGTGGTGCCCACCGATCGCGTTGAGGACCGCTTCTTTCTCACCAAATTTTTTGGCAAAGTCCATGCCGATCTGAGGGTGCCCGCCCTCCGCCTCGTGGTCCAACGCCTTACCAATGTCGTGCAGGAACCCGCAACGCCGTGCCAACTCGCCGTCGAGCCCAAGTTCCTCAGCAATGACCTGGCAGAGGTACGCAGCCTCCATCGAGTGACGCAGGATGTTCTGCCCGTAGCTTGTGCGGTAGTACAGCCGACCCATCGTCTCGGAGAGCTTGGGGTGCAGGCCCTGGATGTTGGCTTCGATGCACGCATCTTTGCCGAACTTGACAATCCGCTGGTTGATATCTTTGGTTACCTGCGCCGTGATCTCTTCGATCCGCGTGGGGTGGATCCGCCCGTCTTCCAGCAGCTTGTGCATCGTCTCCGCAGCGATCGCACGCCGCACCGGGTCGAAGCACGACACCACGATCACCCCGGGCGTGTCATCGACGATCACGTCCACGCCGGTCGCTTTTTCAAACGCACGGATGTTCCGCCCCTCGCGCCCGATCACCCGGCCCTTCATGTCGTCCGACGGGATCTGGATCGCGCTGACCGTCGAGTCGGCGGTGTGTTCCGAAGCATAACGTTGGATCGCCTGCAGCGTGATCTTCAGGGCGGTGTCCTTCGCCTCTTCCTCCGCCCGATCCGTGATCTGACGGATAAGTTGCCCCGCCTCGTGCTGGCACTCACGCTCCACCGCCTTGAGCGATTCACGCTTGGCTTCATCCTCCGACAGGTTCGCGATCCGCAAAAGCGTCTGCTTCTGCTCCCGGCGGGAAGCCTCGATCAACTCCTTACGCTCAACCGTCAGGGCGTCCAACTCGTCCTTCTTCCCCGCCAACTGCGTCTCTCGCTTCTTCACGCCGGCGTCCATCTCGTCGAGGTATTTTTCTTTGGTCGTGAGGGTGTCCAGCTTCCGGTCCAGGTTGTCCTCACGCTTGGTCAGCCGGCGTTCGTTTTCCTTGACCTCCGTCCGCTGCCCGTTGATTTCTTTCTCGAACCCTTCTCGCCGCTTGGCCAGCTCATTCATCCCATCCAGTTCGGCCTGTTTCTTCAGCGTCTGGGCCTCGCTCTTGGCTTTGTCCAATAGGTCCTCAGCCTGGCGCCGGCTCTGCGAGACGATCTGCACCCCGACAAATTTACGCAGGACGACCGTGCCGATCACGCCCAGAACGACCCCGCCCAAGGCATATAAAAGCCAGACGTTGCCACCGCCTTGGCCTTGTGCAAGCAAGTTGATGATGTTCACGTATCGAGCCCTTTATACCGGCGGTGTGCGAGTGTCTGCACACCGGGCCGGGTGGTTAGGGCACAACCACGAGGCAGTCCGCCGACGCTTGTTCAGCGTCGCGGGTGTCAACTCGTCATGGCGACCGATCGGCTTCCAGTGGCCGTCAGGTCGGATCACAGGTCAGAGGCTCTGGCCTGCCGCAGCAGTGGGGGGCGTTTGCGTACTCCGCCGGCTTCGTTTCAAGCCGGCTTGCCGGGCAAAGACGTCTTTGAGTCCCTGCCCACAATACTCCCCGATTCCCCCGGGCCCCTCAGCCCCCATGCGCTGTGGAATGATCCGAACTTCTAAGGCGTTAAGGTGAAGCGTCATTAATCTATCCGCCTGTCGTAACAAGCGGCCGGCGGGCCTGCTTTCGCAAACCCATGCGGATGATCGGTCACCGATGCGGGCTGAAACAAACTGCCCGGATCGTGCCGGTTAAACGCCGTTTAACACGGCGGTCACACGGAACTTACAGGCGGCGGCGCCGCCTCTTTGAGGGGGTCAAAACTCAACGGTCTCGACCGGCTCAAAGTCATGTATATAGTGATCTTATCCCCGCGGCCTTGATCCAGTCAAGTTTCCACAACCGACCCACTTTTTCCCGTGCCGATCCCATCAGATGAGTGGGCGCAGTAAGAATTGGCGTATTTGGTTTGCCTAACCCCAATCCACACAAGCAGTTCGAACCACAGCATCGCCACCGCCCCGACCAAAACCAGCAGCTCAACAGACTGCCAAGTGCCCCAGACACCCAGCAGACCCCGCATCCACCGGTCGATATCCCCCGCCACATACCAATCTAGCGCAAGCCCCATCACCACCGCGGCGGGTATCCAGCCTATCGAGCTGTAACAAACCAAACGCTCCGCCAACCCAAACGGCACCCGCCACCCCCGCCGTCGAGCAAAGTAGACCACCCCCAACACCTCGATATAGCTCAATAAATACAGGCTCACCACAACGACCCCAGCCTCAAACAGATCAACCTCCAAAGACCAGTAGCCCCCCACGGTGTCCCAGAGCAACCAAAACAGGCCAATCAGCAAGACCATCTTTAGCATGAACCACCGGGCCGGCAGATTAGAACCATCCACACGCATCGCTCGGAAAAACGCACCGGGCCTTCGCACCAGGTCTAATTCCACCTCACGCCTCGAGCCCGGCCCCAAGCGCAGCCCCGGCGACGACTCCGCGAGACCCAACCCACACTCCGGGCAGTCACCCCCCGGACGCAACCCTTTCAGCGCATACCCGCAGTCTTCGCAGAGTGTGTCAGGGCCGGGGAAAATTAAATCGTTCACAGCCTAATAATAGCCACCTGCACGGGCCGGGTCGGTCTTGAGTCGATAATTTCATCACGCACGCACGTCCTCTTGCCAACACGCCCGGATTACAGGGGTCCCAAAATTCTGGGCACGCATGGAAACCGTCAGCATCCATAAGGTGCAGCGTCAGCTTCGGCAGTGGGGGGGGTGAGCGGAAAAGGGCTACGGGAAATCATTTCCCAAGCGAATCATCAGGTGGGACGTGGTCGTAGAAAACCTGCGCGACCTCCAGCCCGACGCGCTCGGCCAGGCTCCGCGTCAACATCGACTGCGCATGTCGGCGATTTTCATCAAGGGTTTGACGCTTCATCTCTACCGCGAACGTCAGACCAGGCGGCGTCGTCAACGGGTCCTGGTACTCCCCAGCCTTGGGGAACAGCCTCGCCCCCGTCTGCGCGTCGATCACCTTCACCTCGACCACCGCCTCGGGGTGGTAGTAAGCCCCAGCCACCTGCATCCTTACCGACCTCACATGCACATAAATAACCTGCTGGGCTTTGAGCCGCGTCCCGATACGGTCGATTGGCATGGCCGGATACCGATCACCCATCTGCACCGCCAGCGAAGACAGCCGGTCCTGGGACACGATCAACTCGGGGGTCAATACCTCGTTTTGTTTCAGGTTAAACCCGACGTTGGCCCCGATCACCGCAGGGAAATTCCGGTCCCCCAGCGCGTTCGTCGGGTCGTCAACAATCACCAGCGTCGGACGCAGCTCCAGCGTATAAGCAGCCTTAACCTTGTCCGGCCCCGTCAGAACATAAGACACAAAGCCCGGCCCTTGGCAACCGGCTAAAGACAACACCGCCAATACCAGCGCCGCTACCCACCCAGATCGGACCCGCTTGCGGACACTCTCACCCATCACTTATCGACCTCGATTTGGTGGTCGTAGAACAGCCCACCGCCTTCACGCGAGAACAACAGCACCATCCCCAGCCGGATCGTTCTTTCGTCAGAATCAATCAGCCCGATGCTGCTTTGTTCCGGGAACCTCGCCGTGACTGTGTTGTAGTAAACGAAGTTGTCGGGGTCTTCCGCCTGGGCGTCGATCACCCCTAAGTTCGCCGTGATAAGCCCCTGCCAGATGTGCGCATTCCCCGGCTCATGGGTCTGGTACTCAACCAAATCAACCAGCACGATCTTGTCAACGCCCATCTTTTCGACCAACTCCCCGTAACGCATGTTCATCCAGTACGGGTTGTCAGTCTGGAACTGTACCACCTGCTCGGGGATAGTCATCGTCACGCCGGGGACGTGATGGGCGATCCGTGCGGTGACAGCCTTAGACAGATAACGCGGGGCCTGGGGGTAGCGGTGCAGCATGTGCGAATCCGCCGCGATCATCACCGCCACACGCTGGTCCACCAGCCCATGGTATTCCCCCGCCACGTCCACCAGGACCTTCTCGCCGGGCATGGGCCCGCACCCCGCCGTGTACAGACACACACACGCCATCACCGACAACACCAAACCCCGGCTCATGTAACCACTCATGGATTGACTCCAAATAACCCCGCCAGAACAATGATCTTGTATACCCACGCGCTCAACAGCACCGCCCCAGCAACCACGATGACCCGGGGCCGCCAGATCATCGCCCCGATCGGTGCCAAACTCATCCCCGAAACCAACGCATACCCCGAGACCACCACCGCCATCGCCGTAAGCAACGCCATGATCGCCCCCGCAGGCTGGGTCACAAAAGACGCCAGCAGATCACCGTGGGCCGCGTAACTAAAGCTCGTGGTCATCCCGCAGGTCGCACAGGGGATCCCCGTCGTCTCCAGCAAACCGCACGCCGGCAGCCCCATCGCCCTGTGTGTCCCGACCCCCTTGCCGTTGGGAGTCAGCATAAACGCCACCACCAGGACCGCCGCGCTGACAGCAAATACCGCAGCCGCAGGGACCCGGGTCTCGCTCTTTGACACAGCTTGCGGACCCGTGGGTATCGGAGGGGATAGGGGCGTTGGCATGCCGTTAAGGATACCCCAGCCCGGGCACCGGGCAAAACCCGGTAAGATACCCCGATGCCGCACCGATCAGTCGACCAGGACGATACACGTGACCAACCCGCCGGCGACCCCCACCCCAACGCCGGAGGGAATGCCGCGCAGAACTCCGGGGCTAATTTCGGGGCGGGCGGGCGGCGGTTGCCTCGACTGATGGCCCGCCGTGGGATCGCGGTCCTGCCTACGATGTTCACCCTGGCCAACCTCCTGTGCGGCTTCGGCTCGATCTTCTTCGCCTCACGCCTCATGCCCCCGGTCGACACCGCGCTGCCGTTTGGCTGGTCACCCCTGACCATGGCCGCCGCGTTCGTGTTCCTAGGCCTGGCGATGGACGGCCTGGACGGCCGGGTCGCCGTATTAACCGACAGCGTCAGCGACCTCGGCGCCCAACTCGACTCCATGGCCGACATGGTCACCTTCGGCGTCGCACCCGCCTTCATGGTCGTCCAACTCATCGGCGTCCGTGCCCCCTTCATCTCCGAATTCCACCCCGGCGGCAACATCCTCTTCGACCGACTCGCGATCGTCGTCGCCTGCATCTACATCGCCTGTGTCGCCCTCCGCTTAGCCCGATACAACATCGAAGCCTCCGCGTCACACTCCGGCGATGCCTCCCACAGCTTGTTCAAAGGCCTCCCCTCACCCGGCGCTGCCGGCACCGTCGCCAGCCTCATCCTCCTGCATCAGGACTTCCTGGCAGACTACCCCGCCGACGATTTGAGGATCCGTGCAGCAGCGGTGGCCATGGTCTTAATCAGCCTCCTCACCGCCATCGCCATGGTCAGCCGGTTCCGCTATGTCCACCTGATGAACCGTTACGTCCGCGGCCGGGCACCGTTCGGCACCGTCACCAAGGCCGTCATCGTCGGCCTGCTTCTGGTCATCTGGCTTCAAGGCACACTCGCCGCCGCCTTCGTCATCTACGCACTCTCCGCGCCCGGCATCTGGATCTACCGCAAAACTATCCGCGCCAAACACGCACCCATCACCGACCACCAAGGCCCCTAAGCCTCCTCCCATTAAGTCCGTTGTAGATGTGGCAACTCCCCCTCAGCCCCCGGCTTTGCCGGGGGATTCCCATTAGATAACCAACCCTTCACCAACCTCCGGGCCCGCCGTAACAATATAATCCCCAACCCCCAACCCCCAACCCCCAACCCCCAACCTACTCTTCGTCAAACTTACTCTTAACCAGCTTCACCAGCGCATCAACCGCCTCCTGCGCATCAGGCCCCTGCGCATCGATCTGCAACTCCGTGCCTTTCGGGGCCGCGAGCATCATCAGTTGCATGATGCTCTTGCCGTCCGCGGTCTGCCCGTCCTTGGTCACCTTGATATCGCTGGTGAACGAGTTGGACATATCCACAAACGACATCGCCGGCCGGGCGTGCAGCCCCAGCTTATTGATGATCGTGACTTGCGTCGTTGCGGAATCCAAATTCGTTCTCGCTAGTAGGCGTCGTAGTCGGGCGGTAACGGTAGGGCAGGCGTAATCAAGCAGTGGGGGGCGATCGCCTGCCAAGCTCCGGGAACCAGGCTCCGAGGGGCGTCAGGCCAGTTGCTGGGTGTCCGCCTCGTGTAGCAGGTCCTTGATCGCCTCGGCAGTTGTCGCCTGACGCAGGAACCGCCGGAAGTTGTCCTTCTGCAGATTAGAGAAAATGTTCTCCATCGCCTTGAGGTGCTCGTCCGGCTTGTCGATCGGGGACAGCAGCAGCACCACCGAGTAAACCGGTGCCTTGTCCAACGCATTAAAGTCCACGCCCTGCTGACTCACACCGATCGCCGCCACCATCTTCTTGATCTTTTCGTGCTTCACATGCGGCACCGCCACACCCTTGCCAAACCCCGTCGACCCGTGCTTCTCACGCCCGATGATCTCTTTAACAAGCGTGTCGCGCAGGTTCTTGGGGATCCCCTTCGCCGCCACAGCCGCATCAACCAGCTCGGCGATCACGTCGTCGCGCTCCGTGGCTTTCAGTTCGGGGATCAACGCGTCAGCGAGTACAAAGTCCAGCAGTTTCATCGGGTGAGGCCTTTTTCTAAACAGGTAGTTGCTTACGGGTGGTTTCAGGGTGTCCCGACACACGGTATCCCCGGGGCGGTACTACCGCGTCGGGTTGTGCTTGTGGTTCTTAGTCTTCTCTTTATGGTCGGTCAGTTGGCGTTCCAGTTTACTCTCAGCCTGATCGATCGTCGCGTACAGGTCTTCGCCCCGGCTGGTTGCGATAAACGGGTCATGCCGTCCCACATGGACGATCATCTCGATCTCAAACTGCGTCCCCTGGCCCTTGTCCGCGATGACCTCAACAGACTGAATATGATCGTAGTACTTGGACAACTTCCCAACCTTGTCCATCGCGTACGCGCGGATCGGGTCCGTGATATCCAGGTGTTTGCCGCTGACAGTAATCTCCATCGTCTTCTCCGTGTTTTACTTAATCTTATCTGCTATGTGAGTCGGATAAATCCGAGGTCCGGGTCGCCCCGCCCCATCTTACCCCGCCCCGTCTTCCGCCCCCGGCGTGTCATCCGCTTGCTTAAATAGCTTAGCCTCGCCGCCACCGATCTGCTGGTTCGGCGGGATCAACACACCCCCCGACACCGCGAACTTGATCGCGTCTTCTATTGTAATGGGTAATTCGATCGTGTCCGCCCTGGGCACCGTAATCACATATCCCGTGAAAGGCGTAGGGCTGCTGGGGATGAAAACAGTCAAACACGCCTGCCCCGCACGATCCTGAAGATTCCGCATCGTCTCCCCCGTCACCAGCCCCACCGACCACAGCCCCTTACGCGGATACTCCACCCCCACCACCGCGCTAAACTGTGGCCCAGACTTCGCCCCCACGAAAAAGTCCGTCACCTGCTTGATCGACGGGTAGATGCTCCGAATCACCGGCACGCGGTGGATCAACTCCTCACCCCTGTGATACAGCCGACGACCAATAAAGCTACCCACCAGCCAACCCGCGATATAGATCAGGATGATCGCGATCACCAGACCGATCAGGTCCATCACCGCCCACGTCCCCACCGTGTACGAATACCACCAACGCTCAACCACCGCCGTCCGCACCGATTGCTCGATCTGTGGCTGCCCACGCATCCACTGCCGACGATGATCGATCCGCTGCGTCGCCGTGTACGCGCTCCCGAAGCTGCGCCGCAACTCGTCGTCTTTTACGCTCCAGGCATCCTTCTGCCCCCCCGTCAACAACTCCGCCGCCTCGTCATAATCATCATCATTGGCAGCCGGCAGCGGCGAAAAATTCACCACCAACGCTCGCACGCCCTCATTGATCGGCCCCGCAATACGCTCCTGCACAAACTGATACGCCGCGATCAGCAGCCAGATCGTCAGCACCGTCGGCAACAAGATCGCCAACCCGCGCAGAAAAAATTGACGGAAGTTCCCGCCGCGGTGGGGTTTGCTCTCGGATATAGGTGGGGTAGGCGTGTCGGGCATGATCGGGCCGTCTTAGGCCTATTCTCCGGCGGGACAAGCAAGAATAGGGCCACCGCCCCGGCTGGTCAACGTACCCGCTTAGCTATTAGCTCTTAGCCGTTAACCTTGAGCCCTAAGGGCCGAGCCTTTCCCCATACCACCTGTCCATCCCCGATCCCCGACCTACTCCCCATCCAAACGGATCCGATGCACCGCTCGGATCGGCGTTGGCACCTTCGCACCCAGAAACGACTCCTTCACCTGCCCCCCAAACACCATCGCCCAACCCCCATCACACAGCCCCGCCGCATCATCGTGAGCGATCTCCGTCGCCGGCAACCGCCTAACGCTCAACGCCCCAGGGTCCAGCCAAAACGCATCCGCCAGCTCCGTATCCCCATCCCCACGCTGGGATTCACCCCCAG
Source organism: Phycisphaeraceae bacterium (assembly GCA_029260615.1). GTDB lineage: Bacteria > Planctomycetota > Phycisphaerae > Phycisphaerales > Phycisphaeraceae > JAJRRS01. The sequence continues at coordinate 11,879 of JAJDCX010000018.1, read as the reverse complement.
CCACCACGATCCCCCCCGGCGTCTGGATCACCACATGGTCCGCCACCCCGTCCTCCAGCCCAAGCCCCGGCCCAGCCACCAACCCACCGCCGCTACCCTCCCCAACCGTCAACACCCATGTCTGGTCCGTCGTCGGCCCATCAATCCGCTGCCCACCAATCACCCACACCCGACCCCCCCCCAACGCCACCATCCCCAGATCATCCAACGCCGTCCCCAGCCTCACATCCAGCAATAGGCTTTCACCCTTATCCAAATCAACCCGCTCGAAGGTCGACCGCCCGATCCCCCCGCCCACCAGCAGTGTCCCGTCTTCTAGCACCACCGACGCATGCTCCCGCCGGGCCTGCTTCAACACCACCGCAGCAGTCCAAGCCCCCTCCGCCGGATCAAACACCGCCACCACATGACTCCCGATCGCCGCCACCCGCCCATCCCCCAGCACATGCACCGTCGGCGAACGCATCGGCATCGGCAAATCACCGGTCGCCTCACTTTTCTCTTGACCCAGATCAATCAGCTCGCAACTCTTCAACGGTTGGCTTACATGCCCCGGCCGCCGCGACCGCCCCCCAACCACCAGCACCCGCCCGTCCCCCAACGTCACCTGCCCGTGCTGATACCGCCCCGTCACCAACCGCACCCCCCGCGACCAACTCAGTTCATCCAGGTCCAGCACCTGCACCGCATCGCTCCCCCCACCCCCACGCAACCCCCCCCCCGTCACCACCGCCCGCCGCCCAACCGCACTCACCGCCGGCGCAGCCACCGCCACCGGCATATCCGCCACACGCTCCCAACTCGGCCCACCCAAACCGCCTGTAGGAAAATCACCGTAAGTATTTTCCGCCAAAGACAACAGCACCGACAGCGCAAATACCCACCACACCGCTACCACCCCACGCGGTTTGGGCCGGCGGGTTGTTCCAGTTCGCTTCAATGAGGTTCCCATATACATATCAACATGCGTATAGCGAGCCGATTCCCCGTTTAGCGGCGGATCGAAGATCCGCGCGTTGGCCCAAGAGGCCAAGTCAACTAACGCACATCAAAACGAAACAGCCGCTTCTTCCCCACACGGATCAGCACATACCCGTTCTTAACATCCGCCGGCGTCACCCGCTGGCCGATATCCGACACCACCCGCACATGCACCCGCACCCCGCCCCCTGTTACGAGCCGTTTCGCCTCCCCGTTCGATTTCGCCAGCCCCGCATTCACCAATAGCTGCACCACCCCGATCCCCGCACCCAGTTCAGACGCCGCCAACGCCCCGTGCGGGATCGCCTCCCCCGTCACGTCCTGCGTAGCCCCAAACGCCTTGCCCGCGCTGTCCTTCGCCTTCTCCGCCTCCCCCTGCCCATGCACCAGCCGCGTCACCTCGTAAGCCAGCACGGCTTTCGCCTTGTTGGCCTCCACCCCCTCCAACGCCCCAAGTTCGTTCACCTGCTCGATCGGCAAAAACGTGAAAAACCCCAAGTAACGCTTCACATCCACGTCCGGCGTGTTACGCCAGAACTGATAAAACTCGTAAGGACTCGTCCGCTTAGGATCAAGCCACACATTCCCCGACTCGCTCTTCCCAAACTTCCCCCCATCACTCTTGGTCACCAAAGGCATCGTCAGCCCCGCCAGATCCGCACCCGCGACCCGACGCCCAAGCTCGATCCCCATCACGATGTTCCCCCACTGATCCTGCCCACCCATCTGCACCGTGCAGTTAAGCGACTTATACAGATGCAGAAAGTCCACCGCCTGCATCACCATGTAATTAAACTCTAAAAACGTCAGCCCACTCTCCGCGTCCAGCCGACTCTTCACCGAGTCCATCGTCAGCATCCGGTTCACCGAAAAATGCGCCCCGTAATCACGCAACAACTCAATCCAACTCAGCTTGGTCAACCAGTCCGCATTATTCACCATCACCGCGCCCGCCGGGCTCTCCTCCCCCGGCCGATTGAATTCAACAATGTTCGCGATCTGCCCAGCAATGCACCGCGCGTTGTAATCAATGTCCTCCCGGCTAAGCATCTTACGGCTCTCCGTCTTCCCCGACGGATCACCCACCAAAGCCGTCGCCCCCCCAACCACCGCGATTGGCTTATGCCCGCACCGCTGCGCATGCGCCAGCACCATGATCGGCACCAGCGTCCCCACATGCAGGCTGTCCGCCGTCGGATCAAAACCGATATACAGCGTCACCGGCTCACTAAGCCGCTCACGAATCTTCTCATCCGTCACCTGCGACACCAGCCCCCGCCGGCTCAACACGTCATATAGATTGTCTTGGGTAGTCGTTGTCATGGCGGGGAAAGTGTACCGCAGAAGCCTTGGATCGCCGAACGTGGGCTGGCTCATCTGCGGTAACGCACCCAATGGTCGTCAATGGCAATTGGACGTCCATATGTACTACCGTCAGGCGTTGGCTCGTAGTCAAGCTGAGGCGATGTCCGCCACCGTGCCGGATAATAGGACAGCTCTTCACCTATCTGCATGCTGGCCGTGGAAGGTATGCCGACGGTCAGGTAATATTCTCTCGAAGATTGATCGAAATTGTCAGCCGCCGGATACCAATCACGTCGTTTGTACCACAGCCCACCTTCACGATCTGGTATTTGTGGCAACGACTCAAGATAGTCTGGAATTACATCGTTGATATCTTCGGGGTATTCCCCATGGTCTGCGTGGTACTTCTCAAGAGCTTCCACGACTGGCATCAACTTTTCCGCTGATTCTGCGTGCAGACGCATCATCCCGGCGTCATAGTCATCGCAGCCATTCAGGCATACAGCCAACAGCCCTACAATCAAAGTATAGGTCATGTTATGTAGCGGCAAGATCATGTGAACGATCTCCTTAGCTCTTTTCCGCGTTACTACACTTACTCGGTTGAAACAGGGGGCATAGTACATATATTTGTTCCCCCGTCCCCAATACTTGCAAACCGCGGGCTTGGTGGTGGCAAGGGATTAAACCCCCACATCATCCTTAACCTTCGCCTTACGCGACTCACGCTTGCGGTCAGACTCCAGCAACAGCCGCTTCCTCATCCGGATCGCGGCGGGCGTCACTTCGACCAACTCGTCTTCCTGAATGTATTCCAGACACGCCTCCAGCGACATCTCCCGTGCCGGGCGGACCCGTGTCGCGTCGTCGCTGCCGGAGGCACGGACGTTACTGTGCTTCTTGTTGCGAGTCACGTTGGCGATGATGTCGTTGTCCTTGCAGTGCTCGCCGACGACCTGCCCCGCATAAACCTGATCGCCGGGCTTGCAGAAGAAGATCCCACGGTCATACAACGCATCCAACGCGTAAGGCATCACCTGCCCGTTCTCACTTGACATAATCACGCCAGCAGCACGCTTGGGCACGGCACCACGGATCGGCTCGTAACGCAGCAGGTTGTGGTGCATGATCGCCCGCCCCTGCGTCGCGGTCAGCATCCGTGTCCGCAACCCGATCAACCCACGCGCCGGAATAGTAAACTCCATATGCACATAATCACCAGCCCCCGCCTTAGGATCCATACGCACCACCTCAGCCCGACGGTCACTCACCAACGACATCACCGCGTTCTGACACTCCGCAGGACAGTCCACGACCAGCGTCTCGATCGGCTCGTGAAGCTTCCCATCCACACGCTTAAGAATCACCTCCGGCTTACCCACCGCAAGCTCATACCCCTCGCGACGCATCGTCTCCAGCAACACACCCAGGTGCATCAGCCCACGCCCTGACACCAGAAACTGATCCCCTCCCCCTGACCCAGCCCCGCCGCCCTCAGCACGCTCCGCACGCAGCGCCACATTACTATGCAACTCCTTCTCCAGCCGATCCCAGACCTGTCGGCTGGTCACAAACTTCCCTTCCTTACCCGCAAAAGGCGACGTGTTCACACAAAACATCATGTTCAGCGTCGGCTCATCAATCGTCACATGCGGCAGCGCATCAGGCTTATCCGGGCACGCGATCGTGTCGCCAATATCAATCGGATCAAGCCCGACCACCGCACAGATATCACCCGCCTCGACCTCCGGCACCTCCTTCTTGCCCAGCCCCTCAAACCCAAACACTTGCTGCACCTTCTGCTGTGAGCCTTCACCCGCCCGGTTGATGACCGTCACCTGCTGCCCGCCCTTGAGCCGACCGCCATACACACGACCGATCGCGATCCGCCCAACGTAGTCCGAGTACGACAACGACGTCACCATCATCTGCAACGGCGCAGCTAAGTCAGCATCTTCTTTCTTCGGCGGCGGCACATGCTCAAGGATCGCCTCGAACATCGCCCGCACATCCGTCGGCTGATCGTCCGCCCCAACCTTCGCCTGATCGTCCGTCGCCCAACCGTTCTTGGCCGACGCATAGATCACCGGGAAGTCCATCGCCTCGTCCGGCGCATCCAAACTCCCAAGCAGGTCAAACACCTCATTCACCACGTCGTCCGCACGAGCGTTTTCTTTGTCTATCTTATTAATTACCACCACCGGCTTGAGCCCGTGACCCAACGCCTTCTCCAACACAAACCGCGTCTGAGGCATCGGCCCTTCAAACGCATCCACCACCAGCAGCACCCCGTCCGCCATCTTCAACACCCGCTCAACCTCGCCACCAAAGTCCGCGTGCCCCGGCGTGTCGATCAAATTAATCTTGTAATCAGCACCGTCCAGCCCGTGGTAATTCACCGCACAGTTCTTCGCCGTGATCGTGATCCCACGTTCCCGCTCCAGGTCCCCGGTGTCCATAATCAGGTTGTGCTGCCCCCCCGCGAGCTTGTCCAGCTCCGCCGTCCTGAACTGCCCGGACTGATACAGCAACTGGTCGGTCAGGGTCGTCTTGCCGTGGTCGACGTGAGCAATGATCGCAACATTACGAATGTGATTCTGGGCCATGGGGGGTATATCCGGGAAGCGGGGGGAGCCGGGGGAAGTCCCGGCGGGGTCTTGGAGTGAGTCTGGGGTTAATCCGCCCAAATCGGCGAGCCGAGCATTATAGCGGGAAATCCACCTCTTGTTTGATTATTTAAACCCCGCCTTGCAACCTGGCTTGCTTCTCATGGCTCTACTATATAACGGAGAGTATTTCCGCTGCGACCGATTACACAGGCTATCCGCGTATGAAAGCAGACGATCGATGGTTGGTTGATCTGCAGCGAGGTGACCCGTCGGCTTACCAGACGCTTGTGAGCCGATTCGAAGGACCGCTATACCGCTACTTCCTCGCCTCACACGGAGACCCACAACTAGCCGGTGAGCAGTCGGCGGACTGCTTCGGGGACCTCGTGGGTGCTATCCCCAAGATGAAGGGCGGGGCGGAGCAGCTTCGGTCTTTTATTTTCGGCGTAGCAAGGAATGTGTTGCGACGCGGTTGGCGGCGAAACAGCACCCGATCGGTTTCGCTGGCGGCTGCAGACGAAGAGGTCTTCCCGGGGGCCTCTCCCAGTGCGACCGCAGAGCACCGTGAGGAGCTACGCCGATTACTTGATTCGTTACACAAACTTGGTCCCGAGACCCGCGAGGTTTTTGTGTTGCGATACGTGGAGCAGTTGTCCTTGGCCCAGGTCGCCGAAATAGTGGGCGAGCCGCTGGGGACCGTCAAAAGCCGCGTCCACCGTGGCAGACAAAAACTAGAGACCTTACTTAGACCGGCAGGTAAATCATGAACGAGCACGACCCATTTGAAAAGACGTTCTCGCATCTCCGGGAGACGCAGCCCCCCCAGGATGTGCGCGATGCCAACCGTCGGGCGGTACGGTTAGCGATCGAACAGCCGGCCGCCACGCACTGGTGGCAGCGGTCCATCGCGGTGCCGCTGCCGGCGATGATGGCCACCGCCGCCGTGCTGCTTATGTCGCTTTCTATTCATCTGATGAATACACAGGGACGTGAAGAGCCGCCCGGTTCAACTGACGTGACCAAACCACCGGCCGGATCCGACACATCCGCCACAACACTTTTGGTATCAAACGAACCTCAGGTCGAATACTCCGAGACGCAGAGCTACTTAAGCGGCATTGGGGTGGTTGATCGAAAAATTATCTACCGGATTAAGGAGTGATCATTATGAATTCGATTCACAGCTACATGTTTGTGTTGCTGGTAGCGTTACTCTCGCCCGCATGGACGCTGGCGGCAGACACCGAATCGGTTGATTACGTTCGCCGCTACTTTGCGATAGATGAGAGTGTGGTGTCGTATCTGCCCGGCAAAGGTATCGAAGAATACGATCGGCACGGGTCGGGCATGTCAACGATCGGTTCAACCGGTGGTTTTGGCCTAAGTATTGACGACGTATCGGCCACCGTCATGATAACTTCGCGCCTCGAGGAAGGGCGATACATTGTGACCGTCGATCTGGACCCGGCAGACTCTAGAGGCTCGCTGGGTTTCGAGAAACAAGACCTTGACTTGACTGACCTGAAGCCTGTTGCGATCACGTTGGCGACTTCGAAGGAAGGCCGTGTGTACCAACTCAACCTTACCCCAAGCGTTCGCGTGAGCGACAACACGCCCAAACGCCTTGATGTGGACCAACTCCGATTGCATAACTGGCGGTTCCCCGATTCACCGGTCCTGGTGGATGATTCGCTGTATGTAGGGCGGATAAACTGTCTGTCAAGCCCCGTGGCTTTTATGGACATAAGCGGCGTGGCCAGCGTAGAGTTCTCTCTATATCAGCTTAAAGATGCGGAGCCGTGGGGCGTGTTTAGTAACGGGATAGTTACCCTGATACACCCCCAAGGCCAGACGATTCAGATCAGCAATGTTAGTAATGGGGCTTACCGGGCGATGGATTTGCCCGGCGGGCCTTACCGCGTCTGGGTCCGCTGGTCCGATCCGACTTTCACTGTGCAGCAGCATCGGGAACAGATGATCGAGATGCGAGAGCGAATAGCCAACGGCGAGTTCCCCAATGCCCGTGTGGATTATTTCGATAAACAACTTGCCAGAGACCCCAGCCCTTGGATTCAATCCAGTGGCCTGCGCGGGCTGAGAAAAGGTGAAAGGGTTGATGCGTCGGATTGAATATCGGTTGAGTCTTCACCTTAATCTACCCTTAAGACATCCACGCGCATAACAGCACCGGCCTTTCGGCCGGTGCTGAAATAGTACGCTCGAATTGACACGCTATTTTGCTCTTCTTATTTCCTGCGACGCCGGGTCACCACCGTCAACGCACCCAGCCCCATCATCGTCAGCCCCGCGGAGATCGGCTCGGGGATCGGCTCCAGGTCGATGTTGATGTCGCCGACGCCCTCGTACCCGTGGCCGTTCCGGCAGTAGTTGCTGTAATTACTCCGACTCCCCCAACGGCTGTACCGGCTCGTCCGGCTGTACGACCTCTGGCTGTCCTGCTCACCCGTCTGGGCGGTCGTATAACCCAGCCAGCCGCTGAGCCCCAAGTTCAGGTTCTTGCCGTTGGCGCCTTCGCCCATCTGGAAAACATACTTGCCATAGTCCCGGCCGTTGGGGCGTTGATAAAGATCAAGGGTCGTACCCTCGTAGCCGCTGCCTGCCGAACCTGTGAGGGTCGCGTTGGACTCATCCATATAGAAGTAACGCCACGTCTCCGGGTCGATCGTCCCGCCGTTGTCGACGTACTGGCTTGATTTAAGTTCACGTTTGACCTTGCCGTCATGCGTGTTGCCGTTGGGGTCAATGTGGTCGTTTGAGTAGGTCGCGGAATCCATCCCAAGGATGAACATGATGTCCACGTCCCACATGCTCGACGCCTTGCCCACCGACTGCAGCGTCCCCGTCAGCCGGGCGCTGGTCATGTCATCCGACACGTTCAGCCGCCCCGAGTCGTTCTTGAAGACAAAATTGGAGCTGTTGCCGTTGGGGATATTGGTGTGCGAGCCGTTGTCCGGCAGCCAGAAGGCGTGCCCGCCGCTGTAATTGGCGACGCTCGAATCACGGTCCGCCTCGGTCACCCGATACGTCAACGCCTGGGCCGGGCTCGCCGCCAGCAGACCCGCACACAACCCCGTGGCCACCAATGAATACGTCAGTTTTCTGCTTATCTTCATGGTCAATCTCCCACCCTCTTAAGAATAGTGATCGGCTATCTACGATCACGCCCTAATCTCGCCGGCCCACATTAGACCGACTGCGTACATCAAAGATAAACCACCGCCGCCATACGGCCAGCCTTTTACACGTATTTGATTCCTATGGGTTGGGTTTATTCCACCTGTCCCGACAGACAGGGCACCCCGTTAAGTCTCTGCCGATTACGCCAGCGAGTGGGCCAATCAGCACAACCCGCTCAGACCACGCAGGCTGCCCCCGCCATCCGCTCAATCCCCTCAGCCATAAACTCACGGAACCCATCTACCGACGTCACCTCCTGCACACCCCGCCGAAGCCCCGCCCAAGGCTGCAGATGTGCCGAGTACCAACTCATCCGACGCTTGATCGTATTCAACGCAATCCGCTCATCACGCATACTCAATAAATTCTCAAAGTGCCGCAGCACCAGCCGCGCCCGCTCCACCCTCGGATACGCCGGCGGCAACTCACCCGTCGCCAAAAAATAAGCCGTGTCCCGAAACAACCAAGGCCGCCCCAACGCCCCACGCCCAATCATCACCCCATCACAACCCGTCACATCCATCATCCGCTTCGCATCCCCCGGCTCCTTCACATCCCCATTTCCAATCACCGGAATATCATGCCCCCGCTTCACCGCCTCCACCACCCGCGCGATCCCCTCCAAACTCGCCTTCCCCCGAAACTTCTGCTCCGTCGTCCGACCATGCACCGTCACCGCCGCGATCCCCACATCCGCCAACGCCACCGGCAGCGTGTCCGTAATCATCTGCTTATCATCCCACCCCAACCGGATCTTCGCCGTCACCGGCACCTCCACCGCTTCAACCACCTGCTTCGCAAGTAACACCGTGTTACCCGGGTCACACAGCAGCGTCGATCCCCCGTTCTTCTTAGTCACCTTATCCACCGGGCAGCCCATGTTGATATCAATCGTCGTCGCCCCATGCGCTTCCGCCCACCGCGCCGCCTGGGCCATGATCCCGCCGTCCGCCCCGTACAACTGCATACACACCGGCTGGTCATCCGCATGCGTCGCCGCCAACCAAAGCGACTTCTGGTTCTCCCTCAACACCGCCTGCGGACACAACAAATCCGTACAAGCAAGCCCAACGGTCCCACAACCCCCATATCCGGGCACCGAACGCACCACCAGCCGATACGCCAGATCGCAATACCCCGCGATCGGTGCCAGCAGCAGATTCGTCTTCAATTGAACATCACCTATCCTCAGCATCCATCCAGTATAATCCCCACCTACCCCAGCCGCTTGCGGCTTAGCGATCATCATCCTCGCCCCAACCTATTCATCATCCTCAAATCATAAACCCCTAGACTCCCCCCCATGCCCAACAACCGACGCACCAAAATCATCGCAACCATCGGCCCCGCCACCAACGCCCCCGATACCATCGAATCCCTCATCGCCGCTGGCGTCAACGTCACCCGGCTGAACATGTCCCACGCCGGACACGACCAGACACGCAACGACGTCAAACACATACGCGCCGCCGCCAGCAAGCTCGGCAAGGTCGTCGCCATCCTCATGGATACCCAAGGCCCCGCCATACGCACCGGCGATCGCGCCACCGACCTCAAACTCAAGCCCGGCCAGGTCATCGCTCTCACCGTCCGAGGCGAACAGTCAGAAGAATACACCTCCGTCGATGTCAACTACGACGACCTGGTCAACGACATCTCCGTCGATGACGTCGTCGTCGTAGACAACGGCAACATCAAGCTCAAAGTCCTCAAAAAGAAACACAACCAACTCGAATGTGAAGTGCTAACCGAGGGCGTCCTAGGATCGCGCAGGCATATAAATCTTCCGGGGGTCCGCGTCAACCTCCCCGCGCTCACCGACAAAGACATCGCCGACATCGAACTGGGCATCGAACTGCAAGTCGACTACTTCGCCATGTCCTTCGTCCGCCAGGCCGAAGACGTCCAACGCCTCCGCGCCATCCTCGACTACAAAAAATCCCCACAGAAAATCGTCGCCAAACTCGAAGACCAGCAGGGCGTAAAAAACGTCGAAGAAATCATCGAAGTCTCCGACGCCATCATGATCGCACGCGGCGACCTCGGCATCGAAATCCCCTTCGAAGACCTCCCACCCCTGCAACGTAAAATCGTCAAGCTCGGCGTCGCCAAAGGCAAGCCCGTCATCGTCGCAACACACATGCTCGAATCGATGGTTGAGTCCCCTTCCCCCACTCGCGCCGAAGTCACCGACGTCGCCAACGCCGTCTTCGAGCAGACCGATGCCATCATGCTCTCCGGCGAAACCTCCGTCGGCAAATACCCCATCGCCTGCATCCAGGCCATGGACCGCATCGCACGACGTATCGAACGCTCCGGCGGCGCAGGCTTCGCCACCAAGGCAGCACCCGACGACATCCACGCAAAAATAGTACGCCAAGCCGCCGACCTCGCACACGACCTCCAAGCCGCCGCACTGGTCGTCTTCACACGCACCGGCCGAATGGCACAACACGCCGCCTGGACACGCCTCCTCCGCACCTCCATCATCTGCTTCACCAACAACACAGTCCTCCTCCCCCAACTCCCCCTCCTGTGGGGCGTCCAACCCATCCTCTTGGACTTCCCCAACGACCCCAACCAAACCGTCCGCGACGCCGGCCAAGTCTTACTAGATCAAAAACTAGTCCCCCCAAACTCCACCGTCGTCTTCGTCACCGAAGCCACCTTCAAAGACAAAACCGTCGATACCATCCAGGTTGAAATGTTGGGGTGACAGGACTACACGCCTAAACCCGTGGCCCGCTAAAGCGGCCACGCCAATGCCCATCCCCGGCGTGGTCGCTTCAGCGACCCACGTTCTCCACCCACGTTCTCCACCAACGACCCTCACCCCTCATACCGCTTATAAGGCACTCCCTCAAGAAACGCCCCCAACTCCAGTGCCCGCTTAAGCCCACGTTCAAGCTTAATGTTCACCCGCGTGTGCGGGTAGTGCCGGTAATCTGTCGCAACCCCATGCCGTTTCGCTTGTCCTAGCGTATACCCATACGCACGTCGGCATTGTCCCGCATCACGCAGGCAACCATCAAAATAATCCCTGTTCCCGGCGGACCGCCAGAAAGGCGCCCGCCGTTCGGGCAGGATGTCATTGACTAGTTTTGCGACCGAACCATGAGTGCGCTGCATCATACGCCCCAGGTTCTTACCTTCACGCAGATACCCCAGAACGTGATAGTGGTTATCCAGAAGCGAAACGATCCACCATGCAAAGCCCGCCTCTTGCGAATAGTGCAGGAAACGATCCCAAAAAATATCCTTCGTCTCTTCCGAGGCAAAAGCGGGGTAACGGTCACTGCAGCGCGCTGTGATGAAGTACACCTGATTGTCAACATACCAGTGCTCGAACCGGTGCCGCCCCTGGTAGATTTCGCGTTTGGTATAGGAGGTCTTGTGAATATGCTTGGACGGGAACATAACAGAATTATACCCCAACGATTCCCCCTCTCACATCACCTCCCCCGGCGTGGTCGCCTCAGCGATCCACGCGGAGAACCTAATGGATCTGGAATCGATGCAACCAACACCCGTTTTTGTGCGCACAATCCGGCCGATTCTTCCACCAAAAATACGCCATTTCAAACATTTTCTTACCCCCTGTACCACCCGCCACTTACCCCAATCCCAAACGCCCTAAAAGCCGCCTTTGTGCGCACAAACCCGTCGCATCATCTAAGAGTGGAGGCGTGACTTATTCCCGGGCTAATATCCGGGACCGGTCGCGTCTGCCGACAACCTCACGGCGACGATCGACAGCTACCCCGAGCATCCAAAGATTAAAAGGAC
>JAJDCX010000017.1 GCA_029260615.1 Phycisphaeraceae bacterium | reverse complement strand
CGCGACGCGTCACACGGCGATGAAGTTGTCGCGTGAGAACAGTGTGATCGAGTTTGTCTCGGCTGGGCTGATGCTTGCCGGCGGGGTGTTTGGGTTGCGTCTTTCGTGGAAGGCGAAGGCTCAACAAATTGCGTGGTGGGTGTGGGGGTTTTTCCTGGTGTTTTCGTTGGGGATGGTATTGGTGGGGATGGAGGAGTTGGCTTGGGGGCAGAAGTTGTTTGGGTATGCGACGCCGGCGGCGATGGAGGGGGTCAATCAGCAGCATGAGATGACGCTGCACAATCTGCCGGGGCTGCAGGGGCACTCGGAGATGATGTGGGCGGCGTTTGGGGTGGGGGGGCTGTTGGGTGTGTTTATCAGGAAGTGGCGTGTGTTTGAGAAGATCGCGACGCCTGGGGTTTTGATCCCGTGGTTCTTGATGATCCTGGTGGTTGCGTTGCCGTCGGCGTGGAACGAGTTTGGGGCGATCGAGCGGAGGATAGATTTGCTGGTTAGCCGGATGGATGAGTTCAACGAGATGTTGATCGCGATGGTGAGTTGTCTGTATGTCTGGCTGTGTGGGCGGCGTATGGCGGGGGCATGGGGTGAAGGTGGTGGTGAAGGTGGCCCGCAGCCGGAGGGTATGGGCTTGGGCAGTGATTAACGCGGTGTGGCGAGTTCGGCGAGCGGGACGTGTTGTTCGATCTGCACGTTCCCCTGCGGGTCGATGATCTGGAGGGTTACGGCGGGGGCCGGCTTGTTCCAGTCGAGGGTGATCAGGCCGAAGTTGGTGTGGTAGTAGCGTGGGCCGACGCGGTGGCGGTTGCTTTCGTTGCTTTCACCGCCGGGTTGGTTCATGCCGCTGGATGTGATGTCGTAGAGCGGGTAGGGGGCGTCCTCGTCGAGGCGGGAGATCTCGGCATGGTGGCGGTCACCTGAGAGGAAGATGACGCCGTTCGCTTTTGTCGACCGGATCAGTTCGATGAATCGGGTGCGTTCGGTGGGGAACTGCATCCAACCTTCCCAGCCATGGTCCACGGGAACAAACTGGATACTTGAAGCGATCAGCCTTACATCCGCAGGCTTGGCGAGTTGCTCTTTGAGCCACGCCCACTGGGCTTTGCCAAGAATCGTGATGTCGGGATCGGGGTTGGGGATGTATCGGCCGGGGAGTTTTTCGCGCTCTTTTTTTGGTATGGGTATAAGCTGATCGCGGTGGTAGCGTGTGTCCAGGAGGATGACCTGCACACGTTGCCCTTGCGGCCCGAACATCTGGGCGCCGTAGATACCTTCGCGTGCGTGGCGTGGCGAGTCTTTGGGGACTTCCCAGAATTCCAAGAACACACGCTGTGATGTGACTTTGTTGGGGAGTTCTACGCCTGCGTCATTGAGGCCGTAGTCGTGATCGTCCCATGTTGCGAGAATCGGGCAGATTTCTTTGAGATGGCGGAACCCGGGGTTTTCACCGAGGTCTTGGTAGGCTCTGCGGAGTTTTCGTTCGTCCGTGGTGTCGGCGTACACGTTGTCTCCGACGAAGATCATCAGGTCGGGCTTGGTTTGTGCGATGGCGAGGAATGCGGGGACGGGCTTGCGCGGGTTGGAGCATGAGCCGAAGGCGATGCGCTGCAGTGCGGGTTCGTGTGGTGTTTGCGGTGAGTTTTGGGCACAGGCCGTTGCTACGTTAAACAGCAGAATGAGTAGGCCGTAACGGTAGATGAATTGGGGCTGGTTCATAGGGGTAGTTTACCCATAAAAAAAGCGGGCCGTGGCGGGCCCGCTTCACAGATCACTGATTACATATTACTAAATACGGATTACTAATCACCAAGGTGGAGCATGAGCCCTTACACAGGGCGGCTAGGTCGGTTTGGCAGCGGGAGATGGTGCGGTCTGGGTGTCGGGCCAGGATTCCTGGAGGATCAGGCCGATGACGGCGGGGACGAAGACCAGCAGGGGGACGACCAGTTGGCTGGCGGTGAGGCCGGACTTGATGGTGTCGTGCCAGGGTTCGAAGCTCAGGAGCAGCGCCAGGCCACCGAGTACTGCGATGGTCGCGCCGCTGACCGAGGTGAATAGCACGACCGAGAGTTTGAAGAGGATGAACGCGAGCATGCCGCAGAGCATCAGGCCGATCAGTGCGCCGATCCAGTAGGCATCAACGGGGATCTCGGTGGAGGCGGCTTTGTTCAGTGCCGAGGCGATCCCGGCCCAGAGGTTGGCTCCGATGAATGCGCCTGCGATGCCCCCGAAGACGGCGACGGCAAACTTCATCAGTGGGAACGCCAGCGCTCCCAGCAGCAGTCCCATGCATCCGGCGACGATGAACGGCGCCTCGATCTGCTGGCCCATCCAGTACCCGGCGAACAGGCCGATCAACAGCGAGATCGCGACCGTGGCGACGCGGTAGAACCGGTACCCGTTGAGCATGCACATCAGCCCGACGATCAGGAAGACCACGGCCCAGACAACACTGAGCGCCTGGAGGTGTTCGACCAGTGCTTCGGGCTGCGCCAGGGTATCCGGTCGGGAGAACATGGCGGTCACCGTGTCGAAGAGGTTTTGTAGCGGGGACTGACTTTCTTGTGCCAGGATTGACAGCATCGCACGGCTCCTACGTTGTAAATCAACTGCTACCCGGGGCAAACGGCCAGGGGTCTATACCGCCCCCACGGCGTCGTTTATTTATCGGCTTTGCCGGCGAAAAACATCCACTGCAAGCCCAGTCCGATAATAGTTGTCAGGCCCAGGCACACCAACACCCCTCGGGGGGATGCGGGGAGCCAACTGAGGTGTTCGGGCATGAGTTGGGCTAATAAAGAGAACGAGCTAAAAAGCATCAGGACCGATCCTGCCACGGCGGATTGCAGTGAGGCCGCCAGGTAGGGGCCCACCAATCCGATCAGTAGGCCCAGGCCTGCGGCGATGAGTCCGGCGATCAACACGCCGCCGCGCACACCTGTCCCGGCTTGTGACCACCAGTCGCCCAGAGATTCGCGGTAGTACTCGGCCACACCTCGTAGCGCATCGAGGATGGCAGAGCCGATCTTGGCGGCGGCTTCGCGGTCGATGGTGAGTTGAGCGGAGGCCTCGGTGTCTTCGCCCGAGATGGCGGAGGTGATGCCTTCGCGGATCGGATCGGTGAGGGCATCTAACGGGATATTAAGCGTGATCTCGCCCCCTGCCCCCGAGGTTTCCCCAGCGTCTTCAGCATTAGAATCGGTGTGGGTTAGCGATGACAGGCCGGGGAATGCTGTGTCTGCTGTGCTATCTATCGGGGCTTGCTGCCAGAGGAGTACCGCGGCGGAGGCGGCGAAGCCGAAGATCAGTGCGCCGCTGAGTGCCATCCATACCCTAAACAGCAACGCTGCGAGCAGGGCCCCAGCGATCGCGGTGCCGATGACCAGAGCGAGCATGACGGCCCCCTGGTCCATGAGTGCCTCGCCGATGACGACGCCCCCGACGCCGCCTAAGACCAGGCCGCTGAATGCGCAGGCGGGGCGGGCGAGTTTTCTGCCCAGTAGCCACAAGAGCAGGCCTGCCCCCAGGGTCAGTACGGGCATCAGCACGCCGACTGATCCGAGCTTTTCGAGCATCTGTTGGAGTTGTTCTTGGCCCATGATGAGTTGGTCCGGGGTCGTCCTAGCCGAGGGTTGGGTGGGTCAATCGGCTGATGCGTTTGGCTTGAGGGACGCTCTGATAACATCGTATCGCCCAAAACGCCCCGACGCCGTTACAATGCCGTCTACATGAATCCGAGCACCCCCGACACCCCCGGTTCCCCCGACAAGCTACTGGCGCCGCTGCGAGCCCAGATCGACCAATTCGATCAGCAGATCATCCACCTGCTCAACGAGCGGGCCAAGGTCGTGGTCGAGGTGGGCAAGGTCAAGCAGACCGGTGACAACCCGATCTATGTCCCCGAGCGCGAACGGCAGGTGCTTGACCAGGTCCGGTCTTACAATAAAGGGCCCTTGCCCGATGCTTGTTTGGAAGCGATCTGGCGTGAGTTGATGTCGGGGAGTTTCGCGCTGGAGCGGCCGTTGCGTGTGGGGTATCTGGGGCCGCCGGGGTCGTTCAGCCACCTCGCGGCTCGGCGGAAGTTCGGGGCATCGATCGAATACGACGACCTGGATGACATCGCAGCGGTGTTCGAGGCGATCCACCGCGGGCACATCGACCTTGGGCTGGTGCCTATTGAAAATTCATCGGTCGGGGGTATCGGCGAGACGCTGGATTGTTTCCTGGGGGCTGATGCGCGTGTGTGTGCCGAGGTGTTGATTAACATCCACCACAACCTGCTCGCCAATGATCCGTTGGAGAAGATCACGAAGATTTATTCCAAGCCGGTGGCGCTTGGGCAGTGCAAGAAGTGGCTGGCGGGGCAGTTGCTGAAGACGGAGAAGGTCCCGACCGCTTCGACTTCCAAGGCCGCCGAGATCGCTTCGCAAGAGCCCGGTGCCGCGGCGATCGGGTCTACGCTTGCCGGGGAGGTGTATGGGCTGAAGGTTCAGTTTGCGAACATCGAGGACAACCCGCAGAACACGACACGTTTCTTTGTTATTGGCAAGCACGCGCCCAAGCCCAGCGGGGATGACAAGACCAGCATCATGTTCACCACCGAACACAAGGCCGGTGCCCTGACGTCGGTGTTGGATGTGTTGCGCGACTACGGGCTGAACCTCACGCACATCGACAAACGCCCAAGCCAGCGTGCTAACTGGGAATACATCTTTTTCGTCGATGTGATCGGTCACATTAGCGACACGCAGGTTTCCGAGGCGATCGAGAAGGCCAAGAGCCACTGCCTGCAGATGACGGTGATGGGTTCGTATCCGCGTGCGGTTGAGGTGCTGTAGCCTGATCTCCTCGAGAGACTTGCGGGACGGACAGCACACATCCGTGGATACCGGGTGGTCAATTCCCATCCCTGGCAGGCTCGGGTTTCATATACTTTAAATACTACTATAGGGAGGCCTCGCGATGATCAACCCCTTACTGTTTGGACACGCAACCTCGGTCGGTGCCGGGTCAGCCAGTGCAGCGGGTGATGCGGCCCGCGCACGATCGACGGCTGGGAGCGCCAAGCGTGATGTGACCCACCTGGAAGATCGGCTGGATCGGCTGAGCCTGGTGTGCATGGCGATGTGGTCGCTCTTGCAGGACAAGACAAAGCTCACCGAAGACGACCTGCTGGAACGGGTCAAGATGCTTGACCTGATGGACGGGGTCGAAGATGGCAAGGCGTCACGGTCGATCCAGAAGTGCCA
>JAJDCX010000016.1 GCA_029260615.1 Phycisphaeraceae bacterium | reverse complement strand
GCTGCGCGGCTCCAAAGCCCAGAAAGTCATCGACCGCGGCCACGATCAGCTAAGCGTCCACGGCATCGGGGGCAGTCAATCCAAAGGCTACTGGAGCCAACTCGCCGACACGCTGATCCGCCAGGGCCTGCTCTCGTTGACATCCGACGAGTTCCGCACCGCGCATCTGACCGAGGAAAGTAAGCCGGTACTTAAGGGCGAAACCAAAGTGCCGTTCGCGCTGAGCCGAGCCGTCGCCGCGACTAGTTCACGTTCACCCAAGACACGAGCATCGGCAAACGACACCCCGTTATCGTTTGCCGACCAGGACGTGTTCGAGGAATTGCGCGACCTGCGCCGAACCCTCGCCGCCGAGCAGAACGTCCCACCTTACGTCGTCTTCGGCGACCTGGCGCTGCGAGCCATGGCCCGCAACCGCCCCACCACCGATGCCCAGTTCCTGGATATCCCCGGAGTCGGCCAGACCAAACTCAAACGCTACGGCTCCGCGTTTATGGGCGTGATCCGGAATTCGAACTAACCGACGGTCCCGCGTCGGGCCTGATGCCCTTTTCTTCCTCCGTGACGGATAATGGTTACTTACATTTGAGTTTAAGCAATGAAAAAACGATATCTGATACCACCTTTTGGCTCTCCTTTGTGGCTCGGTCTAATTGCGCCGACCATCCCGCTTCTCTTTGGCACGGTTGGTTTATTAACAGGCAATTCAGTTATGTTTGGAAGTGCGGGATCGTCTGCAACGGGTGACTCAGTTATGATGGTCACGGGGTCTTCCGCAGTATTTGCAAGCCTATTTTGGATTTGTATCGCAATCTGGTCCCATATACTTCACTACTGGAGTGAGCACCCAAAGCTAAGTGAATACGCTCCCCTTGGATCAAACTTAGCACTGATCTTAGCAATGGCATGTGGTATCGTGGCCGTCTTCCTTTAATGTGTCCTGTTTGTGATAGTTCCGTAGGACACGTGTTGTGGGGTGGCGCATCCATGTCCGGGCAAGCCCGGACCTACGTCTGCGCCGAACTTCCCCCGGACTTCCCGCCGAACCCCCAAGCGCCACGCCCCACCACCGACCTAGAATGCCTGGCTATCCCGGGGGTCGGCCTGACCAGGCTCTAGCGCCACGGCCCGGCGTTCATGAACCCGACACGCCCGTTAACCGCTGATCCGAGCGAACCTTGACCCCACGCCCCGCGTAAGTCAGACTGTACAATGCCTGCAAAGGGCTGGGACCGGTTCGCGATCAAGGGTTTTTTCGTATGATTCAAGCCGAGCAGTTGGTGAAATGGTTCGGGCCGACCCGTGCCGTGGGGGGGCTGAGTTTTGCTATACCCAAAGGTCAGGTTGTCGGGTTCCTTGGGCCTAATGGTGCGGGCAAGAGTACGACGCTGCGGATGCTGACCGGGTATCTGCCGCCGACCTCGGGCTCGGCTTGGATTGCGGGGCACAACGTGCTGAAAGAATCCGAAGCGGCGCGGGCGGCGATCGGGTATCTGCCGGAGTCCACGCCGTTGTACCCGGAGATGCGGGTGCAGGAGTACTTGGACTATCGCGGGAAGCTGTTGAACATGTCTCGGGGCGGTCGTGTCCGGCGTATTAACGAGGTCTGTGACCGTTGCTCGCTTAGCCACATCCGTCGGCGGCTGATCGGGCAACTTTCCAAGGGCAACCGCCAGCGTGTCGGGCTTGCCCAGGCGTTGCTGCATGAGCCGACGGTACTTTTCTTAGATGAGCCGACCGCGGGGCTGGACCCTAATCAGATCAAGCACTTCCGCGAGTTGCTCGGGGAGTTGCGGGACAAACACACGATCCTGCTGTCGAGCCACATCCTCACGGAGATCGAGAAGACTGTGGACCGGGTATTGATCCTTAAAGAAGGCGAACTGGTAGCCGATGGGACAACCGACGAGTTGTGCGGGAAGGTCCAGGGCGGCTCGCGCGTGTTGTTAGATGTGCAGGCCGAGGCTGGGGCGGTGCAGGCGGCGCTTGGCGAGGTGACGGGTGTGCGAGAAGTCGAGGTCATCCCCCACGACGGCTGGTGCCGTGTTGAAGTCACCCCCGCCGGGAAGGATGATCTGACCGACGCACTGACTTTGAAACTCACCGAGAAGAGCATGCCGGTGCGGGAAGTGACCCGCCGAAAGCCCAACCTTGAAGATTACTACTTACAACTCTTCCAAGAGAACGACAAGGGCGCCGCCAAGGCCATCGCATAAATAAAAGAGCCCAGACCTAACAATATTTTCCGATACCCGAGCCCCGGGAACACCCGGCCCTTCGCTTCGCTCAGAACCGGCGTTGCCTAACCCTAGACCCTGAACCCCAGACCCTAGACCCATGAATCACGTCCTAACCATCGCCAAACGCGAACTCACCAGCCTGTTCTTTAGCCCGGTTGCTTATGTCGTGTTGGGGCTGTTTGGGTTCGGCACGGCGTTGCTGTTCCTGGCGGGCTTTGCCCCCGGTGCGCCCGCGGAGATGCGCAACCTCCAGTGGTCGGTGCTTTGGCTGATGATCCCACTGGTCCCGGCGATCAGCATGCGGCTGATTAGCGAGGAGTTCCGGGCTGGCACGATTGAGTTGCTGATGACACTACCGATCAGCGACACGCAGGTGGTCTTGGGCAAGTGGCTGGGGGCGATGGGTTTTTTCCTGACACTGATGATCCCGGTGGCGGTGTTGGTTGCGGTGCTTGGTCTGAATTCAAACCCGGACTTGGGCCCGATCCTGGTTGGGATGCTTGGGTTGCTGATGGTCGGGGGGCTGTACCTGGCTATCGGAACCTTTGCGTCGGCCATCACGCAGAGCCAGATCATCGCGTTCCTACTCACGACCGCGATGGTGCTGGCGTTCTCACCGCTTGCGGTGCTGCTGGCCCGGGCGGGCTGGGTCGCGGACCATCCGTGGATCAAGCAGGGGCTTTTCTACATCAATGTATTTGGGCAGTTCGAGGACTTCGCCAAGGGGATCATCGACCTGGGGCGGGTCGTGTTCTTCGTCAGCGGGACCGGGCTGTTCTTGTTCTTCGCCACCTTGACCCTGCAGAGCCGACGTTGGCGTTAACCACGCAAGTGCCACAAGCATAAAGTTCAGACGGAACCGATATGAGTCGTAAACAAAAACCATCAACCGACTCGCAGGCTGTGCGCCGATTGAAGTTCGGGTTGAACATCACGGTTGCTGTGGTCGCCGCGTTGGGGATCGTGGTGCTGGTGAACTGGATCGCCAGCCGGCAGTACCTGCGTCTGGACCTGACACAGGATCGTAGCTACAGCCTGTCCGCGCAGTCCAAGGCTGTGCTGCACAAGCTGGAGGGTGACTACCGGATCGTCACGCTGCTGCCGAATGATCTTGAGGTCACCCGCGGGCAGGAGGCGTTGGTGTATCGGCGGGTCCGGGATCTGTCGGATGAATACGCACGTTATGCCGACCACGTCACGGCCGAGCATCTGGACGCACGCGGTGACATCTTTAAGGCCGAGCAACTCAACGCCGCGATTGCCCAGGCGTTCGGCGATGAATTAGCCCCGGTCATCAAAGCGATCGGCCTGGGGCGGACGGCACTGAAGGAGTTGGGCCCGCTCAATGGGGAACTCATTGCTGTCTTAATGGCGGGGCTCGACACGGAGCAGGCCCCCACTGAGGACCCGGCGCAGAACCTGTACCAGGTGGCGGCGACCCGTTGTAAAGAGATCAGCCAGACCGCCGAGCTTGCCGGTCAACAGACCGATGAATTACTCGACCAGGTCCTGGTGAACTATGCGGGGATCAAGGGGCAGATCCAGGCTGTGCTAACAGACTACGACGCGGTGCTGGGCGTGGTGGCCGACCGTGGGGGACAACTTGCCCGAGACAACACAAGCAAGGATGCCGACAAGGAACGGCTGCTGCAGGTTGTCGAGTTGTGTAGGCAGGCCCAAGAAAAACTCGTCGCGCCGTTGCAACAGATGGATGCCGTCGAGCCTTCGCCGCGTTACAACCAGGTGTTGTATTCCCTGACCACCGGCGCGTCGGTCGTGGTGCTGGGTGCTGACCGTGTGAAGGTCGTCCCGGTCAGCGAGATGTGGCGGGAGGATGCGCGGGGTTACGAGGAGACCGGGCGGACCCAGCCGCAGTACCTGATCGAAGAAAAACTCACCGGGGCGTTACTGAGCATGACGCTTACGCAGCCACCGATGGTGGTGTTCATCACCTCCGGCGGCGGCCCGGCGCTGGGCGAGCGGGGACGGTACAACATCGTGGCGCAGCGGCTACAGAGCGCCGACTTCCGAGTAACGCAGTGGAACCCCGCCGGGCAGATGAGTTCGATGGGTCAGCCCACACCCCCGGCACCGCGGCCCCAGGCCGAGCCCGGGCAGAAAACCATCTGGGTCGTGCTGCCCACGCCCGGGGACCAGATGAATAACCCCATGATGATGATGGCTAACCCCCGTCAGCAGATCGCGGACCTGTTGGAGGAGCGGTTAGACGCAGGGGACGCCGCGATGCTGTTGCTCTCTGCCGACGGTGCCGCATCGTTTGCCGTCGCCAACCCCATCACCGACTTGCTTGCAAACTGGGGGCTGACCCCGCAGTTGGACCGGATCGTGCTTGAGGAGATTCAGCAGGACAACCGGCGTACCGCTACCTCCTTGCAGTTCCTGGTCGATACCTGGCCGGACGGGCTGGCGATCACCACCGCGCTTAACGGGATGCAGGCCGGCTTCCGTGTGGCGTGCCCGATCCTGCTTAGTCAAAACGGGGACGTGGTACACCACCGCTTAATCGAGTTGAAAGGCAGCAGGCTCTGGGCGCACAGCGATCTTTCATCACCCGAAGCGGTGCAGAACGCTAAGTTCAGCGAGCCGGACAGCGCCGAATCTTTCACCATCGGTGTGGCATCCGAACAAGCCGGCAAGCGACTGGTCACGGTTGCTGAAACCATCTGGGCCAGCGATCCGATGACGGGTCTGGGTCTCTTGGGCCCCGGCACCGCTGAACTCACCGGTGCCGCGTTCCCGGCCAACAGCGAACTCTTTATTAACAGTGTGTTCTGGCTCGCCGGTTTGGAAGACCTGATCGCCGCGAGCCCACGGTCACAGGATGTGCCGCGGATCAAGCCTATGACCGCGGACGCGCTATGGTGGCACCAAACCGCCCTGCTCGCCGGCATGCCTGCGGGGGCGTTGCTGCTTGGGCTGGGTGTCTGGTGGGTACGACGCCGGGCGTAATACAGGATTGATTCACGATGAATTTCAAAACCACGCTCGCCCTGGTCCTACTGTTGTCGGTGGTCGGCGGGTATTTCTACTTCGTTGAGTACGGCCAGACCAGCCGGTATGAAGTCCACAAACAACAACAAGCCGATGAAACCACACAGACCGCCGGCCAACTGGTTTTTGCTGACGACACACCGGCCTTGGATTCAATCGACCGCATACAGATCACACGGGGCGGTCGTGAGGTCACAATCGAAAAGCACGGCGGCCAATGGTTCCAGACCCAGCCAGTGCGGTTTGCCCTTGAAACATCCACCCCGGATGCGATCGCCCGACGGTTCGCCGAGCTGCGTTACATACAGCAGATGGAATCCGACGCTTCGGGTGCAGCCGTGGGCGTGAAATCCGGGGGGGGGGCGACCACGGCGCAGATGGGGCTGGATAAACCGCGTGCCGTTGTCACGGTTTGGGTTGGTGATAAGCATTGGACATTGAAGTTGGGCCGACAAACGGTTGATGGCCACGGGTATGTCCAAGTCGATGGTGAGATGATGGCTTACGTCGTCGATCCGGCGTTGCACGGGGCGGTGCTCGATCAGCAGGTCAACGACTGGCGTAGTAAATCGCTGGGTATCCAGGCCGCATCCGCCATAGAACACATCGGGTTACACCAGGACGGCGCGGTGATCGGGCTGACGAAAGCCGACGGGCGGTGGCGGATCGATGGCGAAGGCGTACAACGCGCCAGCGAAGAGGCGATTAACAACCTTGTCGCTGCGGCAGATCAGGTGTGGATCAACGGCTTCACCGAAGACAACCCCGACAGTCTGGCGATCTACGGGCTGGGCAAGCCTCACCTGGAATTAATCATCGAGTCCCCCGCCCTGCTGCCTCCAACTGATAACCAAGTCGCGCGGATTGATACTGTCACACGCAGGTTGAAGATCGGCCGAACCGCTCTGGAAGGCAACACCCGGTACGCCGCATGGACGCGAGACGATGAGCCGACGCTGGTGGTCTTCACGGTGGACGCTTCCAGTGCCGACGCGCTGGTACGGAGCGTAGACGATCTGCGCGACCCGCGTGTAGTCGTTGCATCACCGCAAGACGTTAGAGACCTGGTGGTGCAGCAAGCGGGCGAGACGACGCTGCACCTGATCCGTGACCCGCAATCCGGCTACCGCTTCGGCGAGCCGCAGCCCGATTTCGACGTCGATTACAGCACCGCTCATGCTTTGATCCAACATGTTTGCGGCCTTGAAACGACTCGGTACACCACAGAACTTAGCGAGCTTGGCGACCCGATCGTACAGGTCCAACTCGGCGTGGCGGCCGGCGGCGGCGAAGTGAACTTCAATGTTTACGGCAGCGGCGACGACCGGATCATCGTTAACCGTGGCGAGGGGGTCGGTTACCTGGTCAAAGTCTCGGGGTTGGATCTGCTGCTTGGGCCACCGCTTGGGCTGCGTAAACGCACGATCATGGATATTTCGCGTGATAAAATCACCGGCATGACGCTGCGCCGCGCGGATGGCGTGGTCTATGAGTTCATCCCCTCAGACGCTGAAACGGGTTGGACGCTCACCGGGCAAGATCAGTTTGAGAATACCAGCTTCGACGCCTTGCTCGGCTCACTGAATCCATTAAGAGCCACCAAATGGCTGGCCGATCCGATTACACCAGATACCGGTGAGATCGAGTTGACGATTAATCTCTCGGAGGGATCGCCCAAGACGCTGTCGATCGACCCTGTTAATGGGCAAGCTGTGTTGACGGGCATCGACTTGGGGTTTGTGTTGCCGGGAGTTGTAGCCGATTTATTCAACGCCGAGTACCGCGACCGCAGTGTTCTTACGGTATCCCTCGAAGAGATTGCTTCGGCCAGGATCGCCAGTGATACAACGGACATCATGGTATCGCTCGACGGGCAGCGTTTCGTCAGTGACCAAGGCGAAGTGGACCAAGCGGTGGCGGCTGGGGTGTTTGACGCCTTGGCTGGGCTGCGTGTGGAGCGATATGTCGCGCCGTTGCATCTGCGCCCGGAAGATATCGACTTTTCAATCGAGTTGACCACGACGGGTGAGGAAACATGGACGCTGCGTTTCATTCACGGCGACGACGAAACGGTAACCGTTACGATGGATCCGTCCCACGGTGAAAGCCACACCGGGTGGTTCACGTTAAACCGAGATGCTGTAGATCGTCTGCGTGCCCCGCTGACGGGTGCCGAGGCACTGATTAAGTAGAGGCCACCTCTAAAAATACACACACGGAGGTCATCCATGGGGCCCCGCTAAGCCGCAAGCGGCTTTTTCGCGGAGAGAGTTCAATTATTAGAGGTGGCCTAGATATTATTTGTCCGGCGAGAACATACGCAACTGGTGACGTTCGAGGTCTAGTTTATTGACGGGGTGTTCGACGTCAATGGGGTAGTTGCCGGACCAGCAGGCGGTGCAGTAGTTTTCTTTGGGCAGGCTTACGCATGAGAGCATGCCTTCCAGAGACAGGAATGCCAGGGAATCGACGTCGAGGAATTCGGCGATCTCATCCACGCTCTTATCGTTGGCGATCAGGTCCTTGGGGTCGGGGAAGTCCACGCCGAAGTAGCAGCCGTGGCGGATCGGGGGGCAACTGATACGCAGGTGGATTTCTTTAGCACCGGCCCGCCGTAGCTGCGCCATCTTGAAACGGGTCGTGGTGCCGCGGACGATGGAGTCATCGACCACGATCAGGCGGTGGTCCTTGACGATCTCTCTGACCACGTTGAGCTTGAGACGGACGGCGACCTCACGTTGGGCCTGACTGGGCTTGATAAACGTCCTGCCGACGTAGCGGTTGGGGACGATGCCTTCTTTGTAGGGCAATCCGCTAGCGCGTGCGTAGCCCATCGACGAGCTTCGGCCTGAGTCGGGCATGGGGATCACGCAGTCGGCATCGACCGGGGACTCTTCTGCCAGTTTTTCGCCGAACTTTTCACGGATCACTTGAACGGTATCACCGAACAGGATCGACGAGGGGTTGGCAAAATAGACGTGTTCGAAGATGCAGTGGGCCGGGGGCTGGGGCTTGGCGAAGCGTCGGCTCTGCACGCCTTTGTCTGACAGCGTGACGATCTCGCCGGGCTCGACCTCACGGACATAGGTCGCCCCGATCGCGTCCAGCGCCACGGTCTCGCTGGCGACACAGGGAGCGCCGGCCTCGGTCTTGCCCAGCACCAGGGGGCGCCAGCCCCAGGGGTCGCGTGCGGCTTCGATCCGGTCGTTGAAGAGGAATACCAGCGAGTATGCCCCTTGAAGATGCTGCAGCACCTCCGCCAGGGCGTCTTCCTTGGCCAGGTGGTGCGACGCCAGCAGGACGAGGATCACCTCGGTGTCTGTGGATGTCTGGAACATGTGCCCGCGTGATTCGTATTCTTGTCTTAGTAGATCGGCGTTGATGAGGTTGCCGTTGTGGGCTAGCGCGACTTGCCCGCCGACGTATTCACGCAGGAGGGGTTGTGCGTTGCAGGACCGGCTGGCCCCGGTGGTGGAGTAGCGGTTGTGCCCGATCCCGGCGTTACCCGTGAGGCGAGCGAGTGTCTGGTCGTCGAAGACCTCGGCGACCAGGCCCATGCCGGTGTGTGCGTTGAGTTGGCCGTCATCGACCACGGCAATGCCGGCGGACTCCTGCCCGCGGTGCTGCTGGGCGTAGAGGGCGGTATAGCATTTATGCGCGGTATCGGGATCGTCCCAGATCCCGAAGACGCCACACTTGTGTTTGGTCTGGTCATCCATAGAGGAGTGGGCAGGGGAGTGGGCTTGGAGGCCGAAGTCCAGACAGTAGCCGCCACCGCGCACAGGGTCAAGACTGATGTGATTGATGTGTGATTCAAGCGTGGAACGCTGGGGAAGCCGTGCGCAACGTATCAGCCGGCCTCGGCGAGAAGTTCCGCAACACCCGCGCGGTCGGCCGAAGCTGTTACATAATGCAGTTGGAGATACTGGGCGACGTAGTCGATGATGCTCAAGGCTTCGGGGATGTCGGGATTGGACGTGGTGCCCATCGGCTCGAAGCGCATGCCCTTGAATCGTCGGCATGCTTCATCCAGCGGCAGGCCGTACTGGATCGCCAGGGAGAAGGCCCGGCAGTAGGCTTGGATCAGCCCGGACAGGGTCGAGCCTTCCTTCGACATCTTGATGAAGACCTCGCCGGGCATGCCGGTCTCAAACAGCCCAACGGTCAGGTAGCCCTCGTGGCCCATGATCTGGAACTTGTGCGTGACTGAATCCCTGACCGGGGTGAGTGACTGTCGGCTGGCTACCATGCGATTCGCCCCTGTGTGGGATTCGTGAATTCAAAGACCATCCGCCCTGCAACGCCTGTGGTCGACCAAGGGCCTTGTTATGATCGGACGTTCACCGCCTGAGCCTGCAAAACCGACCGATCCATGCCCAAAACCTCCCCCCCTACCACCTGCGATGCCACTACCGGCCCCACCGCCGGTTCCCCCGGTTCCCCAAGTAAAACCCGGAGCGTCCGTCGGCGTCTGCTTGCCTGGTACGACACCCACCGCCGGCGGCTTCCCTGGCGGGTTAAGCCTGACGAAACACCCGACCCCTACCGGGTTCTGGTCAGCGAGGCGATGCTCCAACAGACCCAGGTCGCCACGGTGTTGCCGTACTACGGGCGGTTTATCGAGGCGTTCCCCACGGTGCGAGACCTGGCCGAGGCCGATGAGCAGGCGGTTTTGCGTCTATGGCAGGGGCTAGGCTACTACCGCCGGGCCCGGAATCTTCATGCGGCGGCGCGGGTTCTTGTTGCCGAGTACGGGGGCCGGGTGCCTGGGGATGTCACTGACCTGTTGAGTTTGCCGGGTGTGGGGCGGTATACGGCCGGGGCTGTGGCCTCGATCGCGTTTGGGCGTGCCGCCCCGATCCTGGATGGCAATGTCGCCCGCGTGCTGTCACGGGTCTACCTGATCGACCAACCCATCGATGGGACCGACACGCGTAAGACTTTGTGGCGGCTGGCGGAGGACTGGGTTCCGGTGCGCAGGCCCGGCGACTTTAATCAAGCGGTGATGGAGTTGGGCGCACTAATCTGCACCAAGGCCAACCCGTCGTGCGGGGATTGTCCGTTGTCGGGTGAGTGTGAAGCGCTGCGAGCCGGCCGTGTCTCGGAGGTGCCCGTGCCCGCCAAACGTAAACGCCCCGTCACGGTGCATCACCACATCATCGCGATTGAGCGCCGCGGGCAGTTCCTGTTTGAGCAACGGCCGACCGAGGGGCTGTGGTCGAATATGTGGCAGATGCCTACCGCTGAGGAGGTGACCGCACAGGCTAAGGCTGCTGCGCTGCGTGCTTGGATCAAGTCGCGGTTTGGATTGGTGGCCCGT
The DNA here is from genome assembly GCA_029260615.1 of Phycisphaeraceae bacterium. Classification (GTDB taxonomy): domain Bacteria; phylum Planctomycetota; class Phycisphaerae; order Phycisphaerales; family Phycisphaeraceae; genus JAJRRS01. The sequence continues at coordinate 55,362 of JAJDCX010000016.1, read as the reverse complement.
GTTGTGAAACCGTTGAGATTGTTTACACACCAGACGACCCACCGCAGCATCGAATTTCACCTCTGGCATGCGTCGGCTATGTCGGGGCGTCTGCGTCCGCGAGTCGGTGTTTGGCGCAGCCTCGGTAAGCTCGACGATCTGCCAATAGCAAACCCTCAGCGCAAAGCGGTTGCGGTTCTTAAAGAGAGTTGAGTGGGCGTAGGGTGCCGAAACGCGAAATCAGATCAGGTGTTCTTGTAAGAACTCGGTGGTGCGGCGTGGGCCTAAGATGCCGACGACCTTGTCATCGACATCCAGCACTGGGATGTGACGGAACCCGCCGACGGCCATGAGGTTCAGGGCCTTGGCCGGGCAATCGGTGACATACACCGTTCTGGGGCCGTGGGTCATGAACTCGGTGATCGGCTTGGCTCGTGTGGCGGGGTCGTGGGCGATTTTGTTTAGTACGTCCCGTGCCGAGAAGATCCCAGCGGCCCGGCCGGCATCCTGCACGACTACGCAGGAACACTCGTACTTGGCCATCACGTCCAACGCGTCCTGAACCGTGGCGTCTTTTTCGATATAGGCCAACGGCGTGATCGGCATCTGCGAGACCTGGGAATCGCAGAGCACCCGCTCAAGCTCATCGGAATGAGTTGGCGGATCGTAGTTGTGCAGCGGGTCTTCAAATTCGCCCGGCTCGACGGGGTTGCGTATGCGTCCCATGGCTATGCGCCCTCCCGCGTGTTCATGTGTAATTTAGATGTCATCACCTGCACCTTGATCTGACGGGGGAAGTGGTCGGCGACATACTCCATCAGACCCTTCTGCCCGGTGAGGCTAACGACTTTGCCCGCGTCATCGACCACACAAAGGAAACGCAGCCGGGTCTGCTTCATGCCCTCGAGTACCTTGACCACGGGGTCGGTCAGACGCACGCAGCCACACTCGGGGATCTTGACCATGTGCTTGCCCACCTGCTGGTCCAAGGGCACGCAGCCACAGACCAGCTTGAGTACCTGCCGCTCGGTGAACTTGCCCATCGGTCGGCCCTGATCGTCGATGACGAACACACAGCCCAGTTTGCTATCACGCATCAACCGGATCGCTTCTTTGGCCGACAAATCGGCCGTCACCGTGACCGCCTTGCGCAGCGGCAGTTGTGCGACCGTCTCATTCATGATGTCTTCGCGCAGTCCCATAGGTCTCCTGATCTGTTGCCCCGAATCCAAGTCGTATCCCCGCAATCATCCGCCATGACATGCCTGACACATCTATTTTAAGCATTTACAGGCCGGTGGCAAGGAAAATACGGGCCGGGACATGTTGTGGAAAATACGGGGCAACAAAACGATAACCGGCTGACTTCACAAAGATTTAGAGATGGCTCAAAATGCAGCCGTAGCCACGGTATCTGTGTGACCTGGTGAAGATGTGAGAGGCCTTATGACGTGTGATTATGAGTGATCCGCGTTGCCGCCGAGACGCTGTCTCAATAAGCGGGCCCTGGCGGCACGGCGGGTCGGGGCGTCCATCTCGCAGCCGGAGATCTTTTGGAGGTGGGCGGACTGGGTCAGCAGGAACAATTCGTTGATCGTGCGGATGTCCGTGCGGTTCACCCGGCCAAGATTCACCCCCAGCCTCAGGTGCGACAGCAAGGACAAGACTTCCTCGCCGCCCATCACCCGGGCATGGGTCAGGACCGCCCAGGCACGCCAGAGCTTGTCATCAAATTCGGCCTCACGGTGACGCATCAGAGCCTGCCTGGCCTGCTGCTCGTAGGCGATGATCTGGGGCACGATCGTGTTCTGGAAGTCGGCGAGCACTTCCTCCTCACACTTGCCCAGCGTCGTCTGGTTAGAGATCTGGTAGAGGTCACCCAGTGCTTCGGACCCTTCGCCGAACAGGCCGCGCACCGCCAGGTGCATGTCCCGGGCGGCCCGGCGGACCTTGTCGATCTCGCCGGTGATCTTCAGGCCTGGCAGGTGGAGCATCACACTGACACGCAGCCCCGTGCCCACGTTGGTCGGGCAGGCGGTGAGGTAGCCGAACCGCCGGGCGTAGGCGTAGTCGATGTGGTCTTCGAGGATGTCGTCGATCCGGTTGATCTGGTCAAACGCCTCGGAGAGTTGCAGGCCGCTGCGCATGACCTGCATCCGCAGATGGTCCTCCTCGTTAACCATGATCGCAAAAGTTTCGTCTGCACCAACCGCGACGGCACGGGGGGAATCACCGTCCGCGTTGGCGTGCTGACGGCTAATCAGGTGCCGCTCGACCAGGAGTTGGCGGTCCATCCCCGAGCTTTGTGAGAGGTCGACCCAGAGGATGTTAGGTGCGAGCCGATCGCTGACGATGCGTTCCTTGCAGGCTGCAAGTACTTCGTGCCGCTGACGCTGACTTGCCCGGGCAACAAAGGGAAACCCCGCGATGTTGCGTGCCAGCCTAACCCGGCTGGAGATCACGATTTCGCTGTGAGGCCCGGTCCCGCGCAGCCATTCGCCGGCGTGGTCGGTGTAGTTCTGCAGGCTCAAAGGGGCTCCTCCTCGAACCGGTGGATGTCGTCGCGTAGCCGGGCGGCGAGCTCGTAGTCTTCTCCCACCACCGCGGCGTTGAGTTTCTTGCGCATCCGCATCAGCATCGCCTGGCGTTGCTCACCCGCGCCAGCCCGGCGGGGAACTTTGCCGATGTGATGTGTCCCGCCTTCGTGCGCCCGCTCTAGCAAGGTCGATAACGGCTGCTCAAACGCTTTGTAGCAATCCGGGCATCCCAGAAGCGAGTCCTTACGGAACTGGGCGAATGTCAGCCCGCAATTTTCACACACCCCGCCTGGGATCGGACGATCGGGTTCGCCGCTGCTGTGGATCTTTACAAAGTTCGTCAGAAGCTCATTGATCGGGGTTTGGATGGACTTGATCGCAAGCCCCTCGTCGGCGGCGTGCTGATCGCACAGGTGCTTCTCGATCTTCTTGCCTTGGATAATCTCCACCGAGTGGTGGGTCGCCGGGCGTGCGCATCGGTCACACTTACGTTTCAAATTCACGCCTCACATGGGACACCGGGGAAGAACATGGGTAATACGCCGCCCGATTCTAGGGGTGTAGCGGCCCGGCATCAATACCTAAATCTCAAACGGCTCTTATTGCCCCGTGTCCCCGTCATCCGGGGTCTGCTTGGTAACCGGGGGCGGGTCGGTGGTTTGTATCGGCTCATCGGACTCATCGGGTTCATCGGGCTCTTGCTTCTCGAGGAGCAACGCACTGAACACACGCCCCTTCGCCGCTTTGGGGTTGTCTTGGGCCATCATCTCCATAAGCATCTCGATAAAACTCTGCGGGTCCAGACCACGGGAGTCCAGCAGCTTGATAAACGTGTCCTCATCCAGGCCCCAACGGATGTCTTTGATGGACACCGCGACCAGTCTCTGCCGGGACCGCCGCTTGCTGCCGTACGTTTCGGGCTTGACGATCAACACGGCAAATCCTTCTCCCCTGGGCCCAGCCCAGCGATCCTCCGCCACCAGGCCGGCCGTCGAAAAACCTTCCAGCCGCAGGACGATTTTTCTGTGCTTCCTATCTTTGTGTCGTTCCGCCAGAGCTTGTCGGCGTTTGTAGATGTGTTCTAGATCGGCTTCCGCTGCGTCCTTGTCGTCCGCCTTTTTGGCCTTGGCGCGGTCGGCCTTGAAATCCCGGCGTAGAGCGATCGGGTCGTACAGATACAGGTTTTTAACCATCATCGACTTGGGCCCCAGAACCTCAACGACCTGGGCCGACGTCAGATACCCGTACTGCCCGGCTGAAATCTTTGGGATGGGCTTGGACATCGCTTCGGCTTCTTCGATCGGCAACTTCACGGTCTTATGCACCACGATCCCACCACCGCCGACTTTGATCCTCTCAGATAGCTCGTTGCTGGCCTGGCGCACGGTCATCCCCGTCGAGCTTGGGTATCGCTTGTTGTACGCCGGGCAACACAAGAACCCTTCTTCAAACACCGCGCACTGCTGGGCGTACACCCGCCAGTGGCGTTCCCATAGCTGCCTGGTCTGCCGGTCCAATCCCTCGGCCGACGATACGCCGGTTGACAGGAAAGCTGCCAATAAGACCCAACACGTCAGTGATGCTTGCATCGTTCGCAAACCAAGGCTCCGTTGTGTGACTTACCCGCCACCGCGTCCCAGCGCGCTGACCGTCAGCACCAGGTTCCCGCTGCCGCTACGGAACCCTTCAAGATCGAGTGATACATAAAGATACCCGGCTTCCCGCACCCCCTCCGCGACCGCTTGCCTCACGTCATCCTCCATCAGCCGACCCAACTGGTCTATCGGCAACTCGATCCGCGCGACCTCCCCGTGATGCCTGACCCTGAAACCGGTGAACCCAAGCCCGCGCAGCACCTGCTCCGCACGCTCGATCTGACCCAGAAGCTGGGGCGTCACCTCGCTGCCATAAGGCACCCGGCTGGCCAGGCACGCTGCGGCTGGCTTGTCCCAGTTGGCCAACCCCAAGTGCTTGGCCACCAGGCGTACCTGTTGCTTATTAAGCCCCGCCTCGATCAGTGGCGAGATAACCTCCGCCTCATCCGCCGCCATCAGCCCCGGACGGTGATCGCCCAGGTCGTCAGTGTTTGTCCCGTTGGCGATGTACTGGAACCCAAGCTCCTTAGTCAGACGCTTCAGTGAGTCATAGAGGTGTGTCTTGCAAAAGTAGCAGCGGTCTCCCGCGTTGGCTCGATACCCCAGATCGTCCTGCTCGCCGGGCCGAACCTCGATCAACTCAAGGTCTAGATCCTGCGCAAGAGCCCGGGCCCGCTGCAGTTCGTAACGTGGCAGCGAAGGCGAATCCCCGATGACTGCCGGGGCGTTATCTTTCCCAAGCACCCTTCGGGCGACCGCAGCGACCAGAGTCGAGTCCACCCCGCCGGAATAGGCTGTCATCACCCGCCCGCGCAGACGTACCACCTCTTGCAGGCGTGCTAGCATGGTTGACGTATCGTCATGAGGTGTATCCGGGATTCCCATGACAGCATTCTAGGCTATACGACAGCACCGCCCCACTGCTGTCCACAAGCCGATCATCACCAAGAAACATAAAAACAAGCCCCGTAGGGTTTGACTTCGGTGTGTGGCTGTTCTAATCTTCGCCTAGTGGCAACAGAAGATATACATAACTTCTGTTTACGCCCCTACTCGTACAAACCGCTGAACACCCATAGCCCAAAGATGGAATATCCCCATGCTGACCGTCGGCCAAACGTTCCCCGAATTCCACTGCCAGGCCTGCTCGGGCCTGACAATCGACGACCTAACCGTGATCCAGACCGGCGACTACGAGGGCCGATGGAAGCTGTTCCTGTTCTACCCCAAGGACTTCACCTTTGTCTGCCCCACGGAGTTGATCGACTTCGCCAAGGCCGCCCCGCAGTTTGACGATCGCAACGTCGTCCTGATCGGCGGCAGCACGGACAACGAGTTCTCCCACCAGGCGTGGCGGATGTCACACCCCGGGCTCAAGGACCTGCCCTACCCGCTGATCGCAGCCCAGAAGCTAGCGGGCGACTTGGGGATCCTCGATCCTAAAGAGAACGTCTGCCTCCGCGCATCGTTCCTGGTGGATCCTGACAACGTGATTCAGTGGGTTTCCGTTAACAACCTGTCCGTCGGCCGAAGCGTCCCGGAAGCCCTGCGTGTGATCGATGCGGTGCACAGCGGCGAGCTGTGCGCCTGCAACTGGAGCCCGGGCGAAGGCCACGTCACAACCAACTAAAGTGCAGCCCACCCATCGCGGTGTGATCCAACACCGTGTGTTGCCTTAGAGCTACAACCGGCACGACCCGTCCTGCAATGCCTGCGGAGCCAACGCCTGTTTTACGCCCGTAATTCATTGATACACATGTAATTACCCGTACATTTCAATGCGGACCAGCCCCCCACCTCTTCGCCGGCACCGTATTAGCTACCCCAAAGGTGATGCGTGCTATCCAACTATTATCCCTGATGTTTTGCTTGGCCAGTCTACTGGTCCTCACCGGCTGCCAACAGATCCACCCGGTGGACCTGGGCCCGCAACTTGATGCCGACGGTCACCGCCGATCGGTCGTGCTGGATACGCCCCTGCTGCACTACATCGACTCCCGGCAAGCTAACGCACAGGCCCTGCCCTGGTACGCCAACCGCAACGACCTCACACCCGCCGCCAACGCAGGCTACGCACAGCCCACCGTCCAGAACAGTGTCACCATCACACGCGACCGCCAGTACAGCAACAACGGCCACGTCCGCGATCAATTCTACTCCACGACCTACCGCAGAGAGTACCGCGAAGCCGTCCGCTGACCGGTGACACAACCGCAGAAGAGTACGTCCCACCCTTGCTTTTGATATCAATCAAACCAAGGGCCGCGGCCTGTCGTGTCTGCCGCCGCTACAATGTGCGGGCTTTACCCATGTACCTAAAAACCCCGGTGTAACCTACAAGACCTCGGCGGACGCGCCCTAGATGAATTTGAATATCCAGGAAATCGAGGGAAACCTCACCCTCATCGAGCTCGAGGGCGGCCTTGACAGCGCCTCCCTGCGGGAGCTGCACGACAGCATCGACAAACTCCTGGATGTGGGCCGGCTGCGGATCATCCTTAACTGCGCCAATCTGACCTACGTCTCATCCTCTGGGATCGGTGCCTTGGTGACTCTGCACCGCCGGGTAAAGGATGCCGACGGGGAGATCCGAATCGCCGGCGCGACCGGGGCCGTCTTTGAGGTCCTGGAACTGATGAACCTCGGCTCGATCCTGAACCTGTCTGCCGACGTCGAACACGCCCGCCAAGCCCTCCGCGCTACACAAGACGGCACGCCGGGTTAGAATCCGCACAGCCGGGGCAGAACCAGCCCGGTTCTGTAGCTGAACCCAGGGCGTAGCAACGTATCGACGGAAACCGCGAAGGCATGACCACCCCACTAACACAAGCACCCGACGACGCCGTGGCCGCTGCCCTGCGCGCCGCTGTCCGGGGTGAAGTACTCACCGACCCTGTCAGCCGGGGCATCCACGCCACCGATGCCAGCCACTACCAGATGATGCCGGCCTGCGTGGTTGTGCCGATGGACCAGGACGACGTGATCGCCGCCGTGCACATCGCCGTCGATCACGGCATGCCGATCACCGCACGCGGCGGCGGCACCAGCCTCGCCGGTCAGACCTTCGGCCCGGGGATGATCCTGGACTGCTCCAAATACATGAACGTTGTCCTTGAGGTCAACGCGGAGCAACGCTGGGCCCGCGTGCAGCCCGGCGTCGTCCGAGACCAACTCAACGCGCAACTCAAACCATCGGGCCTGCACTTCGCCCCCGACCCCGCGACCTCAAGCCGAGCCAACATCGGCGGGATGATCGGCAACAACTCCTCGGGCACACGCTCGATCGTCTACGGCAAAACCATCGACCACATCCTCGCGATGAAGGTGCTGCTTGCCGACGGCACGGTCCTGTCCCTTGACGCCTGCGATGCCGACCAATGGTCAGACCGGAGTGCCGGCAAAGGGCGGGAGGCAGAAATTTACCGCGGCATCGGCGAGGTCCTCCGCGCAAACCGCGACGAGATCCAGGCACGGTTCCCAAAGACCATGCGCCGTGTCAGCGGCTACAACCTCGATGCGTTCACAGGCGAAGCAGACACGGGGCCCGAACCGGGAAATAATTCTAAGGGCGCATCCGGGGACGGGGCTTGGAATCTTTGCAACCTGATCGTCGGCAGCGAGGGGACACTGGCGATCCTGCTGGAAGCCACCGTCCGCCTCGTAGACAACCCCAAGGCCACCGCGGTCTGCGTGGTCCATTTTGATGACATCATCGAGTCACTACAGCACGTCCCGGCGATGCTCGAACACAAGCCGTCCACCGTCGAATTGCTGGATGACTCGATCATCGTAGAAGCCCGGCGCAACCCGTCGTCCGCACACCTGGCAGACTTCTTCGAGGGTGATCCAAAGGCGGTCCAAGTCGTCGAGTTCATGGGCGACACTCAGGACCAGGCCAACGAACGTGCCGAAGCATTCGCCCAGGCGATGCGTCACAACCACGTCGGCTACACCACCGTGATCCGCAGCGACGCCATCGGCATCGGGCACATCTGGGAGCTACGCAAACTCGGCGTGGGCCTGGCATCTAACATCAAAGGCTCCGCCAAGCCGCTGGACTTTGTCGATGACGCGGCGATCCCGGTCGAGCACCTGGCTGATTATATCCGGCGATTGCTGGTTGTCTGTGATGAACACCACGTCAAGGTTTCGATCTGCGCCCACGCATCCGTTGGTGTGCTGCATCCCAAACCCCTGCTGGACCTGCACAAACCCGAAGACGTCAGGAAGATGCACGCCATCGCCGACGCGGCCTTCGCCATGGTCAAGGAGTACGGCGGGTCGTGGTGCGGCGAGCATGGCGACGGCCTGGTGCGCGGCGAATACATCGAACGCTTCTTCGGCCCAAGACTCTACGACGCATTCCGCCAGGTTAAATCGCTATTCGATCCCGGCAACCACCTGAACCCCGGCAAGATCATCGACACGCCGAAGATGACGGAGAACCTGCGCTACGGCACACCGGGTTACGAACAACGCACCGCCGAGGTCAGGTCGAACTATCACTACCGCGACCAGGGCGGTTTCTCACTCGCTGTTGAGCAGTGCAACGGACTGGGTGCCTGCCGAAAGACCGACTCGGGGACGATGTGCCCCAGCTACATGGCGACCCGCGACGAAGAGGCTGTCACCCGTGGTCGGGCCAATGCGCTACGCCTGGCGATGAGCGGGCAACTGGGCCCCGACGCCCTGACCGACGACCGCCTAAACGAAGTTCTGTCGCTGTGTCTTTCCTGCAAGGCGTGTAAGAGCGAATGCCCCAACGCGGTGGACATGGCGAAGCTCAAGAGCGATGTGCTTCAGATGCGCCACGACAAGCACGGCACACCGCTGGGTTCCCGCCTGATCGGGAGTTCACCGGACATGGTCAAGTGGACCGCGGGTCCGGTCGCTCCACTGGCGAACTTCGTGCAATCGTTGCCGCCCTTTAAATTCTTGTTCGAGAAGCTGACGGGGATCGACCGCCGCAGACCGTTGCCCAAGATGGCGAGGAACACCCTGCCCAGGTTGTTGAAGCGTCGTCAGGTTCAGGACGCCAAGCCCGGCCGACATGTCGTGCTGTTCGACGACACGTACGCCAATTACTACGAGCCTGAGGTTGGCCTGGCTGCGGTCGAACTACTTGAGGGGCTGGGTTATCAGGTCACCATCGCAAAGGCAGGCTGCTGCCAACGACCCCGTCTATCCAAGGGCCTGGTTAAAGAAGCCAAACGCCACGGCACACGTACCCTGACCAACCTGGATGTCTACGCTAAACAGGGCCTGCCGATTCTCACACTCGAACCGAGCTGCACCTCCGCGTTGGCCGACGACCTGCCTGACCTGATCGATGATGAGGCGTTGGGCAAACGTGTTGCTGGGCAGGTCAAGATGATTGACACGTTCCTCGCCGAGGAACTGGACGCCGGTCGATTGCAGGGCAAGCTAGTTAGTAATCTCAAAGACGCCTTGGTCCACGGCCACTGCCACCAGAAATCACTCTTCACCAGCGACGGCGTGGCTCACCTGCTCAAACACGCCGGCGTCGATGTGCGAGAAATAGACTCCGGCTGCTGTGGGATGGCGGGCTCGTTCGGGTACGAGCACCACGACCTGTCCATGAAGATCGGCGAACAACGCCTGTTTCCTGCTGTCCGCGAGAAAAGCGGTGACGCCGTCGTCGTCGCCTGTGGCTTCAGTTGCCGTCATCAAATCAAAGACGGCTGCGGCGAAACCGCCAAACACTTCGTGGAAGTGGTCCGCGCCGAGCCGTAACAAACTATTTTGAATACCCACTCACGGCCGCAGTCACTCTGACGCCCCACCGATCATCACACCCGGGCGCAACGGCTCCAGAAGCACCACGCGCGGGTCGGCTGACTTTTCAACCCATACGTCGGTGACCAGATTTAAACCATCGGGGAGTTTCGCCGTAATCCGGTAGGCCCCGGGGAACACCCTTGCCCGGACGTTGCCCAACCCGTCGGCCTGGGTATCGATGTCTGTGCGCCAAAGGCTATGAAACAAGCTGTCAACCAGCCGCCCGGACGGCGTGGGCAAACCCATTTCATCCAACAAAGCGCCACTGGGTTCGCCAGCCATGCCCGGTGTCAGCCCGGAAAACCAGATGCCTTCAATGTTTGGATGCTCCATCAAGGTGCGTAGGACCGTCTCCAGATTGATCGCCGCGTTGACCTCGCTGTCGGCTCCGACCTCCAGCCCACTGATGACCACCGGGCCGGGGAGTTGGCCGATCTTTGATAGCATCCGAACCAGCGTGCGTCTCTCAACCGTGCCGCCGAACCGCTGGTCGATCGCCACCGTCTGGAACGGGATAAACGCTTCACCCATCGCGGTCAGTCGTCGTTGCATCTTCTGGAACCGGCCCAGCGTCAGCCCGTCATCAAACCGGGCGCAGCCCTGCGCGCCGGGGCTATTCACATGGACTGATTCATACAACCGACGCACCACCGAAATACCAGCCAGCTCCTCGATAAAACCGTGGTCCAGCGTCTGGGTATACACATCGTATTGATCGATCCGTCCGCCGAAGTGCTGCCAGACATGTTCGCCGTACCCCGCCACCGCTTCCGCCAATGCCTGCCCGGACAACTGGGCAACCCAACCCGGCAAGCGCCCGGCGTCCGCAGATACCATCGGGCCCCAGCGCACAAAAACGCCTCCCGCCTGGGCCTGATCCAGCGTGTTATCTATTAAACTCACCCGTTTCGTATCAAACTGCGAACCCGGCTGGGCCTGTAGCGCTGGCCAGCCCGTCATCCGCTCCAATGAAACCGCATTAAAACAACGCCAAAACTCGGTGTGAGTCTCCGCACCCAACCCCTGCTTAGGCCAACCGGTTTCCGGCAGGACCAACCCGACATGAAACGCACTGCGGGTCTGCTCGATCCGTACCGCGACGCCGTGTGCGGGCCGGCCCGAACCGTCCATCACGATCACACGCAAATCAGTCTTGCGTGCCACGTCGATCTTCTTCTCTGATTCCACCAGCCAGGGCCCCGCCAACATCTGCGCCGACACCGGGGCATAGCACCCAAGCAGCAGCACACCCCAGATGAACAGCTTTAACCCTGATCGATTTATCATGCGTCTCTCGTATCCAATAACTAATTGAGCAACCCGATCGCCTGGTCCAGCGTCTTGACCTGCAACAGTTCCGCCCCCTTGGGTGCCTTGGCATCGGTCGGCGGGCAGATGATTTTATTGAACCCCAGCCGGGAGGCCTCGATGATGCGCTGCCCCAGTTGCTGCACATGGCGGACCTCCCCTCCCAAGCCGATCTCGCCAATCGCACAAGTCCCTGGATCGGTCTGCCTGTCGTAATGGGCCCCGGTGATCGCGATCGCTAGCGCGAGGTCCGCCGCCGGCTCGGTGACACGGATGCCCCCGACCCCGCTGACAAAGATGTCCTGGTCGGCAAGCCGCAGGCCGCCACGCTTTTCTAACACAGCTATCAACATCGCCAGCCGGTTTGAATCGACTCCGCTGACTTTACGTTTGGCGGCACCGAGAAAACCTGTGGCTGTGAGCGCCTGGATCTCGACCAGCAAGCACCGCGACCCCTGCAACACCGGGCAGACCACGCTCCCGGGTCGGCGTTGATATTCCTTCGCGAGCACCCCGCTGCCATCGACCACCGGGGTCAACCCCTTGTCGGTCATTTCAAATAAGCCGACCTCCAGCGTCGTGCCGTAGCGGTTCTTGATCGCACGGATCACCCGGTGGCTGTGGTAACGGTCGCCCTCGAAGTAAAGCACCGCATCGACCATGTGTTCGATCAGCCTGGGCCCGGCGAGTTGCCCCTGCTTGGTGACGTGCCCGACCAAAGCCATCGCGATCCCCGCACTCTTGGCCATGTACACCAGTTCCTGACAGCAGGCACGCAACTGCGTCACGCTGCCGGGGACGGCGGGCAGGTCGCCCTTATAAATCATCTGTACCGAATCGATCACCACCATGTCCGGCGAGGTCTTGCGTATCTGTTCGGTGATGCGAGCAAGATTGGTGTCCGCTAAAACAAACAACTCATCAGCCCCATCGGCATTGAGGCGCTGCGCACGCAGGCGGATCTGCTGCACCGATTCTTCGCTGCTGACATAAAGCACACGCCTGGCTTGATCCGCGAGTTTGTGCGCAGCCTGCAGCATCAACGTGGACTTGCCGATCCCCGGGTCGCCGCCGATCAATACCACGCTCCCGGGGACAAAACCGCATCCTCCATAGCTCGATGCACGCTGTCCGTTAACAGCCCCCCCCAACACGCGATCAAACTCGCCGATCCCAGTTGCCAACCGTTTGATGTCGTCGGCCCGGGTGTCCACGGATTTGATCGGCACCGCCGCCGCCGCCTTCGTGACCAACTCGCCACGCTGGCGGTCCTTGGACGCAGACGCCCCAGCCGCCTCTCGGTGTTCGTCGAGTGTGTCCCAACCGCCACAATCAGGACACTTGCCCATCCACCGGGCCTGCGTCGCGCCGCAGCTATTACAGATAAACATCACATGAGTCCGCGCCATCCCGCCAGCATACGCCCTGCACCCCGGTTGGACCACCCCGGCCAACGCTGCCTGCTCCCACCGAGCCCCGATCACCTTTAAACCCGAACCTACCCACAAACATATGTAGGCTTTTGATGCCCGCCGACACCACGCCTACAATCTGCAACTTAATCCAATAGCCTTCCCCCACCCACGACGAGAATCCCGTAATGAATAAAACCACCGCCTGGCGTCTGACCTTCATCGTGGCCCTGACCGCTTTGATGGTCGCGTTGACCGATGCCTGGGCCGCCAAGCAGGCCGACGTCTTCAAACAGCTTGACCTGATACTCGAGGTCCGCCACGAGCTGGTCGAGAGCTATGTCGAGGAGCCGGATCAATTAGAGCTGATCGAAGCAGCCGTGCAGGGGATGGTCTCCTCGCTGAATGACCCGTACACCGTGTTCGTCCCCGCGAAACACCTGGACCAGTTCTCGGATCGACTGACCGGCTCGTTCTCCGGGATCGGTGCCGAGATTAACATGCAGGACGGCCGACCACAGATCGTTACACCGCTGGAAGACTCCCCCGCCTGGAAATCGGGGATCATGGCTGGTGACATCATCCTCGATGTCGATGGCAAGACGACCCAGGATGAAAGCCAGATGGACGTCATCAAGCGGATCAAGGGCGAGGCGGGGACCGACGTTATCTTACGCATTCGACGCGCGACCGGCGAAGAGCTGGACATCACTATCACCCGGGCCCAGATCTCCGTGCAGACCGTCCGGGGTGCACGCAGGTCGGCCGACCAGAGCTACGACTACATGCTCGACCCGGTCAACAAGATCGGGTACGTCCGCATCTCCCAGTTCACCAACAAGACCGCTGGCGAACTGCGTTCGACCTTGGAGCATCTGAACGAACTAGGCGCCAAGGGCCTGATCCTGGATCTGCGATTCGATCCAGGCGGCCTCCTGGATTCGGCGGTCGATGTCAGCAACATGTTCCTCACCGGCGGCAAGCGGATTGTCTCCACCGAAGGCCGAAACTGGCCCAAGCAGGTCTTCGACTCCGACGACGACACGGTCATGCCGGACACGCCGCTTGTCGTCCTGGCCAACGAAGGCAGCGCCTCGGCATCGGAGGTCGTCACCGGCGCATTGTCCGACAACAAGCGGGCCCTGTTCGTCGGGACACGCACCTTCGGCAAGGGCAGCGTCCAGCAGGTCCGCGGGCTCGACAGCGGCTTGGGTGCTTTGAAACTCACCGGTGCCTACTACTACCTCCCCAGTGGCCGAAACATCCACAAAAAGCCTGACGCCGAGGTCTGGGGCGTTGACCCCGACGAGGGTGCTTACGTCCCAATGAGCTTCGAGCAGTACAAAGAGATGATCAAAGCCCGCCGCGAGGCAGACACCATCCGCGCAGAGAACGGCCACAGCGACACCGCGGAGATCACGCCCGACCACATCGAAAACACGTTGTTCGACCCCCAACTCGCCGCCGCCCTGCGTGCCGTCCTGGGGAAGGTCCAAACCGATACCTGGCCGACCGTCGGACTCGCCAACGCCGAGGAACTGGTGCGATTACACGAGCGCGAACAGTTGGAACGCCGCCGCGGTTTGCTGCTTGAGGAGTTGCACCGGGTCGAAGCGGAGTTGGCCGATGGCGATGACGCAACTGAGGATGACACAGCCGAGTCAGATGGGGAATCAAGCGAGGCCCAGACTGATGATGACGCAGCCCAAACAGAAGACCAAAGCGTAGAGCCCCAGGCAACGGATACCCAGGATATTACCGAGCCGGCTGTAGAGCCCCAAGTGGTGACTCCCGACGCCTCCGAACCTAACGCTCCGTCCACCGAGACCCCGGTGTTGCAGCAAGAGATTCAGGCAGAGGTTAAAGAACCCATAGAGGTTAAAGAACAAGTCAAGGATGCCGTGGAACCCGAGACTGAACCCGAAATAAAGGTTGAAGTGGAGGTTGAAGCAGAGGCCGAAGTTGCACCGTCTACGCCAGCCAATACCCTTGAGCCGGCGACGCAGCCTTGACACTCATCCTCGGCCTGGAAACCAGTTGCGACGAAACCGCCGCCGCAATCGTGCGTGACGGCCGATACGTTATCTCCAACGTCGTCGCGGCCCAGCACAAACTCCACGAACGCTACCGAGGTGTCGTCCCCGAGATCGCCAGCCGGGCACATCTACAAAATATCAATCCCGTCCTGCACGAAACACTCGATCAAGCCGGGGTCACCCTCGACGACCTCGACGCCATCGCAGTCGGCCACCGTCCGGGATTGATCGGCTCACTGCTGGTCGGGGTCAGCGCCGCCAAAACCCTCGCTTGGTCCGTCGGCAAACCCTTGATCGGCGTTGACCACGTCCGCGCCCACCTACACGCCGCCACGCTCTTACCCATCAAGGGGTCAGACCCCGTTTCAAAAGACTCACAAAACGACCCCGGCCCGCTTGCGTTCCCCGCCCTTGGCCTGGTCGTATCAGGGGGCCACACGAGTCTGTATCGCATGACCTCCCCCATCGACCTCACACTGATCGGCTCGACCATCGATGACGCGGTCGGCGAAGCCTACGACAAGGCGGCCGTCATCCTGAACGTCGGTTACCCCGGCGGCCCCAAACTCGACAAGCTCGGGCAGCAAGGCGACCCCACCACGCACGACCTCCCCCGCTCGATGCTCGGCAAGGACAGCCTGGACTTCTCCTTCAGCGGCCTCAAGACAGCCGTCCTCTACACCGTCCGGGGCCATCCCAAGGGCAGGGGTGCCGCCGCACGATTCGAGCGCAGCATCGACGACCTGTCTGAAAAACATAGGATCGACATCGCAGCCTCGTTCCAGGCAGCGGCTGTGGATGCCCTCATTAAAAAACTAAAACGCGCAGCCCAACACATGGCCGAACACGATGAGCCCCCCCGATCACTGGTCATCGGCGGCGGTGTCAGCGCCAACTCACTGTTGCGCACCCGCGTCGCCGAACTGGGTGAACAACTCGGGCTCACCGTCCGCATCCCGGCCTTCGATTACTGCCTGGACAACGCCGCCATGATCGCCGGACTTGCGTACACGCACTACCAGGCAAACGACTTCGCCGACCTGGACCTCCCCGCCATCGCGTCGGGGTCGGTGTGATGACTCAATCTGCACACGGCTTCTGCGCGACCCATACCTGTTCCTCCGCGTAGGCCGGTGGCGAGCGATTAAAGTCTGAGTACTCGGCCAGCACCTCGAACCCGCACAACTCCAGCAGGTAGCTCATCTCGAAACGATACGTCCAGCGAAGGTCCAGCCGTTCGCATTCTTCACGGACCACGTTTCCTTCGGCATCCTTTTCTTCCAAGACCCAAAGCATGCTGAGCGTTTGGCTCAACGGATCGTTCACACGCTCGATCGATCGCTGCTCCACTTCCAACCCCGTCACCGGATTGCGCACTGTCTGCTGCTCCGGTGGCCCTTCAGCCCCCTTATCGCATCTGGAAAGCTTCGGATCGAACACGTTGACCACCAACCTTCCGCCCGGCTCAAGGTGCTGCCACACGCACCGTAAACATTCCTGTTGCGCCTCCGGCGTCAGCAACGCCTGGAACGAGCGGTATGTGATATACACATACCGAAACCGCTGATCGAGTTTGAATCCGGTCATGTCCCCCTGCACGTAGCGCACACGGTCGCTGACCGCACTGGGATAGTTTGACCGCTTCGCCTCGGCCGCGGCGATCATCCCCGGGTTCAAGTCCAATCCGACTACCTCGAATCCAGCCTCTGCCATCGGCCAGGCCACCCGCCCCGTTCCGCTGGCAAGTTCCAGCACCGGACCACCCGCCTCACGCGCCTGATCGATCAGGAACGAGACGTCGTCGTTGAACGAGTTGAGCGTCATCGTGTCGTAGATCTCGATGTGCAGCCCAGATCGGCTGTAGTAGGGAGTCGCTGTATCCCAACGCGCGTCCATGTCGTGTCTCCTGCGAAAAATGCCCCATAGAATAAGCCCGCCTCACACGAGACGGGCCGAGTCGACTTTTTACGATCAAGTCTGGTTCGCCTACCTCGCGCGGTGATACCTTGCCGCCGGATTAAAGCGGTTGCGGTAGTCAGACGCCGGGGCGAAACCTAGGATCATGGAGGGCATCATAACCCCGATCCCCCGCCCTTGCTATCATCCACCCATGTCTTTCGAACTTATTTTTCTCGGCACCGGCACCAGCGCAGGCGTCCCCATGATCGGCTGCGAGTGTGCGGTCTGCACCTCCGACGACCCCCGTGACCATCGAGATCGACCAAGCGTGCTGGTGCGGTACCGTGATGACAGCGAGGGACCCACTCGCCAATTCCTGATCGACACCGCCCCCGAGATGCGTCAGCAGATGATCCGCCATCAGATCAACCGCATCGACGGCGTCCTCTATACTCACGGCCACGCCGACCACATCTTCGGGCTTGATGACCTGCGTCGATTTAACGCCGTGATGAAAACCGCCGTGGACATCCACGCCGAGCCGATGGTACTGGCATCACTGAGAAAGATGTTCCCCTATGTGTTCACGCCTGAAAACAACATCAACCCGTCGTTCGTGCCGACCCTGATCGCACACGAATTAGAGCCCGGCCGAATGCTGGACTTTTTCGGCGCAACCTGGACCCCGATCCGCTTATTGCACGGCCGACTCCCGATCCTGGGTTTCCGTATCGACTTTGCAGGCAAATCAATCGCCTATTGCACGGATGTCTCAGCAATCCCCCCGGAGAGTTACCCGCTACTGCAAGACCTCGACGTCCTGGTCATCGACGGCCTGCGCTACCGACATCACCCGACACACTTGACCATCGAACAGGCTCTTGAACAGATCGAACAGATCAAACCCGGCCGGGCGTACCTCACGCACATGGCCCACGACATCAAGCACGCGGAGTTGGAGCCGAAGCTGCCAGAGGGGGTGTTCTTGTCGTATGACGGGTTGGTGGTGCAGTTGGGAGGTGATGGGTGATGGTGCCTGGCAGACGTGTGTCAAGAACTGCATGTAGCTTCTAGAGCCGTATTCTCCTCCCTAATGCTTCTCTGTTTTCGCCTTTTAATCCAGTTGATTTTTTTGACGCACCCTCATCTAAGAGGTAGCCTACAAAGTAGTCTGAGTTGTTAATGAACTGTCTGATTTAGCACCTCTTGCTTACAGGGGGACATGTGGCACTTTGCAAATGTAAAGAATGCGGCAACAAGGTTAGCACCAAAGCGAAAACCTGTCCGTCGTGTGGCGCCCCCATTAAGAAGCGAACGAGTGTTCTGACGGGTTGCCTTGCAATAATCATATTCGGCGTGTTTGCTGTTGTGTGCACGGGAGTTCTCACTTTTGACGGATCCCTACCGCCTCCAAATTCCCGTAATTCTTCCGCGAAGCGACCGCCAGCACCTGCGGAGACATCCCCAGAACAGGCAACTGATCAGGGCCCAGCCATACCCGACGATGTTTCGTTCACGACCATCGATACAAACACCGTGCCAGGGATCAAACGGAGCCTTGACATCCGGTTAAACAAAACGGTTTCCGAAGAAACACTTCGTGCGATAGCGATCAAACTGAAAGCCGATGAACCACGCGATTTCGAGCGGACCTTCATTGCGTACTACCTGCCAGATATGGCAGTGGGTGCCGGGGCATGGGCGACCACGCATTTCAACCCCAAGCTGGAAGTGCGTGTATTGGGGCTTACTGCCGAAGCCGAGAAGATGCTCGCTAAAGAACCTGCTCACGACAGTCGTGAGGTTATAGGGCGGTGGTTGGACTCGAGTCCGTTTGTTGGGGGCCGTATTACGATCTTCCGTGATAGCGGAAAGGTCTATTTCGAACAGACGTTCAAAGATGGCAGCGCCCTCACCGAGGAGCTACTTGAGAAACCATCCTCCATCGGCCAACGTTATAACATGGCAATAGCTTCATACACCGGGGATCATTGGATAATTGATGGCCGAGGCAATCTACAGATCCGCGATAATCAGGGCTTAATCACTACAGCTAAAAAGATCGATTGATTTGTCAGGCAACCCGTAATAGGTACTACAAAACCTACTCCCCAACACCCATTAACGCCCGCAGCGCCTTCCCAATATCCGCTTGCCGCATCAGGTGTTCGCCGACGAGGACGCGGTGGATGCCGGCCTCTTGCAATCGTTTGATGTCGTCGTGGGTCTTGATCCCCGACTCGCTGACGAGGATGTCGATGTCGGGCACATCCTTAATTAATTTGAGCGTGTGACTCAGATCGGTCGTCATCGTCTTGAGGTCACGATTGTTGATCCCCAATAGCTGGTAGCCGGGGTGGGGGAAGCCGACGTGGCTCTTGACCTGGATCAGGCTCTCGTAGTCGTGGACCTCCAACAGCACGGTCATCTTCAACTCGGTCGCCAGGATCAACAGGTCGATCAACTGCGGCTCGCCAAGACACTCGGCGATCAAGAGGATCGCGTCGGCGCCGGCGGCGCGGGCCTGGTAGACCTGGTACGGGTCGATGATGAAGTCTTTACGCAGCACCGGCAGCGGGACCGCCTCTTTGATCTGAGCGATGTAGTCGAGCGAGCCCTGGAAATACTTCTCATCGGTGAGGCAACTGATCGCGGCCGCACCCGCACCGTGATAGGCCTTGGCAATCGCAACGGGGTCGAAGTCCTCTCGGATCAACCCGGCGGAGGGGCTGGCTTTCTTGACCTCGGCGATCACACGCAGCTCACCCTTGGGCCGAGTCACCGCGGCGAAGAAATTCCTGGGCGGCTCGGCGTCGCTAGCGTGTGCCTTGAGTTCCTCCAATGGAGCAACCACCTGAGACGCCGCCACCTCTTCTTTTTTGTCTGCCACAATGCGGGCCAGTATGTCCGTCATGGATCGATCTCTTGGGATGGCTTGCCGGTCACATAGGCCAGAAGCATAGCCGCTGATCGTGTCGGTGAAAATGCGGAGCCTGATGTGCCCGATCGAGGGTTTGCCAGCCCGGGCCGGTCAGGTACACTCGGCTGGAAGGTCGGTTTGTGTACTAATATAGATGTGGAGATTGCGTATTGCCAAGGTTCGGTCTGCTGTCTGACTCACACGGGCGTGCCGTGACCACGCGGCTGGGCGTCCAGGCGTTGCTGGCCTGCGGTATCGACGTGCTGATCCATCTGGGTGATGTCGGCAGCGTCGAGGTCATCGACGAGTTGGCTGTCCATCAACCCAACACAGCCGCTCGTGTCCCCGCCCGGCTGGTCTTTGGGAACTCCGATTGGGACGCCGAGCCCCTGGAAAAGTACGCCAAGACTTTGGGCATCCAGGTAGACCACCCCGTCGGACGCCTCGACCTGACCCCCGGAGTTACCCCCGGAGTTGCCCCCGATTCCGGCGAACTGGTTTTCTGCCACGGCCACCAACCCCAAGTCATGACCCAGGCACTGGCACAAGAGGCACGCTACCTCTGCCACGGCCACACCCACCAGGCATCGGACACACGCAGCGGCTGCACACGGGTCATCAACCCCGGTGCCTTGTGCCGGGCACACCGCTACACTGTGGCCGTATTGGATACACAGGCCGACGATCTGACATTCCTGACAATCCCCGCCCGTTGAAGAGCGCGGGGTGTTAAAATGGGCTACACTGAAACGACTCATCCAACCGCAAACCCCGGCACCTGCAGTAACACCCGGTGCCTCAATCGCAGCACCCCCGGTGCCCCCGACGGACAAGACCCCAAGCAATGACCGAGCCACACTCAGACACCTCGATGCCCGGCCTGACCGTGCGGTCGTTTGAATCCAATGACCAGCAGGCTGTCTCGCAGCTGTATGACCAGGGGCTCCTGGCGGGCCAGATCGCCCCAAACGACTCCGGTGCCGACATCGACAACATGCGAGAAGCCTACTTCGACAACGAGCGCCACCACTTCTGGGTCGCCGAGATCGACGGCCAGATCGTCGCCATGATCGGGGTCGCCAGCGACGAGCTGCACACCGCAGAAATACGCCGGCTCCGCGTCAACCCCGACCACCAGCAGACGGCGATAGCCTCGACACTCTTAGAAACCGCCATCACACACTGCAAGCACCACGGCTACCTTAAGGTCCGACTGGATACCCGCTTCGAACGCGACACCGCGGTGGGCATGTTCGACAACGTCGGCTTCCAACACACACGCACCAAGAGCATGCACGGCAAAGACCTCTTAGAGTTCTACCTGGACCTCTACCGCCAAGACAAGCCCGACGGCGAGTAAGCCTCACCCTCAAAATCCCCGAGATATCTGGTTACAGCACCTCGCGGATAGGCGGTGTTTGCGGATATATATCGACCCCTGTGACTAAAGCAGCGCCACCACACAATTGAAAATGCGTTAGTTCCCGCTGACGGCGGCCCCCGGGGGCGGGGGCGTGGGCAGCGGGCAGAAGCGTGAACCTTCCAGTGGGATACGCTTGTTGACGCTGCGCCCGGGCATGTAGGGGCCCACCGCCGCGGCACCCACACCGATTACCACATCCACCAGCGTGTAGACCCACCAGTAGGTGGCGATATCAAACTTCAAAAAGACCAGGATGCCGGTCGCCACCATCACCGCCAAGGTGATCGGGATCAGCCCGCGCCACGCCAGCTTCATCAGTTGATCGAACCTGAACCGCGGCAGCGTCCAGCGTATCCACATCATGATGAAGAGCAGTAGTGTGATCTTCCCGACGAACACGTTGAACTTGATAAACACGATCAGCAACGCCACCCACCAAGCCTGCCCCCCAGCCCCTGCGACCTCCGGCAGGAGGTGAACCCCCATGAACGGCAGGATATCCCAGCCGCCCAGGAACAGGATCGTAAAGAACGCCGAGCCTGCGATCATGTGCATGTATTCAGCCAGGAAGAACAGCGCCCACTTCATCGAGCTGTACTCGGTATGGAACCCGCCGACCAGTTCCTGTTCCGCCTCCGCCAGGTCAAACGGTGCCCGGTTCGTCTCCGCCAACACACAGGTGAAGAAGATGACCGCCAGCAAGGGGTGCATGAAAATCCCCCACGCCCCCCCCGCCTGCTGGGCGACGATCACGGTCGTGTCGCTGCTCTTAAAGCACAGGATCGCCACCAGCACACATACCCCCATCGGGATCTCGTAGCTGAGCATCTGTGCGGTCGCACGTAGTCCGCCCAGGAACGAGTACTTGTTGTTTGAGGCATACGCCGCGATCACCACGCCGTACACACCCAGGGAAGACACCGCGAGCATGAAGATCACCCCGATGCTGATCGGTGCCACCGTCACGATGACCCGGCCAGCTTGGGCGACGTGAAGCCCGTTAAAGAATGAGAATATTGGCCCGATGAGCCAAACCGTTTCAAACCATTGAAGGGCCGAACCAATGATCCATACATTTTCATAGACGGGTAAATACAGCCCTGGGAAATCATACAGCCCGCCCCAGGGCACCACCGCCCACCCGATCATCGCGGGGATCACCATCAGCACCGGTGCCAGGCAGAACAAGATCCGGTCCACATGCGGCGGCGTGTAGTCTTCCTTCACCAACAGCTTGATCCCGTCCGCCAACGCCTGGCCCAGCCCGAAGAAGAACCTGGTGTTCATGAAGTTCAGCTTAAGCCCACGCCAGATATTGTCCTGGCCAAACGAGAAGTTCGTGCGGTTGGGCCCGATCCGGTCCTGCGTCCACGCCGCCACCTTCCGCTCAAGGAAGATCAGGTACGCACACGCCCCAAGGATCATGTGCGAGACAATAGCGATCAGGACCAAACTGACGAAGAACTGTGCGGAGAACGGGGTGAACATGGGTCTGCTTCTGCTCGTATGGGTCCGTAGTGTGGAGGCCGTTGCATCCGTGAGCCGAAAAACCTGTGGGCGTGTCCGGAGATATATCTGGGAACATCCGGGGGTGTATCCCGGTGCTGGTTTCATCGTCGGCAACACCCGACAGATGCCGTTACAATCGTCCCAACCCACGCCTGGGTACGGCCCCGGCGGACCTTTTCAGACCCGCCGATTTCAAGCACAAAGAGTAGGGCCAGCCCACCTGTGAAGCAAACTACCACCGCCCCAGCACAGCAGCCCCCCGACGAGACGATCAAAGAGACCTTCGAGTCCATCGTCATCGCCTTCATCCTGGCCTTCGTCTTCCGGGCCTACGTCGTCGAGGCCTTTGTCATCCCCACCGGGTCCATGGCCCCAACCCTCTTAGGCGAACACTACCGGGCCGAGTGTGACCAGTGCGGCTACCAATTCAAGATCAACTACAACACCAAATCCAGAGACAACTGGAACCGGGGGGCCGACTGCCCCATGTGTCACAACGATATCGACATGGCCAAAAACGCACGGCCACTCCCCGGCGACCGGATCCTCGTGCACAAGTACATCTACACCCTCAGCGAGCCTCGACGCTGGGACGTGGTGGTCTTCAAGGCCCCACACATACCCGACACCAACTTCATCAAACGCCTGGTCGGCCTACCCAACGAGTCCCTGAGACTCCTGGACGGCAATGTCTACACGCAGCCCGAGGGCCAATCCAACTGGAACATCGCACGCAAAAGCGACTCGCCCAAGGTCCAGCGGGCCGTCTGGCAACCCATCTACCACAGCCAGTACATCCCCCGGGACGGCGGCGCCCTCAAGGGACCAGGCGAACGCAGTGCCGTAAACCGCTGGTCCACCCCCTGGATCGTTAAGTCAGGCAATTGGGACGTTCAAAACCGACGCAGCTACCAATACCAAGGCGGCGACCCCGGGCAAATCACCTTTGACTTCCGACCAGGCAGCCACTTCTCCCTGCCGGGAGTCTACCCCTACAACCAGTACGATCGAGCCGCCTTCAGCGACGATATCGAAGACATCCGTCTGGCCGTCGCCCTGCAGCCAGAGACCGACAACAGCTCTATCAGCCTCTCCACACAGACACGACTCACAAACGAAACACAGACCGTCACCGCCACGATCAACGCCGACGGCACCCTCACCCTCTCCGCAGACGACCCAGAGACCGGCCAACCCGTCGAGCTCATGAGCCGCAAGCTCGCCGCCCTAAAGATCGGCCAGTCCACCCCCATCGAGTTCTGGGCTGTCGATCAGGAACTGAGCATCTGGATCAACGGCCGCCGTGAACTGCGATACCTCTACGCCGACGACCTCACCTCCGAACAACTCATCAACCGCCCCCGCCCACTTAGGATGCCCAGCATCTCTATCAACATGTCCGGCGGCCCCGCCACCCTCCACCGCGTGGAACTGGACCGCGACCTCTACTACGCCAGCAACAACAACCAAACACTCGCACGAGGCGGCCTCGCCCGAGACGCACGGGGCAACGTCCTGGCAAGCCGTATCCGCCCCATGCGGATTCACGACAATGAGTTCTTCTGCATCGGCGACAACAACCCCCTGAGCGATGATGGCCGGTACTGGAGCCCAGGCTCAATCAAAAACAACAGCGAAAATGTCAGCCCAAGCGCCCTGTGGGTCCGCCAGCGATACTTCGGTAAAGAGATGGATGACAACTCACGCGACGGCATCGTCCCCGGCAAACTCATGATGGGCCGGGCCTTCTTCGTCTACTTCCCCGCACCCTTTGCCTGGAACCAAACAGGCATGCGCGTCGTCCCCAACTTCGACGACATGCGATTCATCCACTAAATGGCGTATCCCACCACGGGCCCGCCCTCCCCCAGATGACTCGCCTCGACTTGTCGCCTCTTGACAAAGACCTCTCCTAAATCTCATAAAGGCGAGGCTTTAAAGACGCTTTTGTTGTGTTTTTCCACATTAACCGGTCATGGTCAGCTTATTATAAAAGACTATTCTGCCATCAGGCTTCCTCTTTGGCTCACAAAAACCCCAATCAAGATGTAATCTATTGCCAGCCAATGGCTTGTAGATTGTTTTACTGATTTAGCACAAGCGTAAGCCAACCTCGCCCATCACGGCACAAGATCCCACGGCATCGACCACAGGAGGCGAATCAATATAACCCACACGTTTTCCACAAACCCCGGGCTCTGCGCTCTGAGACCCGTCCCGCCCCCTCCTTCACGACCGACCCACTGAATTTGGGCTCCGACTCAACCCCCCCTATGATGCCCTGCTATGAGTAACGCCACCCCCATTATGCGCAACGTCATCGCCGCCCTGGTCACCAACGAGCCCGGCGTCCTCGCCCAAGTCGCAGGCATGTTCGCCGCCCGCGGCTTCAACATCGACTCCCTGGTGGTCGGCCGGACCGAAAACCCCGAACTCTCTCGCATGACCATTGTCGTCAACGGCGACGCAGCCGTCCTCGAGCAGGTCCGCAAGCAACTGCAAAAACTCGTCCCCGTCGTCAAAGTCGTGGACTACTCGCAAGTCGACTTCGTCGAGCGAGACCTCATGCTTATCCAGGTCACCACCGCAGGCAAAGACCCCGGCGGCCGCCACCACCGCAACGAGTTGATCGAACTCGCCAAGGTCTTCCGCGCCAAGGTCGTCGATGTCAGCGAAGACCAATTAATGATCGAGCTCTCCGGCTCAGAAGAAAAAGTCGAAGCCTTCGCCGAATTGGCACGCCCCTACGGGATCGTCGAGCTGGCACGCACGGGCGTCATCGCCATGCCCCGGGGTAACTCCCGACGACGCCCAGGCCTCAACCGAGGCCGACAAGTGGCCGCCGAAACCCAAAACGACTCCGGCATCGACATCAGTGACCTCCCACCGGGCTGAAGCATCAATATCAAGATTCCGCTCACGAGTGCTAACCACCCAGCCTCTTGTAACCCTGACCCCGGGTGTTAGCCGCTAGAATACCCCCATGCCCAAGCGCCTACGGATCAGCCTCGCCAGCAAGTGCCAGTTGTTGTTCGGCGCTGCCGTTGTCTTGATCCTCACCGCCGCACTGGCAGTCGTCGCGCTGCGCATGCAAGCCCTGGTCCAACGCGGCCCAAACCAACGCGCTCAGGACTTCGCACAGTGGTGGCTCGCAGACGAAATTAAATTCGGTGGCGAACTCAACGAAATCCAGAACGACGCCGACGGCCTACCCCCCGGCGTGTCCAAGGCCGTCTCACTGATACCCAAAGACCGCTTCGACTACCAAGCGGAAAAAGACCCTTTCTTCGCCCAGGCCACCGAGCTCTTCCAGACCCGGCCCGCCAGCCGGGAATTATTCAACCCTGCCAAAGATGCACAGGGGCAGACCTACTACCGCTACGCACGCGCCATCCGTAAGTCAGACCTCGCCCGGGTCCAAGGCGGCCTCGCCGGAGGATTCAACCCCGCCGTCGGCACCTCGGCACTCACCGACCCTCTGGAAATGGTCCTCCTTATCCACCTCCGTGACGAAGACGCGCCCAAGCAACGCACACTCAACATCATCTACCTCGTCACCGCGGGTCTGGTCTCAGGCCTGCTCGCCATCGCCACCTTCTGGTTCATCACCACACGCATCATCCTCTCGCCGGTCAGACTCCTCCACGGCTACGCCTCCAAGGTCTCCCAGGGCGACATGAACATACGCTCGGACATCAACACCGGCGACGAGTTCCAAAACCTCTCGGACATGTTTAACACCATGCTCGAAAACCTCAAGAGCAACCAGGACCAACTCAGCTCCATCAACAAGAGCCTGGACCTCAAGCTCGGTGAGCTCGCCGAATCCAACGTCGCACTCTACGAAGCAAACAAAGTCAAAGGCGAATTCCTCGCCAACGTCTCCCACGAGCTGCGCACACCCCTAAACTCGATCATCGGTTTCGCAGAAGTGCTCGGCGAGGCCCTCGCCGGCAAGAACGACCCCAAGGACGAAAAACGCCGACGTTACGCCGCCAACATCATCACCTCCAGCCGCCGACTCCTGGACCTCATCAACGACCTGCTTGACCTCGCCAAGATCGAGGCCGGCCGCATGGAACTGCGCGTCGTCCAGGTCAGCATCACCGACACACTCGAAGGCCTGATAAACCTCATCAAGCCCCTCGCCGAAAAAGAAGGCATCACCCTCAAGCAAAAGAACCAGCCCAACCTACCACCGGTCCACACCGACGCAGGCAAACTCCAACAGATACTCTTCAACTTCCTCGCCAACGCCGTGAAATTCACCCCGCCACAGGGCATGGTCACCGTCCAGGCACAACCGATCCACATCGGCACCGGGGGCACCGAGATAGCCTGGGGAAACCGGGGGAATGGGGATCACTCGAAAAACCCGGCTGACCCAACGCACATCCGTATCAGCGTCCAGGATACCGGCCCAGGCATCCCCGACGAAGACCAAAAACGCATCTTCGATAAATTCGTCCAACTCGACCCCGGCGTCACCAAAGAACACGGCGGCACCGGCCTGGGACTCACCATCAGCCAGGAACTCGCCGACCTCCTCCAAGGCCAAATCACACTCGACAGCATCCCCGGCAAAGGCGCAACCTTCCACCTCACCATCCCCCTGATACTCACCGAACCCACCACACCCCTCATGCCTCAGATCGCCACAAGCAGCAACCCCCGCACACCCAAGTAGCTTAATTTTCTGTATACACTTAAACGCAATTTGATCCTGTGAGGGTGTGTTTCAACACGCCCCCCTGCTTCGCATAAGTACCACCAACCCCACACTTACCAAAACCATGGTCCCCGGCTCAGGGATTATCGCGACAAAGATACCCGCAGTGGCGTCAGAGAATTCGATGCGAAGAGCAAGCTGCCCCGCATTGTTGAAGGAGGTGGGACGGCCGTCTTGGCCACCGGAGTTCACGATCAGGCTGACCAAACTGATTGTGCGAAGATCATCGATCAATGGGTCATCATTGACATCGAACAAATCCCCCGTGCGTGCAACGAGTGTGAGAACACCATTGGTGTCTGTCGCCCAGATGCCTCGGTTGTTGGTGTTATCCACACCAGGGCCGGTGAGTGAGCCTAGGAACGCGGCCTGCCCCACTGCATTGAGCACGGGCTTGTTGCTAAAGTCGAAACCGCTGAACAGCACGCCAAGCTCCGTGCCCGGGGCCACATCACCTTCCCGAGCAAACAAATCCAGGGAACCCGAGCCTTCCAACCAGATGCCGCGGTCGTTTGTATTATCAACACCCGGGCCGGTGACGATACCCAGAAACGCGGTCTGCCCGGCCCCGTTGATCACTACACTATCGTCTATAAACGTGCTGTATGTCACACCCGAAACCGTACCCGGCGCGGAGTCGCCAGTACGGGCGACCAAACCTAACGAACCGGGATCCCCAGACCATATGCCGCTATGGTTTGTGCCGTTTACACCCGGGCCGGTGAGCGTGCCCATGAAGGTGACCTGTCCGCCCCCATTGATTACGTTTCCACTAAAATCACTGAACAGCGTGCCCGGCTCAGTACCCGGGGCCGCTGCTCCTGTCAGAGCAACCAGTCCCAGCGAACCAGAGTCCCCCAACCAGATGCCTTGCTCGAAGGGTCCGTAGCCATCCATTCCGGGATAGGTAAGCCCGCTTATAAACGCGGTCTGCCCAGTTCCGTTGAGCGCTGGCGAGGTAAGACCGCTGAATACTCTACCCGGTATTGCACCCGGGGCGGCATCGCCCGATCGGGCGACCAGCATGGGTAAGCCGGAGCTACCCGACCAGATACCTTGACCTACACCCGACCCCACCACGGAGCTTTGAAACGCGGTCTGACCGGCATCGTTGAATGCTGGTGCGCCAATGAAGCTGTACACCACGCCCGGCTCAGTGCCCGCTGCGGCATCACCTTCCCGTGCGACCAGGCCCAGTGAACCCGAGCCCTCCGACCAGATACCTCTGTCATTCGTACCACTAACGAGATCGACACCCGGGCCCGTGAGCATGGCCTGGAAAGCAACGCGCCCGGAGCCGTTGAGTACAGGTGAGATAAAATCACGATACTTTACCCCCGGTTCCGTGCCCGGCGCGGCGTCACCCGCTCTAGCTACCAAACCAAGAGAACCCGCACCTTCAGACCAGAAACCGATATTATTTGTGCTGTCAACGTCGGGGCCCGTAACAGTGCCTTTGAATGCGGTCTGCCCAGCTTCGTTAATAACAGGAACAAATAAATTACTGTACACCACACCCGCTATCGTGTCCGGGGCAGCGTCACCGGTCAAAGCACGTGTCTGATATGTAACTGCACCCTGCACATCGAATAGCGGTAACGCCCATACCATCACAAACAATATGCGGGTAGTGCACCTCCTAGACCACATCCAAGTCATAGATTTCTCCCATCTGCAATCAATACGCAGATCAGTTAGAGACGTCCCCACATCCTCCACGTCACCCCAAGGAACCAGCCTGACTGGTAGACAGGCATGTCGAGTGTAACCGACGGTATATTGAATATCAAGAGATAGACACAATAACCCATCATTTTTTGCCGTGCTTATTGCCAGCGGGTTCAACAGCATCGCTTACGGGCACTTTCGGGACGAAGCAACACAAATGAAACTATGGTAACCCTCACCCAATCCACCTGGAATACGGGTCTGCGACAAGTGTTTGCTACTGAAGAACAAGCTTTACGGCAAGGCTTGAGTATCACTCATCTGCTTGAGCAAATCCCCCGCCTGCTTAACACCCTTGGCACCACTTGGCCCAGAGGCCGCCTGCTCCAAGTGATACCGGGCCCAACGGTCCTGCCCCAGCGCGTGATACACCGTGCCGATGTGGTAGTGCGCCTCGGGCACATCCGACAGCGACCCGATGGCCTGCACCATCAACGCCAGCGCCGCTTTATCTCGTCCGCGCCGATGCTCCACCCACCCCGCCGTATCCAGCACCGCCGGACTCTTCGGCAAAGCACCCAAAACCGACCGCGCCAGACCGACCGCCTGCTCGATCCCATCACCACCACGCTCCGCCAACAGGTAAGCCAAATCATTCATAGCCGCCAGCCGGTAAGGGCCATCAGTGCCTGCGATCGGTGTCAACGCCTCCACCGCCTGGTCCGCCAGGCCTGCCGCATTCCGCTCCTGCGCAAGTTGATACGCCAGATGCGGATTGGTCGGATGACGCTGCGCCAGTTCACGCAAAGGCTCGACCGCCCCGCCGTGATCCCCATCCGACACCTTACCCATCGCATCCAACATCAGCACCAGCGAACTGTCTGCCGCAAACCCCCGGACCCGGCCGTGTAATGCCTTAATCCTCTCACCCTTCTCAATCACCGCCGCCGCAAGCATCGCATACCCCGGCAAACTCTCGGGGGCCTCCCCCACCGCAGACTCGCTCAACGCCGCAGCCAAACCAGGCATCTGCCCTTCCATCGCCACCGTCGCCATCGCCAGGTCTTTACACGCCGCAATCACGCTCCCGCCACCAGCGCCTTGGATTTCTAACCCAGCCAACACATCATCGCTAAACAGCGTGCGCACCCCGGTGTAAGTTGCCGCCGCCGATTCCAATCCATCTCGGTCCCCCGCCGTCAGCGCATCCAGCACATCTGCCATCGGGTGCTTCCGCCCCGCTTCAGGTGCCTGCGTACCCAGTGCCAGAGAAATTAGCGACCCCGTCGCCGATCCCTCCAGCCTCGGCGACTGTGCCAACAACCCCGCCGCTTCTTGTAGCTCTCCCCGACGATACAACAGCACCGCCCGCAACGCCGTCACCGAATCATCCCCGTCATCCAGCTTCGCTACACGTTCGAGCGTAGCCTCAGCCAACGCCCAGTCGCCCTGCAGATCCGCCAGCTTCAACCGCAACGCCAGCCACCGCAACGCCATACCGTAAGGCAACGCGTCCACGTTGATCTCACTGTCAGCCCTAACCAACAGCGACCGGCTCTGACTTGATCCCAAGTCCATGCCCAACAGCACCGGCACAACACGCCTCGCCATCACCGGGTCCGCCACCAAGCCCCCAACCCGCGACGCCGCACCCTGCATATCGCCCCCATCTGCCTGGCTCTGCGCCATCAACACCTGTGCCGATGGGAAATACGCCGAGTCCGCCGCCACCCCACCCAACCGGTGCTGCGCCTCCGCATGTCGGCCCTGCTTCATCAACGATTTACCAATAACCCGATCCAACCCCGCATCCTCACCCACCGCCAGCTTGTCTAATAAAGCATTCACCATCGTCTCGACCCGCCCGTGCAGACCAAGCTCCTGGTACATCTCCAGCAACGCCGCCCGCGCCGCCTGACCACCGGCTCCCCCCTTGCGGATCAAATCCGTCAACACATCTTCCGCCTCCGACCGCTTCCCATCCGCCGACAAGGCTCTGCCGTAACGCACACGCGCCGCATCATTCTCAGGCGACTTTTCGATCACCTGCCGATACACATCCACCGCCTCGCCGTTGCGCCCCAGCATCACCAGCACCCCCGCCTTCACACCCAGCAAGTCCTCATCGCCCGGCTTCTGGGACAACCCACGCTGCACAACCAATAGCGACTGGTCCGCACGCCCCAGCATCGCGTACCGCCGACTTAGTTCGATCAACACCGCCGTGTCATCGCCCGACACCCGCGCCGCCGCAGAGTCCAGGTTCGCCATACGCCTCGCCGGCGTGTCGCTGTCCCAACTGGCAATAAGTTCCTGTATCAACCCCGACGAGCCCCGTGCCTGCTGCTCATACAGCCGGTCGTACACCGCCATCGCCGCCGCCTCATCGCCCAACTGCTTGTGCAGTTCAGCAACCTTGTCTGCCACCGCAGGCGCCATCGCATCCCGCTCCCGGATCAGCCGATCCAGCAGCGGGTCCAACACACCGATCGCCTCTTGTTTCCGATCCGCCGCCCCAAGCAAACCCGCCCGCGTCAACACCGAAAGAGTCGGGTTATAGACCTCAAGTTCTTTTAGTTTGACCACCCCCCGATCAACCAGCCCCGACCGCGCATAAAACTGGCTAAGCCACGCGAACGCCTCGGAGCTGCTGGGGTAATGCCTCACCAGCGCAACCAACTGCTCCTCCGCCCGATCAATATCACCCCGCTCCTGGTAGACCCCCGCCAAGACCAGGCGCAGCATCGGCGAGAGGTTCCCCCCCGTGATCGCCCGCGTGCAGACCTCCACCGCCGCGTCCAGATCACCCCGCCGAAGATGGATCTGTGCAACCAACGCCGGGTCTTCATCAACGTCTACCTGATCTAAATCAATCTGCCCCAGGTACTGATCCGCCAGCCCGCCCTGCCCCGCCGCGTAGGCGATCCGCGCCCCAAGCGCTAGTGCATCCGTGTCACCCGGGTCTGCTTCTAATACCGTCTGCACCTGCTTCAACGCCGAGTTAAACCGCCCCACCGCAGCCAACGCACGCGCAAACGCCATCCGGGTTTCCGTGTTCCCACCATCCGCTTCAACCGCCACGCCCAACGCCGCCACCGCACGCTCGTACTGATGGGACCGTAAATAAAGCTCGCCGGTAAGTTGATCTGAACCCGGCGCATCGGGGAACCGCTGGGCGATCTGATCGAGTGTCTCCGCAAGCCCCGTCTCATCGCCCTGCCTCAACTGGGTCGACGCCAGACGCATCCACGCCTCTTGTCGATCCCCGTGCATCGCCACCAACTCACCCGCCCAACGCCGCGCCGCGTTGTGTCGGCCAAGCATGTCGCTGCCAATAAATAACAGCTCCATCTCCTCAGCCGTAGGCTCCCCACGGCCCTCGATCTCACTCAACAGCACAGCGACCTGCTGGGAGTCCCCGCTGGCCGCCGCGTGCTGCAGCTTGAACTGGATCGCTCGGGGATTAGTTGGGTCCAACTGATAAAACGCATCGACATCGTCCCCGCTTGCGCCGATGAAGCCCTGCTGCGCCATCAATGTGGCGAAAGCATCCGCAGCCACTTTATTCGTCGGGTCCAACCGGCTGGCTGTACGCAACGCCACCCGGGCCTCAGCCACCTCGCCAAGACGCGCTAGCGTCAATCCGTACAACGTCTGCACCGACGCAACCGAGTCCATCGCCGGGAACATCTGGCTCATCACCTCCCGGCACTTCTCGTAATCCCCCGTCGCAAAAAGAGCCTGAGCATACATGTAAAACGCATCGGGATCGGTCGATCCCTCCTCGATCAGTTGATCCAGGATCGGCATGACCTTGTCCGTCTGATCCCCAGCCAGAAACAACCTCGCGCTGGCGACCCGCCTCACGTCAGACTCGGCGTCCTGCGCCGGAGTTGTCCGCAAGAGTTTCCAACCCAACTCGATACGCTCCGCCATCGGCACAACCGACTCGGGCATCCCAAGCAGCACCGTCAACGTCTGGTCTGCAATCAACACCGGCAGGTCAGTCACCTCACTAAACTTGCCCGCCCGATCCATCAGCCGATCCCACATCCCACCCCCCGCAACCATCCGCAGGTACATGTCCGCCGCTAAGGTGTGCCGAGGATTCTCATCGAGCAACGCTTCCAGCCCGGCAATCAGATCATCGCGTGTCTTAGCCTGATGCTCCTCCAACCCTGCTAACTTATGTCCATACGTCTGCCCCGGCCCCTCACCCTCCGTCGGCTTATCTCCCACCAGCGCGTCCTGGCCGAGTTCTTCAATTTTCTGCCGGGCCTGCCTTAGAAGCAAACGCCCCTTACGCAGGTCACTGCGATACAACAACGCCTGACTAAAACCCACCTCATCAGCCACACCCTCTTGGTCACGAAGAAACGCAAGCTGTGTCTGGGCAACTAACCGTGCTGCGTCATACGCATCCACCTCGCTTGGCGTCTGCGCAAACGTTGGGCTGGCAAGGATCTCATCCACCGAGTGGACCGCCCACGCAAGCAACGCACCGGAAATAGCCGGGTCATTTGGCTGGCTTTTATCAAGCCTGTCCAGCACCAGCTTCGCGGGTGCCAACCTGCCCAGCGAGACCTGGGCGCTCGCCTGGATCAGCAGCGCCTCTCGGTTAGTTGGGTCTTCTGAAAGCACCGCATCCACAAGGCTCAACGCACGGTCCGCACGGTCGTTGGCCATCGCAATCCGCGCCTGCTCGAGTTGTAACTCAACACTCTCCCCGCACCCGGCCACCAGCAGCATGCAAATCACCATCCCCGCCACCGCAGCGGGTGTTAAATACAGGGCACGACTTCGGACGAGTTTTCGTATGTATCTGTATATCGTCATGTTCCACTTCCACTCCCGGCAGGACAACCACTGCGATTTGATGGGGTGTATCAAGGCAGGTTCTTATCAATAATAGGCATCAGACGTGCCGCCGCGTCCCGAGCAAGCCGGCGTGCCGACTCCAGGTCCTCATCTTGCACCGTCACCGTCAGACGGATCAACGCCCCCACCGCCTCACGCCTAAGCAACCCGTGCAGCAGGATCGTCGCCTGCTGCATCGTGTAATTCGTCGTGTAGGAATCACCGCTCTTAAAGATGTAGAGGTAATACACCATCCGCCGACCGTCCTGGCTCACCACCTCACGCATCGAAAGCGGCTCACCACTCTCCACAACCCCCGTCCCGATCGAGACCGGCCCCTTGGAAACAATCTTCTCACCGCTGCCCTGGATACAAAGCTCCGGCGAGTGTGTCCCCCGCCGATTATTCTTACTGAACACAATCAACAGATCGAACCCAGGCTCCCCCGCATCAACCTCCCGGGCAAATCGTCGATAAACGTAGTCATCGGTTTCCAAAATGGCCAGCACCTTGTCGTCCAGCACCAGGTCACCGCTTGTGTAAACAGCATCGCCAACCTGGACCCGAGTAGGCAGAACCTGCTTGGCCATACCCCCCACCGCCGCTGGCTGGGGCTGGTTGACCCAGTACACGCTCAACGCAGCCGACAACACCAACCCCGTGAGCACACCGGGATGCAACGTCCTCGCCGCCACATGCTTCTCGCCCTCAATCGCATTGAGATAACCCAACAGCCTCGCGTCGAACCAGTCCCGCTTAAGGATACGCCCAAGCACCAGCACCCCCGACTCCAGCAGGAACATCATCCCTAGCGCCAAAGCAAAAACGAGGATCCCCGAGAGGTCGTGGAACCACCCGTGCTCACCCGCCACATCCGTTCCCAGATGATGCGCCGCAACGATCAGCCCGGTGATCCGCACCACGTTGCACGCGATCGCCACCGGGAACGCCATCAACAACAAGAACCACCGCCACAAGCCCGTGGCCCTGCACAACGCCGCAAATAACGCAGCAAAGAAAGTCAACGCGATGATGCTCCGCAACCCGCCGCAGACATTCTCGATCACCAGCGTTTTAGGCAACCCATCCGCATCCGGGCTCAACAGCACATAACTCCCATCCACGACCGCCGGCACACTGAAAACATGGCTCGCCAACCACAGCGCCATCTTGCTGGCAAACAACTTCAACTCAAAATTGATCCCGTCGATCCAAGCCAACGGCAACGGCACCATGAAAAACAGCAACGCGATCGGCAACGCATACGCACGCACCAGGGGCCAGCCACCCCAGATCAGCACCACCCCCATCATCACACCCAGCAGCGCAAACCCCGACGCGAACGTCACACTCGAAAACGTAAACAACAGGTGTGCCAGCAGAAACATCCCGAACACCGCCCAGCCCAGCATCGACGATCCCCGCGTCCGCTTGGCCGGCGTGCCGACCCGAGAGTAGATGTAAAACGCAATCGCCACCGCAACAATCGGGACCAACGGCCCGTGTGTGTAATATGAATCCCCCCCGGTCAAACGATCCAGCAACGGCATATCTACACGCCACCACGCTGGGAACCACTGCACCCACACACGCGAAAACGTCCCATACCAAGCCAGCCCCATCAACACCGCCACCACGGTCAGCCCGGGCCAGACCCGCACCCCGGATGCCCCGCTCAAGCTCGCAGACGTCGACTCGGGTTTTGAAGTTTCTTCGCCGCTCAAGGGATACCTCTCACGATCTTCGGGCCCACCAGACGGGTCACCCACACCGGCAGCCGTTGCCACGCAGCGATCCGCCGTTGATACTTCGGATTGTCCGGCCTAACCGCCCCGACATCGCCCTCCCGTAGATAATACTGCCAAGTCGCCGCCCTTGGGCTCGCACCCCACTGCTTCTTAAACCGATACGTCCCCGAATCAGGCGTGGATCGACCAAAATCAAACACCCCGGCCCCACGACCCACCGCACGCATCAGCAACTGATGGTACATCCACATGTTGGCATTCGTGTGCTTCGCATCGCGCAAACTGCTGGCAGACGGCACCTGCGCCTCAACCACTCCATCCACCCTGGCATGAATCAGCAACGCACCCGCCACCGCCCGACCGTCGTGACTCGCCACGGCCAACTCGGCGTCGCCTTTGAATGTTTTTAGAATCGATCCAAACAGTTGCCGAGGATACACCGGCGTCCCAAGGTCACGCATGTTTGTAGAGAACACACCATAAAATCCATCCAGCAACTCTGGCCCACCAAAACGGATCGACAGCCCAACCTTGTCCCCCTTGCGTATCTGATTACGAACCTTCGCGCTATACCCCGTCCACAAATCCTCCGCTTCCCCCGGCAGCCCAAGCATCATCTGCACCTTGTCCCCACGGCTCTGTGAGATCGACACATGTTCCAGTGAGTTTTCCTGATGACGCAGTTCCAGGTACTGCACCGCAAACTTGTCCGCCAACTCGGTCGCCGCCTCCAACAGCTCATGGCGCACTCCCGGATCGGCCGACACAATCCCCGCACGATTCAGGTAAGGCAGGCTCACCAGGAAGCGCCCAAACAGCCGGCTCTTCACCAACGCCAAAGGCAGATACCCCACGATCATTCCACCCGCACCCTCTTCGCGTGCAATCAGCGCCATCGTTATGTGCCCCATCGACTCGCGCAACACCGCAAGCCAACCCGGATCGTGCTCACCGCATGCACCCGCCCCAACCGGCGCATCAGCAAGGAACCGGCGCACCTCATGCGCCAGCGATTCGTCGATGTGATGGATAACCTGCACCTCAGCCATGAACGGGCGATCCCTCAATACACCGCTGCACGATAACTACTGTGCAGATCGGCATATGACTGCTATCGGCGCTCTAAGGCGGCCTTAAAGAGTCCCCGGGGTGTAATACTTTGGAGATGAGCTATCGGACCCGCCAGGCAATCAATCAAGATCAAGCCGCCATCGCCTTAACCCCAGACCGCTTAACGTTACTCGACCCAAGGGACTTCGCAGGCACGCCCCCGACCTTCGCGCCGCCAGCCACCGCCTTAACCACCACCGCACCCGCAGCCACCACCGCACCCGCACCCACATCGGCCATCACCACCGCACCCGCACCGATCCATGCCCCACGCCCGATCGTGACACACCGATACACCTGCTCATTATCTCGCAAAGCCCCACCGTCCTGCGACTCTGCCCCGTGCTGATGCCTCCCCGACAGGATCTGCACACCGTCCGCCAGCATCACATCGTCCTGGATCTCCGCCCACCCGATCGAGCAGAAACGCCCGATATAAACACGCTGGCCGATGCGTACCGCCGGTTTACTGAACACACTCATAAACCCAAAGCAAACATCACGCCCCACGCCCCCCGTCGTGTAGCGGTAAAACGCCTGCCTGACATAGATTCCCAATAACCCCCCGCGTTTTGCCAACCGTTCACTGGCCAACGCAAACGCACGATCCCTGCCTAGCATCCGTGTGCCCAGCACATACCCCACCAAGTTAGGCAGCGCCAGCACCAGCCCGGCCGTGCGCCCAACCGTCTTACTTATCTGGGGGTTATTATCTGTTGGTCCAATAGTCATGCGGCAATTCTCATCGGCGGGTTCGTGCCCCCCGTCCAGATCCCCGCAAACTGCCGCGCCTTCTCGGACCACGACTCGCCCCGCAATCTGCGATCACGGCACTTGCCTTGCTTCCCCGGCATCCCACCGATGGCCCGCTCCAGACAAACACGCACAAAATCATTTTCATCCCCAACCACATCACAACAATCCCCCCACCCCCGCGTCGCTGGCAGATCACGCACCACCACCGGCCGACCCGTCGCCAGGTACTCCTTAAACTTCAAAGGCTGCATCGCACGGCTCACCGGCGCATCGATGTAAGGCATCACCAACACATCCGCCGCAGCAGCCAACCCCGGCAACGCCTCATACGCCACCGCACCCGGCAGCACCGTGTTCGCTAACTCATGAATAGTAGCATCAGCGTTCTGTTCAGGCCCCGCCAACACCAGACTGCCCCCTTGCCGGCCAAGCTCCTCTGACAACGCCCGGCACCAGCCAACATCCAGCCTCTGATCGATCAACCCCCAGAACAGCGCCACCGGGCCCGCTACATCAGGCCACCATCCCGGCTTCCTCTCCAGCCGCTTGCGGCTTAGCGCTTCCCCCCCAACACCCCAATGCCGGTCATCGATCCCATGGGTCAACAGACCCGCAACCTTACCCATCCCTGCAACACGGCCCCCCAACGTCGCCGACACCGCGACCACATCATCGACCGAGACTACCAACTCACGCTCCATCGCCTGCATCACCGAGCTATCAAGCCCCGGCCAAACAGAAAAATCATCCACGCAATAGTAAACCCACCGGTCCACATCCAGTTGCCCAACCAGGTCCGCCGTGATCGGCAACGTCGTGATCGCAATACGTTCCTCACCCGGGACACGCTCACCCAGCGCACCATGCACCGCTTGCGTGATTGACCGCGCATTAAATTTCCGTTGAGAGGGACGCCTGAACCCCGGCCACATCTTCGGATTAATCACGGTCAACCCCTCAGGACTTCCCGTACCATCCGCAGTAGTTCCATCCGGGGCCCCCACCCATCCCCGCAGCTTACCCGCAGCCCGCGACAGGTCCGCCCATGACAGCCCAGGCCGCCGCGTCCCGATCGTGTTCACCCACAGCACCTGATACACCCGGCACCCCGGGCAATCCCCGCTCCCGCAGCAGTCCCAATTCCGCTCCAACAACTCACCCACCAGGTGCTGGCAGCTAGACGGGTGCCGACCAAAATCATCACTGAAGACGATCAGCCGGGTCGTTGTCCTACCGATGTCTTTGGGCACCCCACCCGAGACCATGGCGTCTCTATCTCTCGACATATATTCAATATCGGCCATCCCGCCCCCCCCACTGGACTGTTCCCCCGCCACACTCCCAGCGTCCGTTTACTCCAACACCCGTTTCGCCTAACATTTGCCATCAGACTTGGATACGCTCGGCTCAACTGGCCGATAATCACCAAGACACTAGCCCCTAGACCCAGGACCAAAACATGGGCGTCGAAACCTTACTTCCCTCCGACAGCATCATCACCACGCAGGTCCAGAAACTCATCAACTGGTCCCGCCGGTCCGCCATCTGGCCCATGCCCTTCGCCACCGCCTGCTGCGGCATCGAACTCATGGCCACCGCGTCCAGCCGCTACGACCTCGCACGCTTCGGCGCCGAAGTCATGCGCTTCAGCCCACGCCAGGCAGACCTCATGATCGTCGCCGGCCGAGTCAGCATAAAAATGCTCCCCGTCCTACAACGCATCTACCAGCAGATGACCGAACCCAAATGGGTCATCTCTATGGGCGCCTGCGCCTCCACCGGCGGCGTCTTCGACACCTACGCCGTTGTCCAGGGCATCGACCAGTACGTCCCCGTCGACGTCTACGTCCCCGGCTGCCCACCACGACCCGAAACACTCATCGAAGCCGTCATGGCCATCCAACGCATCATCGATCTAGACAACATCCCCCCCAAGGGCCCCGACGGCAAACGCGTCCCCCTGAACATCGCCGTCCAACCCACCCATGTCGTCCAACCCCAGCCCGTGCCTATCACCGTCGGCCTAAGCTGACAGAAGCGGCAATCGACAATCTGCGGTGTTCGATCAGATATATTGAATCCAGCTACGGTACGGATCAAGTCGCCTCAAGCGATTACTACTATGGCATAGGCCCCTACTCCGTCTTCGGGCCAGGACAGGCCTATCGAACCAGCCAGAGTTTTCGCATCGCATCCTGATGAGAGAATCACAAGTCAGCCTCACAACACCCACTAAGTTCAGGAGCATAAAAGATGATCAAATTCGTTATGTGTATAACGAGACACCCAGATATGACTCGCGAAGAATTCAGGGATTATTGGAAGAATAAGCATGGCCCATTTTTCATGGGTAATGCCGACACGATGGGCGCAATAAAGTATGTGCAATCACACACCATTGACACGCCCTTGAACGAGGGCCTACGGACTTCTAGAGGAATGTTGCCCGAATACGATGGGGTCGCCGAA
Source organism: Phycisphaeraceae bacterium (assembly GCA_029260615.1). Lineage (GTDB taxonomy): Bacteria > Planctomycetota > Phycisphaerae > Phycisphaerales > Phycisphaeraceae > JAJRRS01. The sequence continues at coordinate 15,608 of JAJDCX010000016.1, read as the reverse complement.
GTGTGGTTTGAATCAGAAGAAGCCCTGATGGAAGGAATGAATTCACCCCTGGGGCAGAAACTGGGCGCTGATCTACTGAAAGATGAAGGCAATTTCATAGATCATTCAAAGTCTTCCGCCTTTATTGTCAATGAACACGAATTTTAATTGGCTGGTAATAGCATACACCAGACACCCAAACCCTCCACTTTTGATCGCCCGCAGGACGGGGAAGATTACACTCCCGCTGACTGACACGGTTGGCACCATCCCCCCCAGTGCCTCCGCGCCCTCCGTGATATCCTCCCCTAACCCCAATCTCAAACTCGTATGCCTCTCCCCATTTCCCTCAGTTCTCCCCACCTCACACTATCCCTCCGCCTCAGCAGGCACGACAGTTGGTATGTGCTCTGGCACTGGCACCCTAGCTGGAACGCGCCCCTCATTTACCTGATTACCATCAACACCATCACCTTCCTGATCTACGCCTACGACAAACACGCCGCCCGAAAGTCAAAACGCCGCATCCCCGAACGAACCCTCCACGGCCTCGCCCTCATAGGCGGTTCTCCTGCCGCCCTCCTCGCACAACTACTCCTCCGCCACAAGACCGTTAAGCGATCATTCCAACTCACTTACTGGGCCGTCGTCATCCTTCAGGTTGCACTGCTGGTCTATCTGCTAACCTGACCTCGTAACTAGCCCCCCGCGCGCACCAATGAACCCCAACACGTCCACACCCGTATAATGTTAAGTAAGTAATATCTGGGAGATTCTTCATGGTAACCCACCCGTCACGCCGTACCTTCCTGCGACATTCACTTCTGGGCCTGGGCGTCGCAACAGCCTCCGGATTAACCTTAAAAACTGGGGCACAACCCACCGAATCTTCCGGCGGGCTCGGCTCCTACGGCGACTACCTGGCCAACCAAGGCGAGTCGATCGACACCCCGCCCACCACAACCGATCAAAGCTCGAAATGGTCTGCTACCGAACCCAACATCCTTGGCCCCTTCCACCGCGAACACGCACCCTACCGCGGAAAGATCACACCCCCGCTTGAGCCCGGCACCGTCCTGCTCATCGGCGGCACACTCTGGGGGCTGGACACCAAGAAACCCCTGCCCGGCGTCACCCTCGATATCTGGCAAGCCAACGCTCAAGGTCGCTACGACAACGACGACCCGCGCAACCCCCCCGCCCCCGACGTCTTCCTCAACCGCGCCCGCGTACTCACCGACGAGCAAGGCCAATACGAATACGAAACCATCCACCCCGGTGTCTACCAAACAGGCCCCAACGTCTGGCGCCCTCCACACATCCACTACCTCGTCCGTGCGCAAGGCTACCACACACTAATCACTCAGCTCTATTTCAAGGGCGACCCCCATCAAACCAAAGACCCCTTCATCAAGAGTTCACTGATCATCGAACTCGAATCTCATAAGCGCGACCAGACCACCTATAAATCAGGCACCTTCGACATCATCCTCGCCCCAACTTGATGTTCAACCTACTAACCCTCACCGCAACATTCCCCCCTGTCCGCCTCCCCCATCTTCTCCGCGGTGCGACAAAGGTGTCAGGAATCTTGAAGTCGGTGATGGAGATTGATGGGGCCAAAACCCGCTTTCGTGCGCACAATCTGACCGATTCTCCCATTAAAAATGTGCAGAATCGCACATTTTCTTATCCCCCTTACCAACTCAACTTACACCCTCTCTGGCGATAAAGTGGTCGCCTCTGTGCGCACAAACCTGACGCATCATCCAACTATGGAGACGCGATTTATTTTTCAATCGTGCCTGCCGACAACCTCACGGCGACGATCGTCAGCTACCCTGAGTATCCAAAGATTAAAAGGACCGGGACTCGAGGGCTGCCCCCACCCCCGGCTGTTTTCCAGGTTTCATCTGGTTGCAACCGGAGGCCACCGGAAGCCAATCGAATGAAAATTCGAACACTCCCGGGGGGGACGTTGTAGCGGATCGTCCCGGCTAGATGACGGATCACAGGACGTGGGCTCGACCCGGTCCCGCTGACCCCGCGCCTGCCGTTACCGCCGGAAAATCGTGAGGCCTCACAAACGTCTTTTTACAAAGACCCGATTGGCCGCAAGTGTATAGCAGGATGACGATAGAACAAAAGAATATTGAGACACCATTAACTTTTGATTGTGCGGTCCAGATACGAAATCGGACTGCTGAACACCGCTAATTGCCTGTAAATACGTTCCTACCGGGTAGGTTTATGCGGCCTGCGCACAGAGCCGATACTTGGTAGGTGATACCAATCTGTCAAAAGGCCGACCTATCTTAGAATCACAGGATCAAGTGATATGCCAACACCAGGATCTACCGTCTTCGTCCGCCTTCCCAGCGAAAGCAAGGCCCGAATCCTACACCCCATGAAACTCTCAGAGGTGGCTGCTGGTGACAACCTGATGATCCAGCCGCAAGAGGACGGCCTGACATTGGATTCGACCCTGAAGTTGGAAGTAGGCATGGAGCTCCTGATCTACTTCGATCACAACCGCCAGTTCATGCAGCAAGCCGTCAAGGTGGACGCCGTGTTTGATGGCGAATCCGGGCCACGCTTCATCCTCCAGACCTTGGGCTCCCCCATGTCCGCCGAAGACCGGCAGTGCTACCGAGTCCGAACGTCGGTCACCAATATCTCTATCTCATCGTTTGGTGATGAGCCCGACTGCCCGATGCTCGACATCAGCCAGACAGGATTCGCCGTCACTTCATCGACCAGCTACAAGATCGGGCAGGTCGTCGAAACCAAGATTACGTTGGAAGGCAATGTCTACACCGGCCCAACAAGTATACAGAGCGTCACAGAACTGACCCAAGGCCGATACCGTTACGGAGTCAACTGTGTCAAAACAAGCAACCCAGTAAACCCACTGGTTAATGCCATTCATAAGCTAAGCATGTCTGTGCAACGCCAACAACTCAACAGGCTCGCCGGCGGTGCCGGGGTCTCTTAGCCTTGGAATCCGAAGTGGAGCGGAGGCCAAGAGAATCACGGGGGACCTATCCGGGGATCTTATCCGGGAACCTTACTGGGGGGGAGCCGGGGGCATTAAATAACTCAAGCGGTCGCTGTTAATACCACGCGGCCGTACCTCAGCGGATCGAACATGAATGCGTGCCAAACGACCAGTACAACGGGCACCAACCGATCATCGCTGTGTAAACCAACTCCACCTGCACGAGTAGTGCAACCCATCTAAGCCACTCGGGATGAAGGATCAGGCCCGTGATATTCAGGCCCATGAGGAGCAACCCGATGACCAGCCGCTGAACACGGTCCGGCGATCCAACCCGACCTCGCAATAATCGCTTGGAATCGTTCATGTATGCAGTATAGCTACTGCCATGTACAGCACGACAGCCTGACTCTTCTATCTATCGTTTACTCCCCCGCAGCCGTGATCAACTCCCGTGCCTGCTTACGGGTCGTCGCCGTGACCAGTTTCCCCGCCATCATCTCCGCGAGCTCCTCGATACGGGTCTTGCCTTTGATCGTAGAGACTGTTGTGTGTGTCTGCCGTGTCTTGCCTTTGCCTGTGACGTCCTTGCTGATACGCAGATGGTTATCCGCAAACGCCGCGATCTGTGGGAGGTGCGAGATACAAAGGATCTGGTGAGACAGGGCGTAGTCGGAGACCGAGCCCCCCTGGCTCTGCCCGTTGGCGAGCTGCCTGAGTTTCTTGCCGATGACCGTCCCCAGCCGACCGCCGATGTTGGCATCGATCTCATCAAACACCAACACACTGATCCGATCGCTCGCAGCCAGCACCGACTTTAGCGCAAGCATGATCCGCGACATCTCACCGCCGGATGCGATCTTCCGTAACGGCTGCATCGGCTGGCCCGGATTGGTCTGAACCAGCATCTCCACCGCATCTAAACCCGATGGCCCCGCTTGGTCATCAAGCACCAACGACTCAAACGCGATGTCGAACACCGCCTCCCCCATGCCTAATTCTTTGAACTGTCCCGCCACCAAAGGCTGGACCTGCTTCCCCGCCTTCACACGCGCCTTGGTCAGACGTTTGGCGGTGGTCACCAGCCCGGCCCGGCAGACCTCGATCCGCTCATCAATCCCACCAAGGTCGCTATCCATCGAACGCAAGTCGGCGATCTTCTCCCCGATCTCCTGACGGTAAGCCATCACATGCGCAAGCGGGTCTTGCGACTTCTGCCCGTCGCCGTACTTGCTGACCAAGCGGTTCAAGACGTTCAACCGTTGATCGACCTCATCCACCTCGCCGGGGTCGTACTCAAGCCGATCGACATACCGCCCCAACTCAAACGCGGACTCCTGCAGAGTCAACGTCGAGGTGCGCACCTGCTCCGCAATCTCACCCAAGTCCGGGTCAAGCTCCGCCAACTCCAACAGCAGGTGAGCGATGACCTGCAACCGCTCAGCCACAGACCCCTCCGCCTCATACAGCGCGGCGTGCGCACCCCCCGCATCCTGCTTGATACGTTGCAAACTATTGAGCACTCGGTGCCTCGCCTGCAACTCGGGGAACTCACCAAGCTGCGGCTCGATCGCGTCGATCTCGTCAGCCTGAAACTCGTAAAGATCCAGTTGCTGCCGTCGAAGGTCCGCGCCCGTGGTCAACTCCCGGTGTGTCTTATTAAGTTCGCGTAGATCACCAAGCCCCTGGGCAAAACGCAGCCGGTCCTCCGTACATTTTGCGAAGGCGTCGAGGATGTGCAGTTGGTTAGAAGGCTTCAGTAGGTGTTGGTGGTCGTGTTGGCCGTGGATGTCAACGATCAGTTGCCCGATCTGCTTGACCATCGCGTTGGTCACCGGCAGCCCGTTAACAGAAACACTAGATCGCCCGGACGCGAAGAGCTTACGGTTGACCAGCACCTCTTCACCGGGCTCGATCGGCTGATCCAAGAGCGTCCCGATCTGCTGGGCGATCCCAGGATCGTGGACCTCAAAAAGCCCCGTCACCCGTGCCTGCTCAGCCCCGGCTCGCATCATGTCCCCAGCCGTGCGCAGGCCTAGGAGAACCTCAAACGCTCCAATAACCAAGCTCTTGCCCGCCCCGGTCTGCCCGGTAAAGACGTTAAGCCCGGTCGCAAATTCGATCTTGGCGTCCTCGATGACAGCGAGGTTTTGGATGTGTAGTTCGCGGAGCATCCGTGCTTCCGAAGTGTGTTGTCGAACGGCAAGAACAGGTCTCAAACCTCGCTACATAAGGCTCAAGCCTACCAACTATGCCCGAAAGACGATTATTAATGACTGCATAATTCGTTTATCAGTGAGTGCATGGCTCTGTGTGCCACACTTTTCGATTAATAGGTACCAAGTGATGGATAGTCAATTCCAATTTTCGCCACGCAGTTTTTACCGAATCGCCTACCCACCCTGTTAGGGTTTTGTCTGATACCTGTGCCATCCTAACACCCCCTCCCCCTCTCCGCTACTTCTTGGTTCTGGTGGTCCTCTTCAACCTCCTCGACAAAGCTGGCTACGCTTGAGTCAGTCTTGTGTGAAGTATCGCACGCGCTGCTTCTTGTATTCGGTGGTGCTGTAGAGCGTGCGGTGGGCTGTCATGCCCAAGGGGGCCAAGCCGTCGGCGATGTGGTCGATGACACGTTGGCAGTCCGACTCGCTGCGGGCGTGGATCATGGTGTAGAGGTTGTAGGGCCAAGCTTCCGAACAAGGACGTTGGTAGCAGTGACTTACCTCCGGGGCCTGTGCCGCCAACTTGCCCGCCTGGTCGATGTGTTCATCGGCAACACGCCAGACAACCATGCCGTTGGCGGTGAACCCGGCCTGGCGGTGACGCAGGATCGCTGCGAAGCGCCGCAACACACCGGCCCCCTGCATCTTCTGCATCCAGAACCTCAACTCATCGAACCCAATACCCAGTTCCAGACACGCCTGTTCAAAAGGTTGATCGACCAAAGGCAAATCGTCCTGCAACGCACGGATATAGGCGCGGTCATCCTCGGTCAGCGCAACCGGTTCCGTCTTACGGTGTTGGTGTTTAGCGGGTGGGGTATCTGCCTGCTTAGCCGAGCGATCACCGCCGACATCCAGCTTCACACCGATCCTGAAAGTCTTGATCGTCGGCAGAGCCAGGTAGTCCTCGAACCGGGCTTCCTCGGCCAACCGTTTGATATGCTCATCAAGTGACTCTCCCGGCGGAACCGCCAGGGTGAACCATAGATTAAACTCGGCCTCACGCTTGTAGTTGTGGCTAACCCCGGGGTGCTGGCTGACCACGGCCGCGGCCTCGTCGAGCCGATCATCCGGGATCCGCGCAGCGGCGAGCGTGCTGGTATACCCAAGCGCCTTGGTGTCGAAGATCGCCGAGATCTGCCGGATGATCCCGGTCTCCTTGAGCTTCTTAACCCGCGACAGAACCTGCGCACCGGTGAGCCCCATGCCCTGCGCCAATGTCTCCCAAGGCGACTGCGTCAACGGGAAATCGAACTGCATCCCATTGAGCAGCTGCTTGTCCAACTCATCTAAAACAGTTTGGCTAACAGGTTCCGCGGACGGGTTCATTGACCGGCTCCGATATAAAGTTACTTCTGCGCGATGTCGTGCAGCGTCTGGGCCAGCGTGGTGGACGCTCCCGATCCGCTGTGACGCTTCAGCGCGTAGGCACAGGGATGCATGAACTTATTGACCAGCCGCTGGGTCGCCGCAAGGATCGCGGCTCGCTGCTGATCCGTCAAGCCCGAGCAGGCCGAGAACAGGTCCTCCAACTCGCGGTCGTGGACGACCTGTGCGTCCTCGTAGAGTTGCTGGATCAGTGGCCGGGCACGGCTCTCCGCCAGCCAACGCTCAAAGGCGTCGATCTCTTCGTCCAAAATCTTCTCACAACGGTCAACCTGGTTCATCCGTTGCCGTTGGTTTTCAGCCACGATACGCCCCAGCTCGTCGATGTCGTAGAGATACACGCTGTCCATATCTCCCGCCGTTGGATCAACATTACGAGGGACCGCCAGGTCAATCAGGAACATCGGCCGACGCCGACGCTTCTTCTGGATCGCTTCGATCCGCTCGGGGGTGATGATGGGCTTGGGACAGCGGGTCGCGGTCACCACGATGTCGGCATTGGCTAGCTGCTCATCCAGTTGGTCGTAGGGCACAGCCGAACCATCGCAGGCCTCGGCAAGCACGCGGGCGTTGTTCAGCGTCCGGCTGGTGACCGTGAAGTTGCGGGCGTCGGCCTGGCGTAGGTGCTGACAGACAAGCTGCGCCATCTCCCCGGCCCCGACGATCAAGACATGCTTGTCGGCGAAGTTGCTGAAGATACTCTTGGCCACATCCACCGCGACCGACGGCACGGAGACCTTGCGCCGACCCACTTCGGTCTCGCTATGAACCCGCTTGGCGGCGGTGAAAGCCTGGTGGAACAAACGGTTCAGCAGTCGGCCGGTCGTCCCCTGCTCGCTTGCCTGCGCGAAGGCGGCCTTGACCTGGCTGACGATCTGGTTTTCTCCCACGACCATCGAGTCCAGGCTCGACGCAACGCGGAACAGGTGGCGCACCGCCTGCTCGTCTTTGAGCCGGTAGAGGTGCTGCTTAAAAGATGGCACCGGGAGGTCGCGGGCCTGCGCCAAGAATGAAATAATCTCGTTCTCGGTCGGGTGATCCTGCTCGGTTGCGGTCAAGACCTCAACGCGGTTGCACGTCGACAGGATCGCCGCCTCGCAGCCAGGGTACTGGTTGCGCAACAGCATCAGCGCAGTAGAAACGCCCTCGGCACTGAAAGCCAACTGCTCACGGATATCAACAGGTGCCGTCCGGTGATTCAAACCAATCAGCATGATCGTCATGACAGGTCACTCCCCTCGCCGATTGTCCCCGGCGTGTCTTGGTTATTGTTTCTCTGTCGGCGGACTGACAGCCACAATGTCACGGCATAACCCCACAGCAGCAGGATCGTGACAACGTAGGCGGCGATAGCGTGGGTGGTCGGGCTCATGTGAATCCTCCCGCGGGGTCGGCCGCGATCGTGTCAAGCGGCGGGTCCTCCGCTTCTTGCATTGATAGTGTTTCAGCCCGCTGCAGTCGGTACCGCGCCGCGATCAGGCCAACCGCCAGCATCGTCACCGGCAAGAAGCAGAACAGCAGCGTCGTCTTCATCTCGGGGGCCAGCCCGATCGACGACGGGTGGATATCCGGCATCAGCTTGACCGACAGGTACACCAACGGCACATCAAGAAACGCCACCACCCCGTACACCGCACTGACCAACGCCCTTCGCTGACGCGACTCGATCGACGGACGGATCACCAGGTAAGCAACATAAAGCAGCCAAAGCACCAGGCTAAACGTCAGCCGCGGGCTCCACGTCCACCACTGACCCCAGGCGCTGTGACCCCAGATCATCCCGGTTAACAACACGATGCTGCACAACAGCACCGCGACCTTCGCCGACGAAACCGCCAGGTCGTCCCAGACCTGACGCCGCTGCCAGAGGTAGCCGATGCTGGCGATGAACGTGACCATGCACGCCGCAAATGTGTTGATCGCCACCGGAAGATGCAGGTAAAAGATCTTCTGCACCACGCCCATCGTCTGTTCGGTAGGCGTCCAGACAAATACCATCACAACCGCCCCGGCAAACAGCGACGCCGTCACCAGCCAGTACGCCATGCACAATTTTGATTTCACCGTGTTCATAATCCGCCTCATCAGGGTTCAAGGATCAGCTCAAACACCAGCCAGCTCACAACCAGGTAGACCGCATCAAACGCGATCAACACCGTCAGGCCTACTGCGCCCAACGGCTCGCCCTCACCGAACAATCTCATCATCATCTGCGTCGATACGATCACCAACGGCAGCGACACCGGGAACACCACGATCGCCAGCAGCCCCCCCTGCGAACGCGTCGAACTGACCGCCGCAGCGAACAGCGTCCCGATCGCCGCGAACCCGACAAAACCACCCGCCATGATCGCCGCAAACCCAAACGGCGCGGCTGATAAGTCAAAACCAAACATCACCACCGCCACCGGCGTAACGATCAACGCCAGCGCCAACATCAGCGTCAAGTTGCTTAAGAGCTTGCCCGCATAAATCACGCCCCGGTCAATCGGCGCCAGCATCAATCCTGCCAAGGCCCCGTCGTGACGCTCGACCGCCATCGTCTTCTCGAAGCACAACACCCCGCCGAACAGGTACGCCACCCACAACACAGCCGTCGCCGCCATCCCCGACTTCACCCGCTCGGGGCCTAAACCCAGACCCAACACCACCACGATCAACACGCCCAGCACCGCGACCAGCCCCAGCGTCTGTCGGCTGCGTGCCTCGATACGCAGGTCCTTGCCGCTAAGCAACACGATCTGTCGCAGCACCTGGGTCATCCGATCACCTCCCGGGTCACGTCATCCACATCGGCGTCACGCACCGGCCGATCCGAGACAACACGGCCGCGCCCCAGAACCACGACGCGCTGCGCGAGCTCAAGACTCTGACGCACGTCGTGGTTGGTGAGGATCACGGTCTTCCCATCGGCGTGTAGTTCGGCAAGCAAAGCCGACACCGCCTGCACCGATGGAACGTCGAGTCCCGAGAAAGGCTCATCTGCCAGCAGCAGCTCCGGCGCGTGCATCAACGCCCGTGCGATCGACAACCGCTGCACCATCCCCCTGCTGAACGTCTTGACAACACTTTGAGCACGGTCGGCCAACCCGACTCGCTCGAGCATGTCTATCGCCCTTTGCTTTGGACGCGACACGCCATACAACTTCCCAAAGAAGACCAGGTTTTCGACCGCCGAAAGGTCACGGTAGAGCATCGGCTGGTGCCCGATCATCCCGAGCCTGGCACGCAGCGTGGGGCTGGGCCGGGTCGCAGACTCACCGAACAGACTCAGCTCGCCACGGGTCGCCGGGCTTAGCATCGCAAGCGTGTGTAGCAGCGTACTCTTGCCCGCGCCGTTAGCACCCAGCAGCGCCAGGTACGACCCCGTCGGCACATCCAGCGTGATATCGCGCAGCACCCACCGCTCGTCGTAGCGTTTGCTCAGCCCGCGCATCCGCACAGCCGGGCTTACCGTATCGGCTACGGCGTCGGCTAGGGGCATGATGGATTCAGCGGTAATCGCGGACACGTCGGTCATCCTTTAATACGCTATTAAGTTCAAGCAGCCGCACCGTCTGGCCGGGTTCTTTTTGCGGGCTTAAGCAGCACAAACGTCCCCGCCAGCACGAGCAACCCCGCGCCCCCGCCGGCGATCATCTTGATCGTGTCGGCCTGTGACGTGGGGCCCGCCGCACCCGTGATGCTTTCCATCACCGCCTGGCCAACCTCGATCACCAGGCTCATAGCCGCACCGGCCTCTAGTTGCTTAGCGCTGTACATCCTGAACTGTTGTTCCCCAGCCTTAAACGGGTCGCCGGTCTCCAAGCCCTGCGCGGTGACTTGCGATCCATCGTCTGGGAGAAAGATCATCAGGTGGTCCGTCGCCGCGGGGGTTGTCAGCGCCAGGTTAAACGAGCCGTCTTCATTTGGCAGCAGGTAGTCCACCCGGAACTCGGTAGCGCCAGGCAGCAGCGGCATCGTGTTGATGATCCGCCCGCCTTCGACACGGACACAGCAGGCACTGAACCCACTGCCGGGCTGGACGTGCATCGCACCAGCAGGCAACGGGAGCGTCAAAGTAGTACGGCCCTGATTGTGTGCATCCTCAACCTTCGCGTGGTCGTGTGACTCATGAGACTTATCGACCACACCGACATAGCTGCGGTCGTCCGGGTTGTTGATGGCCCACACCTCGGTGATGTGCAGGTGCTTATCCATCCGCTTGGCCATCACATGCCGCATCGCGATCCGCCACTGCGGCTCGACGTCGGTTGTCTCGTAGACCTTCAATTTGATAAGCCGGTCCGGGTCGCTGGGCCCCATCGGTTGGCCGATAGATTCATACGTCGCACCGGCGTACTCGTAGGCAACCACCGGCTGGATCACCGAGCCCAGCGGGATCCCCTCGAGGATCGCCATGCCCGTAGCATCCAGTTCGGTATGCATCGTGTGTATCAAACGGCCCTGCTCATAGAGGCGGATAACCGCACGGCCGCCCGAGATCGCTGGGCCATCTTGTGTGCCTTGTGTCACCTTCACGGCGATCGAACCCAATGCACTGGTGCCGGGCGCGTGCCCCGGCATCCCTGCAGGGCCCGCTGGCATCTCGGCATGACCTTCGGGAATATCGGGATGGCCTTGCGGCATCGCCGCGTCGGCCGGTTGCGTGGCAGGGGCGACTTGTGCCTGTGCCTGATCGGCAGGCTGCGTGGCAGGGGCGGCGAATGTCATCGACACGGTAAAAATAGACACAGCGGCAATCGTTGCTATCAGGGATACCAAGCGTTTCATTTCGGGGCCTCCGCGTATTGCGTGGTGGTTGTGGTTTGGATTTGTGATTCGCATCGGCCCTCCCCGGCGAGCCCCAGGGAGACCGTGGCCGGTGCGTGGGCATGAGGTTGATCTTTAGCCGCCGTGGCTGGGCAGCCGGCGCGGGCGGTAGCTTTGACCAACCTCGGGAGCAGTGAGAATATCGCGCCCAGTGTCATAACGATCCCGCCTATCCAGATCCATGCGATCAGGGGGTTGACGATGACTTGCAGGGCTACCAGTTGGCCGTCGTCTTCCCAGCCGGCGAGCGTCACATAGGCATCGCGCGAAAGCGACGAGTTCAACGCGACCTGGGCGCTGGGCTGTTCGGACTTGTCGTAGAATCGCATCTCAGGGTGCAAAGTCTGCCCCGCTCCCCCGGTCCCCCCGGTATCCCCGGTTTCGCCCAACGTCGTCAGTGTCACATGCGCCTCGACCGAGGTGTAATTGGACTGGCGGGTTTGATTCAGCCCACCGAAGGTGATGGTGTATTCGTCATTGAAACCGGCCGATTCACCCGGCGCGAGTTGGAAGGTTTGCTTGACACCGAACAGGCTCGAGCCGGCGACGCCGACCATCAGCATGACCACGCCCATGTGGACGAACTGCCCGCCGTACCGGCGGTGGTTGGCATCAATGACTCGGAGGGTAGCGGTCAACGGGCCCTCGTCTTCGATCTTACGACGTTGCCGGACGCTGCGGGTCAACCCGACACCGACGCTGCAAACCGCGACGACCGTGATGACTGTGCAGGCCAACGCCCACAGGTCCGTCATGCCAAGTGCCAAAGCCACAACTACCGAGATCGCCGCCGCGATGCCCGGCACAATCAGGCTCTTGATTAACTGTTGCCCCGCACCCTTGCCGTAACTCAGCAACGGACCGACCGACATCACAGCCAACAGAACCAGCGACAGCGGGATCACGACCTTGTTGTAAAACGCCGCGCCAACCGTCACGGGCTGGGGCATCACCGCACCACTAATCAGCGGGAAGATCGTCCCGACCAGCGTGGCCAGCGTCATCAATACCAGCAGCACGTTCAACACCATGAACGCGCCCTCTCGGGTCATCATCCCCTGCACGGTGTCTTCACTTTTAAGTAGTTGCCGGCGGATGACGACCACCACGATGCTCAGCAGCACACACACGGCCAGGAACACCAGGAAGAACGTCCCGATCACTGACTCCCCAAACGAGTGAACCGACTGCACGACGCCGCTGCGTGTCAGATACGTCCCGAAAATGCACAGCAGGAAGGTGACGGCGATCAAGGATGCGTTCCAGATCTTGAACATCCCACGGTGCTGCTGGACCATCACCGAGTGCAGCAGCGCGGTACCGGTCAACCAAGGCAATAGTGATGCGTTCTCGACCGGGTCCCACGCCCAGTAACCGCCCCAACCCAACTCAATGTACGCCCACTTGGCACCGAGGATGATCCCGACGGTCAGGAAAAGCCAGGACACCATCAGCCACTTGCGTGTCGCGCCGATCCATTGATTGTCCTTGCGCCCCGCGATCAGCGCCGCCAGCAGCATCGCCCAGGGGATCGTGTACCCGGCATAACCAACGAACAGCAGCGGCGGGTGCGCGATCATGTACGGGTCTTGAAGCAGCGGGTTCAGGCCGTGGCCATCGACCGCCTGTGCGGGTAGCTGCACGAACGGATTGGCGGCGAACAGCATCAACGCCGAGAAGAACCCACAGACCAGCGCCAGTACACCGAGCATCGCGGACTGTTCGATGCGCTCACGGTTGCGGAACCCGTGCGCCGCGATGGCGGTCATACCCACCAGCAGCAGCGTCCAGAGCATCAGGCTGCCCTCCTGACCAGCCCAGAAGGCGGCGATCTTGTAACCCATCGGCAGCGCGCGTTCGGTGTAGCTGGCGACGTAGGCGTTGTGGAAGTCGCTATTAACCATCGCCGACATCAGCGCCGCAGACCCGACCGTGATGGCCAAACCCATCAGATAGAGCAGTCGGCGGGACCATCGAAGCATCCGGTCGTCTTGAAACTTTGCCGCTGCGACTGCGGTAAATAGCGCCCCGGCTGCTGTCAGCACAGCCACCGCCAGGCTCAGGTTGCCGATTAAACCGTTCATTGGGCTTCCTCCAGCCGCTTGGCATGTTCTTCGGATTGGTACTTGCTGGCACACTTGGTCATCAGGGTGTCTGCCTGGAAGATGCCGGCGTCGTCGAGCTTGCCCTCGACCATGACCTCGCCGCCTGGCTTGAAGGTGTCGGGGACGACGCCCTGGTAGTGGATGGGGATGCTGTTGCTTTCGCCTTGCAGGTCGAACTTCGCGGTCAGCATGGCTGGGGCGACTTCGACATTCTCGGTGTCAACGAGGCCGAAGAGCCTGACCCGCCGGTCCTGATAGGTGCTGTCCTGCACGAAGTCGTCCACATGCAGGTAGTAGACCCAGCCGCTCTTGACCCCGGCGACCGCCAGGTAGCTCACGGAGGCGATCAGGACCAGCCCGGCGATCAGCATCTTGATGCGTACATGTGTCATAGCCCGTCCCTTTCATGCAAAGCGTCGGGATAACTACTACAAAACCCATGCCAAACCTCGATCACGGCTGGGGCGGGTTAGGATTCGAAAGGCCTTGGTACAGGGGTTTTGGTGCGGGTCTTTACAAGGCCAACCGATGGGATCGCTAGCGAATCTCAACCTTGAGAAACGGCTTGCAGAGGCTGTCCTGCCGTCGGGAAGGCGAGTGCTACCGCCGGGGGCCGGGCTCTCCAAGCATCGGGAAGGCTTTGGTGGGTGGATTCTTACCGTTGAGTAATGACCACTCGTAAAGGCGGACAATCAGGCTCTACAGGCCTTTAATCGCGATATTCAGTCTTTCTTGTCCGCTGGTATAGGGCTTGCAAGGTTAGGGGTGGAACAGGTTTCTAAGTGAGAGCACGACATGACCCCAACAACAACACATTCCGGCCTGAACGATCAGTCGGTGCCCGTGAGGGCGCCCCCACGAGGGCGGAATGGGGTTTGACGCAGCCGGCCACAAAGGGGGGGCCGGCGAATGAGACATGATCTCAGAAAGTTTGTTTGATTGTGATTCAATAAAAAGACGCCCCGGCCGGCTCGACCCAAGTGTGAACCAAGGACGAACCGGACTCGAGGCGACAGCCAATAATGGCCTTTAACATCTTAGTTTAAGGAGACGCCAAAATGAAATCTCAACTACTCGTAGGTGCACTGGCAGTGGCGGGCCTGGCATTCGGGATAAGCGGTACGACATCGTTCGCCGCCCACTCGGATCACGGGTGCTTTAACTGTCACGTGCCGCATAAGTCCGGCGACGCGACCGATCCCGATGCGTATGGTGTGCCGTTGTGGAGCACCGCGCAGACCGCTGATGGCTTGCCGGAGTTTGATCTGTACACCAGCGCCAGCCTTGATGCGACCGACGTCGGTCAGCCTAACGGCCCCAGCAAGCTTTGCCTGGGTTGCCATGACGGCAGCTACTCGGTCTTCGCCTTTATCCCCGATACCGAAGCTATTTTCGAGACCGGCGATCTGGCGAGTTCTCACCCCATTTCGTTCACCTATGACAGCGCCCTGGCGACTGCCGACGGCGCGTTGCATGACCCGGCGACGGTGACTTCGGGCTTGGGTGGGACGATCGACGAAGACCTGTTGGATTCGCAGAACAAGGTCCAGTGCACAAGCTGTCACGATGTGCATACCACGGGCTTCGGCGAATACCTGCTGAAGTACGACATCGATGCCGCCGCTGAGCATGAAGCACTTCTGTGCCGCGCATGCCACGCACGGTAAGGCATGGACGTGTCTGACATTTAGAGACCGATCTGTAAAGCGGGGCCCGTTCGTGTGACGGGCCCCGTTTATTTTTTGTTTCTTTCGTACACGGAACAATGGGGATTATTGACCACAGACGCATAAAAACCGGGAAGGGAGTTCACCGCAGAGGCGCGGAGGGCGCAGAGGGATGCAATGAAAGTAACAGGGATGAACGCTGATGAACGCGGATAGGGCCGACCCCTCGGTGACTTTATCTGTTCTCTGCATCACCGTTCATCAGCGTTCATCACTGTTTCAACGCTTTTGCTGTATTTTTGTGCTGCTATTTCTGCTTTTCTAAAACTCACGGTGTTCCGGCGGTAACGGCAGGCGCGGGGTCAGCGGGACCGGGTCGAGCCCGCGTCCTGTGTACCCGACTTCCTGGGAGGGAAACCGGGGGTCCGTCATCTAGCCG
>JAJDCX010000015.1 GCA_029260615.1 Phycisphaeraceae bacterium | reverse complement strand
CCCATTAGTGGAGACGTCATTTTTTCCCTTGGACCTATTTCCGGGGGGGGCGCCTGCCGACAACCTCACGACGGCGATCGTCAGCTACCCCGAGCATCCAAAGATTAAAAGGACCGGGACTCGAGGGCTCCCCCGCCCCCGGAAACGTTCGGATGAAAGTTCGAATACTTCCGGGGGCGGGGGCTTGGTAGCGGATCGCCCCGGCCAGATAACGGATCACAGGACGCGGGCTCGACCCGGTCCCGCTGACCCCGCGCCTGCCGTTACCGCCGGACAATCGTGAGGCTTTTAGATTGATGATGCGTGATTGAGGGTTGATGATTTGAAAAAGAAGACTTAACCACAGAGGCACACAGACACCCAGAAGATCAAGACGAAGATACAATCCGCCCCACGAAGCGCCGCGACTTGTCGCGTCCCCTTCCTAATCTACGTCATCTGCGCAATCTGCGGATACCGCCCCCTCCGCACCTCCCTCCGCGCCTTCCTCTGCGCACTCTGCGTTCTCTGCGGTGAATCCTCCTTCCCGCCTTCTCCGCGATTCCGTGATATGTCTAACCCCCAAACTCAATCAATAAACATCCCCGCCACAGCAGCCGTACAACTCGACGCCAACGCACCCCCAAGCATCGCACGCACCGCAAGCCGGGTCAGGTCCGTCTTACGCTCCGGCGCCAAAGGCGTGATCCCACCTAGCTGGATACCTATCGAAGCAAAATTAGCAAACCCGCACATCGAGTACGCCACCAGCTTCGCCGAACGCGGGTTAATAAACTGCGACTCCGGGTGCGCCCCCGCCTCATTGATCGGCCCAAGCAACGTGCCCATCTCAAAGAACGCCACAAACTCGTTGATCGCCAGCTTCGTCCCGATCAGCCCCCCAACCAGTTGGCAGTCGTGCCAGTTATCCACCCCGATACACCACGCAAACGGCGCAAGCACCCAACCAAATATAGCCGAAACAGACAACGCCCCCGCCTCCATCCCAAACGCCGCCTCACCCAGCGAGCCCAACGGCCAATTCGCCAGCTCCACCAACGCCGTAAACGCAATCAACATCGCAATCACATTCAACCACAGCTTCAAACCGTCCTGCGTCCCGTTCGCCGCCGCCTCAATCAGATTGTGTGCCGTGCGATCAATTCGCAGCTTGACGTTCCGCCCTGTCACCGGCTCCTCGACCTCCGGCCGAATGATCTTCGCAATCACAAACGCCGCAGGCGCACTCAACAACGACGCCGTCAACAAGTGCGCCCCGATCTCCGGCCCAAGAATACCGATGTACACCGCCAACACCGACCCCGCCACCGTCGCAAAACCACCCGTCATCAACGCATTCAACTCCGACATCGTCATCTTCGGGATGTACGGCCGAACCACCAGCGGCGCCTCCGTCTGCCCCGCAAATACATTCGCAGCCATCGCCATCGCCTCCGCACCGCTGACCCCCATAAAAAACGACATCACCCGCGCAAGCAGCCACACCATCAACTGCATAATCCCCAGGTGGTACAGCACCGCCATCAGCGCAGAGAAAAAGATAATCACGATCAACCCGCTGGTCGCAAAAGCAAAAATGAAACCCACCGGCCCGTCACCCTTGGCCAGATCACCAAAGATCATCTCCGTCCCCCGACCGTTCACCGCAATCAACCGAATCACAAACCCCTTCGCCGCCTCCAACGCCTCATACCCAAACCCCGTCCCCAGAATCAAGCCTGCCAACCCAAGCTGCAGCCCCATCCCCATCAATACGACACGCCATGGGAACCGCCGCCGATTAAACGACATCGCCCAAGCCAGACTCAAAAGCACCACCACACCGATCAAGGCTCGTAGATAGATCATGGGCGGCTATGATAAGGCATAAAGCCGGATACCCTGCAACAAATAAATCAGATACACGACCCTCCGCTCAACCAGGAATCCTACACAGCCGCTGCAAAGAGAGCGTTTGTCCGATACAGTACCCTCTGGACCCAAAAATACCCGTCGGGCGATTGACGCCTGACTCCACAAGCACGCAAACCAGGAGCCGACCATGCCCCGCGCCACCGCCAGCCACATCCTTGTCAAGACCGAAGAAAAAGCCCTCGAACTCAAGCAGAAGATCGCCGACGGCGCCAGTTTCGCCGACCTCGCCAAAGAACACTCCTCCTGCCCCTCAGGCCAGGCCGGCGGCTCACTCGGCGAATTCGGCCAAGGCCAGATGGTCCCCGAATTCGACGCCGTCATCTTCTCAGACCTACCCCTGGGCCAGGTCTCCGACCCCGTCAAAACCCAGTTCGGCTTCCACCTCATCGAAGTCCAGAAACGCATGGACTAACTACAATAGAATAGAGACCCCGGCACATCCCTCCGCCCGGTCTCTGCCTCGACCCCAACAATAAATTTTCCCCATCATCTTGACCGATCGTTCCATATAGGCTACACTATGATCTATTGGAGCAGAAGACATGCCACGCGATAAGCAGTTCGATGTCGATGAGGCCCTGGATCGGGCCCTGGAGACCTTCTGGGCTCAGGGCTACGAGTCCACCTCGATGGACGACCTGCTCGAGCAGATGGGGATCAACCGCGGCAGCTTCTACGACACGTTCAAGAGCAAGCACGACGTCTTGATCGACTCACTAAAACGTTACGACCGAGAGTACCGCCGAGCGGATCTGCGGGCCTCGGCCAAGGAACGCGGACCACGAGAAGCCATCCTGTCCTTGTTTAAGTCTATGGGTGAAGGCACAAGAGGCCCCCACGGCAAGCACGGCTGCTTCCTGGTGAACTCGGCATTGGAGCTCGCGCCCAAAGACGAGCAGGTCGCGAAGATCGTCCGGTCCGGGTTCCGTGATACCGAAAAGTTTTTCGCCGACCTCCTCGAGCAAGGCCAGTCCTCCGGCGAGATCAGCAACGAAACAGACCCCACCGAGACCGCTCGGGCCCTGATGTGCCAACTCCTTGGGCTGATGGTGCTTGTCCGTTCCGGGTCCAGTAAGTCCGTACTCCGCTCTGCAGCAGGCTTGGCTGAGGATATGCTGGCCTGATTTTTTGGTAGTATCTGGAATATCTATTCCACTTGAGGGGTTACATACATCACACGCCCCAAAGGATCGACGAAATGCAGATACCCACACGCACCCTAAACGACGCCCCGGAAGCCTCCCTTGCACCCCTCAAGGCGGTTACGGCCAAGTACGGTTTTACCCCCAATCTGTTGGCAAAAATGGCCAACGCCCCCTCCGTACTCAAGGCGTACATTCAACTCAACGGACTCCTCGAGCAGACCTCCTTGACACCCACCGAACGGCAGACCGTGCTTCTGACCGTCAGCCGGGAGAACGACTGCCGATACTGTGTCGCGGCGCACTCGGTGATCGCCTCTATGCAGCATGTTGAGGACCATGTGGTTAATGCCATTCGAAAACACCAACCGATCAGCGATGAAAGATTAGAGGCGCTGAGCCGGTTCACCGCCGAGGTGGTGAACACACGCGGTTGGCCATCAGACCAGGCCAAGCAGGCGATGGAAGATGCTGGCTACACAGCGGCCCAGGCCTTGGAAGTTGTGCTGGGCGTCACGGTCAAGACGCTATCAAACTATGTCAATCACCTGGCGGACACCGAAGTCGATGAAGCGTTCGCAGCCAAGGCGTGGGAGCCGGAATCGGCTCAGAACACCCAGGCACTCGCATAGGTATTTAACGAGCCACCCCCCTCGACGTCCGGTCCGGCTATGCCTGGCCGGGCGTCTTTTTTTATTCAGACACGTCACGTCTACCTGTCCACACGCATCACAACCAGCGTCTGGTCGTCCTGCGGTCGGCCGCCGGCTTCGTGTTTGCGGACGTGCTGCAAAATGGTTTCGACGGCACACTCCGCCTCACCGTCACATTCGAGCATCGCGTTGATGATGCCTTCGGTGCCAAAAAACGTGCCATCGGGTGAGCGGGTTTCGGGTATGCCATCGGTGTAAAGGGTAAGCGTCTGCCCGGGCTCGAGAATGATCGATGCGTCCTCATAGGTTTCCTCGGGCATGATGCCTAAGGGGAGGCCGCCGATCGCATCGAGTTCAGTAACCTCAGCCTTACCGCCCCCAAGACCATCCATCCCATCGGGCTTGCCGGTATCGGTAACGTTGCTACAAGGCTTGCGCCAAAGCGGTGGCGGATGGCCTGCGCGGGAGTAAGTCAGCGTGCGTGTCGCGGGGTCGTAGAGTGCGTGGAAGGCGGTGACGAAGGTGCTGAAGATGCGTTTGGCGCAGAGGTGTTTGTTAAGGTAATCAAGCACCTGTCCGGTGGTGTCCGGTGTCATGGGGTAGGTGGCGAGCATGGATTCGACCATGGCCATGACGACGGCGGCGGCGGGGCCGTGACCCGATACGTCGCCGATGAAGATCGCCCAACGCCCGTCGGGTTTTTTTACGGTGTGGCCCAGCCCGGTACCCAGCGGGTGGAAGGTATAGATGTCTCCCCCGGCCTGGTCGTAGGTCTGATATTGTGCGGCGATTGTGACCCCGGGGATGTCCGGGAGCTTCTCGGGCAACAACGCCTGTTGAATCTTGGCGATCTGCTCAACCTCGTCCTTGATACGTTGATGCACCTCGCGGAGTTTCTTGGCGGTCTGCACGTGACGGACGGTTCCGCCGACGAGGTTCGAGCGGAGTAGCACATCCTCTAATTCTTTTTCGGTGTGGGCGATCGGGTCTGTGCTGAGATTGATCGCCCAATTGAGTATCTTTCCTCCATCAAACAACGGTGTGGCGGTAAGCGAACAGTACTCGGAAATGGAATCACCCAGCACCGGGTCGTCTTTGACATCGAGGTCATGCACGATCATGGGCCTGCCCCGGCTGACGATCTCGCCGAGCAGGCCGGCGGTGTGGATCGGTTTTTCGCCGGAGGGTTGCCAGAGGGCTTCGCCCGAGTTCTTCTCAATGTCCCCAAGCGCGAGCATCCGGGTGATCCGGTACTCACCGGGCTCAAGCCCTCGGCATGAAAGCGAGATGTAACCTGAAGACCCCGCTAGTTTGGACCAACCCATCCCAAACGCACGCAGCACTTCGGAGGGATCGTTGGCCTTGCTCAGGTCCGAGACCAGGTCCATCAGTACCGGGAGCCTCTTGTTGTCGGGGTAGTCGTGGAAGCGCATGTGTGTTGCATTGTATGTCGAGTCGACCGACCGTGGTAGATGCGGTGACTATAGGCGAAGCACCGTCGTGCTGCGCCAGAAAACTTCACCCTTTAGGTGACAGACCCGGTAGCGCGGCTTTAAGCATGGAGAAGCTCTCGCTTAATGCCTGGGGAATGACACGGATCTGGCCGACGGTTTGCATGAAGTTGACGTCGCCGTTCCACCGGGGGACGACGTGCATGTGTGCGTGGCCGGGGAGGCCTGCTCCGGCGCATCGGCCCAGGTTCATGCCGATGTTGATGCCTTGTGGCTGCATGGTGGCGCGGAGCAGACGTGTGCCCAGTTCGCAGAGCTCCATTAAACCGGCGCGTTGTGCGGCGCTTAGGTCGCTGATGTCGCCGACGTGGTCGTGGGGCGCGGCGAGGAGGTGGCCGTTGGTGTAAGGATAGCGGTTGAGCATCAGGATGCCGCGGCCGTCTCGCTTAAGAACAAGGAGCCGATCCAATTCTTCTTCGGCCTTACCCGTATCCGCGGCGTTGCAGAGGAAGCATCCCCCGTTCTTGTCAGCGGGCGCTTCGTCGGCGTCGAGCCCGCTGATATACGCCATCCGCCAGGGTGCCCAGAGTCGTTTGTTTGCCATGAATAACAAGGTAACGGCTTAGCCGTGAGACACAAACAACCCGGACTCGTGATTGAGAAGCCAGGCCTTGGCGTCCAGCCCGCCTGCGAATCCGGTGAGTTTGCCGGTGCTGCCGATGACGCGGTGACAGGGGACGATGATCCCGATCGGGTTCTGCCCATTTGCTGCCCCAACCGCTCGGCAAGCGTTGGGATCGCCGAGCCGGCGTGCCTGTTCGCCGTAGGTAATGGTTTCACCGAAGGGGATGCGTTGCAGCTCGGCCCAAGCTCGCTGTTGGAACGGTGTGCCTTGGGGGTTGAGTTTGAGGTTGAATTGTTTGAGGTTGCCGGCGAAGTAGGCTTGCAGTTGTTCGGCGGCGTCGTGAAACATCGCCGCATCTTCGATCGCATCTTCTTCTGGATCGACACTTCGACAAGCGGTATCAACCTGCACACGCGATAGACCGAGTAGGTCACCCGACAACAGAACCCTACCGATGGGGCTGGGCAGCCAGGCGTATTGCTGTGGCAGTGCGGATGTTGTTGCGGTTGTCATTGGATGATCCGATCAGGTGCGTTTGATGTTTCTATCTGTATACGTGATGGCGCTGATTACTCTTTTCGTACAAGGCCTGTGAAACCGACGACCGCCATTGTAGTGAAGAACCAGCCCGCCCCAATGTGAAACCACATATACCATCGGTAGTATCCGGTCGGCATCCAGAAGTCTTCTTGGTGCAAATTAACGATTGGCAGTAATGTATCCAGAGAGTATATAAACGGCTGAAACTTGGGGTATTCCTTTAACTCTTCCGCAAATTTTTCGTTATACGGATGGGGCCATCGCTGTTCCTCACCTACCGAGACACCCCATCCTCCTGTTTTTTTAAACGAGTTGTATATAAACGGCACGGCTGGATTAAATTGTTCATCTTGCCAGCCTATGTTAAAACGCCAAGTGCCCAATGCCGCCAAGACAATCAGGCCTAACAATGGCACTCGGATGCGATACCCGAAACCAAGCAACATGCCGTGTAACCAACTGAGTTTTGGATTCCAGAAACCCAGTTTTCCACGCATTCGATCAAGCCGCTGCCAGCCCCGGGCGATTAGGATCTTTTTGGCACGGTCCTCATACCCGGCCTCTCTGAAAACTTTGGCTAGCTGGGTGTAGGGCTGGGGGGCGAATGTATCACTACATTCTATACCTCGCTCTAACCACTCTTTGCGAAAGTCGACCTCAATCGCCCCATCCGCCAACCCGAGGCTGTCGTAGGTAAAACCGTCGAGTGCGGCAGGAACTGGACCTCGGCCATCAGTGGGCTTCCAGACTTCGGGGCTGTCAATGAGTTGGCCGACGGAAGCGTGCCGGAGCATGACGCGGCCCGTGATCTTGGTCGGCAGGCTGTGTTCTTCGGGATCAACAAACCACAAGAGTCCCTCGATCACGGCGCCGCGCAGATCCAGCGCCACGGCTTCAAGCTGTCCGCCCCCTTTCTCATTTCGCAAACTCGAATCATACACATGTAGAGCACCTTTGATGCGAGAGTTATTCAGACTCACGCAGCCCTGTGCTTCGAAGTCGCGCCGAAGAAAAACACTTCCTATGACCTCGATGCGATCAGCAGCAAGGGCTTTGTTTCCAGCATGTCGAAACTTGCTACCATTGCACGTCAACGACCCGCCGATCTTCGCACCCACAAGCCTGACCTCACCCTCCGCTTCGGCTTCACTTAAAAGGACACTGCCTTTGACATTAATTCCGTCAGCGGCAAAGGATTGTATTTTGCATCGTTGAAGCGCAAGGGTTCTGGTCCTAGCTCTACGCAAAATGATGTCGCACTTGAATGTGCAATCGTACAACCAGAGTGGAACATCAATCCAGGCGTCTTCCAGATCAAGTTCTTGCTCAAAGGTAGCCCCAATAATCTGCACCCCTTTGGGGTGCAGCAATGTGCGAAGGGTGGGGCAGATGAGCAACCACTCAAACAGCTTCGATCGGATGATCTTCTGCTCCTCGTCCAAGCGGTCGCGATCACAGTCTCCCCATGCGCCGAGCGCCACGCATTTCAGAAGCAACCGTTCGGCCCCGGTCATGTCGTTTTCGGAACCGAAGCCGGCTTCTTCAGCCAAGTGATGTAGTTTTTTTCGATTGAATTCGAACACGGACATAGGGGAGCCCCGAATGAGGTGGTGTTGGGGGCATTATATACCAGCTTGGGATGGGCGCGGGGGAACTGGGGCGGGATTGTGTGGAATCCTGCGGAATCATGGGGACACCGAATTTCTCGGAGCCCCCGGGTCGTAGACCCGGGGCTAGGATTGGAGGTGGGGTGAAGGGGTTAGATCACGGATTCTTCTTTGGATAACCCGTGTGCGGGGCGGGTATCGAGTTGGACGAGTTCTTCTTCCTGGACCTTCTTGGCTACTTCGGCATCTTCGACGTTGTCGGTGTGACAAACGGCTTTCTTTCCCTTGTGGGCGAGCTTGTGGATTTCTTCAGGGGATAGGACGCCGCGCTGTTCGAGGATCTTTTTTTGTTCGTCGTTGAGTGCGTCGGAGACTTTGGGTTTGCCACCGTCGGAACGTTCGAAGCCTTCGGCTTTGCCGGAGGACCATTCCATGATTTCTTTGCTGATGCGGACGCTGCACCAGTCGTGGCCACACATGGCGCAGAAGTCGGTATCGACGTCCATGTCTTCATCGTGGTAGGCACGGGCGGTGTCGCCGTCGAAGGCGAGTTCGAAGTGTTTTTCCCAGTTCAACGCGGCGCGGGCCTTGGTGAGTTGGTCGTCCCAGACTCTTGTTTTGGGGATACCCAGCGCGATGTCGGCGGCGTGGGCGGCGATCTTGTAGGCGATGCAGCCCTGCTTGACGTCGTCTTTCTTGGGTAGGCCGACGTGTTCCTTGGGGGTGACGTAGCAGAGCATGGAGGCGCCGTGGTAGGCGGCGTTGGTTGCGCCGATGGCGCTGGTGATGTGGTCGTAACCGGGGAAGACGTCGGTGACCAGGGGGCCAAGGACGTAGAACGGTGCGCCGTGGCAGACGGTGCGTTCGAGTTTCATGTTGTATTCGATCTGGTCAAGTGGGACGTGGCCTGGGCCTTCGACCATGACCTGGATGCCTTTGCGCCAGGCGCGTTCGGTGAGTTTGCCGATCTCGATGAGTTCAGCGAACTGGATTTTGTCGGAGGCATCCGCGAGCCCGCCGGGTCGGCAGCCGTCACCGATGGAGAAGGTGACATCGTACTCGCGCATGATGTCGCAGATGTCTTCCCATGCGGTATTCATGGGGTTCTCTGCGTTGTGTGTGAGCATCCATTTGGCGAGCAGTGAGCCGCCGCGTGAGACTAAACCGATGAGGCGGTCCTTGGCGAGCTTGATGTGTTCCTTGAGGATGCCGGCGTGGATGGTGAAGTAGTCGACGCCCTGCTCGGCCTGATGCTTGACCATATCGAGGATCATCTCGCGGTCGAGGTCTTCGATTTTTTTGCCGATGATCATGGAGTAGATGGGGACGGTGCCGATCGGTGCGGTGGAGTCTTTGATAATGGCATCACGTGTGGCGTCGAGGTCCCCGCCGGTGGAGAGGTCCATGATGGTGTCTGCGCCCCAGCGCAGGGCCCAGTCTAGTTTTTCGACTTCTTCGTCTGTGCCGGAGGAGATGGGGGAGGCGCCCATGTTGGCGTTGATCTTGGTTTTGGATGCGCGACCGATGCACATGGGGTCGAGCTGGTAGCCCAGGTGGACTTTGTTTGCCGGGATGACCATGCGGCCGGCGGAGATTTCGTCGCGGATCTGCTCTGACGAAAGGTGGGGTTCACGTTCGGCGACACGGATCACCTGCGGGGTGACGGTGCCCAGGCGTGCGTGTTCGAGTTGTGTGCAGGGGGTGAAGTCTTTGGGGTAGGCGACGGAGCGTAGTGTGCCGTCGGACTGGGTAAAGGTGATGGTGGTGGCTGGGGGATCAATCTTCGGGCTCGCATCGCCGAGCCACGTGGTCCAGTTATCGGGGAGGAAGTCCCATGCGGTTTTGTTGGATGGGGCGGGCATGCCTGGGGTGTCGGGTGAGCTGTAGGTGAGCGCGCCAGCGGGGCCTGGTGCGAACTTGGGTTTGTTTGAGAAGCTGCCGGGTGTGGTGGCGGTGGGTTCGGCACCTGGGTCGTCGCCGACGGGTGGGAGTTTGTAGCCCAGGTATTGGGTGTCGAGTTTACCGGGGGTGCTGGGGGTGCTATTGGTTGTGTTTGTGGTGGTCATAGCGAGGCTTCCTTTCAAGTGCGTGGAAGCGCTCGCGCAATGGATGTGCGGGCGTCGCTTCCCTACGCAGTTGCGCCCCATTTGTAAATGGGGTTTGGCTGATCAGGTTCGGAGGGTTTGTCTCAGTCCCGGTTTGTTAAACGTCCGGGACACCCCTAGCGAACAGTTGGAGGATACGCCGCGCGGGGGCGGGTGGCAAGGGGAGGGGCTGGCTTTGTGGATCAGGTGTCGGAGTGCGGAACGGGGACAGCCAACACGCGGATCTTCGATCCGTCGCTAAACGGCAAGCCTAGGCCTGACGGGCTTCTTTGATCTGGTCTAAAACGTGGGAATCACACGCGCACGGGTTTATTGTGGGGTGGGTGTGAGGAGTCGGCTACTTGGATTGGCTGCGTGGGATGGTGAGGGTGGACCAGTTGTCGCCGGCGAGTGTCCGGCACTGGACGATGAGTTGGCCGATGTGGTAGCCGTAGTGCGAGAGCTGGCGGTGGATGGTTCCGATGACGGTTTCGGGCTCGTCGCGGATGGTGACGTTGGCGGTCAGGTCTACCGGGCCGAGCTTGCTGAGGCTCTTAAAAAGGATATCCCAGCCGGCTTCCCAGTCGTGGTCGATCTCTTCGCGTGTCTGGTAGCGGTCGGTAAATTCTTCATCGCGGTCACGCCAGGGCTTCTCGCCGTCGGTGGTCAAGAAGTCGGTCCAGCGTGAGCGCATGGCGTTGGAGAGGTGCTTCATGATGACAGCGACGCTGTTGCTCTCGGGGTCGGGGACGTGCTTCATCTGCTCGAAAGTGATCTGCCTGATCGCGCTGTCCGCCAGCCGCTTCTGCGCACGAAACATCTCCTCAGCACTTTGCAGGACGGCACGCCCTAGTTCTTCATGGATATCTGACATACTGGCTCTCCAGTCAATCGGCCGGGGTGGTCGATCTCGCCACGCCACCGGCACCTGCCGGCAACGGTAACCATTCTATCACATCTTGAATCATCCGGTCCCAATAGGCCCATTCGTGCTCTTCACCGGGGTGTTCGTGGTATTCCACGGGTATGCCCAGGCCCCGGAGGTGGTCCCGGAAGGCGACGTTTTCGGGGTAGACAAAGTCGGCTGTGCCGCAGCACTGGTAGAGGACGGGTACGGGTTTTGAGCCGGCCGCGAGCCCGGTGGCCAGGTGTAGCAGGTCATTTGCCGAGCCGGGGTACTCATCTGGGGCCCCAAATACGTTGGCGAACTCCTGGGTCATCTTGTCAGATGCCACCATCCGCTTGGTCCGGTCCACCGCGCCGGACAGGCTGGCTGCGGCGCAAAAAACTTCGGGGTACGTCAGTGCCCACTTGAACGCGCCGTAGCCCCCCATCGACAGGCCGGCGACAAAGTTGTCCTCACGCTTATCTGACAGCGGGAAGAATTTTCGGCATAGCCCGGGCAGCTCCTGGGTGATGAACGTCCAGTAGTCGTGGCCGTTTTTCATGTCTGTGTAGAAACTGCGGTGGGCGTCGGGCATCACAACCGCGAGGTTCTTGTTGGTCGCGTATCGCTCGATGCTGGTCTGCCGGCACCAGCCTGTGTGGTTGTCGCTTAGCCCGTGCAGCAGATAGAGGGTGGGGTGAGGCGGGTCCAGGCAGACCCCTTCTCGGTGGTGGGCGTGTGTGGCGGTTGCCTGCGGGAGGATGACTTGCATCCCGATATTGAGTTCGAGGACATCAGAGAAGAAGTCGCAGTGGATCAGGGCCATGGTCTGGGTTCGGGTTTTCGGTGTTCGGGTATCGTGGACTGGGTATCGTGGGCTGGGAAGATAGTATCCGATCTGCAAGACAGGGGGTAAGATGGGTTTGTGCAGGAGATCACCTCGATCAGGCCGACGCAGCGAGACCCCAAGCGGGTGATGGTGCGGGTCGGGCGCAAGGTGGTGGCGACGCTGGCTCATAGCAAGGTTGTGGACATGGACCTGCACGTCGGACAGGTGTGGGACGACGCGTTGGCTGAGCGGGTCGGGCATGCGGCGGTGTTCGACAAGGCCCTGCAGCAGGGGCTCAATCGGCTGAACCGCCGGGCGATGAGCCGGTACGACCTGGACTTTAAACTCAAGAAGCTGGGGTACGAGCAGCCGGTGCGTGAGAGCGTGCTGGACAGGCTGACCGAGTTGCGGTTCCTTGATGATGAGGCGTACGGGCGGGCGTTGATCGATGCGACGATGCGGCGAAAGCCTGCGGGGCCTCAACTGCTGCGGCAGAAGCTCTTCCAAAAAGGGATCGACCGCTCGCTGATCGAACGGCTGGTGGGCGAGGCGACCGATGCGCAGGACCTTGCGCCGGGTGCGGTGGAACTGGCGCGTAAGAAACTCCGCACGATGCAACGCTTTGATCTACAGACCCGCAAGCGTCGGCTGTATGGCCTGCTGGCGCGGCGAGGATTCAACCCCGACACGATCAGCAGCGTGATGGCGGAGTTATCTGATGAGATCGAGGAGGGGTGCGAGACGGGTTTCGGTACAGACTATTAATCGTCGCATCTCATGTTTAGCGGGCTATCGTAGATCGCCGGTATCCCTATAAGACAACGCGGATCTGCGATCCGCCGCTAAACGTGCAGAAGAATCATCCCACCGGCTCCTTGCGTTTTTCAATGAGGTGGATGCCTTCGATGCGGAGGTTTTTGTCGATGGCTTTGGTCATGTCGTAGAGGGTGAGGCAGGCGAGGCTGACGGCGGTGAGGGCTTCCATCTCGATGCCGGTCTTGGCGGTGATTGATGCGGTGGCGGTGATGCGCAGCCGATCGTCGGCGACTCTCTCGAAGTCGATCTGGGCGTGGTCCAGTGGGAGCGGATGGCAGAGGGGGATCAGGTCGCCGGTCTTTTTCGCGGCGGTGATGCCGGCGATACGTGCGACGGCCAAGGCCTCGCCTTTGGGAAGCGGGTCGGCACCTGCTTCACCCATGACCCGATCCAGCGTTTCCTTGGCGGCAACGAATTCGCCTGTGGCGATGGCGGTGCGGCGCATGGGGGGCTTGCTGCCGACATCGACCATGCGTGCGCGGCCTTGTTCGTCCAGGTGGCTTAGTTTTTTGGTCATGGGTCTATTGTAATGCGAGGCGGGCATGGGAGCGGATTCACCGCAGAGATCGCAGAGGACACGGAGAAAGCGTGGAGAGAAGTATCCGCAGATGACGCAGATGACGCAGATGA
Organism: Phycisphaeraceae bacterium; assembly: GCA_029260615.1. Classification (GTDB taxonomy): domain Bacteria; phylum Planctomycetota; class Phycisphaerae; order Phycisphaerales; family Phycisphaeraceae; genus JAJRRS01. Next base: position 29,502 of record JAJDCX010000015.1, on the reverse strand, counting down.
CGCAGATGACGCAGATGACGCAGATTTTAGAAAACCAAGCAGGAAACATCCTGATCTGCGGAATCTGCGTCATCTGCGGATAACTCCTTTCTGTGCATTACGCGGCCTCGGCGGCAAAAAAGGCTTGACATGGCCGCCCCGGACGGTACTATGTAATACATAGTGTGTGTCACATGAAAGGTGGATATCATGAAGATCGAGCGAGAGCTGATGCGTGGGGCTGGGCCGGTAGCGGTGCTGAAGCTGCTGGAGCCGGGGGAAAAGTATGGGTACGAGCTGGTCAAAGCGTTGGCGAAGCGCAGCGATGGGGTGCTGGCGATGGGGCAATCGACGCTGTATCCGATGCTGTACAACCTGCAGGCCAAGGGGTTGATCGCTTCGCGGATGGATAAAGCGGAGAACGGGCGGCCGCGCAAGTACTACCGGCTGACGGGCAAAGGCAAAAAACGGCTCGCCCACGACACCCAGCAGTGGCAGGCTGTGACAGCGGCGATGGGGGCGTTGGGGATCACCGGAAACCTTCAGGGGGCCTGACGATGGGTAATACTTCGTTTCGACGGATGCTGTGCAAGACACCGATGCGTGATCTTGTGCGTGGGGAGGTTACGGGTCGATTGGACATCGACTGGCTGTTGGATCAATCGAGCCTTTCCGGGCCGGCGGCGGGTAAGGTCCGCAATGTGGTGAAGCGCACACGTCTGTGGCGGTTAGAGAAGTCCGACGTCGCCCACGAACTGATCGCTCACTTCCATGATGGCCTCGAGGCTGGCACGCCGATCGATGAACTGATCGAAACTTTTGGTGATGAAAAGAAAACCGCGAAGCTGATCCGTCGTGCGAAGTTGCGGCAGCGTCCGTTGGTTTGGCATGCTTTGAAGTGGTTCCGCCGATCGGTCGTCGCCCTGTTTGCGGTGTACCTGCTGATGCTCGGCTACTTCCTGATGGGGAGCCCGGAGGTGAAGGTCGATTACCTGGCAAAGCTCAATGCTAAGGCGCTGGCCGTCCCCGAAGACGATCGTGCCTGGCCGATCTATCGTGAAGCGTTGCTGGAATTGGACATGTTTCGTGAAGTCGAGTGGGACACGCCGCTGCCGTATTACCGTGATCTGCCGCCGGAGGAACAGGAAGAATACTGGGAAGAACTTGAGCCCCCTTTCCGGGCAAGTCAAATGGACCGCTTGCAGCGATCGCTAAGCCCCAACGAGCCCGGATGGGCTGAGACGGCCACATTTCTTCGAGAACACGGCGAGACCCTGTCGCTGATCCGCCTGGGAGCGGCACGGTCGGGGCTAGGATTCGCAGTGGGCTTCTTTACTGACTTCGCGCCAGAGGATCGGGATGTACTGGGTATCGAGTATTTCCCTGAGCAGGACACTCAGCCCAGGGCTTCATTTCAAGACCCCGATCGAATACTGCTCTCCATATGGTTTCCCCATCTCGGAAAGTTTCGACAGTTGGCAATGCTGCTGAGCGCGGACGCACGACTGGCATCGATCGAGGGCGATGCATCGCGCGTTTATGGCAACCTCGTGGCCTTACAGGGCCTGGCAGACCACGGCCGGGAAAGCCCATGCCTGATCAGCGAGATGGTTGGCCTGTCGATACGGTCCATCGCTCAAGAGGTGCTCGCCTCGATACTTGTTCAACAGCCCGACCTCCTGAGCGATGGGCAACTACATAACCTGGCGCACCTGACTGCGGAGTCGGACCTTTCGTTCGAAACCGGGATGCGTGGCGAACGGATGTGGTTCGATGACATTGTTCAACGGATCTATTCCGACGACGGCAACGGCGACGGGCGGATCACGCCGGAGGGATTGAGGTTGCTGGACAGCGTCATCGGACCGTCATCGAGTATCGAAATTGAAATGGTGGCTGGTACGGATTTTGGACAGGTGATCGGCCCCGCCGTGATGTTGGGGATGGCTTCTCGGAAGGAATTGACCGAGATGCACCAAAGACTCGTGGGCATCACGGAGGCCGAGATGAAGCAGCCTCTGTGGATGGTTTCGTACCCGGATGTCGTCGATGAAGAGATCGGGAATTGGTCGCGCATAAAGCAATCAAGGTATCTGCTGATCACACAGATGATGCCCCCATTAGGGGGTATGCGGCGAAGATCGGAAACTGCGTCTGGCTTGCGTGACGGTGTACTTGTCGGGATCGGGTTGGAGTTGTATCGACGGGAGCACGGGGATTGGCCGGGGGCGTTGGGTGAATTGGTGCCGGGGTATCTGCCGAGCGTTCCCCTCGATCGGTTGACGGGTGAACCGGTGCGGTACTTGATACTGGAAGATGGGCCGGTGGTGTATAGCTTGGGTGTGGATGGGGATGATGATGGGGGAAGGCCGCCGGTGGATCAGGACGGGGAGGTGGATAACGGCATGGCAAGCCCGGGGCGGGCTTATGGGGCGTTCAATGCGGATGAGGCGCCCGACGGGGATTGGATGTTGTGGCCTGTGCCGTGGGAAGAGTGAAAGACATTAGGTGTGTCAGGAGCGAAGGCATGGGCATCGCAAATAATTTCCGACGACGGCTGTGGAAGACGCCTTTGCGCGACCTTGTGCGTGGGCGCATCACCGGCCGACTGGATATTGATCGGCTGCTAGAAGAATCGAGCCTTTCCGAGGCGGCGGCGGGTAAGGTCCGCAACGTGGTGAAGCGCACGCGGCTGTGGCGGCTGGAAAAGGTGGATGTCGCCAACGAACTGATCGCTCACTTCTTTGATGGGATCGAAGGCGGCACACCTATCGAGGAACTGATCGAAAACTTTGGAGATGAAAAGCAAACCGCGAAGCTGATCCGGCGGGCGAAGAAGCGGCAGAGGCCGGTGGTCTGGCAGGCCTTTGCGTGGGCGCGTTTGTGTTTCGCGGTTTTCTTTGGGGTGTATTTTGTCGCGGCCCTTTACCTGATGACGGGTTCGCCGTCAGTGACGACGGATTACCTGGTGATACTCAACCGCAAGGCCGCTGGGGTTCCGGCGGATGAAGCGGCGTGGCCGATCTACCGTGAAGCGCTGCTTGAGATGGGGTATAGCGAGCACGGGGATGACAGAAAATTTCCAATCGATGCCCACTACCGGCCGGGAGACGAGGAATGGCCCCAATTGTCGGTCTTTCTGACCGAGCACGCCGGGGCTCTGGCCCGGGTCCGGGAGGCAGCGGACCGGGAGAAGTCGGGTTATCTGATGGGCTTCCACACCACCCCTGATGATGCAATCATTTTCGAGCCCTGGGATGGCGTGGAAGATCCGTACTCGGGGCCGCATCCGTCGCTGATGCGGCTAGACATTTTGAAGAACCTTGGACCGATGCGCCTACTCGCCCGGTTGATGTCCGCGGACTGCGCCCGTGCCTTGGAAGCCGGTGATGCTGATACCGCATACGCCGATATTCTTACCCAACTCGGTTTGGCACGACACACCGCCGAGCAGGCGACTCTGGTCAGCGGCCTGGTCAGGATATCCATACTCGCACATACCTATAAAACGACGCAAGAGGTCCTCGTAAGTCGACCCGATCTGTGGACCGACGAACAATTGCGCAACCTTGCCCACCGATTCGCAGCGATCGATATAAGACCCGAGGACATGCTCAATGGAGGGCGATTGTATTTTTATGACTATCTTCAACGGACTTACACCGACGACGGTCACGGCGGAGGGCGGGTCGTCAGCCCTTTGCCAGATGACTTGCAAATAATCCGTGGCTCTACGGCGAAAGATGTTGCGGGTATCGCCAGCCGCCCTGCTCTGGCCGCGATGATGGCGCCCCGCGATGAGATACGGAAGATGTACGACGGTCTTATGGATCGAGCGATCATCGAAACCCGCCGACCTCTCTGGCTTCACGATGAATCAGAGGCTGTCGAAGAGACGGTGGAGAAGTTAAGGCAATCCTCCATGAGAAACCGGATACGGTATATGCCCGTCCTTCTCTCGATGACATTTCATTCCACGGTACGAACTACCCTCCAAACCGAGGCCGGGCTCCGCGACGGGGTGCTGGTTGGGATCGGGTTGGAGTTGTATCGGCGTGAGTACGGGGCTTGGCCGGGGGCGTTGGAGGAGTTGGTGCCGGGGTATCTGCCGGGTGTGCCGGTGGATCGGTTGACGGGAGAGGCGGTGCGGTATCTCGTTACGGAGGATGGGCCGGTGGTGTATAGCGTTGGGGTGGATGGGGATGATGATGGGGGAAGGCCGCCGGTGGATCAGGAAAGTGAACCTAAGAACGATATGGCCAGTCCGAATAAGTTCACCGGTGAGGCTCGCTCGGAAACCGAGCACGACGGGGACTGGGTGTTGTGGCCCGTGCCGTGGGAGGAGTGATTCGAGTTGTGTTCAGAGTCCGCGGATGACATCTGTGGCTTTATAAAGGGGGATTCACACACGGGGGGCGGGGGTGTTACAATTCTGTGCATGAAGCGAACCGCCCTACTGCTGTTGACTGTGCTGTGCCTGCTTGGTGTGGGTTGTGTGCAGCGTACTATCTCGATCACCAGCGAGCCGGCGGGTGCGTTGGTTTATCTGAATGACAATGAGGTTGGGCGGACGCCGGTGACGGTGCCGTTTGTTTTTTATGGGGTGTATGACGTGCGGCTTGAGGCGGAGGGTTACCAGCCGTTGTGGACGACGCAGAAGGCAAAGGCTCCTTGGTGGGAGACGCCGGGGATTGACCTGGTTGCCGAGGCGGTGCCGAGGAACAAGGCTGAACTGAGCTGGCACTTCACGATGGACGAGCAGCCGCTGGCGGAGGATGTTGATGCGGATCAATTGCTGGATCACGCCAAGCAGATGCGATCGTCGATGAAACAAAGCCCAGAGTGAATGCCCCGGCCCCGGCGATTACGCTGGGGATTGTGGGGGAAGTATTGAAAACGAGCGCGTCTGACCATGCACGAACCTATCCAGTTTCATAGCCAGAAATCTGGGGGCGACTCGGGGGACGGCTCTGGGGGGGCCGGGGGAACCGGGGCCGGGGGAACCGGGGGCGGTGATCCTAAAGGGGGTCACGGGGCCACGGTGCGCCCCAAGCACATGGACCTGAAGAAAGACAAGGCTTTGACGATCCACTGGTCGGACGGGCGGGTGTCTATTTATCCGATCGCGTACCTGCGAAAGCTGTCGCCTTCCGCGGAGGCCAAGGAGTTGCGTAAGGCGATGGCGAGGAATCCGCTGACGGTCATGCCCGCGAGTGCTGGGCAAACTGGGCCCCTCACGGCGGAGGGGATCGAGATGGTGGGGAATTACGCGGTGCGTCTGCGGTTTTCTGACGGGCACGACACGGGGATCTATTCGTGGGTGTACTTACGTGAGATCGACCCGAATCAACCCGATAAATCGGGCTCGCAAGGCCCAGGACCGACGGCCGACGGGGGCCCGGGCCAAGGCATTTGACCGGCGCTGGTCAGCGGTTATAAAGACCGTCCCGTATCTCAAGAAAAGAGCCCCCTATGCGAACCATTGCCAAACTGTTCGGCCAATCCCCGATCGTCCCGCTGCAGGCCCACATGGATAAGGTCGCGCAGTGCGTGGACAAGGTTAAGCAGATGTTCGAGGCCCTGCGTCAAGGCGACCATGCTGCGATCGAGAAGATGGCTGAGGAGACGTCGGCGCTGGAGTATGAGGCGGACCAGATCAAGCACGATATCCAGAGCCACCTGCCCAAGCGGATGTTCATGGCGATCGACCGGGCGCGGATATTGGACATCCTGGCGGTGCAGGACAACTTGGCGGATAAGGCGGAGAACATCGGCATCCTGCTGACGTTCAAGGCGATGACGCTGCCGGGCTGGCTGGCGGACGACTTCAATGCGTTCCTGAATAAGAACATCGAGGCGTTCGAGGGGGTGCGTGCGATCATCAATCAACTCGACGAGTTGCTGGAAACCGGGTTCGGCGGGGGCGAGGCCGAGCGTGTGCTGCGGATGGTCGAGGAGGTGGCTCTCATGGAACACGAAGTCGATGTGATCCAACGGCAGATGCTCAAGAGCCTGTTCGCCAATGAGGGCGATCTAACGACCGGGGAGTTCTTCTTGTGGACCAAGTTGTTCAAGCAGGTCGGTGACCTGTCGAACCTGGCAGAACGGTTAGCGAACCGGGTCCGCCGAACGCTGGAACTGAAGAAGTAACAGGCCAGGCCGCCGCTGTTCCCCAACTCTACCCACCCACGAACCTGATGATTCGGAGACCCGATGGGCACTGAAGCGATGATTTTGACCGGGTTGGCGATGGCCTTTGGGCTGTACATGGCCTGGAACATCGGGGCCAACGACGTCGCCAACGCGATGGGCACCAGCGTCGGCTCGGGGGCGCTAACGCTGCGGCGTGCGGTGATCCTGGCGGCGATCATGGAGTTCTGCGGGGCGTTTTTCCTGGGGCCCCACGTCACCGATACCATCCGTAAGGGCATCATCGATACCGAGCTATTCAAGGTGGACCCCGACGGTGCGCGGATGTTCTGTTTTGCGATGCTTGCGGCGCTGCTGGCGGCTGGGGCGTGGCTGCAGATCGCGTCCTACTTTGGTTGGCCGGTGTCTACGACGCACTCGATCGTCGGATCGATCGTCGGTGTGGGTTGCGTGTACGGGGGGATCGAGGCGGTGAACTGGTTCGGCGGCGACGGGTTCAATGCCCTGACCACGCTGCGGGGCAAGGGCGGGCTCTCGTCGATTGTTGCGAGTTGGGTGGTGTCGCCGTTGATGTCTGGGACGATCGCCTACTTCATCTTCCGCTTTATCTTGAAACGGATTTTCTACCGACCTGACCCGGTGGCAGCGGCACGGGTGTGGACGCCAATCATCGTGTTCTTCGTGATGGTGACGATGATGCTGGTGCTGTCGTTCAAGGGGCTCAAGCCGTTCTGGAAAGACAACTTCGGTCTTAAGCCGATGGACTTTTGGCCCCTGACGATCGGGCTAAGCGTTTCGCTATTCAGTGGGGTCGCGGGGGCGTTGACCTCTCGGCGTCTTGCAAGGAAGGTCAAGTCAGACGACCCGGCGTTGGCCCGGCTTCAGGCGGACCTTTACACGGCACGGGCGATGAGCAAGGCCCTGATGCACCTGCGCCGTGTCCACAGCACGGCGGTGGGCGAAACCCAGGACCAGGCGAAGCGTGCCCTGCACGAGGCCGAGTCTCTTTACCAACAGGTCCGTGACCGGACACGGGGGAACACCGACAGCCATGTGTATCACAACGTCGAACGCATCTTCATCTACCTGCAGATCATCAGCGCGGGGTTCGTTGCGCTGGCGCACGGGTCCAACGATGTGGCCAACGCGATCGCCCCGCTGGCCGCGGTGATCGAGACGGCCAAAAACATGCAGGTCGCAACCGAATCACCCGTGCCGATGTGGGTCTTGGGGATCGGCGGCGTGGGGATCGTCGTGGGGCTGGCGACGTGGGGCTGGCGTGTGATGATGACGGTGGGCAAACGGATCACCGAGCTCACGCCGTCCCGGGGTTTCTGCGCCGAGTTCGCGGCGGCGGTGACGATATTAATCGCATCGGTCTGCAAGCTGCCGATCTCGACGACACACACCCTGGTCGGTGCGGTGTTGGGCGTGGGTCTGGCTCGGGGGATCGGGGCGTTGAACCTGAACACGGTCCGGGACATCATCGTTTCATGGGTCATCACCATCCCGGCGGGGGCGGGCCTGGCGATCGTGTTCTTCTATGCGTTGCAGATGGCGTTTGGATGAATGGGGGATTGGGGTTTAGGGATTGGGAGTTGGGGATGGGAAAACCAAATTTCGGGACGTCATCCCTGTCGCTCTGCTAACCCCGAATCCCCAACCCCGTTAAACTACCTCTATGCAGCTTTATATCTTCCGTCACGGGATCGCGGAGCCGGGGCGTGCTGATTTTCCCGATGCGGATCGGCCGTTGTCGGCGTTGGGGATCGAACGGACGCTCGCTGCGGCAAACGGTCTGGCGAGGTTTGCGGATCGGCCTAACGTCATCCTCACCAGCCCCAAGGACCGTGCACGGCAGACCGCCGGGATCCTGGGTGATCTGTTTGATCTGACGCCGGAGCTTGTTCCGGTACTCGCGGACGGCTCGGCAGTGGAGGTGATCCATATGCTGCGACAGCGAGACGAAGACCGGGTCCTGATCGTCGGGCACGAACCGATCCTCGGCGAGGTCATCGAGTCGCTGTGCACACACAAGACGCTGCCGGGGTTTATCGAATTGAAGAAGGCGTCGTGTGCGTTGGTTGATGCGCCGCTGCGCCCGGATGAGGCGCCGGGGCCGGGCGTATTGAAGTGGTTGTTGCCACCGCGGGCGCTGCGGGGGTTGGGAGGAGGCGGGAGAGAGCAGGTCCAACGTGATATGCGATGAACCCGCTACGCCTGTTCGGTCTGCTTGGCGTACTCGGTGACCTCATCCATCGTGATCTGTAGCCAGTCGAGCATGTTCTGCTCGTAGATGTCTTGGTGCTGGTCGTTGGAGAAGTCCAGGCGTAGTTCGTTGATGACCTTGGTGCCCTGGCCGATCCATTCGCGCCAGGTGTCCTGGCCGAAGTGGTCGAAGATGAATAGGCCGACGGGGCCGCGCATGGGCGGGTCGGGGAGGCGGTTCTGGGGCTTGCCGGTGCGTCGATCCAGGACGGTGTCGCCGGATGCTTCGACCTCTTTCTTGCGTTCGGCTGCGTCTTGAACCTGGGGGATCGGCAGACCGATCTTTTCTAAGAGTGAGCCGATGGCTTTTTGTGGCATCACGTCGCCGCGTTCGGCGGCGACGGTGTAGCCTTGGGTCAGCAGCGGGCCGGCCTCATCTTCTTTGCCTAGCTGGATCAGGACCTGGCCACGGAGCTGGTAGGCCCGGCTCATCCCGGGGTTCAGCTCGATGGCCTTGGCGAAGGCGTCCTGGGCGTCCTGCGGGCGGTCGGCGTCCTTGTAGGCGTTGGCGAGGCTGAAGTAGGCCATGTCGTCGGGCGCTTCGCGGGCCATCTGCTCCCACTGGGCGATACGTTCTTCTGCGGTGGTACTCATACTGGATAGGATAGACAAGTTATCCGCGAAGCCAAGTCGGGGGCACGAGATTAAGAATTGAGCCGGAGGTTGTTGGCCGCCAATGAACACGAATCAACGCAAATGGGGGAGGGGAAAGACGGGGGAATGGCGGGGCAAGAGGCAGAATGTATGTATGATTGATTCGCGTTGATGTGCGTTGATTTGCGGCTAAGTTTTCTGCTGGCGGGTTCAGGGTTTTACATGCCGACCACACGACACTTTCTGGGATGGGATGGGCCGGCGCTTGGGCGGGCGGGGGTGTATCTGCGGGAACACTTTGGGCGGGGCGAGGGCGGGTGGGATCTTTCGCAAGTGGTGGCGGTGGTCCCGGCTGGGCGTGCGGGTCGGCGGTTGGTGGAGATATTGGTCACGGCGGCGCAGCAGGCGGGCGGCGTGTTGAACCCGCCACGGGTGGTGACGGCTGGGGGTTTGCCGGAGCTTCTTTATCAGCCGGGCGGCGCGGTGGCGGGCGATCTGGAATCCGCGTTGGCGTGGGTCTGGGCGATGCGGCAGATGCCCGAAGATGTGATGGTTGAGTTGGTGGCTAACCCGCCGGGGGAGGATGATGTGTCGGGGTGGTGGTCGTTGGGCAAGCAGTTCCGCACGCTGCGGGACGATCTGGCTGGTCATCGGATGGGGTTTACGGATGTGCCTGGGCTGTGTGAGCAGCGGGCGGTGGACCTGTGCGGCGAACGGCGGTGGGAGGTGCTGGATTTAATCGATCAGGCGTATCGCGGTGCGCTGGCGTCGGGGAACCTGGTGGATCGCAACACGGAACGGCTTAGCGCGATCCGGGAGGGGCGATGTGGATGTGATGAAAGCACACAGATTGTGTTGATCGCCACGCCGGATCTGAATGACGTAGCGACGGCGATGTTGGGGCAGGTTGGGGATCGGGTGACGGCGTTGGTGATGGCCCCGGAACAGCACGGTGATGGGTTCGACGGGTTGGGTGTTTTTAAGAGCGCGTACTGGCAGGATCAGGGTGTCGAACTACGACCCGAGCAGGTGTGTTTTGTTGAGCGTGTTTCGGATCAGCCGGGGGAGTTGCTGGCACGCATTGCTGCGGCGAGAGATGGGGCGCGGGCTAAGGGCGAGACGTTGAGTGCTGACCAGATCACGGTTGGGTTGGGTGATGAAAAGTTTGCCGAGGCGGTGATGCGTTCGCTTGATATGGCGGGTGTTGTCAATCGACACGCGGCGGGTACACCGGCGCAGAAGTCGCGGCCGGCGGTTTTGTTGCGTGCGCTCGGTGGGTTCATGGAACTGCAGCGGCACGATGCGCTGGCGAGGTTGCTGCGTCATGCGGACATCGAGGTGTATTTGCAGAATCACACGGGGGCGGGTGAGGATGCGCGGCCGGTGATAGAAGACTGGATCACACTGCTGGATCAATATGCGACCCGGCACCTGCAGGGGAAACTCACCGGGGAATGGCTGGGGCAGACGGATCGGCAGACGAAGCTCAAGGCGTTGCGTGCCGGGGTGATCGCGTTGATGCCGGTGCATCCAGCGGAGCGTCGGCCGTTACCGAACTGGAGCGTGCCGATAGCGGAGGCGTTGGGGCGTGTGTATGCGGATACTTTTTTAAATGACCATGACACGGACGATCGGCAGTTGGGGCGGTCCCTTGAATTGATAGCCGGGGTGTTGCGTGAGCAGTCGGAATTGGGTGAACAGGTGCAGACGTGCCCGAGCGTGACGGCTTCGCAGGCGATTGCGTTGACGCTGGATCGTTTGTCGGATGCGTCGCTGCCGGATGAGGGGGGAGAGCCGGCGGTTGAGATGTTGGGGTATCTCGAGTTGGCATTGGATGATGCGCCGGTACTAGGGATATGTGGGATGAACGAGGGGTTGATCCCAACGTCGCGCAATGCGGACGCTTTTTTGCCGGACTCGGTGCGGTCGGCGTTGTCGATGCAGGACAATGCGCACCGTTACGGGCGTGACCTGATGTTGCTCAATGCGATCACACAGTCGCGGGTGGGGGTGAGTCTGATCTCGGCGAGGCGGAGTGATGATGGCGACCCGTTGACGCCGAGCCGGCTGCTGCTGGCTTGTGATGATAAGACGCTGGTGCAGCGGGTTCGGTCGTTCTTTGGGGAAGCGGATTCGGAGGCGGCCCCCCTACCGTTGCCGTTGGAACACGGGGATGTCGATCGTTTTTTGATTCCCCGGCCGGTGGTCGCGCCCGAGCCGTTGAAAGAGTTGCATGTGACGGCGTTTCGGCAGTACCTGGCTTGCCCGTACCGGTTTTATCTTCGGTATGTGTTGCGGCTGAACACGTTGGACGATCGGGCGGTGGAGATGGACCCGATGTCGTTTGGGACACTGGCGCACGCGGTGTTGCAAGGGTTTGGGCAGGATGAGGCGCGGGGGTTCACTGACCCGCGCAGGGTGGCGAAGTATCTGGATGAGAGGCTTGATGCACTGGTGGAGAAGCGTTTCGGGAAAGACCCGAGGCCAGCGGTGCGTATTCAGGTTGAGCAGATGCGGCAGCGGTTCGACACGTTTGCTATCACACAAGCCAGGCTGATTGAAGAGGGGTGGCGGATAGAACATGTCGAGGAGGAACTGCGGGCCGAGGTCGTGGTGGATGGTGAGGCGTTTACTATCAAAGGGAAGATTGATCGGATTGATCGGCACGACACGCTGGGGTATCGGGTTTACGATTACAAGACGGGTGACACCGCGAAGCCGCCGGAGAAGACGCATCGTACCGGTCCAAAGAACGGCAAGGCTTGGGTTGATCTGCAACTTCCTTTGTACCGGGATTTGTGTGGAGCGTTGGATATCACGGGGCCGATCGAGCTGGGTTATATGAATCTGCCGAAGTCGGATGAGGGTGCTGGACCGGCGTTTGCGCAGTGGGATGTGGACGACCTTGCGGGGGCGATTGAAACGAGGGACGGGGTGATCCGGGCGTTGCGTGAGCAGGCATTTTGGCCGCCGAATGATGCGCCGATGTATCCCGACGGGTTAGAGCGGGTGTGTGCGGATTCGGTGATGCAGAGGCGGGTTGTGATCAAGGCGAGCGGTGACGGGGGGCTTCTGCGATGAACGAACACAATCAAGGTTATGGGCAACATGACCAGTTCGCGCCGGGATGGGGGGCCATGCACCCGCACCTGACGATCCGTGCTTCGGCGGGGTCGGGGAAGACGTATCAGTTGAGCACGCGGTATCTATTTTTGATTCGTCACGGGTTTGATCCCAGCCATATATTGGCGACGACGTTCACGCGGAAGGCTGCGGGGGAGGTGTTGGGGCGGGTGGTGACGCGGCTTGCAGATGCGGTGGTGGATGTGGGCAAGCGGGCGGAGTTGTCGGGCTCGCTTGGGGGTGAAGCGTTGAGCCAGCGTGATTGCCGAGTGATGTTGCGGGCGTTGACGGGTTCGCTGCATCGGCTGTCGATCTCGACGATTGATGGGTTTTTTAACAAGATCGCGCAGAGCTTTCGGCATGAGTTGGACCTGCCGGCGGAGCCGAAGCTGATTGATGGGATGCACCCGGTGGCGGTTCGGCTGCGTCAGGACGCGATTGAGGCGATGTTGGCCGACGATGATCTGCCGGCCCTGGTGACGCTGCTTAGGCAGTTGCATCATGACACGGCGGCGCGTTCGGTGACGGAGGTGATCGACTCGGCGGTGACGAATCTGTACGAGGTGTACCGTGAAGCGCCGGAGCAAGCGGTATGGTCACAGCTGGTCCCGTTGAAGCTGTTGGATGGGGACTCGCTTCAATCCGCGATCGATGCGTTGACCGGTGCGGCGGATGCTTTGCCTGGTGATAAGCGGTGGCTCAAGGCGTTTGCGGCGAACCGTGACGCGGCGTTGGCCCGGGATTGGGAGGGGTTTATCAAGACGGGGTTGGCGGGGAAGTTGTGTGATGGGATCGAGACGTATTACAACAAGCCGTTCCCTGTAGAAATTGTATCGGCGTATGAGCCGTTGTTGGGACATGCTGCGGGGGTGCTGATTCAAAAGGTTGCGAAGCAGACCCGGGCGACGCACGACCTGCTTCGACGGTTTGACGAGCACTATTCGGCGATGCGGCGCAGGCAGGGTGTGTTGCTATTTAGTGACCTGACCCACAAGCTGGCGCGGGAATTGCCGGCGTTGGGTGATGGGTTGATGGAGGACGTGTTTTACCGGCTGGATGGGCGTGTGACGCACTTGCTGTTGGATGAGTTTCAGGACACAAGTTTGTCGCAGTGGGCGGTGCTTGAGCCGTTCGCGCAGGAGGTTGCGGCGACGGCGGATGGGACGCGGAGCTTGTTTTGTGTGGGTGATACCAAGCAGGCGATCTACGGGTGGCGCGGCGGTGTGGCGGAGTTGTTTGATGAATTCGAGGATTCGTTGGGGCTGGGAGAGCAGAGCAAGCAGACACTGTCGGTGAGCTACCGCTCCAGCGGGGTGGTGCTGGATGCGGTGAACGAGGTGTTTGTTGATATCGCAACGAATGAAACGCTTGCCAATGAAACCGATGCTGCAGTGCGTTGGCAGAAGGGGTTTGCGGCGCATGAGGCGGTGCGGGACTTGCCGGGGCATGTTACGTTGGAGACTTCGACGGCGGGGTACAACCCGGAGAATGATGCGGAGGGCGAAGATGGTGATCCCGATGCGGTGGTGAGGCCAGCGGGCGCGCATGAGGTCTATGTGGCGCGGCGGGTGAAGGCGTTGTATGATCGCGATGGCGGGGCTGGGTCGATCGGGGTGTTGGTCAGTGTGAATAAGACGGCGTCGAGGTTGATTTACGAATTGGGGCGGTTGGGTTTGCCGGTGAGTGGTGAGGGTGGGAGCCGGGTGACGGATTCGCCGGCGGTGTCGGCGGTGCTGTCGGCGCTGGTGATGGCGGACCACCCGGGAGATACGGCATCGGCGTTTCATGTCTTTAATTCACCGCTTGGGGAGGTGGTGGGCCTTAAGTCAATTGAGCCGATGGCTGTTCGGCGGGCATCGTTGGGCATCCGTCGGTCATTGTTGACCCGGGGTTATGCGCAGACTATTGCCGGGTGGGTGCGTAAGGTGGCGGGGTCTTGTGATGGCCGGGCGATCAAGAGGCTGACGCAGTTGATTGAGTTGGCGGACCGGTCGGAGCCGAACGATGCGCTTCGGCCGTCGTGGTTTGTGGATCTGGTGGAGTCTGCGAGTGTGGCGGAACCGAGCCCGGCGGCGATCCGGGTGATGACGATCCACGGGGCGAAGGGGCTGGAGTTTGACACGGTGGTGCTGGCGGATTTGGACCGGAGGTTGGTGGATCGTTCGGTGATGCTGGTGGAGCGGGCGAGTCCGACCGGGCCGATCACGGGGGTGTACCGCAAGCCGGATAGTAAGGTCCGGGCGCTTGATGAGAAGCTGGAACATGCGGCGGAGGCACAGCGTGCGGACCGGCTGATTGAAGATCTGTGTTCGCTGTATGTTGCGATGACTAGGCCCCGGCAGGCGTTGCACATGGTTATCAAGCCGCTTGAGTTGACGCGCGGGGGGAAGATTAAAAGCAAGGGGCTGTGCTTTGCGTCGATCCTGCGTGACGCTTTGAGCAAAGAGGAGGAGACACTGGACGGTGAGCAGGTGTTGTACGGACACGGCGAGCGTGATTGGGTGTGTGCGTCGGGGCCAACCAGGACGGTGAATACGGTTGAAGTTTCTGGGTCCGGGCGGCTTAGTCTTGACAAGCCCGGGGGGGAGGCGCGGCGGTCGTGGCCTACGGTCAGCCCGTCTTCGCAGGCTGGGCACGGCGAGGGATCGGGGGGTGATAGGCGTGGGCGATCGGCGGCGTCGTTGATTGATCTGGTATCGCATGACTCGGCGGGCATGCGGTACGGGACGCTGGTCCATGGGTGGATGGAGTTGGTCGGGTTTGTGGATGAGGATGATTTACCCAGTGATGAGGCTCTGCGGCTTGTGGCCCAGCGGGTGATGCCGGGCGTGGATGGGGCTTGGGTGACGCCACGGATTCAATCGTTGCGAGAGGTGTTGGCGGGCTCTACTGCTAGCGAAGTGCTTGGGCGAGACGGTGCGTCGGAGCTTTGGCGTGAGCGCGGGTTTGCGGTGTACGATCGCGGCACGATGCTTCGAGGTTTCTTTGATCGGGTGTCGATTTATCGAGATAGCCAGGGCGAAGTTACCGGTGCGGTGCTGGTGGATTTTAAGACTGATCGGGTTGAAGGGGGAGGCGCGGAGTCGTTGGCTGAGCATTACCGGCCACAGATGCTGTTGTACCAGAGTGCGTTGGTGAAGATGCTTTCGGTGGACGCCAAGGCGGTGAAGATGAGGCTGTGGTTTGTCGGATCAGACGACTTGGTTGACCTGTGACCTAACCTGACTGATAGACACACCCGTTACGCACGTCATATCCTCCCGGGCTGACCCAGTTTGACATGCGTAATTAGGCGGCGGCGTCGGTGTGTAGCGATGGGGCCGAAACGCGCGTTAACCTGCTGTAAATCCGCGTTTGCAGCGGATTTAGCTTGACTTTTCGGGCGTTGAGGCTTTATTGTGTATGACTACTTGGGGGGTGGCCAGCCCAAGTCCCCGAAACTCAAGGGTTCTGCGGTTTTCCCAGATCCTCCCGCAACTAACACCGCTGATCCTGGCGGTTGTGCAACGGTAGTAAGAATAAGATGAGACGCAGTGTCGGCGTTGTTCATTGTGTGGCGTTGGCTGTCGTGGTGTTTTGCTGCGCGCCGGCGCAAGCGGCGCAGCAGGGCGACCTCAACGGCGATGGGTTCGTCGGTGCGTTGGACCTGCAGATCGTCCTCACGAATTGGGGGCAGGTTGTCACGCCGGTGGGTGACTTGGGTCAGGGGGACATCTTCCCGGATGGGTTCATTGGGCTGGCCGACTTGTCGTTCCTGCTGGTGAATTGGGGGCAGGGAACGATCCCGACGCCGGGTGGGGATGCGTCGCTTGGGATCAATCTTTCTGAGATCGCGTACTTCAGCCGGGAGTGGGTGTTTGTGGATGCGGTGCGTAGTGCTCGGAGGTGGGTATCGACGAATCCTGGCGGGCAGCCCTTCGACTCCGGGCAGACGGTGGTAACGGATGCCGACGGCTGGCCGATCCTGCAGAGCGGTGAGGCGGCGCAGACGCTGCTGCTGACCGACAAGGCGGGGTACCCTGCGGGGACGTACACGGTGACGTTCGAGGGGTCGGGCTCACTGGCGTTCGAGTTCGACGCGAGCAACGTGCTGGACACGGGGCCGGGGACGATGAGCTTTGTTGTCAATGTCGGAACCAAGAACGGGATCCTGATGCGGATCGACAACTCGGACCCGGGCGACCCGGTGAGGAACATCCGCGTGTGGATGCCGGGCCACGATGCAAATTCGCCCTCGTCTTTTCACCCGCTATTTATCCAGAAGCTCCAGCCTTTTGGGGTGATCCGTTTCATGGACTGGCAGCAGACCAACGGGTCGGATCTGGTGAGCTGGTCTGATCGCACGACGCTAGACACGTTCAGCCAGGACACCGACGACGGTGTAGCGTTGGAGTACATGATCGAGTTGTGCAATGAGTTGGGGGCTGACGCCTGGTTCTCGATGCCGCACCAGGCGGACGATAACTTCGTGACCCAGTTCGCCACGATGGTGCGCGACAACCTGAACCCGGGTCTGGATGTTTACATCGAGTGGTCCAACGAGGTGTGGAATGTTTCGTTCCCTCAACACCAGTGGGTCACGCAGACGGCGAGCGGCACCTCCTCGGTCACGCAGCAGATCGAGTTCAACAACGGGACGGTCTCGACGGGCGGTCTGGCGTTGTCGCTGTCGCGCGACGTGGCGACCTACAACGGACAAGACTCGGTGGTGGATGTCAATGCACCGCGCTACGGCAAGACCAGTGCGGTCCACTCCCGGTCGGAGGCCACGGCAAGAAACGAGATGGCGGGCCACACCACGGCGGCCTACAGGCTGCTGGCGGGAGGCGTGGACAACGACGGGGTGAGTCCGTTGGCCTTCATCATCGAATCCGGTACGTTCAACCGGGTGTGGGTTCGGTCAGGCCCGGACCTGAATACCCAGAACTTGGTGGTCCCGGCATCGAGCCCGTTGGATCTGCTGGACCACTCGATCCCAGACAGATCTCACACCCCCCAGGGGGCAAAGATCGTCCACGGGCTGATGTTTGCTTTGTGTTCCGTCAGGCGGTCAGACGGGCCTAATACGATTGAGACGGTGACTCTGTGCTACTCGACGAATGCCGGTGCGGGCTGGTCGATCGTGGGCGTGGAGCCGGGTTCGCAGTGGTCGGTGGATGCTCGTTATCCCGAGCCTACAGCGGGCGCAGTTCCCACAAGTATTACCCGGATGGGTGAAGAGTGGGCGTTGAACTGGTTCCCGGCTGATGATCTGGACGAGCCGTTGGATATCTGGATCACGTTTACGGATTACCGGAAGGACGATAAAGACGGCGGCAGCGCTTATATCTGTCGGGCCACACGCCCGGCGGTGGGTGGTGCCTGGGTCGTGCAGGATGTGCGTCGGGTTTACACGCACGCCGCGATCGGGAGTACAGAGCACGCACACTCGTGCGCGATGGCGAAGGACCCGGTGACCGGCTTCTGGCACGCGGTGATCTTCTTCGGCGACAGCGACTACAACCACACCGTGAATGTGACGCTGGTGGGGGATGCGACTGATTACACAAACCTCCTGCTCTCGGCTAACGAGACCTGGAGCGGTGGCGTTGCTGGTTCTACTACGGTCGCGCGATCCGCCCAGCCTACGGCGTGTTTCCCGCTGGCCAACGGCGACATCGCGGCGGTGGGTGACAACGAGCGACAGACGATTTTAGCTGTCAAGGCGTCGTCGCTGGGTGAGCCCAAGGCCCAGTGGTACGGTGTCGGGCCGCAGGCGGGGACACGGTACTCGGGGGGCCTTGCATTGGTCGGTGATTTCACGCGCGACCGCTTGGGCCGGTGCTACGTCACGCGACATAACCGCAAGGAAGGCCAGAGTGGCCCGGTAGGTGAGGAATCGGCGATCGCTTCGATCGATGGGATGAACTGGTTCGCCCTGGGCCTAAAGTACATGCGGTTTGTCGCTGGGCCTTACATGATCGGCCTGGACGGCAAGACCCTTTACACACTGCCCCGCCCTACCGCATCGAGTGTCCGCACGGTCCATCCGCTTGAAGTCGCACCGGGTGGCCAGAACATCGCGATGGCGTCATTGATGACGATGACACCGACTACCCCGATGAACGGCACGGTGGTTCGGCGTGTGGACCCTGACGAGAACGGGGATTACCTCTGGCCTGCTTCGGGGGGGTTTACCAAGGCGGGCGAGGCGATGCCAGCGCCTCCGAGGCCCGGAGTGATTACGGCCTTTAACACGGCTGATGCGACCCACTTCGAATCGTGGATGGCTCAGATCGTGGCCAGCCCTCCTCCTGATGGGGATGGGGCTGACTGGATGGTAGTGGTATGGGTGCTGGTCCCGCAGGACTCGGCAAAACTGGCGTTTAAGCTTTGGCAAAACGATACCCAAAAGACCAGCACACGGGTGGTGGGCAATGTATGGACGAAACTGTCGATGCAACGCAAATGGCTCGCGGGAAACTCCGGGACTTTGCGTATGCTCCTGGATTCCGTGACAACCACGTCCCAGCACCCCGAGTTCGCGGTGCTGCTAGAGGGGGCTTATGTGGGTCGTGTGACGCCGTACCACATACCCTTCTCCACCACGGGGCAGCCAAATGAGTTGGCGGTCGTGACCGGGCTGTCCGTTGGCTCGGACTGGTCGGTCGGTGTGGACCTTCACTACCCGGATTACTATGACGCGGCCCACGGGCTGGGCCCGCTGGTGACGCTGTACCAGGACGCAACCAACTACATCACCGTCGAGACGGTAACCGACCCATCAGAGGATCAGCCTTGTGCGGCGGCGGGGCCTGTGGCTGGGGATCTTGACGGCGACCGGTTCGTCGGGCTCACGGACATGACGATTGTGTTGTCTAACTGGAACCAATCGGTGACCCCCGGTGATCTGCTTAGCGGCGATCCGTCCGGCGACGGGTCGGTGGGGATCGTTGACCTGAACATGATCCTGAACAACTGGAACGCGGGCTGCCTGGGCAGCGAGCCCGATGACGGGTTCCCCTACGATTTCAAGATCACGGTTACCCAGGGCGGGGTGGCGGGCACACCCGTGTATTTCCATGATCTGAGTTATCAGATGCCGGGCGCTCCGATCCGGCTGATCGTGAGCAAGGTGGATGCCGACACGGTCATCAGTCTTCAACACGACGGCGTGTTCCCGGCGGAGGCGGCGACGATCACGGGGGAGTCGATCACGCCCAAGCAAGTCAAGTTGGGAAGCAATCACGACGGGACAGCGGTGAACGCGCTGGAGTTTACCCGGGTCGCTGTAGCGGCCACTGCCGACGAGGTTTTTGTAGAGGCCACGGACGCGGACACCGTCGCGGCGGCCGGAGTCGATACGGGGACGTTCTCGCCAGCGTGGTTCCAGACGTGGGCTGACGAGGCGGCGAACGATTTTGGGATTTGGCACAGTGTGTTTTCTACGCCGACGGATCAGACAAGCCGGATCATCCGTGTCGCTGCGGGTCAGCAGGCGAATGTCTGGGTGACAGAGAACCTGACGGACCGGCTCAAAGACCTGCAGACCGGTGAGTTCGCCTACGACGCGATCGCGTGTGCTGCGTACTTCGATCACCGGCACGCGCCGTTTGATATCAACACGACCGAGCAGGACATCATCGACAACGCGATCAACGTGACAATCCCCAATGACTACACCCGGTACTACCAGAACCACGGTGATCTGGCTCAGCAGCGGACCAACGAGTTGGGGCGTACGATCCCGTTCCTGGCGTATGAGGGCGGGCAGCACTACACGGTTGCGGGGAACACGTCGCTGCCGTACTTCCAGGCGTTCCTGGATGTGCAGACCTATGACGACCCGGTATTACCTGACATGTACGACGCCTACACGGCCAACCTTCAAGCGTTCGACCAGGCTGGCGGGGGGTTGTACATGGCGTATAACTACGTCGGAAAGGCTGGGCCGTTTGGGGCGTGGGGGCACCTGCAATTCCAGAACGAAGACCAGGCGGTAGCACCGAAGTACCGGGCACTGCTTGACTTCGGTGGCAACTAATCGGGCGAGTGGTATCAACCAAACAAAAGAGAGTGGGTGAGGGCGAGGGATTTAATCCTTGACAGGGTGGGCTTGGGTGGTAACTTCATACGGATCGAATTGAGCTATTCATTATTCCGACCCCCGGGCGGGTGGCGGGTATTGTGACATTGAGGGCGAGGGATGACGATGTACCGATGTGCTATTGGCTTGTGTCTGGCTGTCGTATCGGCGGTGGGGTCGTTGTGCGTGGCGCAGGTTGATGAGGTGGGGCCGTTGGTCGGGGACCTGGATGGCAACAGCTACGTCGGACTGACGGACATGTCGATTGTGCTGTCGCACTGGAACCAGTCGGTGCCCCCCGGCGATCTACTTAGCGGCGATCCGTCCGGCAACGGGACGGTGGGGATCGAAGACCTGAACATCGTCCTGAGCAATTGGAACGCGGGGTACCCCCTGCCCCAGCAGCGCAGCTTGAACCTGGGGATCAACCTCAGCCAGGTCAACTATTACAACCGCGAATGGGTTTTTGTGGATGCCATGAAGCAGGCCAAGCCCTGGGTGTCTACCAACCCTAACGGCAACCCTTTCGACACCGGCAAGGCCGTGCAGACCGACCCCGATGGCTGGCCGAGGCTCCCGCTGGGCAAGGCGGTGCAGACACTGATCTATAACCAGACCCAGGGAGCCTACCCTGCGGGGCAGTACATCTGCACCTACGACGGGATCGGGACGATCCAATTCCAATGGGACGCGCAGGAGATATCAAGCACACCCGGGCGGATTGTGCTGGATGTCAACCCATCGGACACGGGCATCCTGATGCGGATCTCACGGTCATACCCCAACAATCCGATCCGCAACATCAAGCTGTGGATGCCCGGTTTCGAGAACGCCCAATCGGCGTTCCATCCGCTTTACCTTCAGAGGATGTCCAAGTTCAAGGTGTTGCGGTTCATGGATTGGGCCCGCACCAACGAGAGTGACGAGACGGTGAGTTGGGGCACACGCACCTTGCAGAGTCAGTCTTCTCAAGACCACTCTCGAGGCGTCGCGATCGAGTACATGATCGACCTGTGCAACGAGTTGGGCGCAGACCCCTGGTTCTGCATGCCTCACGCCGCGGACGATGCGTACATCCAAAACTTCGCAACGCTGGTACGCGATCGGCTTGACCCGGCGCGTAAGATTTATATCGAATGGTCCAATGAGGTTTGGAACGGGCGTTTCGATGCACACAGCTATGTTACGGAGCAGTCTGGGGCCTCGGTTTTTTCTGACGGGTGGTTCGATTTCTGGGGCGGACGGTTGGTTAATATGTTCACGATCTGGGAGCAGGTGTTTACAGGCCAGGAAAGCCGGTTGGTGCGAGTCGCTGCCGGTCAGGGGCCGAATGTCTGGGTCACGCGGAACCTGACCGATCGGCTTAACGGCCAGCTCGATGCCGTGTCCTGTGCCGCCTACTTCGGTGAGAGCGGTGCAAGCTTCGATGAGGACACCACCGCACAGGACATCATCAACGACGCGATGATCCGGGCGATCCCGGTTAAGTCCGATCGGTTCTACCGGGACCACGGCAACCTGGCGGGGACGCTGTCGAACAACCTGGGCCGGACGATCCGCATGATCGGGTACGAGGGCGGGCAGCACTACGCGGACGACAACCGCAACACCCCCTACTCGCAGGCGTTGCTGGATGCGCAGTACCTACCGGGGATGTTCAGCGCGTACCTGAAGAACCTCAACGCCTTCGAGCAGGCTGGGGGCGACCTGTTGATCCCGTTTAACTACGTGGATCGGCCGGGGAACCACGGGGCGTGGGGCCACCTGGAACACCAGGACGACTCGGTGGATACCTCCGAGAAATTCCGGGCGTTGTTGTATTACATCAAAGATCAGTAAGGATACTTCATCCGCGTCCATACCCGTGCGGATGACACATGGCTGGGTGCGTGTGCTCTTATCCGGTTTGATCGCCCAGCAACACGTCGCTACCTACGCGGGCGGATACCTCGTCGAATTTTTTTCGGACCGCGTCGGACAGGTCGATGCCCAGGCGGTGAGACAGCAGGTCGGCGTAGATCACCACATCTGCTATTTCTTTGCCGATCTCGTCCAACGACACCTGATCGCCCCGCTGCACCTTCTTGGTGAGGTTGCAGATCGAGTTGGTACGGACCAGTAGCGGGAGCATCAATTCAAGCAGCTCGCCGGCTTCACCGGCCATCGCGTTGGACCAATCTGCGGGGGACCAGTCACGGCATGAGCCGAATGATTGTTCGCAGCGCTTGACGTTGGCCTCTCGCAAGGCCCGCAGGTCTAAACCTTGATCGCTCATGTCGTCCTTTCTGCGTGATGGGTGCTTTGCCTAAAGCTTAACATGTTGTGGTCTCCGCGGCGGCGCGTAAAAAAGCCCACGTTTAGAAAACGTGGGCTTTGTGGGGTGTTGTTTAATTGCCTGGCGGTCAGGCCTTGAGGCGTGCCTCGAGGGCATCGAGTTCGCCCGAGAGTTCCTTGGGGAGCTTATCGCCGAACTTGGCGTAATGGTCACGCATGGCGGGGATGACCTTGAGCCACTCGGCGTTATCTACACTGAGAAGTTGCTTGAGGTCTTCGGCGGGCATGTCCAGGCCATCGAGGTCCAGGCTGTCGATGGTGGGGAGGTTGCCGATGGCGGTCTCGACGACGTCGCCCTTGCCGTCACAGCGGTCGCAGACCCACTTGAGGATGCGGGAGTTCTCACCAAAGCCTGGCCAGAGCCATTTGCCTTCGGGGCTCTTGCGGAACCAGTTGACGTAGAAGATCTTGGGCATGTTGGCGCCGGGCTTGTTGCCCATGTCCAGCCAGTGCTGCCAGTAGTCGCCCATGTGGTAGCCGCAGAACGGGAGCATGGCCATGGGGTCGAAGCGGAGTTCGCCGACCTTGCCTGCTGCTGCTGCGGTCTTCTCGCTGGCCATGGTGGAGCCTAGGAACGTGCCGTGCTGCCAGCTTGAGGCTTCCATCGCCAGTGGCTGGGTCGATGCACGACGTCCGCCGAAGAGGATGGCGTCGATGGGGACGCCGGCGGGGTCTTCCCAGTTCGGTGCGATGACCGGACACTGGCCCGCCTTGGCGGTGAAGCGGGCGTTGGGGTGTGCGGCCTTGACGTCGGTGCCGGGCTTCCAGTCGTTGCCGTGCCAGTCGATCAGGTGATCGGGGGTTGGGCCATCGATTTCTTCCCACCAGATGTCGCCGTCGTCTGTGAGTGCGACGTTGGTGAAGATGGCGTTTTCTTTGAGCGACTCCATGGCGTTGGGGTTGGTGGCGTAGTTGGTGCCTGGGGCGACGCCGAAGAACCCTGCCTCGGGGTTGATGGCGTGGAGCCGGCCGTCGTCGCCAAACTTCATCCATGCGATGTCGTCGCCAACACACTCGACATTCCAGCCCTTGACGGTGGGGTTGAGCATGGCGAGGTTGGTCTTGCCACAGGCCGAGGGGAATGCGGCTGCGATGTACTTGACCACGCCCTCTGGGTTGGTGAGCTTGAGGATGAGCATGTGCTCAGCCATCCAGCCCTGCTCCTTAGCCATGACCGAGGCGATACGCAGTGCGAAGCATTTTTTGCCAAGCAGCGCGTTGCCGCCGTAACCCGAGCCGAAGGACCAGATTTCTTTGGTCTCGGGGAAGTGGGTGATGTATTTGTTGTCTGCGTTGCAGGGCCAGGCCACGTCTTTTTGACCAGAATCAAGCGGCATACCGACGGAGTGGACACAGGGGACGAACTCGCCATCGGCACTCAGGACGTCCATGACCTTGTTGCCCACGCGGGTCATGGTGTGCATGTTGGCGACGACGTAGGGGCTGTCGGTGATCTCGATACCGATGTGAGCGATCGGTGAACCGACCGGGCCCATCGAGAAGGGGATGACGTACATCGTCCGGCCCTTCATGCAGCCGTCGAACAGCGGCTTGATGATCGAACGCATCTCATCGGGGGCTTTCCAGTGATTGGTCGGCCCGGCGTCCGTTTCGTTTTCGCAGCAGATGAACGTGCGGTCTTCCACGCGGGCAACGTCTGCGGGGTCCGAGAGGATCAGGACGCTGTTGGGTTTCTTGTCCTTGGCAAGCCACTTGGCGGAGCCGGACTCGACCATGGTGTCCAGCATCGCCTGGTATTCGGCCTGCGAGCCGTCACACCAATAAACGCTCTGGGGCGTGCACTGGTCTGCGACTTTGTTGACCCATTCCAGCAGTTTTGCGTGTTTCGTGTTAACCGCACCGGCAGTCTGGTTGACCTGTGTCACCGTTAATCTCCTAAACATCAAGTGGTTAAACGCCCACTGCTTCCGCCGATCGGAGGCGGTGTAGACGCAAGTTGTCAGCACCCCACATTGTAGCAGATTTCAGCGGATACATTTGGGTTCTGGTTATTTCATTATCTATCCACATCGTCCCTGACTTGGTTACACTTGCCGGGCTGTTGATCCGATCCGTGGCACGCTGGCTTTTTGGAACCCTTCGATGAGCAACGATACCTGGACAGACCTGGGGCCCGAGAGTGACTTCCCGGCTGACGAACACAGTTGCCTTAACACCGAGGGTACCAACGGAACCCCGGGGACGGCTGTGGTGGTGGTCAACGTCAAGGGCGAGATGTACGCCCTGGAAAACCGCTGCCCCCATGCGGGGCGGCCGTTGGGCGACGGCGCGTGTGCGGGGATGACGATCATCTGCCCCTATCACGGGTACACCTACCACATCAAGACCGGCAAGAACATCGACTTCCCCGAAGAAGAAACACCGGTTAGAACATTCCCTCTCCGCGTCGAAGGCGGACGGGTTCAGATCCAACTTACCAACGACGAGGCAGAACAAACATGAGCAGTACCCCAATCACGGATCGCCTGGAAATAGATTACGACGCTGGTGTCGCGCGTTTGTGTGACTTCCTGAAGATCCCAAGCGTCAGCACGGACCCGGCATATAAGGCGCATATCGCTGAAGCGGCGCAGTGGGTTGCGGATCATTTAGAAACCAGCGGGCTATCGGCCAAGGTCTGCAAGACGGCGGGGCACCCGGTGGTGCTGGGACGCACGACTGACGACGACGTCGCGGATCCTAATGCGCCGCGTGTGTTGTTTTACGGGCATTACGATGTGCAGCCGCCTGACCCGTTGGAGAAGTGGACCACCGGGCCGTTTGAGCCGACGGTGCGCGATGGCAAGCTCTATGCACGGGGCGCGTCGGACGACAAGGGGCAGGTGGCTTGTTTCCTGGAAGCCTTGCGTGCTTATAAAGAGGCTGGGCAGAAGCTGCCTTGCCACGTTACGGTCATGATTGAGGGCGAGGAGGAGTGCGGGAGCGTCGGGCTGCCGGGGTTCCTTGATGAGTATCAGGAGCAGCTCAAGGCAGACATCGTGGTGGTCAGCGATACGACGATGTGGGACCAGGACACCCCGGCGATCACCTACGCGATGCGCGGGCTGGTTTACTTCGACCTGAAGTTGCACGGCCCAAACCGTGACCTGCACTCGGGGGTCTACGGCGGGACTCTTGCGAACCCGGCGACGATCCTGCCGCGAGTCTTGGCGAATCTGTTTGATAAAGACAACCGCATCACCATCCCCGGGTTCTATGACGACGTCGCCCCCTTAGACGATGAAGAGTCAAAACGATGGGCGGGGTTGGGTTTCAAGGATGAAGACTTTCTTGGGCCGTTGGGTTCGCAAGCCTTCGGGGAGGCGGGTTTCGCTACACTCGAACGGCGGTGGGCACGGCCGGCCTGCGATGTTAATGGGCTCTACGGCGGATATATGGGCGAAGGCGCAAAGACGGTCATCCCCAGCTTCGCAGGCGCCAAGGTCAGCTTCCGCATCCCCGCGAACATGGACCCGAAAAAAGTCGCCAAGCAGTTCACCGACTGGCTCAAAGAGCAAAATACCGGTGGCTGCCGATGGGAGATCCAGCAGCACGGCGAGGCCTACCCGGTCGCGGTTTCGATCGACTCGCCCCACATCGCCGCCGCCAGCCGTGCGATTGAGCAGGCCAAGGGGAGAGCTCCGGTGCTTGTGCGTGACGGCGCGACGATCCCCATCATCGCCGACTTCAAGCGGAAGCTGGGGCTGGATACGTTACTGATCGGGTTTGGCCTGAACGAAGATGGCATCCACTCCCCCGACGAACACTTCGCACTGGATCGGTTTAAGTTGGGGTGTAAGACTCACGCGCTGTTGCTAGCGGAAGTGGCGCAAGTCCGACCGGCGAAATAAGCCCTGACCCCCTGCTCCAAGCGGTGTCAACTGCTGCGACCGTGCAGAATCTGCTATATTCCTGCATATTGGGACGGCACCCGACCCTTGGGTATCCCACGGGTGAGGGTTCAATCAACATTGTCAGATAAAGGTGCTCGTATTATGGCGGTTGTATCCATGCCCAAAGTCAGCCTCTCTCGGTCAGCCGAGATGGTGCTTGAGGAAGCCAAGTCGGTGAAGTTCGTCGGCAGTGTCGAAGATCTGGTCGAGCTGGCGGTCCCGGCTGACCAGACCGATCCAAATGGATACTTCACGGTAGGTTACGACGTGCCCGACCGCGGCTTTGTGCCCGAGATGAATATCTGCCGTGTGCGCAACGGGATCAGTGGCAACTATCTCGAGTCGTATATGCGACGTCGTGACCCCGAGTGCATGGTCATCGCCGATGATCGACCTACCGGTAAAGCTAAATGGGAGCAGCGATACCCCGATATGGAGTGGGAAGATGTACGTCAGGAAACGTTCGCCTGGCTCAAGACCCAGGACCTTGCATGCTTCTTCTTCCACGCGGGCCTGGAGGGCAAAGGCACCGAGGCGGTAGCGATCTGCCCCGCCAACGCGGCAGTTTTCGCGTTGGGACTGGCGATGCTTCAAGGCATTATCCCGCTGGACCAGGTCGATGAAAGCTTCTACCACGAGGCGATCGTCTACGTCGCTCCACCCTTGCGGCACACCCACTTCGCCGGGAGGCAGGTCGTCGTCCACAACAGGCGAGAGCCCCTGCACGAGTTGTTCAGCTACAACCTCTACCCTGGCCCCTCCGCTAAAAAAGGGGTCTACGGCGTGCTGCTGAATCGTGGCGAGCAAGAGGGCTGGATCACCGCACACTGCTCAACCGTGCAGGTCATCACACCCTACGACAACGTCTGCACCATCATGCACGAAGGCGCTTCCGGCGGCGGTAAGAGCGAGATGCTCGAGATGGCGCACCGTGAAGCGGACGGGCGTATCCGCTTGGGTACCAACGTAGTCAGCGGCGAGTCTCGGCACCTGATCCTGCCCCTCGGTTGCGATCTGCACCCGGTGACCGACGACATGGCCCTGTGCCACCCCGATTACCAAAAGCCCGAGGTCGGTAAACTCACCCTGTTCGACGCGGAAGATTCCTGGTTCCTGCGGGTCAACCACATCACCAAGTACGGTACCGACCCGAACCTTGAGGCCATGACCATTTCGCCTCCTACGCCCCTGCTTTTCCTGAACATCGACACGGCACCCGGGGGGACAGCCTTGATCTGGGATCACATCGAAGACGAGCCGGGCGTACCCTGTCCCAACCCGCGGGTCATCGTGCCACGCAAGGATTACCCCAACATCGTCACCGAACCCGTGACGATTGATGTACGCAGCTTTGGGGTACGCACACCGCCTTGCACACGCGAAAAACCCAGCTACGGGATCCTGGGCATGCTCAACATCCTACCGGCGTCGCTGGCATGGCTCTGGCGACTCGCCGCGCCCCGTGGGTACGCCAATCCATCCATTGTGGACACCGGCGGGATGACCAGCGAAGGCGTCGGCAGCTACTGGCCGTTCGCCACCGGACTCGCCGTCGATCAGGCCAACCTGCTGCTGGATCAATTCACCAAGACAGGTGACACGCTGTTCGTGCTCTTACCCAACCAGCACATCGGCTGCTGGGAGACCAGCTTCGCCCCACAATGGATCGTGCGCGAATACCTGGCCCGGCGAGGCTCGGCCGTCTTCCCGCCGGACCGGATTTCCCCGGCACGCTGCTCGCTGCTGGGCTACGCACCAAACAACTTGCTGGTCGAGGGCAGTGAGATTAGCCGATGGTTCCTGCGCGTCGAAACCCAACCCGAAATCGGTGAAGACGGCTACGACGCCGGCGCCCAAATCCTTAAGGACTTCTTCTACAAGCAGATCCGGCCATTCCTGAACGAAAATGACTTGCACCCCTTGGGCCGTAAGATTATCGAGGCCTGTCTGGACGGTGCCTCGGTGCAGCAGTTCGATGATCTGAGCGCATAAGAACTACACACTAAGGCCCGCGAAAGATGTGAACCTCAGCCTCGACGCACGGCTTAAAGCGTGGCGTCTGTACTTTACTACGCACATAATCACCAGCCGTATTACTTCCCAAACAGGTTCGCCTGCGAGAACATCCCCTTCTTCTCGAAGTAGGCGAGGGCCTCTTCGGTGCTGCTGAAGACCTGGGTAGCGGTCTCGGTGATGAAGGGACTCGGCAGGCGTTTGGGTTTCCAGACGACGTAGACCTCTCTGCCGTGCTCGAAGGCGTGGTGCAGTTCACGTTCGACGCCGCTGGACAGGCCGGGCATGCCGTCGGGGAGTTCGGGGACCAGCGAGACGATCATGTCGCTTTGGCGGACCATCTTGAAGTCGCGGGAGTAGATCTGGCCGTCAACATCGCCGGCGATATCCAGGACCTGCTTGACGGAGACGCTGATCTTTTGCTGGCCACCCATGAATGAGCCGGGGTCGATCTCGACAAATTCTTTGCTGTCCTTGGCTGCGAGGATGGCGGCGTCCAGCAGGAGTTTCTCATCCACGTCTGCGGGGTCAAAGGCGATGAAGTGTTTGGCCAACTCGGCGCGGAAGGCGTCGATCTCGGCGAGCGTGTCGGGCAGCCCCATGACGTGGGTCATCGGGAACGAGGGGTAGACCGTCTTCATCTCCGGGCGGCAGACCAGGCGGTAGCAGGTCTCGATCGTGTCCTTGTGCCGGCCACGCGACAAGACGTAAAACCGGTTGGGTATCTTAAGCGCCTGGGCGAGCAGTTCGGTCGCCATGATCTCCTCTTCACGCCAGACCATCAGGTCCTTGAGCGTGGCGTCGGAGACGTGATCTCGGTGCAGGCGTTCGGCGACGACCTCGATGTTATCCAGGAGACAGATCAGGACATCGGGCTTGAGGGCCTCGACCTGGTCGAAGTCGAACGCGCTGAACAGGCCGTGCCGCCAGCGGAAGGTGGCGTGGGTGTTGACCATGATATTCGGCTTGCCAGCGGACTCGCTGATGATGTCCTTGAACGCGGCCCGACGTAGCGAGTTGAGCCGGGAAAGCTGCAGGTCCAGGATTCGGCCCTGACGGACATCGGGGTCCTCGGTGTACATC
>JAJDCX010000014.1 GCA_029260615.1 Phycisphaeraceae bacterium | reverse complement strand
TGGCCGGGGCGATCCGCTACCAAGGCCCCCGTCCCCCCGGAAGCATGGATGAAGTTTCATCCGTTCGCTTTGAGGTGACGATTTCCGCCGTGGTCCCAACACGGGGAGGTGGTGGGCGTTGGAGGAAGTTGGGGCAGCCCTCGAGTCCCGGTCCTTTTAATCTTTGGATGCTCGGGGTAGCTGACGATCGCCGTCGTGAGGTTGTCGGCAGACGACTCCGGCCCCGGGTATTAGCCCTGGGATAAGTTGCGCCTCCACTCTTAGATGACGCGACGGGTTTGTGCGCACAAAGGCGGTAATTGGGGGCGAGCTGATGGCTGTAACTCGCTGGGCAGGCTGATGGATATAAATTTTTTGGCGGGGCGCTATTTTTGTTGGCGAAAGGTGCTGTTTTGTGCGCACAATCGTGGCTCAACCCAGGGGGTTACAATGGATGATGACGTGGGCTTGCGTGCAAACAGGGGTGAGGTGGGAGCGGATTGGGGTCGTCGATGAAACAATGCTGCAGGGTTACGGGGTGGCTAGTTGTCTGCTTGTTGGCTGGCGGTGTGTTTGCGCAGAGCGACGCTGGGGAGACGTACACCAATCCGGTTGTGGCTGATGGGCAAGACCCGTGGGTGGTCGTGCATGGAGAGTGGTTTTATTACTGTTACTCGGCGGGGCGGGATATCCGTGTTCGTCGGGCGGAGAAGTTGCATCTGATTGGCGGGGGCCAGGAGACGGTGTTGTGGCGGGCACCGGATGCGGGGGCTTATTCGCAGGATGTGTGGGCGCCTGAGATGCATCGGATCGGTGGGCGGTGGTATGTTTATTTTGCGGCGGACGATGGGGAGAACCGGAATCATCGGATGTATGTTTTGCGGAGCGAGGGAGACGACCCGGTTGGGCCTTACGCGTTTGTGGGGAAGGTCTCGGATGGGTCGGATCGGTGGGCGATTGATGGGACGGTTTATCAGAAGGATGATGGCGGGTTGTATTTTATCTGGTCGGGTTGGCCGCCCCCGCCCCCGGATGCCCCGGAGTCCTCGGTTCCCCCGGTTCCCCCGGAGGGTGCGCGAGGTGATAGGGAGCAGAATCTATATATTGCGATGATGTCTGATCCGGTGACGGTTGTGGGGGAGGGTGTGTTGATTAGTTCGCCAGCGTTAGGTTGGGAGAAGGCGGGTGGGTTTGGGGTGAATGAGGGGCCGGGGGTGTTGGAGCGTGGGGGGAGGGTGTTTGTGATTTATTCTGCGGGCGGGAGTTGGACGGATGATTATTGTCTGGGTCGTCTGACGCTGGTGGGTGATGATCCGCTTGCGCCGGGGGCTTGGGTTAAGCATGGTGAGCCGGTGTTTGCGAAGACGGGTGAGGTGTTTGGGCCGGGGCACGCGAGTTTTGTGCGTTTTGTTGGGTCAGACGGAGATGGGGGCGGGCGGGGAGACTGGATCGTTTATCATGCGGCGAAGTCGCGGGGGTCGGGATGGGATCGTGATATCCGGCTGCAGGCGTTTGGTTGGGATGATGAGGGGAACCCGGAGTTTGGTCGGCCGGTTTCGGGGGGTGTGCGGGTTGCAGTGCCAGAGGCATTTAAAAAACGACTGGAGATAGAGCGATGAGATATGGGTTGCGTTTGGTATTGATTCTGGTGTTGGGTTTGTTGGCTGTGTATCCGGCGCATGCGAAGAAGAAGGAAAGCGTTAAGCAGGTGCGTGCGATTTGGGTGACGCGGTGGGATTATAAGACGCCTGGGGATGTGCGTAAGATCATGAAGAACTGCGAGGCGATGCGGTTTAACGTGGTGTTGTTTCAGGTGCGTGGGAACGGGACGGTGTTTTATTCTTCGGAGATTGAGCCTTGGGCGTGGGAGTTGACAAGCGAGGGGCCTGAGACGACGGGGAAGAGCCCGAGGTGGGACCCGTTGAAGGTGGCGGTGAAGGAGGCGCACAAGCGGGGGCTGGAGTTGCATGCGTATGCCAATGTGTTCCCGGCGTGGCGGTCGCAGAAGTTTCCGCCCAGAGACAGCGGGCAGTTGTGGTGGGAACACCCGGACTGGTTTATGTGTGATGCGGCGGGGAATCGGATGATCCCGCGTGATGCGGAGCTTGACGAGAAGGTTTCGCGTGACTGGTATAGTTTTTTGAGCCCGGGTGTGCCGGGGGTTCAGGATTATTTGGCGGATTTATTTGAGGAGTTGGTGGAGAACTATGACATCGATGGGCTGCACTACGACTACATCCGTTACCCGCGAGAGATCCGGGAGGTGGCGGCGGGTTATGAAACGCGGGCGAAGAGGTTGGGGAACTGGTCGTATGATCCAGTAAGTCTAGCGCGGTTTAGTAAGGAGACGGGGGTGGTGTCGCCGGACGTGGATCCTGAGGCTTGGATCCGCTGGCGTGCGGATCAGATCACGGAGGTGACGCGGAAGATCAGCGAGCGTGTGCGCAAGCACAACCCTGACATTATTATCAGCGCGGCGGTGATGCCGGAGCCGGGGGATGCGTATAAGACGAAGCTACAGGACTATCTGACGTGGATGGATCGGGGGTATCTGGATGCGGCGATCACGATGAATTACACGGGGGACAGCGGTAAGTTTGCGGAGCGGTGCAAGGTGTTGCTGGGGGAGAGGCCTGACAAGGGGTGGGTGGTGCCGGGGATGAGTTTTGGGAATGATGCGGGGGTGATTGGCGAGCAGGTGGGTGTCACGCAGGCGTTGGGTGCGGATGGGTTTGCGGGGTTTGCTTACTCGAATATGTTTGACCGAGACAACGGGCACACGGCGTTGCCACTGGCGGAGGCGTTGGCGGAGACGGTGTTGCGTGGCAAGGCGGGGACGCCTTGGGGGAAGAGGCGTTAGACTCTTGGGATGCGTATAACGACATGGAATGTGAATGGGCTGCGTGCGGCGTTGCGTAAGGGATTTGCGGATCACTTGGAGCGGGTGAACCCTGATGTGCTGTTGTTGCAGGAGGTGCGTGCGTTGCCTGAGCAGTTGCCGATGCCTTGGGCAGCGCCGGATGGGTGGAACGTGCATTGGCACCCGGCGCAGAAGAAGGGGTATGCGGGGGTGTCGGTGTGGTCGCGTAAGCCGATGAAGGTGTTGGGGACGGGGTTGGATGCGGGGGATGAGGATGTGGAGGGTCGGGTGCTGCGTGTGAAGGTTGATGGGGTGAATTTGGTGAGTATCTATCTGCCGTCGGGCTCGAGTGGGGATCATCGTCAGGCGGAGAAGGAGAAGTGGATGACGCGGTTTATGCCTTGGGCGGAGAAGCTGGCGAGGTCTCGTGTGCCGACGGTGTTGGGTGGGGATTTTAATATAGCGCACACGGAGCGTGATATTTTTTACGCGAAGAGCAACGAGAAGTCGTCGGGGTTTTTGCCGCACGAGCGGGCGTGGTTTGGTGAGTTGTTGGGTGTGGGTTGGCGTGATGTGGTGCGTGAGCATTACGGGGAGGTGCAGGGGCCTTACTCGTGGTGGAGTAATCGTGGGCAGGCGCGTGGTTTGGACCGGGGTTGGCGGATTGATTACCTGCTTGCGAACAAGGCGGCGGCGAAGCGGTTGGGTGCGGCTGGGATCGACCGTGAGGCAGGGTTGGCGGTGTCGGATCACGCGCCGGTGTCGGTGGATTTGGGGGACTGACGGGGTGATTGGCGGGGCGGTGGGCGTTGGCGTATTCTGGCCTGAACTAACCACAATCAGGAACCTAGATACATGAGCCAGACGCTCGAAGAGTTAAATGAGGTGTTTCAGGAGGTCTTCGAGGACGATGAGCTTGAGGTGCAGGCGCAGACCAGTGCCAGGGACATCGACGAGTGGGACTCACTGATGCATGTGAACCTGGTGCTGGCGGTGGAGAGCCGGTTTGATGTGCGTTTTACCAGCACGGAGGTCGCGGGGTTGAAAGACGTCGGCGAGCTGATGGCGTTGGTTGAGAAGAAGCAGGCCTGATGCCCACAACGACCACCCAAACCCCGCTGCTGGATCGGCTGTTTGAATACGTCGAGGCGGAGCATCCGCGCTCGCTTCGGGGTTTGAACGAGGCGCGGGGGCAAGACCCCAAGCGGTTTGCGCAGATCGCAGAGCTTTATCTTCGGTGGCTGGTCGAGGCTCGGGGTGAAACGGGGATCGGTGCGGCGGCGGATGCGTTTGCGCAGTTCAGCACGGATGTGAACCTGGCGCAGGCGCGGTATGAGCGGGACGGGGCTTATGCGAATAAGACGTTCGCTGAGGTGTATCAGGATCATTACAGCGACGCGGAGGCGATGGACGGGTATCTGTGGGGGATCTACCTGACTAATTTTTTGTGGGCGCACCACTATCAGATCATGACGTTTTTTCAGGACCGGTTCATGACCCGGCTTGGGGGTGAAGCCAGGCTGGTGGAGATTGCACCGGGGCATGGGGGTTGGGGTGTGTGGGCGTTGGCGCACATGCGGGGCGCTGCGTTGGAGGGGTATGACATCAGCCCGCAGTCGATCAAGATCGCCAACAGCGTGGCGGAGGCGGCGGGTGTGGGTGGCCGGGCGAAGTATGTTGAGAAGGATGCGTTGGACCTTGAGAAAGTGGATGCGGAGTCTGCGGATGGGTGTATTTGTAGTTTTCTGGTCGAGCATCTGGAAGACCCCCAGCATCTATATAAGGTGATCTCGCATCTATTAAAGCCCGGCGGTGTGGGGTTTATCACCGGTGCGTTGACGGCGGCGCAGGTCGATCACATTTATGAATACCGTTATGAATCTGAGCTGGTGACGATGTGTGAGAACGCGGGGCTGCGGGTGCTGGAGACGTTGTCGGCGAATCCGTTCAGGACGTTGCCCAAGGCGAAGTTCATGCCCAGGTCGATGGCGTTGCTGGTGCAGAAGCGCGTGAATGCGATTTATTAGGGCCTGGGGTTTTTGGGGCTGGGGGGCTGTGTTTCTTAACGTATCAGTCGTCGCGGTGATGCAACCACGGCCTGGAACCTGTTATGTCGATCCGTGAGTTGTTAAAAGAATGTGTCGGGCTGCGTAAGGCGGGTCAGGCGGAACGGGCGATGGGGTTGTTGGGTGATGCGCTTGAGCTTGGGGGGTTTACGGGTGAGCAGATCGATAAGGCTGGGCGGTTTATCCGGCGTGAATTGAAAGAAGATGAGGATGCGCATCGGGTGTTGGTGCTGGGCCAATGCACGACGTCGTGGGTGTCTAATGCGCTGGCGGCGCATGCGTGGGGCGGTGGGATGGCGGTGGCGGTGGTTGATGGGGAATACGACAATGTGGTGCAGGAATTGTTGAGCGTCGCGGCGAGGGGGGAGCGGGTGGATACGGTGGTGTTCTTGCCATGGCATCAGCGGTTGTTGGGTGGGGAAGAGCGTGCGGGGGCGGATCGGGTAGGTGATGAGGTCGGGTTCTGGGAGCAGGCGTGGTCGATCGCGCGGGATCGGCTCAAGGCGAGGGTGGTGCAGGTCGGTTACGACTGTGATGCTTGTGGGCCGATGGGTGTGAACCTTGGCGGGGGTCATGACGGGGCGGTGGGTCTGGTCCGTGAGACTAATCGGGCGTTGCGCGAGGCGCTTGCACGGGGCGCTTATTTTGTGGATCTGGATCGTGTGGCTGGGGGGATGGGGCGGAAACAGTTTTATGATCCGAGGCGGTACCACTGGACCAAGCAGCCGTTCAGTGAGGGGGGTGCGTCGGAGTTGGGGAAGCATCTGGCGTCGGCGGTGCGTGCGGTGACGGTTGGGCCGAAGAAGGTGCTGGTGTTGGATCTCGATAACACGTTGTGGGGCGGTGTGGTGGGTGAGGCCGGGGCGTTGGGGATCACGCTGGGTGAGTCGCCGGACGGCGAGGCGTATCGGGGGTTTCAAGAATACGTCAAGGGGTTGGCCAAGCGGGGTGTGGTGCTGGCGGTGTGTTCAAAGAATAACCCGGGCGATGCGCGTGAGCCTTTCGAGAAGAATCCTGATATGGCTTTGTCGCTGGAGGATTTCGCGGCGTTTGAGGCGGGGTGGGATGCCAAGCCGATCGCGATCGAGCGGATCGCCAAGACGCTTCGATTGGGGCTGGATAGTTTCGTGTTTTTTGATGACAACCCGGCGGAGCGCGAGCATGTGAGGCAGGTCTTGCCTGGGGTCTCGGTGGTGGATGTGCCGGAGGATCCGTCGGGGTATGTGCGTGCGTTGGAGGCGGGCTTGTGGTTCGAGGCGGTGGAGGTAAGCGGCGCGGATCGTCAGCGGGTGGAGCAATACACGACGGAGCGTAAACGGCGTGATGCGGAGCAGTCGTTTGGGTCGATCGAAGATTATCTGGGGTCGTTGGAGATGGTCGGCGATGTCCGTGAGGTGGATGACGCGGACATGCAGCGTGTGGTGCAGCTGCTTGGGAAGACCAATCAATTCAACCTGACAACGCATCGACACACGGAAGAGGCGGTGCGTGCGATGTTGGGTGACCAGGGCGCGGTGGGTCTGACGCTGCGTATCCGAGATAAGTTCGGGGACCACGGGCTGGTGTCGGTGATGCTGGCGGAGCCGGGGGCACCGGGGGGGCCGGGTGAAGATGGGGTGTTGATGATTGATACGTGGTTGATGAGTTGTCGGGTGATTAGTCGGACGGCGGAGGCGTTTATGTTTGGGGCGCTGCTGGGATACGCTGAAAGGCTGGGGTATAAACGGGTGGTTGGCGAATACATCCCGACGGATAAGAATCAGTTGGTCGCGGGTCTTTATGAGCGGATGGGGTTTGATCGGGTGGCTGAGCTTGACGGGGGGCGTGTTGAGTACGGGCTGGAGATTTCGGGTGCGGATCGTCCTGACACGTTTATCCGTCCAAGTGAGGCGGCGGGCGGATGAATCCGACGATCGACCTTACCACGCCTGGCTTTTGGTTAGTCGCGCTGCTG
>JAJDCX010000013.1 GCA_029260615.1 Phycisphaeraceae bacterium | reverse complement strand
ACGATGTTCAGGTCGGCGATACCGACGAATCCGTCGGCATTGAGATCGCCCACGAGCAGCCCCTGCGTGATCGTGACGAACTGGTCGCCAGCGATCGTGGACAGGTCGATGGTGAAGACGTCTACAGCAAGGCTAGGGGCAACAAAGTTGCCGGCACCATCGCTACCGAGGTTGGCGTCAAGAACACCCACGCCGGAGAACTGGTTCGCCGCAAAGTCGTGGCCGGCACCGTTAATGAATGCCGTGACCTTGATGTCGCCGCTGGGACCGCCGATGGCGGCCAGGGGGATCGCGATCTCGATGCCGGTATTAACCAACTCGGGGGTACCGGTCTGGCCAGCCGCACAAGTGATTGCGTCACCGCAACCGTTGACACCGCCCACGTTGGTCTGATTCACAGCCAACTGGATGCCGAGGGTGCTGTTGTCCATGTCACGATGATTACGGTCATTAAACGGGTCACCGAGAACATCCAGTGGCTCGAAGAACTCGTGCAGCAGGATCGATGCAGGGTCATTGTTGTTCTGGTCGATCATCGTGCCAAGAGCCAAGCCCTGAGAAACGCCCAGTGCGTCGAGCTCATCACCGAATGGATCCAGAACACCGCCGACGCGGATGTTGGCACCACCGGAGCCGTTATTCAGCTCGGCAAAGTGAGCTGTAGCAATCCAGCCAGAGGCCGCTCCAAGCGGATCACCGGCACTTTCACCGCCGTTGGCGAGCGTGATGTAGTAGTCAGGTGCGAAGCCGACATCGAAGGTCAAGCCACTCATACGCTGAAGCGCACCATCGACCGTACCGAAACCACCACAGCAAAAAGCGTCAACCCCGGTCGGCAGGTTCGCACCATCCAAGGTGTTCATCCCAACGCTGGCCTCTGAGTCAATAAAAACCTCAAACTTGTTGAAGTTGTTCTCCAGGTTCCCCGCAAAGGTCAGGTAAAGGAACCCGCCATCGACTTTGCCGAAGACCTGGTCCAACTCCGAACCACCCGCGGAAGTCCGAGGGTCGACATCGGCGCTGTTACCGAACTGCGTGTCCGTGTTCTGGATCGACAGAGCGGCGCCATAATTGGCGTCCGCGGTCCCGTCCACGACGATCTGGGCCGACGCAGCACTGGCCGCGATCAGCGAGACTGAAAGTACTGATGCAAAATGCTTCACGATTCATCCTCCTAGTAGTAAATGAAGTACCTTGAAATCGATTAAAATAAACTTGATTGCCAGTGTGTTAAGCTGCTGGACCCCGTCAGGCACAAGACACGCCCAACCTCCAACGACCGCTTTTTACTATCTCAACACCCCCACTTTAACAGCGCTTAACCGATTTAGCAACCCTTTTTACCCTCACCCTTGAATATCTTTATACGGGATGACCCTGAATTAAAGCCCCAAAACCGAAGAAAGTCCAGTTAAAGCAACGCTTTATCGTGTCTTATCTGAGAAGTGATTTTCCGCCAACACCCACTTCACCAGCCCCTTTCAGACCGATTTACCACAACAAATCTAATCGCATCTAACTGTGACACATACAGATACAACAATTTAATCCCCAGGTGCAAAGATAATGGTTGACGCCGCCGCTTAAACCGATATCATAACTTAGGTAGGATAGGAGCCGGTTTTCGCTTGATAGGGGCTGTTATTCCCGCCCGGACTTAGGCCGTTTGGCCTCGTTTCCGTGGTAAGATAGTGAATCCTGAGCCGGCGGCTTGTCGGTTTTTTTTTAGAAGGATCGTTAAACCGGTTTACTAACCATCGACTTTTCTCGTCCCGCAATGCTTGGAGGCACGCATGGACCGCATCACCGATACCGTCTCTTCACAACACCCCATCTGCTCCCCCTGGGCTACCACCCGAGGCCCGGCCGGCACGCGGGGCTTCACACTCATCGAACTGCTCGTGGTGATCTCCATCATCGCCCTGCTGGTCGGCATCCTCCTGCCCGCGCTCGGCGCCGCACGCAAGACCGCACAGAATTCACAGTGCCTCTCTAACATCCGACAGATGGACACCGCCGCCATGTCCTTCGCCGCTGACCACCAGTTCTTCATACAGCTCTCCAGCTCCGATTCGGGCTGGGGAACCAGCGGCATCCCCACGGAACTGCGCGGCAAACAAGCCGCTTGGGTTCCCCCAGCCGGTACCGCACAAAACTCAAACCGCATCGCCGACTGGCTCAGCGCACAGGTCCCCTACATGGGCTCCGGCACCGACTTCGAGAACGCCGACCCTAAGACCAGCAAGGCCTTCATCTGCCCCAGCGACGGTAATCAGGACACCGAAGAACCCGGGTACATCGTCTACAACAACATCTCCGCAGGCCCCACCGGACGCAAGCCCGCGTCCTACGGCGTTAAC
Source organism: Phycisphaeraceae bacterium (assembly GCA_029260615.1). GTDB lineage: Bacteria > Planctomycetota > Phycisphaerae > Phycisphaerales > Phycisphaeraceae > JAJRRS01. The sequence goes on along the minus strand of JAJDCX010000013.1, from coordinate 19,278 downwards.
GCCGAAGTCACCACCTACAACGACGGTGCCAAAGACGATGGCCGGGGCAACTGGCTCAATAACGGTGTCCCGATCGCACCCATCGGCGGCCCACCCGTCAACGGCAGCCTCGACGCGATCCGCAGCACCTCCAAGACCATGCTCTTCGCCGACTGCGGCACACGAAAAAACAACAACCGCCCTGCTAGTGGAGCACAAGTCTACACCGATGGTGAGGTTCTGATGTACCACGCCGGTACCGTCTTCTCATCGACCGACCCCGAAGAAGAGGGCACCCTCGCGGTGGTCGAACAGCATAGCCTTGCACGATCACGCATCCCCTTGAAGATCAATGAAGACCCCGAGGGTTCAGCCGACCGCCACGGCGACAAGATCAACGTCGCCTTCGCTGACGGACACGCCGCCGGCCACGCACCGGACAACTTCACCGACGTCTATGTCTCACCGCACAAGTAACCACAACGGTCCCCCGCCAGTCACCCTACCCACCGGCGGGTAAAGATAATCAAATCAAGCCCACGCATAATCCTGTGCGTGGGCTTTTTCTATGCCATGGCCCTCCCCGTGTAAGACGCCAGGCTTCGCGTGACGCCCAGACCTTGCGACACTTGAGCATGTATCTGTCACCTGCCGATGTCAGAGGGACTCGAGGCAACACGCCAATGCGTTAGACTCTTATCCATACCGGCCCCCGCCTTTGGAACCCCCATGACCGAACCCGTTACCCCCAACCCGCAGCGATACCGGTGGCTGAAGCGACTCGGCTTTGTCTTCGTGATAGCCCTGCTGCTACTGATCGGCCTGCGTCTGTGGTGGGGACACCGCGCAAACGCACGCCTCAGCGCCCTGGTCACCGAAATCCAAGCCCGCGGCGAACCGATCCATTTCGATGACATGATCCAGGACCCCGTCCCCGACGATCAGAACAAGGCCCACTACTTGCGCAAAGCGCTAGCCCAATGGCCGACTGTGCCGGGGATGACTATTCGCGTCACGGACACCGACTGGTGCAGCGACCCGGACAGCCACCCCGACCCGATCACAGACAACCCCGCCTATCTCGCACAGCTTGAACCGATCCTGACCCTGCTCGAACAGGCCGACGCCGCACCGCATTGCAGGTGGGGCATCAAACTACAAAGCCCCGTGATTAACTTTGGACTCCCCAGAATGGGCGAGCAACGCCGGTTGGCTCGCCTAATTAACGATGCCGAGTCTCGCGCCGCACAAGCGGGTGACGCCGCTTTAGCTCTACGGCTGATCCGCCTGACCTCCGTCTTGGCCCAGGCCGTGAACGCCGATCCACCCACACTCATCGGCCACCTGGTCGGCATCTCCATCAACGCCACCGGGGATAGTGCTGTCGAGACTCTTTTGCCCACCCTCGACATCCCCGCCGACCCCAAGGCCCCGGCAAGGACCCAGGCCCAACGCCTGCTGCAACAATTAACCGATGAGACACCCATTGAAGTGAGCATGCACAACGCATGGATCGGCGAACGTTGGATGGCTTACGACACCACTACATCCTTGCTGGAACAACGCATCCTCCTAAACGAGATCGGATTCATCACCTCGGACTTCCCGGACTGGATGAACGCACCCCTGCTCGCCATCTTCCGGCCAATACTCGTCAATGACGCCGTATTTCAAATCAGATACTACAACAACATGATTGACACACTGGAGCAGGAAACAGGGCGGCGTGCCTTTGTCACTCAATTCAATCAACGATATATCCATGAATACGGCATGACCGCAGGCGAATACCTGGAAGCCAATCCCTACCTGTACCCCGTGAGTTCTTGGCTGACTTACATCCCCAGTGTGTTGAAGACCCACTACGAAAAGATCGCTACCCGCCGCATGACGGCCGTCGCACTGGCGATCAAACTATACGAAGCAGACCACGGCAAACGCCCCGACTCGCTGGATCAACTTATCCCCGATTACCTCCCCGCTGTCCCTGTCGATCCATTCGCCGACGGGGGTTCACCCATACGATACCGGCCCGGAGGCGCTATCCTTGTCGCAGTAGGCGGCAATCCAGGGGACGTCACCCTGGCAGCGACCGGACCCGCCATCATTTATTCGGTTGGTTATAACGGGGCCGACAACGACGGCGTGGTGATGGTGGATGGTTACGATGGCAATATCGACAACACGGAGCGCTACAACGATGAACACAACAACGATATGTGGTTCCTGTTGGATAAGCCCCAGGACGCCTACCTGTTGGACCCAGCCAAACCAACCGAAGACCAGTAGCCCAACGCCCACAGCACCACCGATTCAGTACGTCCGCGCGATGATATTCAGATAAGCCATCAACACCGGCAGCCCCAACGGCAGCAGCGCCGCCAATAAGGCAATAACCAGCGGTTGCACTATCGGCAGGCTCCAACGCCCGACCGGGCCGCGCTCCGCCGCTTTACACGCCATCACGAAACACACACGCCAGAACGAAGTCACACCCACGACCACCATAAGTATCCCCACGCCGACCAGACCGCTTAGGACGATCGCCTGCAACGAGCTGGCACGAGAGCCCACCCAGTAGTTCCCGTACACGATGCCCGCGGTGATCGGTAAAATACTCAACACGGTCAACAACAACGGCCCGCAGGCGTAATACCCCAAAGCCACCGCACGGTTCTGCCGCTCCACCGACAGGTGTTTGGGATGCAGCCAGTAGGTATGCACACCCGTCGCCAGGAATAGAAATAGGATCAACCCGAACAAACCCGCGAGCAGGCAACTGACCGGAAACCACCTGATAAGCCCAAGGTCGTCTGTCAAGAATCGATCATTAACGATGGCCATCGTGACCACAGGCAGCAAAAGCCCCAGCCACAGCAGCAGGACCATCCGCCTCTGAAACCCCCGCGCATCGGCATAAGATACCGGCCGACTGACCGCGTAGCAGAACCGCTTAGTCCTAAATGTTACCCGCAACGCAGTCCGAACCAGCGCCCGCACCTTGCCTATCTCACGTCGGCTCTGCCACGGCACCTGCACCGCCCTAAGCGACACCTCATCCACCGCACCCCCACACTCCGGGCACGCCTCCCCCGTCAACGCCCGCAGATCATAGCTGCAGTACGGGCAATACAGTGTGGATGCGGTGTCGGCGTCTCCAATCGAGTCTGCTGCTTGCCGATTCATTCCAACCGGATCAGACATAGATACGTTCTCCGAAAAGCTACACACCGATACATCACGGTCTTTGATGCCAGATCTTATCGCGTGTAGCCCCTACACGTCCATGAAAAAGCCCCGGGATCATTCCCAGGGCTTGGTGGAGTAACCTTTAATGACCAACGTTGTCGCCGGGCTTAGTACCGGTAATGCTCGGCCTTGTACGGGCCTTCGATCGGGATGCCCAGGTAATCCGACTGCTCCTTCGTCAGCTTCGTGAGCTTCACGCCCAGCTTATCTAGGTGCAGCCGAGCAACCTTCTCATCCAGCAGCTTCGACAAGACGTAGACCTCGTTCTTGTCGTACACCACACCCGACAGCGTCGGCTTACCTTCGCTGTAAAGTGCCAAGTCGATCTGCGCGATCGTCTGGTTGGTGAAGCTGGCGCTCATCACGAAGCTTGGGTGACCGGTCGCACAGCCCAGGTTCAGCAACCGCCCTTCGGCTAGGATCAGCACGCTGTGACCATCGGGGAACGCCCACTGGTCGTACTGCGGCTTGATCTCTGTACGCTTGATCCCAGGGATCTTCTTAAGCCCGGCCATGTCGATCTCGTTATCGAAGTGCCCGATATTCCCGACGATCGCGCCGTCCTTCATCTTGGACATGTGGTCGGCGGTGATGATGTTGAAGTTGCCGGTCGTAGTGACATAGATGTCGGCGACGTCAAGACAATCTTCGATCGGCTTGACCTCGTAGCCCTCCATCGCGGCCTGCAAAGCACAGATCGGGTCGATCTCGTTGACGATAACGCGTGCGCCCTGGCCGACGAGTGACTGGACACAGCCCTTGCCCACATCGCCATACCCGCAGACCACCGCGATCTTCCCGGACATCATCACATCCGTCGCACGGTTCAGCCCGTCGATCAGCGAGTGCCGACAGCCATACAGGTTGTCGAACTTGCTCTTGGTGCATGAGTCGTTGACGTTGACGGCGGGGAACAGCAGCTTGCCATCACGCTGCATCTCGTACAGCCGCATCACACCGGTCGTGGTCTCCTCGCTGACGCCCTTAAAGTCCGCCACCACGTCGTGCCAACGCTTGGGATTCTCGTCGTAGCACTTCCCCAGCAGCTTCAAGACTTCCTTGAACTCTTCGTTATCCGTCGTCTCCGGCCCGGGGACGCTGCCCGTATTCTCAAACTCAAAACCCTTATGGATCAGCAGCGTCGCGTCCCCCCCGTCATCAACGATCAGGTTCGGCCCCTTGCCGCCGGGGTAACGCAACGCCTGGTCGGTACACCACCAGTACTCCTCCAGCGTCTCGCCCTTCCACGCAAACACCGGAATACCCTTGGGGTCGTCAACCGTGCCATCCTTACCCACAACAATCGCGGCCGCGGCATGATCCTGCGTCGAGAAAATGTTGCACGACACCCAACGCACATCCGCGCCAAGCTCAACCAGCGTCTCGATCAGCACCGCCGTCTGCACCGTCATGTGCAACGAACCCATGATCCGCTGACCAGCCAAAGGCTTGCTGGCACCAAACTCGGCACGCAGCGACATCAGCCCAGGCATCTCGGCCTCAGCCAGGTCCAATTCCTTACGCCCCCAGTCCGCCAGGTTGATGTCCTTAATCTTGTATTCCAGATCCCCCGTCCTCGTGATCGTGCAGGGCTGGGTCGTTGTTGCGGTCATGATCGTTTCCTTGAGTTAGATAAAAGTTCGAAGTTTCAGTGGTGTAATCAAAGTTAAAAATCAAAAGTAGAAGGAAGATAAAAAGCGTATCCTGCCTTATGTTATTCATCGGGTTTGTTCGCCGTACACAAGAGCAACGCAGGCCCTTTTGCGTCAGGATGCGGCGGGATCGGCGTGCAACTCGGCGAGGTCAGCCCCGCCTCTTCCAATAATACACACACCTCGCCGGGGTCATAGCCCATGTTCTGCTGCCCCATCTCACGGCGGAACGCTTCGCGGTCGTGACGCATCACATCCACGATCACCGCCTTGCCCCCGGGCCTGATAACCCGCGCCATCTCAGCCAAAGCAGACGCCGGCTCCGCCAAATACGTCAGCACCAGCACCATCATCGCCGCATCACACTCATCATCTCCGATCGGCAACGACTCCAGGTCCCCCGACCGCAGATCAATATTGTTGCTACCCACCGTGCGTTGCCGAGCCGCGTCGAGCATCGCCGGGGTGTTGTCGATACCGATCACCCGCCCCACATGCCGGGACAACTCAAATGCCAGCGCCCCCGTGCCACACCCAAGATCCGCCACAGTCCAATCACTCGGCAGCAACGCCAGCAACGATTGGCTGCCAAACAACGGGCCGTACATCGCTTCACGCAGTTCCCCCCACTGACCAGCCGCCCCGTCAAAGAAACTCTTAGCCCCCCCGTTTCTCTGCCTCTGCCTCAAACGCTCCGCCACACGCAGCTTGTCCTGGCCCAACGCCGCCCAGCCCTCGGTCTGCTCCCGAGCCAGCAACCACATCTGCCGCTGCGCCGGCTCAAGCTCATCCAGCACCATCCGATACAGGTTCGTCGTCCCCCGTCGTCGGCTCACCGTCCAGCCATCATCCCCCAACAGCTTCAAGTGCCGGCTCACCGTGGACTGTGGCAGTTGCAACACGTCACACAGGTCAGACACCCCCAGTTCATGCCGTTCAACCAGACGTAACAGCCGCAGACGGGTAGCATCAGCGAGGCTGGCCATCCACTGCAATAGGCTGTCAGGTTGGGCGATTTGAGTATCCATCAGTTAATCCGGATATAATAATATATCGGCCAGCCCCCGGGTCAAGTCCAGCCCCAAACCCAATAGCGACAGACCCCCACCCAACGGGTAAAATCCTGTTGTAACACCCCACCCGCCTCTAAACCTGCCCCCCACCGATGCCCCAGGCGTCCCCAAAAGACATGAAAATGAATCGGCTATTGATCCTGATAGGCTTGGCCCTGCTCCTCACCGCGGCCGGCTGCGAGATGGAAACCCGTGTGGTCGGCAGCTCCTGGGACAACCTCCGCGCCGACCCCAAGCCCAGACAAACCCAGGATGGCAATGCGCACCAGGACCCCGCCGGCGGGCAGGGCTGGGCCATCCAACTCATCCAGATCCCGGGTAAAAACCGTCACGACCAGGCCAAGGAACTGATCCAGAAACTGCGCACCCAAACCAAGCTCGCCGACCTCTGGATCCAAGACCTCGGCAACGTCGCAACCATCTACCACAGCCGATTCCAAAAAGCCTCCGACCCCGCCATCCGCACCGCACTGGCCAACGTAAAACAAATCCAACTCGACGGCACACGCCCGTTCACTAAAAGTGAACTCGTCCCCCTCGTCGGCGGCGGACGCGCGATCGCAGACCCCTTCGACCTCCGTCAATTCACCGGGTACTACTCGTTACAAGTCGGGTTCTACGACCAGGCCTTCGGCAAAGACTTCCGCCAAGCAGCCGAACAAGCCGTTCAGGTCCTCCGCGAAGACGGCCACGATGCCTACTACTACCACGGCCCCCACCGCTCCGTCATCGCCGTCGGCGTCTTCAGCTACGAACAAGCCTTCGTCACCGCCGGCACACACGACACCTACGCACCCCACATCCGAGAACTACAAAAACACTTCCCCTACAACCTCGGCAACGGCCTCACACTCATACAAAAAGTAGCCGGAAAAAACATCGGCGAACAAAAAAGCTCACTTATACGGGTGTTTTAACCTTCTCACGCCGAACCCACACCCACGCCCCCCACACCAACACCGCATACACCGGCAGGTACTCCCCAATCACAACCGCCGTCGGCACGCGGTAACCCGGATTCAGGTGTGCGACATACGACGCAGCCACCGTCAGGCTAAACAACCACAACGCCGGCGAGAAATACATCGGCAGGATCGCCAACACCCACAGCAGATACCAAGGGTGGACCGTGCTGGAAACCAGCAGCGACGCGAACAAAAACGCCCCCGCTGACCGTATCGCGTCGGGCCGATGCCCCGTCACCTTCTTGCTCAAAGTCAACACGATCACCGCCAGCAGCACCGCCATCGCTAGATAATCGACCCAGGGTTTCCCGGCGACATAGCTTAAAACCACATCATAAGCCGAGGCGTTGAAGGCCCACTTATCCACGAACGTCCGCATCGTCTCGATCATCCCCGTAAGCCCTCCGGCCATCAGCACAAACGGCAGGTAAATCACCACCCCAGTCAACACCGTCGCACCCGCCGACAGCGCTACCATCTTCGGCCGATGCCGCAGCGTCCACGCCAACACCAACGCGATAGGCAGCACCACCGGCTTCACCCCCACCGCCAAACCAAACGCCACCCCCGCACATACCGCGATTACCCGCCGCTTGCGGCTTAGCGCATCCCCCTCTCCCAATTTCAGTAGTTTCCCCGCCAATACCAGCGCCAACAATAAAAACGCAACCCCGATCACGTCCTGATGCCCCGACCCCGCGACCTCGCTGATCGCAAGCGGGTGCCAGGCATAGGCCGCCGCCCACCACGCACTCCGCCCCATCACCCTCAACTGCCAGAGGATCAGCCCAATGACCACCAGATCAAACAACACAAAACCAAACCGAAACACCTTGTCGTGGTTTGGATCCAACAATTGCCAGCCCGGCGGACTCAATTCCCACACACGATCCAGCGCCGCAAACACATACTGACTGGTCGGCTGATAAATCGTCACCAGCGACGTGTTGTTCATCCGATCCATCACCTCGGGAACAGGCACATCAACCGGAGCGATATCGTCGGGCGCAAGCACATAAGGATTTGCCCCGTTCCCAAGCACCGCCCCGTCATGGATGTACCGCCAGATGTCATCGCTGAGTACCGGTTGTGTTCCACACACCACTACGACCCGCGCCACGAGCGCAAAGACTAGTACACACAATACAGGCCCCCGTCCCAACGCCCCATCAGACTGCCTGCCAAGAATCCACATAAACACAGTCAACACCGCCCAGCACGACACGAACTGCATCCAGTAAAGACGCAATGGTAAATACGTGACATCTAGCGCATGAGAAATCTCCCACATCGAAGACATGTATAGAAATACACAAACAAAAATCGACACAAATAGCGCCGCCCCAATGGCTCGCAGCCCATTTCCGTTTTTATCTCTAACCTTCTCTATCAAAGACCGTTGTTTCATTTCGTTACCCCCGATGCCACCACCTCAATCGCAGCCTGCAACTGCCCAACCAACACCGCCTTCACCTCATCCATCCCCGGCACACGACCCCCCAACAACGCCATCAGACTCGTCACCGGCCGACCACCCAACCCGCAGGGGTCGATCGTGTTGAAGTGTGACAGGTCAGTCGTGACATTCAGTGCCAGCCCGTGCATCGTGGTATTTTTTCGCACACGCACACCCATGGCACAGACCTTAGCAAGACCCCCAGGCAATCCGTGGTCGCCACGCTCTACCCACACCCCAATCGCCCCCGCATCACGTTTCCCCACCACGCCAAACTCGGCCAACACATCAATCACCACCTGTTCCAACAGCCGCATGTAGCTGCCGAGGTTCAGGCCAAGGGGTTTGAGTTGGAGGATCGGGTAGGCCACCAGTTGCCCCGGGCCGTGGTACGTCACATCCCCGCCGCGGTCGGTGACTTCCACCGCAATCCCCATCTCCTTCAACCGGTCTTGAGTTGCCAATAGATTGTCCCAGACCCCCGGGCGATGGGTCACGGTAACCACCGGATCATGCTCAACCAGCAGCAGGCACCCCCCCGCCCCCGGACTCGACCCCGGATTCGACCCCGGATTCGCCCCCAGCTTACTTACCGAATCGCCCGATGCCCCCTCTCCCCCTGAAACACCCACCGGCCGGCCCTGCGACACCGCCAGGTTCATCTCCCGCTGCACCGCCAGCGCCCGGGCATACGGCATCCGCCCCAGATCAATCACCTCCAACGGCCTGTGAGAATGGGGATTACACATCAAAGACAAACGGGCCTCCGTCACCTTGCAACGGCCAATCTGGCATAGACGGGCCGATCCTCTATCATACCCAACCACCCACAACCCGGGATCGCCCGGTACAACCCCGAATCACCCTAACTATTTGGCAAATGCGTTGACCACACCCTCCGACTCCGGTACCCAGGCCTTGGACACCAAACCCCAGCCCCCTTCCACCACCTTGCCCACCATCCACCCTACCGCTTTTGTCGATCCCCTCGCCACCCTCGCCGACGACGTGGTCATCGGCCCATACTGCACCATCGAGGGCGAGGTCACGCTCGGCCCCGGCTGCAAGCTGATCTCCCACGCCTGCCTCAAGGGCCCCTTGACCATGGGCGAAAACAACACCGTCTACCCCTTCGCCTGCATCGGCTTCGACCCCCAGGACCGCAAGTTCGGACCCGACTTCCAGGGCGCAGGCACCGTCATCGGCGACCGCAACGTCCTGCGCGAATCCGTCACCGTCCATCGTGCCACCGGCGACCACCCCACCACCCTGGGCAACGACAACTACCTCATGGCCAACGCCCACGTCGCCCACGACTGCACCATCGGCAACGACTGCATGTTCGCCAACTCCGCCGTCATCGCAGGCCACGTCACGGTCGGCGACAACGTCATCCTCGCAGGCGGCGCAGGTGTCCAGCAGTTCTGCCGCGTCGGCCGACTCTCCATGCTCTCCGGCAACGAAGGCATCACCAAAGACCTCCCCCCCTTCTGCATCGTCCACCACACCAAGCGCGTCGGCTCGCTTAACGTCATCGGCCTGCGACGCAACGGCTACCGCGACAACATCAAACCCCTGCAGCAAGCCTTCGACTTCATCTACAAGTCCGGCCTCACCACCCCCAAGGCCGCCGAGCAGATCGAACAACACCTCAGCGACGACCCCCTCTGCGCCGAACTCGCCCACTTCCTACGCACCGCCGGCCGAGGCATCACCCAGTACGCCGGGTCGGATACGATGTACAGCGCGTAATAAATCTATTCCCGGGAGGCCAAATGCGTAAATGGATCATCACATGCTTAATCGTGTCCAATCTTATTCTTGTGGCCATGCTACTTCTAGCGAATCGCCCCACCGCCAACGATTTACTTGATAGCTATCAAGGCATCGCAATCGGGGACTCTGATTTAAAATTGATTACTTTGCTCGATTCGCCGGATTTTATATTGGTCGGTGTGGCTGAACAGACCCCGGATGGACCGACATGGACTTTGGCGTGGGTAGAAGATGGCCCGATCACAACTTTGCTCACGCCCAACGAATTGAAAAAGAACGTCTTCTGGGAAAACCTGGGATGGACTTATCCCGTCCATCCACTGACAGACCGCGTGATGATGATTGGAGAACGTGGCAAAATCGGACACGGTTGTATCTACTTTTACATGGACGCCTCACGCAATATTGTCGCGATCTATGTGGGCGGCACCTGATTGCCTTTAATGACCTAGCGATTTGACATTGAATCTACTTCGATCAATGTCCAGCTTTCAACCACACCACCTGTGTCAACCCGCACCTGCGCCATCCCATCCCGCGCCGTGACCACTCGCACAATTTTCATCCCCTCCAGAATCGGCAACCACTTGTCCCGATAAAGCCGACTACGCCCACAGGACTGCAACATGACCGTCGGCCCAACGGCCGTAAGCCAACCGGGGGATGCATCCACCACACTCCCGTGATGCGGCAGGTCGGTGATGTCGGCCGTTAAATCTTCCAACGCCATCAGATGCCCGATCGCCTCGTCTTGAATATCGCCATTCAGAAGTATCCGCCGACCAGCGACACGAATACTTAGCACGACAGACGTGTCGTTGGCCCGGCGCGGCGCAAAATCAGCGGGCGGCCAAAGCACTTTCAACACAGCACCCCCGCCCCCGGTTCCCCCGGCTCCCCCAACCAACTCTTCCCACCCCCGTGTCATCGCCTGCGGCACCAAACCACGATCCGTAAGCCCATCGACCAGAAATGCGGTCGCACCAGCGGGTTTGCGGTCGGCCTCCGCCAATAGTTGCGGCGGCACAAACACCCGACCCACCTCGATATGATCCGCCAGGTCCAGGCTCCCAGCGTAATGATCCATATCCGCGTGAGAAAGAATCAGCGTGTCGATCCGCGTCACCCCCATCTGTTTGAGCGCAGGCACGATGCTGGACTCGGCGATGTCAAAATACTGCTGCGACCCACAATCAAACATCAGCGTATGTTCGGGCAGTTGCAACAAGTAACACGACCCGTCACCCACCGCGAACATCGTCAGTAACGCCGCTCGTTCGCCTTCCTTTGCAGAGCCCAACCAACTCTCCGCCCGCCCGGTCTGCGCCACCGCCGTCCACAGCGCCATAACCAACACCGCCACAACCAATGCGCCACGCCGCCTTGCAAATGCGCCCGACAATGTCGAAAGCACCAAAACCGATACGCCGATTGCCCAACCCACGCCCGGCCGCCACGCCAACACAATCGAGGACCCCGGCCAATCACCCGCATGATCCACCAACCCACGCAACGTATCCCCCAACCAATCCAAAGGCCCGCTCAAAATCACACCCACGCTCGGCAACAACAACCCGATCAATATCTTCAAGTACCCCACCCCCAACACCGCGGTCAGCACCGGCAACGCCATCATCGACAGCAACACCGAAAGCGGGTTCACCATCTGGAAGTGATACGCCACCAGCGGCGCAACCACCGCAAACGCCACCAGACTCACCGACAAATAATCAATGCACCAACGCCCGATCACCCAACCCACCCCCAGGTGCCCCGGCAACACCACCGGCCTTGGCCACAACCACTCCGACACCGGATGCACAAAAAGAATCAGCCCCGCGACCGCCACAAAACTCAGTTGAAACCCCGCGGAAAACAGGTCCATCGGCCGCCACAACAACACCACAAACGCCGCAAACGCAAGCACCTGGATCGGCCTGACCCGTCGCCCCGTCCCATAGGCCGCGCAGAAAAGCCCCGCCATGATCCCCGACCGCACGATCGGAACACGCAACGGCACAGCCATCAGATACAAACACAGCACCGCCAGCACAATCATCGCCGCTCTGGGCGGATTCGGCACAAACCAACGCGCAATCAACCACACCAACCCCAACAATATCCCCAGATGAGCCCCACTGATAGATAGCAGATGCGCCAACCCAACCCGGCGAAATGCGATCCGCACATCACTGCTCGACCGGTCCTTGCGCCCAAGCAACATCGTTTCCAACAGGCCAAGCGTCGGCGTGTCGCCGGACATCCCTAGCCGAAGCGACCGCAACGCCGCATCCGAACACTTAGCCCTGATAGCACGCTGATACCCGCCAAGCGTGGACATCCGATCATCGACCGGCTCCCAGTTATCCCGGTTGCTTAACGTAAGCCGCCCGATGATCCCCCGCTCGGCCAAGTATTGCCGGTAGTCGAATTCACCTGCATTTCTAGGCCCCGCGATCCCGCCCAGCCACCCGGTCGCCTCGATCGGCTGCCCGATTCTTAGACGGTGGTCCGCCTGATCGATCCGCACCAACAAGTCCCCGTGGGTTGCAACCCACTTGCCCAACACCTCGATCTCACCCACGCGCATCACAAAACGTGTGCTGGGAGATTCGTAACTAAAACCCGCAAACGCGCCACCGGTCGGCGAACCAGTCGTCGCCGGCTCAACCACCTCGCCCACGACCCTTGCCAATTGCGAAGTCCCCCCGATGTAGTTTGCTAAGTCGTCCCCGGTGCTGTGGTCATTACGGACGATCATCCACGACGCGCTCAGCGCGACCAACGCCAAAACCCCCCACGCACGCACACCCCGCGCCCTGCCCCGCCGGTGCATCCAAACCACCACCCCGGCAAGCACCCCTGACACCGCAAGCCAACCCCACAACCATGCAAGCCAATCCCCAACCACAATCCCAAACATGACCGCCCCGGTCATCGCCGTCATCGGGCCGACCAATTCCGTAAGCGGGTTTAGGCTCGCGTCTTCGTCAAGTGGAATCTGCGAGTGAAGGAGAAAAGGCACGCCCCCATCATACCCGCCGATCAGTTATGGGCTTCAATCACGTCTGCGCCATGGCTCACAGGTTTCGTCGCGGCGGCGTCTGCGTCTTGCCGCTTGCCTTCCGCCGTGTAAAGAAGGATATTTGTGAGTAGCCCCCGTGCCGATTCAATGTCGTACCCGTCGACACCCCACCGCTTGGAGCCCATCACCCCAAGCGATAGATCTTCGCGTGACACGATCACCACAGGCCGACGATCAACCCATATCGCTTCAAGCCTCGGCGATTCCACCAACCCTTTGTTCAACGTGCTGTACCTGCGGTAACTCACCCGCCGCTGGTCGTAGCCCCCCGTAAGCCCCCGCCCCGCGATGATCGGATGGTCAAGTTCCAACGGCACAGCCTGTTCGCCAAACACCGCCTGGAGTTGCCGCAACACCTGGTCGGCATAATCCCCACGTCCGCCGATCGTTTCGACCAGGACCGTCCCTCCCCGGCTGATGTATTGAACCAAACCGCGCAACTGCGCAGCGCTAAGACGCTGCGCCTCACCACCACCAAGATAAACTAGCGGTGTCTTTGCCTCACTGATCTCATCCAACGGCACCCCCCGTCCCGCTAGCTCCAGACCCGTCCGATTAAAAAAATAATTCCCAAACGGCATCCACGCCAACGGCTCAACCAACTCAAGCCGAGGGTCCACCGCCCGGGTCACCTCAAGCACGCCCCGGGGTGGCTTGTCATCACGCGCAACAAAAGGTGAACCCAAACCCACCCCAACCCGGCCCCGGTCCGTAACCAATGCACGCAGGTTGGCCATGATTTCTTTCGCACCGGTTTCCCCCCCGGCCCGGCTTGATTGCAACGACATCCCCCAGTCCGTCGGCGCTAGCACAATCAAATCACGTACGCCGTTGGATAACACCCAAGGACGGTTCTGCTCCGGCAACTCCACCGGGAACACCAACCCCATCAACGGATGCTCGGCCCCTACCCGTTGAAAAGTAAAGCCCGGGTAAAGTTGATCCGCCAGCCGCCGGACCGACGCATCGAAGTCTTGTGATCCGTTATCCGGGGTCGCAACCAGGACACCGCCCAGGTCTAAATAGGTCTTGAGATTAACCGCAGCCGAGGCGCTGAGTTCAAGCCGCTCATCCGACGCCACATACGCCACCGGTGCGTTAAGCCAGGACACCGGGTCCGAGCCGACCTCGACCACCTGCCATTTCATCTCTTCCTCAACCAGATCGCCGAGTTGTCGGGTCAGGATGTTCAAGTCGTTGGGGCGGTTGTTCCAGGCCTGCTCGGGGAGCTTTAGCTTATTGATCCAGACAGGGGCTCGGCCTCGGCCGTGAGACAAGAAAATCAACGCAAACGCGGTGTCGGAAAACCCGCTACCCACAAACCCCCTGCCCCCCTCAAGCCGAAGGATGCCCCCCGCGCCTGCGTCGAACCAATCAACCCCGCCAAAACTCTTGATCCCGCTGGCCAACGCCACCCGCTCCAGCGAAACCAAAAAATACATGTCACCCTTGCCATCCAAACCTCTCTTCTGTGCATTGTTTGCCAGCCAAAGAGTTGCGCCATCGATGGCGCTCGCGATCTTGGGCGGGGGTGTATTCCGGCCAAGGTACAGCCTCTCCTGCGCGATCAGCAGCGCGGTCAGACCCGCCGCGGTCATCGTGCGTGTGGACCTGTTGCCCGGGGTATACCCCCAACCCCCATCGGGGTTCTGCGACGCGATGAAGTGTTGGGACGAGCGATGCCAGACCCCGCTCGCCGCTGGGCCTTTGCGCTTGGCGGATTCCCACAGACCAAGCAGTCCGTACTGCGTGACCGAGTGGTCGTACTGTGGACCGGTACGCGGGCCGTAGTCGAACAAGCCGTCTTCCTGCGCCCTCATCAACCAACGGGCGTCGGCGGCGAGCAGCGGGCGGTAGTCGTTAGATAACGCAGCCCAGCAGTGCACCCGCAGCGACATCGCGTAGGTCCCGTTGATCGGGAGGGTTTTTAGAAATTCCGTGGCGGCACGCAGTTCCGGCTCCTGCACGCTTAGCCCGCTATGCAATAATGCAAACGTGACTAGCGCCGTCTCCCCGCCGCGGTGGCGTCTGCTGTTCGCGTATTTCTTCTCCCAGCCGCCGGTCTTGGGGTCTTGTTGCGACAGCAGGTAGACTTGCATCCGCTTGATCGCGTCGTCAACCTGTGCATCGGTGACCGCCCGTGCGTCGCCCATCGGCCACACCAACACAATCAGAAGTGCCAACGCCCTGCACATCAAACCACCTGTCACTGTGGTGTCTGGTCGCTCGATCTCTTTGGTCTTCTGGGATATCCCCCGTGTCACCCGGGACCCAAGTCACCCTGTCAGGGTGCATCGCCTTTGCAGACGACACCTCATCATAGCGCCAAAGCGTGGGTCACGCCAGAGAAATTAAACGGCGTCCCGTTGCGGGCTGTCTTGGGTGTCTTCGGTATCTTTGGCCGAGTTCTGCTCGCGGCGCTCGAACTGCCGGGCGGCGATCTCCAAACGGTCGGCCACCAGTGTCATCGTCTCGGGCCGTTGGGGCGCTTCGGTGTGGATGCAGTCCATCACCAAACTGGACAACGCAGGCGGGACGTCGGGGTTCAACTCGATCGGCGTCTTGCAGGTGTCTTCCGTACGCAGGCTGATGCCCGCGCCGCCCTTGGGGATCAGCGTCGGGACGTGCTTCTGGGTCAGCAGCCAGTACATCGTAGCGCCGAGGTTGAATACGTCCGTCCTGGGCGTGATGTTCCGGCGTTGAACCTGCTCGGGTGCGATGTAGTCCGGCGTGCCCTGGATCCGCTCCTTGACCGTGCCGATCGGACAGCTCTGACCGAAGTCGATGATCTTTACCGTATCGTCACCGGTGACCATGATGTTGTTGGGTTTGATGTCGGCGTGGACGTAGCCAGCCTTGTGGATCGCTCCCAGGCCGTGGGCGATCTCCATACACATGTGGCAGAGGTCCGCCAGGTCTTTGGGCTGGTGCTTCTCCAAGGTGACCCCGTCCACCATCTCCATCAGGACCAGGATCTCGCTGGTGCGGATGAAGTTGCGTTGGCGGATCAGCTTGATGCTTTTTCGCAGGGTCGGATGATCGAATTTCTGGGCCACCTCGTGCTCAAGGATCGCCTGATCCATGAAACGTTGGTCGCTGGGCGAGCTCTTGACCACCCGCTTGAGCGCGAAAAGTTCACCGCTGCCGTTCTTCACAGCATAGATGGTACTCCTCGCCCCAACCCCTAGTGTGGCAAGGACTTCATACCCGAGAATTTCACTGAACTCGGCCATAATGTCATACGGGTCGATTGTGGTGGATACGCTTAAAACCCAAGCGCAAAGCACCAAAACGCCCTATTTCCCGGTCAGATTGTCCGAATAACTGAATGAAACTATGTCTAAAGGATATCCGAACATGCCCACTTTCACAATGACTACCCGAGTTAAATCGTCCCACCTGTGGGGCAACTTGATCTTGAATCCCTCTTAATACCTCACCGCGAATGGCTTAAGGACACCGCCTAAACCGGGTTTAAATAGCCCAACCCGCCTGGTTTGTCGTCAGCAAGCCAGGATCATGGCACAACGCCCGAGTATCTCTATATATTCGCCCCAATCCACCACACTGGTTCTACAGCCGGGGCTACCACGTTGTAACAGACGTATGGATCTGCCTCAGATGCGCAGGCAACGACATAACTCTGCCGGTGAAGAAGTCAGACTTATCCGGACACTGTGGGTTTACTTGTTAAGTAGCTGCTGGCGGAACCAGGCATCTGGGAAGCCGCTGGCGGCGGTGCGGGCACCGATCTGGGCGTAGATGCTGTCCTTGCTGATGCCGTAGCGCTGCTGGAGCTGTTGGACCAGCCAGACGAGTTGGCGTAGCTGGGCATCGGTGAACTGGCCAGCGTCCCCGTTGCCGATTAGGCAGATGCCGATGGCGTCGGGCCATGTGCCCGTTTTGGCGTCAAAGAAGTCGCCGGGAGCCTGGCTGGACCAGCGGAAACCGACTTCGATCTTGCCGTCGTCCGTGTGTGGGCCGTTGTCGATGACAAAGTGGTAGCCCAAGCCCTCCCTGCCGAGTTGCTGATGTATGTGATGCAGCGTCTTGGCCGAGCCCTGGGGTGTCCGGCTGTCGTGGACCACGATCGACTTCCAGGGGACCTGCATCCCCGATGTATTAAACAGCTTGTCTTGGGGCTTATCGGCGGATTGCCCCTGGCTCCCCCGATCGATCGACGTCAGTGCCACACCCGGCATCGGGGCGGTCGGGCCGGGCTCCAAGAACATCAAAAGCCCGCTGGTTACCGTCATTGCGGCAACCAATGCTCCTAGCACTACCATTGTTCGTCGATCTGGGACCAAATCTACTTCCCCATCGCTTAACGCGAAAAAAAGACTGTCAAACTAACTCTACAATATTCTCGGTCATGGGCCCGTGTTGCTTTGAATTTACGGCCAAATTTGCCAGATTAGGGGTAATTCACCCCGCATCATCGCACTTTTAACGCGTATCCAAGGGAGCCAACCGCTGCCGCAGGGCTGGGCGTTCTTCACCCAAAGCGGTCCTCTGACGGGGCGGGCGGTACTCGCCCCGCAACGTCTGATACCGCTCGTACTGGGTCCGGGCCGCGCCGTCGGTGTACAGGGCCTTCTGACAGCCCCCCGTAACGCCCAGACCCCCCGCCAACAGCGTCAATCCCAGTATCCCAAGCCCGATCCTTCGGCTTAATCGCTCCATGAGTTGATTGTAACCCTCGCTATGGCCGGGAACAACCCAGATTATCGAACCTGCCGAAATTGACAGGGATTTAGGCGCCGGGGGTGGGGTCTGGGGTCTCGGGTCTGGGGTTAAAAGGCAGGGAACTGGGGTTTGGGGTCGGCTATCCGTCATCGGCTACGGCACGCAGGACCGCTGCCTGCCGGGCGACGACCCGCAGTGTGGCGACCCACAGGGAGGTCAGGATCACCATGTGTATCAGGCTCAGGGCCAGTGCTACCCAGGGCGATGTCGATCCGCCGGGGAGGAGGTTCAGTTGGATCAGGCCGAAGGTTGTGCCGTTGATGACGGCGACGATGAGGACCGCCCACACCCAACATCGGCCAAGCCCGCGGAATGATGTGGCCAAATCGTTGTCGGGGACGCGCTGGGCCAAGACGCGCAGGTAACGCCAGGCTGACAGCAGGCCCAGGACCCAGACCGCGTGGGCGACCAGCCACAACACATCAAAGATCGGCAGGCCGTTGTAGCGCCAATCATCGAAGAGTCTTTGCCCGCCGCTAGCCAGGGCGATCAGTGCGCCCAAAGCGAGGCACACGATCACCGCCCCGCCAAGCCCGCCGACCCAGCGTGTCGTCAAGCGGAAGCTCCGGTCTAAGGCGGGCTCATCTCGGTGGGGCTGGGCACGGGTCAGGAACCACAAGCCTAAACACGAAACCAATATCCCCGGGTACACAAAAGGTATGGCAAGGATCACACCCAGGCGGAGCCACCACGCGCCTCGGCTTAGGCCGTGACGCCAGTGTGCGGGGGCGGAGGCCAGATGGTCGCCGCGTGCGGAGACGATGACGTCCATGCCGCACTCCGGGCAGGTGGCGGAGAGTGCGAGTGTACGCAGGTTGTATTCACATTCGACACACAAGAGGTCGGCGGTGATTCGGCCGTCGGTGATGGGGTTGGGGGTGGCTCCGGGGGTGATTGATCCGGGGGTGATTCCGGGGGTGATTCCGGGGGTAACTCCGGGGGTGGGAGGTGTGATTGAAGACATGCATTAGATGATACGGATTTGCAGGGGGGAGAGTTCACCGCAGAGGACGCGGAGGGCGCGGAGGGATGCAATGAAAGTAACAGGGATGAACGCTGATGAACGGTGAGGCAGAGAACAGATAAAGTCACCGAGGGGTTGGCCCTATCCGCGTTCATCTGCGTTCATCTCTGTTTCAACGCTTTTTGCTGTGTCTTTGTGCTGCTATTTCTGCTTTTCTAAAACTCACGGTGTTCCGGCGGTAACGGCAGGCGCGGGGTCAGCGGGACCGGGTCGAGCCCGCGTCCTGTGTACCCGACTTCCTGGGAGGGAAACCGGGGGTCCGTCATCTAGCCG
>JAJDCX010000012.1 GCA_029260615.1 Phycisphaeraceae bacterium | reverse complement strand
CCCGCCGCATCGGGACTGAGACACTGCCCGGACTCCTACGGGAGGCTGCAGTAACGAATATTCCGCAATGCGCGAAAGCGTGACGGAGCAATGCCGCGTGAAGGATGAAGCACCTCGGTGTGTAAACTTCTGTCAGGGTTTAGGAAACAAATGACCATACCCAAAGGAAGAGCCGGCTAACTCTGTGCCAGCAGCCGCGGTAATACAGAGGGCTCAAGCGTTAATCAGAATCACTGGGCTTAAAGGGTGCGTAGGCGGACTCGTCAGTGTCTTGTGAAATCCCACGGCTTAACCGTGGAACTGCAGGGCATACTGCGAGTCTTGAACTCGGCAGGGGCAACCGGAACTCTAGGTGGAGCGGTGAAATGCGTAGATATCTAGAGGAACGCCAAAGGCGAAGGCAGGTTGCTGGGCCGATGTTGACGCTCAGGCACGAAAGCGTGGGTAGCGAACGGGATTAGATACCCCGGTAGTCCACGCCCTAAACGATGTGTACTAGATCGAGGAGGTTTTGACACCATCTCGGTCGGAGCAAAAGTATTAAGTACACCGCCTGGGGAGTACGGTCGCAAGGCTAAAACTCAAAGGAATTGACGGGGGCTCACACAAGCGGTGGAGCATGTGGCTTAATTCGAAGCAACGCGAAGAACCTTATCCAGGGCTTGACATGTACGGATTAGCTTCCAGAAACGGAAGTGACACCTTTGGTGGAACGTACACAGGTGCTGCATGGCTGTCGTCAGCTCGTGCTGTGAAGTGTCGGGTTAAGTCCCTTAACGAGCGAAACCCTTGCCGCTAGTTGCTACCAGGTAATGCTGAGGACTCTAGCGGGACTGCCGGTGTCAAACCGGAGGAAGGTGGGGATGACGTCAAGTCCTCATGGCCTTTATGCCCTGGGCTGCACACGTGCTACAATGGTATGGACAGAGCGACGCAATACTGCAAGGTGGAGCAAATCGCACAAACCATACCCCAGTTCGGATTGAGGTCTGCAACTCGACCTCATGAAGTTGGAATCGCTAGTAATCGCGTATCAGCTACGACGCGGTGAATACGTTCCTGAGCCTTGTACACACCGCCCGTCACGTCATGGGAGCCGGGAGCACCCGAAGCCGTACCGATTCAGGTATGTCTACGGTGAGTTCGGTGACTGGGACGAAGTCGTAACAAGGTAGCCGTAGGGGAACCTGCGGCTGGATCACCTCCTTTCTAAGGGATATCCTTAGATCACACGCTCGGAGCGATCCGAGATGTGAATCTGTCAACGCATTCTTAACCGTCCCGCGAAAGCGGTCGGATAGCGGCACGGTAACGTGTCGTGAAAAAACAAACCCAACTGTTCACTTGTCAGGGATCGATCCCTAATGAGTCCCTCCCTCCCCCTTCCGGGGTCCGGGTGTTCGGGATCCCCTCCCGAACGTAATTCCCCCTCGGCAGCCTTGCCACCCATAGTGAGGTTGTCGTTTTTTTCTGCGCGCTAAGAGCCCAACGGGGCGAAATCTTTGCCTGAGGCATAAAGAGAGCCGGCGAACGTTACGACGGCACCTTCGTGCAGGACTGGGAAATTATTGAAGAAGTGGGCGATCTGGACGAATGCAACGGCCGAACCGGCTCCACACCCGAGTACCCAGACGGGACGTACTACTACGTCATCAGGGATGAGTTCCCTTTCATCCCCCGGAACTTCCGAGGCACGCCGGACGACAGTTTCCGGCGGAGGGGCCCCGGCCGGAGAATCGCGGTCCCGAAGATCAAAGAGGTGATCGGCCTGACCGACGCCCCCCCCCCCACCGCTAGTAATGCAGACTTCCTTACGCTGATACGCGCCGACGCAGCATTGCTAACCCAGCCATGGTAAACACCGCCAACGTCCCTGGCTCGGGTATAGTCGCAACGAAGATACCCTCGCTGCCGTCTGTAAAGCCGAGCCTGAAGACGAGTTGGCCGGCGTCATTAAAGCTGGTGGCGCTCCCCGTCTCTCGCCCACCCACGGAGTTAATTAATCCAATCAGGTCAACGGTTCGCAAGTCATCAACAAGTGGGTCATCATTGACGTCGAACAGATCACCCTCCCTGACGATGAGTAGTAACTCACCATCGATGCCCGTCGCCCAAATACCGCGGTCATTTGTATCGTCCACGCCTTGACCAAGAAGAGAACCTTCGAACGCGATCTGGCCCACGTTGTTCAGAATACTGTGGTTGAAAGGAAGAAAAAATGGGCTCGATAATAATCCGAAGTTGACCCCCTCGGGTGTGCCGGGCGCTTTCATGCCCTCACGGACCACCAATTCAAGCGATCCATCGCTCTCCAACCACAGGCCACTGTCATTGGAATCCGTTATGCCCGGCCCTGTAAGCTCGCCGAAGAACGCTGTCTGCCCCGCGTTGTTGAGCTTCACGTCGATCATTCCTAGAAACTGGCCCCCCGCTTCCGTGCCCGGCGCCTGGCTGCCCTCCCGCGTCACCAGGTGCAGCCCCCCGCCCGCCTCGGACCAGATGCTGTTGATGCTGGAGCCGCCTGATATGGTGAGTGTACCTGCGAACGCCACCTGACCGTTGCCGTTGAACGACAAATCGCGGAACGGCGGATCAAGCATCCCGCCGAAGACGATGTTTTCCGCAAAACCAGGCGCGTTGTCGCCTTCACGGACAACCCGTCTGAATGATCCGGCATCTTCCACCCACAGCCCCCTGTCATTGAACGTATCGACGCCCGGGCCGACAAGGGCCCCTCGGAATGCGATCTGACCGGCACTGTTAATCAAGGGTGGAGCAAAGGCTATTTGGCCGCCGCCACCAAAAACAACCCCGGGCGATGTCCCGGGCGCCGCCTCACCCTCCAGGACCACAGCCTCGAGCGGGCCGGCGCCTTTGACCCAGATACCACTATCTTCCAAATCAAGAAGTTCTGGGCCAGTCATGCTGGCGCTGAACGCGATTTTCCCAACATTGTTCATGGCTGGCGGAAAGATAAGGCTGCCAAAGACGACCTCGGGCGACACACCCGAAACGGGGTTCCCCTGCCTTACGACGTTGACCAATGAATCCGTTCCCTGTAACCAGATCGCCCCGCTATTATTGGTCAGGTCGACACCGGGCCCTTCGATCGAGCCAAAGAATGCAATCCGGCCAGCCTCGTCAATAACAGGTTGGCGGATAGTCCTATACACCACACCCACATCCATACCCGGTACGGGATTGTCTTCAAGAGCAATGAATTGAAGACTAGCTGAACCTGCTGACCAGATGCCTCGATTATTAGTGGTTACATCGGGTCCCATCAGAAAGCCCGCGAATCCGACCAGCCCAGTCTCACTGAGGAAAGGTGCACGGAATTGAAGAAAGACCGCGTCTACACCTGGCGCAGGCTCGCCTGTCAAGGCAACCGTCCTGAGTGACACCGACGCTTGTGTGTCCAGGCTCATCAGAGCTGTCGGTCCCAGCAAAGCTATACTGATAGCCCACGTCTTGAAAGACTTCCCGGTCATGGTTTGTTTTCTCATAATAAAAAATCGCTCGGTCTAGTTGTGTAGCGGCCCGGCTTTCTCCCGCTCCCCCCGGACCCCTCCCGGATAACTAGCCTAGCTCTAGATAGGCGATACCCGATTGTCCCATCTGGCCACGGCGTGTCAAGGGTTTTGTTTGATAAAATCAATAGGATGACGTGTCATCTTGCCTAGCTTCACAACGCCGCTTCCTGGCCCTGGCTAGCCAAGCATTGACCAAGGCCTTGGCGTCGCAATCACCATATCGATAGATGAATTCGGCGCGACGCACGGCATCAATCCACCAAGTGGACGCCGGCGGCGACCTGTGCGAGATCATCGGTGGAGCTGTCACCCATGACGCATAGCCAGAGGTCGCCTTGGTTGCCCATGACCATCTGCACGCCGTCGACTTCGTGGGCCATGAAGGTGCGCGAATCGATCGTGATAGTCTGGCCCATCGGGTGCGCAAAATCCCGGCCGCTTGCTACGACCAATGTGACCGGTTGGCCCTTGTAATCAAGCAGTGCCACGGCCATGAGTTTGCCCTGCATATTGGTGAGGCAACAGGACTGGACCTGGATGTGATCGAACCCGGGTAGCCGTGGCGCATCACGCTGTTGGGCTTTGATTTCCTGGTTGGCTTGTTCGATGGAGGTGACGGCGGTGAGTTCGAGTCGGCCGGCGAGGATATCTCGGTGCAACTGGCGTAACTGGATTGGGGAAGCGATGGCGGGTGTTGGGCCGCCGACGAGGGTGAGCGTGATGGTGGCGGCGATTGCGAGAACCGCGGCCAACGCACCGGCTGCGCGTAATAGCCCGGGGAAGTGGAGGCTAGTTCGGGCGGAGTCTGCCTGTGGCGGCATGGCCTTGGTGAGTCGGCGTTCCAGGGCGGAGGTATCGACCGGGACGGTGCTGAGCCGGGCAAGACGTTTGGCGGTGGCCTGGTCCAGTGGGGTTAGATTTTCCGGGTCGTGATTCATGATGCGCCCTTCTCGGCCCGGCGGAAGAGGCCGATCGACTCGGCGTGGCTGTGCAGACGATCGCGGAGCATGGCGCGGCCGCGGTGGACACGGGACTTGATCGTGCCGGTGGGGACACCCAATACCTCGGCGGCCTGGGCTAACTCCAGCCGTTCCACATCCACAAGCAACAGCGCCCAACGCATATCTTCCGGCAACGTTTTGAGCGCGAGGATGAGGGTCTGGTCCTCGAACCGCTGCATCAGGTCGTCGGGCTGATCCCACTTGTCATCAAAAGCCCCGTCGGGTTGGTCGGGTTTCAAGTCGATCTGAAGCAGGTTGGCGGCTTGGAGTGAGACGGTGCTTTCGTGCTTGCGGTTTGCGCGGTAGAGGTCGATGTGGGTGCGGCGCAGGATGGTCATGAGCCAGGCCTTGATGTCTGTGCCCTCGCGGAAAGTCGTCATGTTGTTCATTGCACGGATCATGGTTTCCTGCACCAAATCTTCGGCGGCGTTGGGGTCACGTGTCATGTAGCCGGCGGTGCGCAACAACACCGCGAGTTGGGGCCAGGCGAGCCGGCGGAAGCGGTCCATCTGGTTTTCGCTTCTTTCAGTCAGGTCCAAGGCCTCATCCTTATAAACGTATCCCGGCCGGGCGGGAGTTCCATGGGTTTGGCGACCGCACATACAGGCAAGAAAGGCCGTACCATGACTCACGCAGACCTCCCATCATCCGTTATTTACTAAATCACGCCAACCCATGGAACCTTTGGGCTCCACTCGCCCGTTGGGAATGGCAGAAAGGGAATTTATCCATGTTTAAAACGATTCATCCGACCGGTTTGTTCATCGCGGCTCTTTTATCGGCTGGCAGCGTCACCGCCTTGGCAGACGAGCACGCCCACCCGGCCCCGGCTACCCAGGCGCAGACCCAGCCCGCAACCCAGCCCAGCAACGAGGAGGCCTCCACGATCGGGTACACACCGGCTGCGTATCCATTGACGACGTGTGTTGTATCGGGTGAAAAACTGGATGTGATGGGTGAGCCGTATGTGATCGAAGTTGATGGGCGCGAGGTTCAGCTCTGTTGCAAGGGATGCGAAGACAAGGTCCGTGCCGACCCGACCAGTTATTTAGAGAAGATCGATCAGGCGGCGATCAATCAGCAGATGGGCTCCTACCCGCTGACCACCTGCTTGATCGACAAGTCAGAGGCGTTGGGCGACGACGCGGTCAATCTTGTGTGGGAAAACCGGCTGGTCCGCTTCTGCTGCCCGTCGTGCGCGGGTGATTTCAAGGCGGACCCGGCCACCCATATCCGAACCCTGAACCAAGCCGTGATCGACAAACAGAAAGCGTCTTATCCGGTGGACTACTGCGTCGTATCAGGTGAAAAACTGGCTTCGATGGATCAGCCTGTGGATCATGTGGTCGGCCACCGGTTGGTCCAGCTGTGCTGCGAGGGTTGTGTGAAGGATTTATCGGCGAACCCTGCCAAGTACCTGTCGATTCTCGACGGTGCCCAGAGCAGTCCAGCCGATAAGACCGAGGGTTCCGCACAAAACCACCACGAGGAGAACGATGCCAACGATCATCACGACGAAGGACATGGAAGTCATGAAAGCCCTGCCGGTCACGGGCATCACGATGGTCACTGATATGAAGACTGACTCGCCCATGCGGGACACTAGCCGGCTTGGCTTAACTGCCTTGATGCTTACGGTTGCCGTGGTGTTGCTTGGCGGGATAGCCACGACTACTGCCAAGGCCCAAGCCCCCGAGCAGGTGCAATTGATGTGCCCTGTGATGACAGATGAAGAAGTCAACCCCGATATCTCGTCTGAGTACAAGGGGCGGGCCGTCTATTTTTGTTGTCAGAAGTGCCGGGTGAAATTTGAGGCTTCCCCGGAGAGTTACGCCTCGGCCATCGTGACCACCTCGGCTACGGCCGACAGCAACGCTCAAGGTCACGACCACAGCGGCCACGGCCACACCCCCGGATCAAAACAAGGCTCGACTCTAGATGGTGTGATGTCGGCGGCCGGACGGTTCCACCCGATGATGGTTCACTTCCCGATCGCGCTCTTGGTGTCGGCGGCGCTCGCCCGGTGCCTGATGCTGATGGGTTGGGTTAAGTGGGCGGGGCCGGCGGTTCGGTTTTGTGTGTTGATTGGGGGGATCTCTGCGGTGGTCGCCGCGTGTCTTGGCTGGCTCAATGCGGGTTGGCCCGGGAGCGGCGAGTCTTTCGGGGAGGTGATTTTTAATCACCGTTGGCTGGGTGTCGCCACCGCGGTTTGGGGCGTGGTGTTGATCGTCATGGTCGAGATGGAAGCGGGTAAGTCTTCCAAAGAAATAAGTAATCTAACCACGCTGGGCCTGTTCCTGGGGGCAGGTCTGGTTGGGGCGGCTGGGCACTTCGGCGGCATCATGGTCTTCGGCCCGGACTACCTGCCCTGGTAAGGACGCCACCCTCATGAAACACAACTTCCCCATGCAATCGGTTCTGATTGGAGCCCTGGCACTTGTTGGGTGCAGTTCATCCAGCCCGTTTGAGGATTGGTCAGACCCCGAACTCGCGGAACAGACCCGCAGCTATCTCGCAGGTAGTTCGGCATCTGCCTATCACAAAGAGGTTGCGCACAACACGGAGCAAGCTGGCCTTGAAGATGTGGAAAGCTACGTCGTGCTGGCGATGAAACGTAACCCCCAGATCAGCGCCGCGGGACAGAAGGTCGAACGTTTGCGGGAGCGGATTGACCAGGTCACGAGTCTGGACGATCCGATGGTCACATATTCCGGCGGGGAGATGGCGGAGACGGCGGCGGGGCAGGTCGACTTTGTGGCGGGTGTGTCACAACGGCTGCCTTATCCCGGGAAACTTAGTGCCAAAGGCCGGGTCGCGGCTGAAGAGGTTGTTGCGGCGGCGGCGGATCTGGAGCGGGTCAAGCTCCGTGTCGAGGGGGATGTCCGTCGAGCGTATTGGCGTTACTACTACGCGACACGCGGCATTGAGATCACCGAGCAGAGCAAGCAGCTTGTGTCACGGTTTAAGGAAACCGCCGAGTCGATGCTGAGGGCGGGCCGGGCCGACCAGGAACATGTGTTGCGGGCGTCGGTCGAGTTGACCAATCTGGATGCGCGGATGGTGGTGTTGCGGCAGCAGCAACAGACCGCGACGGCGATGCTGGGTTCACTGCTTGACCTGCCGGTCGGCGTTGATCTGCCGGAGCCGGCGGCCATTGAGTTTGAGGAGCAGTCCCTTGAGTTGGACACGTTGCTGCAGCGGGCCCAAAAGCGGAACCCGGAGCTGGACGCGGCGCGTGCCCGGGTAGCGGGGTTCCGACAACGTTGGGAGTTGGCGAAGCTGGATGCACGGCCTGACTTCATGGTCGGGTTCAACTACGGCGGGGTGAGTTCCTCGGGACTCGCGGGCGGCGCTAACGGCGATGACCAGTGGTGGGTCACCCTGGGCATGACCATCCCGATCTGGGCAGACAAACAGGACGCTGTACGCGGTGAGGCGTTGCGTGGGATAAGCGAAAAACTCAGCGTGCTGCGTGCGGCGCAGAACCGTGTGGACTTTAAGGTCCAGGACAGTCTGGCACGGGTCCAGGCCCAACGGCAACTGATCTCGCTGTTCGACGAGCGGATGATCCCCGAAGCAAAGCAGGCGGTGGATGTTTCGATCCGCGGCTACCGGGCTGGGCGGGTCCAGTTCCTGGCGCTGATCGAGAACTGGAAACAACTGCTTAAGTTCGAGTTGATGCAGCAGCAGAACCTGGCCCGCATGGAACAGGCTCTGGCGGATCTTCGCGAAGCGGTCGGCGGCGAACTACCCCAAGCGGATCAATCACAGAAACCGCAACCGGAGCAAGGGAGTGTGGATCGATGAGTGAAAATTCAACAGGAAGCGCACGGCGTATCGGGCAGTTGCTTTATCAACGCGGGAAGGCTGTGGCCATCGTGCTCGCAGTCCTGGTTGCGTTTGTCATCGGGTACGCGATGAATGATGGCAGCGGGCGAGCCACTGAACGAGGCGCCGTTACCACGCGGCCTGCGACGCAACCCGCAGCGGTTGTGGAATACACCTGCTCGATGCACCCTCAGGTCCGCATGCCCAACCCGGACGACCGCTGCCCGATCTGTGGCATGAGTCTGATCCCGGTTGCCAATGAAGTGACACACGAAGCGGAATCGCCGCGTAGTCTGGCCCTGTCCCCCACCGCTGCGGCGTTGATGGATGTGGAGGTCAGCCCGGTTATCCGAGCACCTGCCAGCGTCGGCGTGAGCATGGTCGGGAAAGTCGAAGTCGATGAGACCCGCCTGTCTTACATCACGGCCTGGGTCCCCGGGCGGATCGACCGCCTGTATGTCGATTACACCGGAACCCCGATTCATAAAGGCGACCACCTCGCGGAGTTCTACAGCACGGACCTGCTGGTTGCACAAGAAGAATTGATCCAGGCTTTGAACTCGCTGGACCGTCTGGGCGCAGACGGATCGCCATCCGCCAACAGCACCCAGACGGCGTTGCTCGAAGCGGCACGTGAGAAGCTGCGGCTATGGGGGTTGCAGCCTGAACAGATCGCTTCGATCCAAGAGACTCGGTCGGCAAGCGATCACATCACGCTGTACTCGCCCGTGTCGGGGATCGTCCTTAAGAAGCACGCGAAGCTGGGGCAATACCTGGACACCGGTTCCATGGTCTACACGATCGCGGACTTAAGCAGTGTCTGGGTCGTGTTGGAAGCTTACGAATCGGACCTGGTCTGGCTTCGCTACGGGCAGAGCGTGCGGTTCACGACCGAAGCCTACCCCGGGGAAACATTCACGGGATTGATTTCATTCATCGATCCGGTGTTGGATGAAAAACGGCGTGTAGTCCGTGTCCGTGTCAACGCTTTAAATGTCGACGGCAAGCTAAAGCCCGGGATGTTTGCCAAAGCCAAGGCCCACGCCACCGTTGCCGCAGGCGGCAAGGTGCTGTCACCCGAACTTGAAGGCAAATGGGTCGGCCCGATGCATCCGGAAATCGTCAAGGATGGCCCGGGGACCTGTGACATATGCGACATGGCGCTCGTCCGCGCTGAAGATCTGGGCTACACCACGGCGGATAGCGGGATCGATCCGCTACTAGTCCCGGTGACCGCCGTGTTAAGAACCGGGAAGCGCGCGATTGTTTACCTCAGCACCGGCACACACGATGCGCCATCGTTTGAAGGGCAGGAGATCGTGCTTGGGCCGCGGGCTGGGGACATGTTCATCGTTAATGCGGGCCTAAACGAGGGCGACCGGGTCGTCACGCAGGGCAACTTCAAGATTGATAGTGCGCTTCAGATCAGTGCCCGACCCAGCATGATGAACCCGCAAGGCGGCCAACCTGTTTCCGGGCACAGCGAACACGGGGCCGCCACCCAGGAAAGCGCCCAGCAGCATGACCACTGATCCACCCACATCCCCCCCACCCTCCGATGGCCTGATCGGCCGTGTGATACGTTTCTGCCTTGAGCAGAAGCTGGTGGTGATCTTGTGCACGCTGATGGTGATCGTGTGGGGCGTGATGGTTGCGCCGTTTGACTGGGACATCGGCGACTTGCCGCGTTCGCCGGTGCCGGTCGATGCGATCCCTGACATCGGGGAGAACCAGCAGATAGTCTTCACGCAGTGGTCCGGGCGATCGCCCCAGGATGTCGAAGACCAGATCACTTACCCGCTGACCAAATCGCTGCTGGGTTTGCCCAACGTCAAGACCGTGCGGAGTTATTCTTACCTGGGTTTCTCGTCGATTTATGTGATCTTCGATGAGCACGTTGATTTTTACTGGTCGCGTAGCCGGATACTTGAGAAGCTCGCGAGCCTGCCCAGCGACACGCTGCCCGATGGCGTCAACCCACGGCTGGGGCCAGACGCGACGGCGTTGGGGCAGGTCTATTGGTACACGCTTGAGGGACGTGACCCGCGGGGCAAACCCGTGGGCGGCTGGGACCTGGCGGAGTTGCGGAGCGTGCAGGATTGGTACGTCCGCTATGGGTTGATGTCGGCGAGGGGTGTGTCCGAGGTCGCGTCCATCGGCGGGTTCGTGCGCGAGTACCAGATCGATGTGGACCCTGACGCCATGCGCGCCCACGGCGTGACACTTAACCAGGTCTTCGATGCGGTCCGCAACTCCAACGTCGATGTCGGGGCTCGCACGATCGAGGTCAACCGCGTCGAGTACATGATCCGTGGCCTGGGGTTCATCAAGCAGCCAAAAGATATCGAACAGGCGGTGGTACGGACGGTGAACCACACACCGATCACCGTGGGCCAGGTCGCCAGCGTCACGCTCGGGCCTGCTGAACGACGCGGCGCTCTTGATAAGGGTGGGGCCGAGGCGGTCGGCGGCGTGGTGGTCGCCCGGTTTGGTGAAAACCCTTACGCCGCACTGCAAAACATCAAGACCAAGATCGACGAGATCAGCCGCGGCCTGCCCACGAAAGTGGTTGTCGATTGGTCGGCGACAGACTTCACGACGGTAAGTGACTTCGCCAAGGCTCAGGGCATCGACGGGTTTATGGGTAACTCCAGCACACTGAACCAGGAAGCGTGGAACACCTGGCTCGCGGACCGGACTACCGAGCATTGGCCGAGTTGGATCACCACCAGCAAGGTCACCGTCGTGCCGTTCTACGACCGCAGCGGGCTGATCCTGGAAACACTGGACACCCTTAACAGCGCCTTGCTTCAACAGATCCTGGTCACGTTGATCGTGGTTATCGTGATGGTGATGCATCTGCGTTCCAGCCTGTTGATTGGGCTGATGCTGCCGTTGGCGGTGCTGATGACGTTTATCGCGATGCGTGTTTTCAGGGTGGACGCCAACATCGTCGCGCTCTCGGGAATCGCCATCGCGATTGGGACCGTGGTCGATATGGGGATCGTGGTCACGGAGAACATACTCCGGCATATTCAACGGGCCGGCCCCGATGAAAACCGTTTGGAGGTGATCCATCGCGCATCGGTTGAGGTCGGGTCGGCTGTGCTTACGGCGGTGCTGACGACGGTGGTCGGGTTCCTGCCGGTGTTCACGATGATCGGCGCGGAGGGCAAGTTGTTTCGTCCGCTCGCCTTCACCAAGACGTTTGCATTGATCGCGTCGGTGATTATTGCGTTGACACTGCTGCCCGCTGCGGCGCATCTGCTGCTGGCGGTACGGCCTGGGGTGAAGAAGACGATGAAGTGGCTGGAACCCACGCGGTTCATCGGCCCCCAAGGCCTGACGCATGGCCGAACCGTGATGAACCTGGTGCTGGCATTCCTGGTGGCGATTCTTCTGACTTACGCATGGGAGCCGATCGGCCCCGAACGCGGCGTCATCCGCAACCTAATCTTCGTTTTGCTCATGCTCGGCGGTCTGTTGGGGTTGTTCAGGGTATTCCTGCTGGTGTATGGCTCGGTGCTGAAGTGGTGTCTGGATCACAAGGCCGCGTTCCTGACCGCGCCGGCGATGATCGTGATCGTCGGGATGTGTGTCTGGCTGGGGTTCGGCACGCTGTTTGGGTTTGTGCCATGGGCGGCGGAGAAGATCGGCATCGGACGCGAACGGGTCGAACAATCTGACTTATGGGTCGATGCAACCCACGCTCTACCGGGGCTGGGTAAGGAGTTTATGCCGGCGTTGGGCGAGGGGTCGTTCCTGTTGATGCCGACGACCATGCCGCACGCTTCGATCGGCGAGGCGTTGGACGTGATGCGGAAGATTGATGTGGCGGTCGCGGCGGTCCCCGAGGTTGAGCAGATTGTCGGGAAGATCGGCCGTGTGGATTCGGCGCTCGACCCCGCCCCGATCTCCATGCTGGAAAATATCATCCACTACAAATCCGAGTACGGCGTGGATGAAGACGGCCATCGGGTGCGGCAGTGGCGGGAGCATATCCATTCGCCGGATGACATCTGGAAAGAAATCCAACGCGCTGCCAGGCTTCCGGGCACGACCGGGGCGCCCAAGCTCCAGCCGATCGAGACACGGCTGGTGATGCTCCAGACCGGGATGCGTGCGCCGATGGGTGTGAAGATCAAGGGGCCGAACCTTGAAACCATCGAGTCGGTCGGGTTCCAGATCGAGCGCCTGCTCAAAGAGGTGCCCGGTGTGGATGCCGCCAGCGTGAACGCCGACCGGATTGTCGGCAAGCCTTACCTGGAGATCGCTATCGACCGCGAGGCGATCCAACGCTACGGTCTGCGGATCGTGGATGTGCAACACACCATCCAGACCGCGATCGGCGGGATGATGCTTACCCGTACGGTCGAAGGGCGTGAACGCTACCCGGTGCGCATCCGTTACATGCGTGAGCTGCGCGGCAGCATCGAATCTTTAGAGCGTGTCCTGGTTGCTGGGCCCGACGGCACACAGATCCCGTTAACCCAGATCGCTGAGGTGCTTTACGTCCGTGGCCCGCAGGTCATCAAGAGCGAGGACACGTTCCTGATCGGCTATGTCACATTCGGCAAGCAGCCGGGCGCAGCGGAAGTCGGTGTGGTCGAAAATGCCCAGGCGTTTCTTGAGCAAAAAATCGACAGCGGCGAGCTCATCATCCCCCCCGGCGTCAGCTATACCTTTGCAGGGAACTACGAGAATCAATTGCGGGCTGCGAAGACCCTCGCGGTTGTGCTGCCTGTGTCGCTGTTCTTTATCTTCATGATCCTCTACTTCCAGTTCCGCAAGGTGGGCACCGCGGTGTTCGTCTTCAGCGGGATCGCGGTAGCTTGGGCTGGGGGGTTCCTGCTGATCTGGCTGTACGGGCGGCCGTGGTTTATGAATTTTGATCTATTTGGGATCAACCTGCGAGACCTTTTTCACATCGGGCCGATCAATCTCAGCGTCGCGGTGTGGGTTGGGTTCCTTGCGCTATTCGGGGTGGCGTCTGACAACGGCGTGGTGATTGCCACCTACCTCCGCCAGAGTTTTGACCAGCACAACCCCGACACGATCGCAGATATCCGTCGGCTTAGCCTGGAAGCGGGTGTCCGCCGTGCCCGCCCGGCATTGATGACTACGGCCACCACCATCCTCGCATTGATTCCCGTGCTCACCGCCACCGGGCGCGGGGCCGACATCATGCTGCCGATGGCTATCCCCTCGGTTGGCGGGATGCTAGTTGCTGTGGTTACGATGTTCCTTGTCCCGGTGCTGATCTGCGGGGCTGCTGAGATAGCACTTAAGACAAGGCACGCAACGCGCAACTGATGCCCGGCAAACACGACATCCTCGACAAGCCCACCTATGCCGTCATCGGCACGGGCGCAGTTGGCGCGTATTACGGCGGGTGCCTGCAGCGGCTTGGTCGAGTGGTTCACTATCTCTGCCACAGCGATTTCGATCACGTCAAACAACACGGCCTGCGGATTGACTCGGTCAACGGCGACTTCACACTCCCCCAAGTCCACGTTTACTCAAATGTCGATGATATGCCGCGGTGTGATGTGGTGATCCTTGCACTGAAGACCACACACAACCACCTGCTGCCTACGCTGCTTCCGGCGGCCATCAAAGAAGATGGCGTAGTCCTGGTGTTACAGAACGGCTTGGGGATCGAGCGGGAGGTTGCTGAGATCGTTGGTGGCGAGCGGGTGATGAGTGGGCTGTGTTTTCTCTGCTCAAATAAACTGGGGCCCGGGCATGTTCATCACCTGGATTATGGCCGGGTCGAGTTCGCCGACTACACACCGGACGGGACCCCCGCCGGGATCACGCCACGGATGCGCACGATCGCTGATGACTTCGAACATGCAGGTAACCCGGTTGTCCTGAACGAAGACCTGGCATTGGCACGGTGGAAGAAACTTGTCTGGAACATCCCGTTCAACGGCCTGACGGTGACACTGGATACCGACACCGCCGCGATCATGGCCGACCCCAGCACCCGGGGGGAGGCGCACGCCCTGATGCTCGAAGTCCAGGCCTCGGCGAAAGCCTGCACCGGGCGAGAAATCGGAGACGACCTCGTGCAGATGATGCTTGACTGGACTGAAAAGATGGAGCCTTACCTGCCGAGCATGAAGCTCGATCATGATGCGGGTCGGGCGTTGGAGGTCGAGGCTATATTCGGAGCCCCACTGCGTGCCGCGGAGGCGGCGGGGTGTGACGTGCCGGGGCTATCAAGGATCTATGGGCAACTGATCTGGATCAACAAGATTCGTTGACCCATCCCTGTTTGTATTCATGGGCGACCGCCCTCTCACTCATACATCACCGCCACCTCCCGGAACAGATAATCCAAGTGGTCAATCGGCCAACTCTCCAAGCCCATGTCCGGGTCAGCGATAATGACACGGCCATCACGGTCGGGATCCGCGCCCTTAAAGACCACGTCGTGATAAACACCGGCCGGCCAATTGTTGTCTCTGCCAAACGCCGCAGCCGCACGGGACTGACCCCCAGTGGGCAAGCCGACCAGAATGATCGCCGGGGTATTACGCTTAAGAAGCTCCCCCACTGCTATGTGTTCGATCGTCGCGCGGTAGTTACCGGCACGCTCCGCCTGAATACTTAACGCCCGGTAGAGCCCCAAGCTCATCGTGCCGTGGCCGGACTTGGTGCGGGCCATCTCGATCGCCTCCGCCTCGGTGATGTCGACTTGGTACAGGCGCAGGTACGTCACCAGAGACGCAGCGGAGCAGGTGTAATCGCTTGACTGCCGGCACACACCGTCCCCATCTATCATCGTCATCGGCGACTGGGCCTGAGAATAGAACTGGTAGTCGAAGGGCTTAAACGACATGAGAAACAGCAGTGTGCACCACACCATCATCCGCAACCGCTGCCGGCGTGTCTTTACGAACGCGAACGCGCAAGGGACAAACAACACGATGGTCGCGGGGTACAGGTTTGAGTAAAAGGCCAGGTCGCTGTATGGGATCAGCCAGACCACCACATCCGGCCGGATGGCGAGAAGCACCGCCAGAGTACAACTGATCCCGGAGAGCCCGATCCCCACAAATGCTAGCCTCTTTTGCCTGGACAACATCCAGCCCCCGAATCCGACAACGGTGATAAGCAGCAGATTGCCGAGGATATGTGGTACTGGCATCGGCCTACCCCTAAAAACACTTTCAAGGTATTCTAGGCATTCAACAAAATCGCGGCTGGGTTTGTCCCTATTTATTTGGCAGACAAGCACCGCCTGTTCCGGCGGCATCCATTCACACCTTCACTTCAGAAGCCAGGCCATGCAAGCAACAGAAAATACGAACGACGCGATCGTGTTCGAGGACCGCCGTAAAGTCGGCTGGCAGGCCACGGCGTTGATCGTTGGCGGCGGCGTGCTGCTGTTTATCTATCTGATCGTGGTCATGCTGATGTTCATTCAGCCGCCCGGCAACAATGACTCGTTGCAACACGGCATCTACGGCGTTCTTTTTATAATGCCTGTGCTGATGTCCATGCGGGCGTGGATCCTGCTTGCCAGAACGATCCGGGTCACCATTGACGGACAGGGCATCCGTGCGGAGGGGTTGGTCGGTGCGAAGTCGACATCGTGGGGGCATGTCGCCGAAGTATCTCGGAAGAAGGATCAAGAACTCTGGGACAAGAAAAAACTCGAGGTGTTGGAAATACGCAACGCCAAGGGCAAACGGATCTTCCGATTCACGAGCCGACTCGAAGGGTTTGAAGACCTGTTTCGGGTTATCGCCCAACGATCCGAGCAGGCGCGTGGGGCTGTGACGTATGATCCCCGCAGAGAAGACGACAAGGCATCGAGAAAGGAAGGCCGGCTGCGCTGGGTCATCGCCTCGATCTGTGCGGTGGGGCTCTGCCTGTTTGGCTGGTTAAGTGTGTCTGAGATCGACCGGCACGCCACCAATAAACGACTGCAAAGCGAAGGGACGCAGACCGAAGCTCAAATCGACCGACATTACCTATTCAATGGCGTACCACGGATCGAATACACCCTGGTCGATCAGTTCGGGCACGGGTTTACAAACAATGTCTTGCTGGAGCGGTGGGCGTGGGATGAGCTTGAATACACCGACACGGTAAGGGTGGTTTACCTGCCCGACAGGCCGGACAGCAACCGACCCGTGCAAGGCATGGTCGAAGGCTTGACGGACACGAAGTTTTCTATTCCGGCAGGTATGATAGCAACCCTTTTCTGTGTAGTTGGGCTTCTGGTTGGCCTGATCGGGGTCAAGGGTGTAAAGCGCGTAGATGGTCGGATACAACTCCAGCGGTTCGGCGAGATAGAGCCAAGTGATTCACCACCAACAGAGAACACAGAGCGATTGGGTCCCGCCATACCAATTGAAGAGCCACCACCCACGGATAGCGCCCAGTGGGAAGGGCAAACCAGCCCGGATAAGTTGCCGAAGCGCCGCGCCGTGCCTCTGCGTGCCGGCCTTATCGCGATTGGTGTGCTGAATCTACTTCTCGGCCTCGTGGGCGCGTCGTGGCATGCGATGCGGCTGCTGTTGATCGCTTCGCTTGGCGGGAAGGTTTTTGAGTTGGAGGCGGGTGTGATCGAGGTGCCCAAGGCGGACCTGTTATTTACCGCAGAAGCCTGCGTAGAAATCTCGCTGTCACTGCTGCTGGCGGTTTCGGCTATCGGCCTCTTCCGACGGATGCCTTGGGGCCGGTGGTCCGCGGTCACAGCGGCGGCAGGCAAGCTGGGCGTCTTGCTGATAGCGCTGGTCGTTCTGGTGGCGACATTCCCTACCGATATGGTGGGCGAAGGCGCGGAACTCGGAGACGCTTATCTTGCCGGCTGGTTCGGCGGCTTTGTGGTGCTGCTGGCGACGGGGGTCTACCCACTGATCCTGCTGGTCGTGCTTGGCCGCCGCAGCGCCGCAGAGACGTTCAGGAGGTCTTCTGCAGAGGCATAACGTCCAACCTCAGCCGCGGGGGGGGGGTTGCCGACCTATCCGACAAGCACTATTGACTTACCCTCTCAAATCACGATAATCGCTCTTCCTGTCGAGATACCGGCGTCGTTTGGGAACGGCGCCAGGCGTGGGTCGGCAGGGATCACCGTTCAAACCCCCCGCCCTATTCATCCCAGACCGACGAGCAAACTCACTATAGATAGGAGCTGTGGGACTATGGCCGAAGACAAGACTGCTGTTGCGGAAGAGACTAACGAAGAAACCAAGCCTGAGCAGACCGTGAAGGTCGAGGAGGCTGGGCCGGCGCTTAAGCGTCTGTCGATCGAGCTTCCCGAGTCGCGGATCAAGGAAAAGATCGAGTCGACGTATGTGCAACTCCGTGATGATGCGGTGCTGCCGGGCTTTCGGCGTGGACGTGCCCCGAGGCGGCTGTTGGAAAAACGCTTCGCCCCGACGATCGGCAAGGACATCAAGGGCCAACTCATCAGCGAGAGCTACACCCAGGCGATCGAAGACGAGGGCCTGGAAGTCATCGGCGAACCTGATGTCAAGGACTTCGACAAGATTGAGGTACCCGAGAAGGGTTCGCTTAAGTATGTTGTCGAGGTTGAGATCGCCCCTGAGGTGAAGCTCCCCGCCTACGACAAGATCAAGGTAAACAAGACCGTCAAGGAAATTTCCGACGCGGACGTGGACAAAGAAATTGACACCTACCGTGAGCGTTTCGGGAAGCCGAGTACGGTGGAAGATGGCAAGTCCAAGGAAGGCGACTACCTGTTCACGGATGTGACCGTGCTTGCGGGTAAAGATGCGAAGGACGATGCGGACACACTGCATGATGCGCCCGACACATATGTGCTAGTCCCCGGCAAGACCAGTGAATACAAGGGTCACGTCGCGGGGATCGTGGTCGAAGACCTGGGCAAGCTCTTGAAGGGCAAGCAGGCTGAGGATGTCGAATCGATCTCGATGACGGGCCCTGCGGGTCACGAAAACGAGAAGATCAAGGGCCAGCCGATCACGGTTAAGATCACGGTCAAGAAGATCGAGCGCATCGAGCCTGCCCCGGTGGAAGACCTGCCGGCGATGATGGGTGTCGAGTCGGTCGATGATCTTAAATCCCGTGTGCGTCAGATGATCGAGCAGCGTCACGAGCAGAACCAGCGGGCGGACATGCACAAGCAGGTCGCGGATTACCTTGCTGAAAACGTTGATCTTGAGCTACCCAAGGGCGTAACCGGCCGGCAGACGGCCCGGGTACTTCAGCGTCAGCAGATGGAGCTTGCGTACCGCGGCGTGCCAGAGGATGAGATCGCCCAGCAGATAGCCGAGGCCCGTGAAGGCTCGGAAGAAGAGGCGATCCGCCAGCTCAAGATGTTCTTCATCCTGGACCAGGCGTCCAAGGACCTTGACGTGCAGGTCAACGAGAACGAGATCAACGGCCGGATCGCGATGATGGCCCAGCAACAGGGCCGACGCCCCGAGAAGATGCGTCAGGAGATGCACAAACAGGGGCAGATCGAGCAGCTCTACCTGCAGGTCCGCGAGCAAAAGGTGATGGACCAGATCATCGAGCAGGCCACCGTGACCGAGGTCAAGGCGAGCGGCGACGACAAGCCCGCCGCGAAGAAGAAGAGCCCGGCCAAGAAAAAGACCACCAAAAAGAAGGCCGACTAAAAGGCTAACTGTCTACCCCCGCATACAATCTGGTATCGGGGCCTTGGCAGACTTACAAAGGTGATCCGCTGCGTGAGTCGTACCGGCTCAGCACCGCACGATGAGATGTATCTCCGGGCAGGCCCGCGGTGGGTTTGACCGGCCCGTGCGTCCATAGCAACCCCTGGGCTGCAAGCAATGATGATTGCTGTGCTTAACCATGTGCTCTTGGCTCAACAGGGGCTGTGGCTGACGCTGGGTCAGACCCCACGCGCTACGCGCCTAAGAAACGATGTGTGGTTCTATCTGGTGGTACTGGTCGCTGCATCTGCGGCGATCGTGGCCTTGGGGCTGGTGATACGCAAATACCTGGCGGGCCCGATCGAGTCCTCCGACGGCGAGGCGATGTTTGACTTATCGGAACTGCGAAAGCTCCACCGCAATGGCCAACTCACCGACGATGAATATCTGGCCGCCCGGTCCGCTGCCCTGATCGACAGCGGCAGCTATATACATGACACCGGGCCGTCGCCCGCTGCCGCACTCACCACGCCCACCCAGCCGGTGAGTAGCCCGGGTGTGGAATTGGGGCCTGAGCTCCTGGGCCCGCCCCAATCGCCGACAGACCCCCCGATAGAATCCGATAACACTGACCCCGACCCTACGGCCGACGACATAGAGCCAAAAGACTGAAAATATGCGGATGATAACACCTTGCGGACCCTCCCCAGGCGTGTTTGATAGGCTATCATGTACCGCGAGTCCTGTGGCCCGCATAACACACCCCGGACGCCGCGTAAGCCTAGCCGAAGGTCGCACTAACGGTGCCTAAGCATCTGGACGATCTTTCACATACCGGCTGCCGACGGGCCGGCCGCCTCGCGTCGAATGCGGTCGTCTCCTGTTATTACCTACCGAATCTTGAATTAAGAGACCTAAGACCATGCCTAACAATAAGAACGGTGGAAAAGACGGGCGTGGTCCCGGCAACGGTGACGACAAGAGTGAAGGCGAAGGCCTGACCGCTGACAGCGGCTTTAAGGGTCGGCGTGTCACCACCTGCTCGTTCTGTGGCAAGAGTTCCAGGGAAGTCGGACCCATGGTCGAAGGCCCCAACGATGTTTATATCTGCGCGAACTGTACCGACCTCTGCCAGAACATCTTCAAGCAGGAACGCCGGCGTGTGCAGTCGGACCGGCCCAGCATCGGGTCGATCCCCACGCCCCGCCAACTCAAAGAGTTCCTAGACCAGTACGTCATCGGGCAGAACATCGCCAAGCGCGCCCTGAGCGTCGCGGTCCACAACCATTACAAACGTTTGACCGCCAGCGAGAAAGACACCGCAATCGAGATCGACAAGTCCAACGTCCTGCTGGTCGGCCCGACCGGGTCCGGCAAGACACTGTTGGCACGCACACTCGCCCGCACACTCAACGTCCCGTTCGCCATCGGTGACGCCACCACGCTCACCGAAGCGGGCTACGTCGGCGAAGATGTCGAGAACCTGCTGCTCAAACTCCTGCAGGCCGCGGACTACGACCTGGAAGCGGCGCAGCGTGGCATCATCTACATCGACGAGATCGATAAGATCGGAAAAACCAGCCAGAACGTCTCGATCACACGTGATGTTTCCGGCGAAGGCGTGCAGCAGGCCCTGCTTAAAATGCTCGAAGGCACCGTCGCCAATGTTCCACCCCAAGGCGGACGCAAGCACCCCGAGCAGCAGTACATCCAGTTGGACACCAGCAACATCCTGTTCATCTGTGCCGGGACGTTCGTCGGGCTCGAAGAGGTCATCCGCAAACGCCTGGGCCGAAAGTCTATCGGTTTCGCCAGCGAAAAGAACGGCGAAGAGGACATGCAGGACTCCGCGGCGCTGCTCGAGCAGGTGACCGCCGAGGACGTGCTGGAGTACGGGATGATCCCCGAACTCATCGGCCGGCTGCCGATCCTCACCCCGCTGATGCCCCTGGATGTCAGCGCGATGATCCAGATACTCACCGAGCCTAAGAACGCCCTGATCCGTCAGTATGAGTTCTTCTTCACGATGGAGAACGCTGAGCTGGAGTTCACCGATGCGGCACTGGAGAAACTCGCCAACAAGGCGATCTCCCGTAAAACCGGTGCGCGGGCGTTGCGCAGCGTCATGGAAGAATTGATGCTCGACCTGATGTACGACCTGCCCGAACTGAACAACGAGGGTGTGAAGTACGTACTAGATGCGGCCGCGGTAGACGGTCGGAAGCAGTTGGCGGACATGCGGGTCGTACAGAAGGAATCGGCCTGATCCAGGCCAATGGCGGGCAGATACATCCTATCGCGTAGAGATTAGGTAAGCCCCGCTGAACGGTTCCATCCTCACGGCGACCGCGAGCCCGTGGCCGACACGTTGGCCGCCGCCTTGATACGTTCACCGGACACGGGAATACCCGTTCCGACAGGGGAAGTAACCGCTTATGAATCGCACCCTCTCCATCCGTTTTGGGATATGCCTCACCGCCATCGTCGCGACAGCGGGGCTCTTCGTGGCTCCCACACAACGGCAGGCCGTAGCCAACACCGTCACCGCTGACCTCGACACGCTCGCGGAACACGGCCAATTCGACAAGCTGCTGTCACAAATCAAAACCACCGCCTTCACCACGCAGGACGAGACTGTCCGAAGCCTCATCGGCGACCTGGAACGCTTCCAGAAGAACGACGCCCAGCGGACCAAGCAACGGCGTGAAGCTTTTGACGAAGCCATCGCCGAGCTCGAAGAATACGCCGCCGACCAGGAGCTTGAAAAATCCCTGATCGCAGCCGTCAAATCTCACGGCCTCGCCGACGATCCCGAAGCGATGCTGCACGACCCACGGATCGTCAGCCTCATCAAAGAAACCCTTGAGAAGGCGCAGCGGGCCAAGGCCGAAGACAACTGGCTCGAAGCCCTCGCGCTTTACCGTGCGTTGGATCTTCTGTTCGAGGCCAGCAACACCTATCAGACAGACGTGGACCAGGCAGCACGCCACATCCGTGTGCTGCAGCTATACGCCCCGAACAGACTCGAACAGCTCTACGACGAGCGAGCCGAACGACGCGGCGACAAAGACACCGCCAACAGCACCGTCAAACTCGAAATTGAAGACTGGCAATCACGGCTCAAGGGCGTTCGCCTGTCCATGCTCCGGCAGACCATCCGTTACGCCGCACGCAAACACGTCGCCAAGCAGGGGCTCACCCCACTGATCCGAGGATCGATCGATTCGCTGATCGTGATGCTCGACACTAAGGGCCTGGACGAATCGTTTCCCGCTTTAAACGACGAGGCCGA
Source organism: Phycisphaeraceae bacterium (assembly GCA_029260615.1). Taxonomy (GTDB): domain Bacteria; phylum Planctomycetota; class Phycisphaerae; order Phycisphaerales; family Phycisphaeraceae; genus JAJRRS01. The sequence continues at coordinate 40,624 of JAJDCX010000012.1, read as the reverse complement.
CGCCGCACAATTCCGCGACTACCTCGCCCGCCTCAGCGCCTCGCTGCAAGAGCCCGGCAAGACGATCAATGTCATCGAAGCCAGCACCATCATCGATCGGGTCATCAAACTCAATGAGCAGACCATCAACCTCCCCGAAGAGGTCATCGTCCATGAGATGACCGAAGGCCTCACCGGCACGCTCGACGACTTCTCGTCTGTGATCTGGCCCCAGGAACGCGAGTCGTTTAGCCGAAGCACGCAGGGGAACTTCTCCGGGATCGGCGTGCAGATCTCTCGGCGTGACGGCCGACTGCTGGTAGTCAGCCCGCTTGAAAACACGCCCGCCATGCGCGCTGGGCTCAAGGCCGGTGACATCATCGCCCACGTCGATGGAACGAACACGGACTCATGGAGCCTTAACCGTGCCGTCCAGGAAATCACCGGCCCACGCGGTACCCAGGTCAGGCTCGGCATCGAACGCCCAGGCGAACCCGAGCTGATCGATTACGCCATCACCCGCGACAAGATTGAAATCGAATCCATCCGGGGTTGGACCCACAAGCCCGAAGGCGGCTGGGATTACTGGATCGACCCGGCCAACCGCATCGGGTACATCCGCCTCTCCCAGTTCATCCCACAGACCGCGGACGACCTGGACGCCGCGATCGCGCAGATGCAAAAGGACGGCCCGATTAACGGCCTGATCCTCGACCTGCGATTCAACCCCGGCGGGCTGCTCAGTTCCGCCATTGATATCTGTGACCGCTTCATCATTGAAGGCCCGATCGTTTCCACTGTCGATGGCAACGGCCGACACTCCACACCCAACAAGGCACACCGCCTGCGCACCTACCCCAACTTCCCGATGACCGTCCTGATTAACCAGGGGTCTGCCAGTGCAAGTGAGATCGTCTCCGGCGCACTGCAAGACTACAGCCGAGCCACCATCATCGGATCACGCAGCTTCGGCAAGGGCTCCGTCCAGGACCTGTTCCCGCTGACCAGCAACGGCGCCGCCTACCTCAAACTCACCACCCAATACTACCTGCTCCCCTTGGAGCGCATCATCCATCGCAAACCCAACGCGACCACATGGGGCATCGAGCCGGACCTGGATGTGACCATGACCGCACGCCAAGTCGCTGATGCGCTGCAACTCCGCCAGGAGGTCGATATCATCCGCGACGGCAACACGCCGATCATGGCAGACGAGACCAAGCCTTGGGCTACAACAGAGTTCCAGGTCCCCGGCGGTATACGCAAGGTCATCAAAGCGACGACCGCAGATGATGTCCAACCCGACCCGAAGACACAAGACGCGGACCAGGCAACAGAGGATCAACGAGACCTCGACGTTGCCGACGGCCAGGTCGCGACCGCCGACACCCCCGAACGGGTCATGGTCGAGATCAAGCAGCCCAAGTCCGCGTTGCTCCTGGACTTGGGCTTGGACTCCCAACTCGAAACCGCGCTACTCGTACTCAAGACCCGCTTGGCGTCGCCGCACATCAAGATGGCCCACGCCCGCGAACTAGCACCCACCCGCCCATAGACGAGGCGGAAAAACAGAAAAACACAATCACCCAGCGGCTTAGCCCGCACACACGCCCCCGATTGGCTTGCTGGTTAGCAAATTAGCCGACGCGTCCCGCCAGCACCGGCTCGCCTCCTGCCGATACCCGAATACCCACACCCGATACCCGATCCGATACAATCCCCTCATGCCCGGCAACACATTTGGACAACTCTTCCGCGTTACCACCGCCGGCGAAAGCCACGGCCCGGGGAACGTCTGCATCATCGACGGCGTCCCTGCGGGCTTGGAATTATCCGAGGCCGACCTCACACCCGACCTCGCAAGACGACGACCCGGTCAATCCAAGATCACCACCCAACGTGATGAGCCCGACCACCCGCAGATCCTCTCCGGCGTGTTCGAAGGCAAAACCACCGGCACGTCCATCGCCATCCTCATCGAGAACCAGGACCAACGCTCACGCGACTACGGCGACATCCAACACAAGTACCGCCCAGGCCACGCCGACTACACCTTCGACGCCAAGTACGGCCGACGCGACTACCGAGGCGGCGGACGATCCAGCGCCCGTGAGACCACCGTCCGCGTCGCTGCCGGTGCCGTCGCCAAGAAACTGCTCGCACAAACCCACGGCATCCAGATAGTCGGGTTCGTCACACAGGTCGGCGACATCACCGCCAACATCCAACACCCCGAGCAAGTCACCCTCGAACAAGTTGAATCCAACATCGTCCGCTGTCCGGACAACGACGCCGCCACCAAGATGATCGAGTTGATCGAAAAGATGCGCAGCGAACGCGACTCGATCGGCGGCATCGCACAGATCGTCGCCAGCAACGTCCCACCCGGCTGGGGCGAACCCGTCTTCGACAAACTCAAAGCCGACCTGGGTAAAGCCATGTTTAGCCTGCCTGCCGTCCTGGGTGTCGAGTACGGCAACGGCTTCGGCTGCGCCACACTCCGAGGCACCGAAAACAACGATCTTTTCACTACCGACAGCAACGGCAACGTCATCACCAAGACAAATCGCCACGGCGGCATGCTCGGCGGCATCTCCTCAGGACAACCCATCGTCCTGCGCTGCGCCGTCAAACCCACCAGCAGCCTTCCGCAGGATCAAGACACCGTGACCACCGAAGGCGAGCCCACCACCATCTCAACGAAGGGCCGCCACGACCCCTGCCTACTCCCCCGCTTCATCCCGATGGCCGAAGCGATGACCGCGATCGTGCTGGCCGACCACATGCTGCGGCAACGTGCCCAGCAAAGCACTCTCTAAATCACCCTCCCCTACATCCATTGCCTCGTTATCGACACATGGCATTTTCGCCTATCGTGTCCCTATGCGCATCCTCCTCCAACGTGTCAGTAAGGGTTCGGTCGCCGTCGATGGCGAAGTCGTCGGCGAGGTCGGGTTGGGGTATGTCCTCTTGGTCGGGGTCGGTGAGGGGGACACACAAGCCGAGGCTGACAAGATGGCGGAGAAGGTGGTGAATCTTCGGCTGTTCCCTGATGAGGAAGGGAAGTTTGATCGGTCGTTGTTGGATGTGGGGGGCGGTGCGTTGGTGGTGTCTCAGTTCACGTTGTACGGGGATGTGCGTAAGGGGCGACGGCCGAGCTTTATCGGGGCGGCCCAGCCGGGGGTGGCGGAGCCGTTGTGTGATTATTTTGCGGATCGGCTTGGGGGTCTGGGTGTAGGGGTTGTAACGACTGGTCGGTTTGGCGCGTCTATGCGGGTTGCGCTTGTCAACGAGGGGCCGGTGACGATCTGGCTGGATAGCGAGGCGATGTAGGCGAAGGGTGTTGTGCGGGGGGAAGTATTATTGGTATTTGATGCGGCGGGTTGTGGGTGTTGGCATGTGGTGGGAAGCGGATGGTTATGGGGCGTGTGGGGTGGGGTTTGACGACCGATGAAGTGGACTTGACCGGGGGCGTCCAGAGGGGCCGGGGGTGGAGGGGGACTCGATTTTCACCGATAAAAAGATATGGCCTGTGCCCGATCACCGGGGGCCCAGGGGCCTAAGGTTTCTGTGTCGGTGTCCTGCGAGGAGGCGGAATTGTCCCAAAGAAATAAGACCATCCTGATCGTCGACGATGAGGCACACATCGTGCACATCATCCGGTACAAGCTCGAGCGTGAGGGCTACCATGTGTTGACCGCAGCGGACGGGCAGGAGGCGTACGACCTGGCCCAGTTGGAAGACCCGGACCTGATCGTGACCGACTTTCAGATGCCGGTGCTCAGCGGGTTCGAGATGTGTGTGAAACTGCACGAATCGGATGTCACAGCTGACACCCCGGTGGTGATGGTGACGGCCCGGGGTCACAAACTCTCGCCAAGCGAATTAGCAAACACCAATATTCGGCAGATGATGTGCAAGCCGTTCAGCGCCCGTGAGTTGTTGGTTGTGGTCGGCGAGCTGTTGAATGAAATCGGCGGCGACGAGTCGATGGAAGGCGCTAACGCGGCGTGAACGAAGTCAAACCGCAACAACCCGACTCCGGCCGACACGGGGCCATAGCGGAACGCTGCAAGGCGTTACGGATGGCGTGCTGGCGCATCGAAGCGGGGGCACAGGACTTGATCGTGCCGCAGGACCCCGGTGACGGCGGGCGCTGGCTGCGCACGGCAGCGGTGCGTGACAAGGTCTGGGCGTTGGGGGTGCGTTGGCTTGAAGATAAAGATCCCAAACCGGTGGAATTAGAGCCGGGTTGCTGGGCTCTTCCCGCCGTAGAGATCGAGAACCGCCGGGTGACCGGGGTGGTGATCGGGATCACGTTTGAGCCGGGTGTTTTTGAGGGGCAGTGGTTCGCATCGACCTGCAAGAAGGCCGGGGGCGATCCGACGCAAGCACAAAACGATCTGGCCTGCTACACATGCGTGGGCCGGGCAGACCCGACGACGCTCGCCGCGGCACTGGTTCAATCGGTGCAGGACCACGCACAGGTCAGCCGTGACGCCGAGACAATCGATCAGTTCAGCGAGCAGCTTCTAAGCACTTACGAAGAGACTAGCCTGTTGTTCCGCCTGGCACGGATGATGAACAGCCTGGACGACCCCGGCGACCTGATCCCCACCTTCTGCAACCAGCTACTCCCCGTGATGCAGTTCAAATGGATCGCGGTGAGATTCTGGGAACACCACCGAAAGATCAAGGGGCTAACCGGCCGACTGGTCGTGGCGGGGGAATTGCCCTGCGACACCGATACGTTCAACCATGCTGTGGTCGATCAGTTTTCCGACAAGATACGCGAGGACTGGACACGCCTGCTGGAACCTTCTTCTCCGGGAGTTGCCGGGCTGGTGGGCTCGGAGGTTCTGGTCGAGCAGGTCACACACGACGGCGAGGTGGTCGGCGTGTTGCTAGCCGGGAACAAGGCCGGCTCCTGCCCGATGGAAAGTGATGTGACCAGCGGTGAGATGATGTTCCTCGAAGCGGCGGCGAACCTGCTGGGTGTGTTCCATGAAAACATCGCACGGTTCGACGAACAGAAACAGTTGTTCATGGGGACGCTTCAGGCGCTGACCGCGTCGATCGATGCCAAAGACCCGTACACCCGCGGCCACTCCGAGCGTGTCGCCTACCTGGGCGCGATGTTGGCCGAGACAATGGGGATGGACGCCAAGGAAGTGGAGCGTATCCATACGACCGGGCTGGTTCACGACGTAGGCAAGATCGGAGTGCCCGAAGCCGTGCTCTGCAAGGCAGGCAAGCTGACAGACGAGGAGTTTGGGCAGATCAAACGGCACCCCGTAATTGGCTACAACATCCTCAAGGGGATCCCGACAATCGACCCGATCCTCCCGGGCGTGCTGCACCACCACGAGCGTTGGGACGGCCGGGGCTACCCCGCGGGGCTCGCAGCCGAGATCATCCCCCAGATCGGGCGTATCCTGGCGTTGGCAGATACGTTCGACGCGATGAGCTCGACCCGGTCCTACCGCCCGGCGATGCCCAGAGAGACGGTGCTGGAAGAGATTGAGAACTGCGCCGGGACACAGTTCGACCCGGCGATGGTACCGCTATTCGTGAAGCTGGATTTCACCGGTTACGACCAACTGGTTGCCAAGCACGGCGCGGCGGCACGGGCCGCGGCGTGAGTTGTTGACACCGATGTGTGGCCATACAACAGTAGCGAACGCACCGATTGCCTCCTACTTCACCTTAGCCCCCCCCTGAGCTCCCTGAGTTGCCTGCGCCGCCTGAGCCGCGGCATCGCCAACGACGCGTTTCCAAGTGCCTGGCTGCATGGTCCCGTCGCCGTTGAGCGTGACCTCGAGCATGTAGGTGGCCTGCCCGACGACTCCGGTACCGGTCAGGGCAACCGGGTCGGTGGTGTTGTTGGTCGGGTCGCCATCGACGGGGTCGACCACGGTGAGCGTGAGCGTGCCGCCCCCCAGCGTGCCGGTAGAAAACGACCCGCCGGCAAAGCTCGACCGCCAAGTTGTCGGCATCGCCTCGATCCCCCAGAGCGCGCGGTCGATGGCGGCCCGTGCGTTCTCACGGGCCTGGATCATGTCGCCCGACGCAACCGCCGCACGGCGTTGCACCCGCGCCGCCATGAGAGACGAGATCCCGATCACCGCCACCAGCAGCGACGCGCCCAGCACCATGATGTAGACCGAGCCCCGGCGGCGCGGGTTTGTTGATCGGTGTATCACTTTGTCTTTACGCATGATCTTGCTCCGGCCCACATGATGAAACGACGCCATCGCCCCTCGTGTCTCAGTGTCACGCTGTCTACGGCTACTCCATGCTGGCGGCCCACTCGATCGCCCGCTTCATCAGCGTCTGGCCGTCGGCGTTCAGGGCGTTAAAGTCGAATCCGGCGTTGCCCCAGGGGAGTTGGACACGCCGGCCCGCAGCAGGATCACTGGTTACCATCCCCCCCCCCGTCTCGATCACCGCCAACGCCGGTCGATAATTATTCCCTAACTTTTTGATCTCTCCCAATTGCTGCATGCCAAACCCCCACGGGGTATCGATGTAGTGCACGTTCTGAACCGAGCTATAAAGATCCAGGAAGCCCGTCGTGAACGTCGAAGTGATGTAGTGGGTATTGTCCGTTACCATAATATTTGTATTAGTCGTGGTGCCATAGTTGTTGCTGAAACCCATGATAGAGCCGTGGTCCATTTCTTCATTCACCACCCCGATCGAGAAGTTGCGCAGCTTGGTGGACAGGGTATTGGTATTGACCTCCATACCGATATATGCCACGTCATTGTTCGTCGCCTCCTGATTAAACTCCGCCTGCGCCGCGCCCTGCTGGATCAGGTTCACGGTGAACCCCCAGGACTCTATCAGTGCGATCCGGCTGGCCTCCTGGGGGGTGGGGCTCAGGTTGGTCACGACGTACAGCACCCTCAGGGGGGTCACGAGATCCGTCTGTGGCTGATAGTCCGGCCAACCGGACGTCCGCAGCCCCCACAACTCGCTCACCACCCGGCCGTTGTGAGTCACCGTGACATGGATCCGCTTGTGGCCGATGTCTGATGCGGACGTGTCGACCAGGCCGGGATTTACAAAGACCACCGTCACGGAGCGTCCCCAGCCGGCCAGGTCGGGGATATCCGTCCCGTCCTTATTTTGCGGCGGGCTGGCGGACCAGCCGTTGTAGTCATCCACATCATCCCAGTCGTTGCGGTCCCCGCCGGGCTCGCTCTCCCGGCCGAACTCCGGTGTGTCGTCCGGCTCCTCATACACCTGCCCGAGGATCTCGGTCAACAGATCCTCGGCGAGCATCGGGCCGAGGTTCTGCTCGGCGTTTCGGCTCTGTGCGATCTTTGACGCCCCGACCGTGTTCAGCGCCGCGACCAGCATCAAACCCACGATCAGCATCGACATCACCGCCTCGACCAGGGTGAAACCGTGACCAATCGCTCCGCCGGATACCGGACCCGACTTCTCTGTGTGTCTGTGTATCATGATCAGGGCGCCTGGGGTTGGTTCAGGGTCGTCACCGACGTACGCACACGCGACGACGCGTCTTGTCCGGCGTTAAGGGTGATCGAGACCGACAGCAATGGGCCGGTCGGGGGCTGAACACCGGCTGCTGTGCCGTAGACCAGTTGGAACTCCCATACGAGGAACATCTTGACCGGGTTGCCGCCGTTGTACTGCCGAAACAGCGGGCCGCCGGGCACGCCGTCCCAGCGGTACATGATGGATTCGTCGACGGCGTCGCTGTCGCGGTCGGGGACGGTGAAGGCGATCCCCTTGTCGGTGGCGGCGGTGACCGAGGTGGCGGTCTGGAGCTCCGAGACGATCTGCTGGACAAGGTCGTTAGCCTCGAACGTGAGTGCGGTGGAGCTGTCGGCGGTGGGCAGGGCCTTGCTGGCAAGCACCATCACCGAGCCCATCGCCAGGAAGACGATCGAGATGACCGACAGGCTCACGACCATCTCGATGAGGGTGAAGGCGTGTGTACCACGTGGGCGTGCGGCCATCGGCCGTTTAGCGGCGGATCGAAGATCCGCGTGCTGGCTGCATGTGCTTGGCACGGCGATCTGCGATCGCCCGCTAAACGTGTTCACAACATGTTCGTCATGACTGTGGCGAGTCCTTCTCATTGCACCACCGCCTTCCCGGTGTCTGGGTCGAGCACGATCGTCCGACTCTCCGTGCCGACGGTCAGGACGGCCGAGCCGCCGGAGTCCGGATCGCCGTAGCCATCGAAGATGATCAGCGCGTCACCCCCAAAGTCCGACGAGATCACATCCGCGTGGTACGGCGCGGCACTTAATACAGTTCGAGTATTGGCGTTAGTTGGGTCGTCCGGGTCCTGCACGTTAAGCAGCTTAACGACATCGACCGTTGGGCGTATCCGAACGGAGATGCTGGCGCTGGTGGATCGTGCGAGCTGGCGGGCATAAGCGAGGTCAGCCACAACCCGGCGAGCCGCGGCGTCAACTCGGTACCGGGCCAGTGAGTTAGCGTACCTTGGCACCGCGATCGCCGAGAGGACCGAAATGATCGTCAGGACCAGCACCAGTTCGATCAAAGAAAAACCGCGCAAAGCCGGCTGGCCGTGATCCCGGATCGTGCTGTACGGGGTTGTGTGCATGGCTATGGCTTGACCAGGTCATTTCGTATAAAGCTGCTGGCGTTGATCACTTTGGTCACCAACAGCTCGTCAATCGTTCCACCTAGCTTGGTAAGGTTTGGCCGGATAAGCCCCCTCGCCGGTGTATAGATCCACCCGACCCCCGCGCCGTCTGCGGTGGCGATACCGGTGTTGCCTTTCTTCTCACCCACGGGCAATGCCGGGACCGTTCGGATGTAGGGGCCGTACACAATCTCCCCCACCGCCCCGGTCGGGGTATTCCCCAAGGCATTGGTTTTCCCGGTCAGTTGCGCGGCGACTCTTGGCCCACTGGGATAATCTCCGCCATGCTCTGCGGCGTAGAGGTCCGTCGCATTGTTCAGCACCTTCAGGTCGCCGATCAACGCCGACACCGACGCGCCCTCACTGCCCCGGCTCATCCTTGGGACCGCAATCGCACCGATGATCCCGATAATGACCACCACGATCACCAGCTCGATTAAGCTGAACCCGTGTGTCATCTTTGGGTTGTGTGCGGCGGCGTGTTCCATGGTTCGGTATTTCGTCCTGTCATGAGCCTACTTAAACGAGAATCCGCCCGGCGTGCTAGGTCAGCCTGCCGGGCGGTGTCTATCTGTCTGGGTGACGTTAACCCCGCTGCGGCGGCCAGGTGCGTCAGTAGGTGTTGTAAGGCACACCCGCTTCATCGGTCTCGGCGTCGGCACAGTTGGCTAGAACCTGCCCGGTCGTCTGATTGTAGTACCAGCCAAAGTTGCCCACGGTCGCTCCTGGAATCGCTGGCGTGAAACTGAACCTGCCTTTGTTGACACCGACCGGGAGTTTAGGGATCGCACGCAAATACGGGCCGTAAATATGGGTCGCTGTCTTGGTAGGGTTCAGCTCATCGGTCCGCTCGCCAGAGTACTCTGTCAAAGACACATCCAGGTCTGGACCTTCCGGGTAGAGGCCGCCGTGTTCAACGGCGAACAATTCCAGTGCGTCTCGCATCACCCTCAGGTCACCCGTCAAAGCAGAATCAGACGCCCCCTTGGCCCCCCGGCTCATCCTCGGGACGGCGATCGCACCGATGATCCCGATGATGACCACAACGATCACCAACTCGATCAGGCTAAAACCTAAGCCGCCACGAGCATCCATTCTGTGGGAAATCTGATTCATAACCTTGATCAATTCTGCGCCTTACGATAGCCCGGGCACTAACGGCTTAACACCCTCCGCCCCGCTATCAATAGGCGTTGTAATCGGTCCCAGACTCGTCCTTTTCACCGGCGGCAACGTTGGCCTGAATCGCACCGGTAAGGGCGGTGTAGTACCACCCTGCCGTGGCGTCTGCACCCAATACGCCTGTCCCTACAAAGCCGTTCTTGCCCTTATTGAGCCCGACGGGGAGGTTGGGAATCGCGCGGATGTAAGGCCCGTAGATGTTACTCGTGGACTTGGCCCCAGGGGTCGTGCCGACGGAGTCGGTATACAGCAGCAGTGCGTTGGGCATATTCCCAATAGTCGGATATGACCCACCATGCTCGGTCGAGTAGAGGTCTATCGCATTACGCAGGACGGTCAGGTTGGCGGTAAGCGCCGAATCAGACGCACCCTTGGCACCACGACTCATGCGTGGGACAGCGATGGCGCCGATGATCCCGATGATCACGACGACGATGACCAATTCGATTAGGCTGAAGCCCCCGGCGAAACGGCGTTCGGTATTACGTACGGCTTGCATTGCGGTGTCTCCTGGACAGAATATGGTTCATCCGGCACCTCGGCCGGGCCTGTGCTATATCCATCCATCGACACAAAAACGCACCGGCCTAAGGGCCGATGCCGTTATAAAATAACGATGTGTATTTGTGGAAGATATGCCGATTAGGACGACGGGAAATCCGTCTTGATCCGCAACTCTACCCGGATACCCCGCCCCTCAAACACCGCAGACCGCTCCAAAACCGCTTGGAGTCGGTACCCGTCGAGCTTCTGGCCAATAAAGAGCGTCTGCCCCCCGATCACAGCGTACCGCTTGTCGCCGGACACCAGCACCGCCTCAAGCAAATGCTTGCTCCGAAAGTCTTCGGCAATCTGACGGGCCTGGTTATCGGGCACACCCCCGACCTCTATATCAGTCACTTCCCAGCCGGGGCCTGGCGCAAACGCATCGCGGGACTGCCCGGGGTCTGTACCAGCAGATGAATCAGCGATCAGACGCAGACGCTCGGCGAACGACACCCCGGGGGCTTCATCCGCACCGGTAGATTTGATGGATTCAGTATCAGGCACAGCCAGCCACCCGGCGGACTCTGCATCGAGCTCACCGATCACACTTGCTGACGACTGTGACGGGCCAGTCACCTCCGAGCCGATAACAAATCGGTCGATACCCAGCCCCAGACCGGCAACACTCAATACCGCGATGAGGATGTTTCTTTCCCTGGAGGTCTTCATACACCAAGCCAACGATATAACATCGACCCGGTCAAGCCCATAATGGATTAATTTTCCACTAATCCCAGCGAGGGCATGGTGTACCAGACCAGCCCGACATCAAATCGTGCCTGGCCCTGCCCGCCACCGTTGGAAGATAAATCAAACTCCACCACGGCGATGTCCGCAAAGCCCCCGTGGATATCCCGCATGAACCCCGTCACCTTGCGGTAATCGCCTGACCCCGAAAGCTTGATCGGGACGATGTTGTATCGCTCCCCGGTGCGGGCATTGTCAGGCAGCATCTGGTGAATCTCCAACCCCGACGCCAACGCCAGGTCTGCCAGGCGTGCAAGTCGGGTGTTCACCTGCCCCTGAGACTCTAGCCGAAGCGGCTGGCCCTCCAAAGCCATCTCCGTCTCATCCAAATCCGTCCGCAACTGAGCCAACGAAGCCCGAGCGGCTCGCACCTCTTGCTCTTTGTGGGTTAGCAAAGGCACCAGTCGGTCGGACTCATCTTGCATCTGTGACACCGGGCGGACCAGTGACAGATACGACAAGGCCGTAACAACCAGGCAAACCCCAACCCCGCCCGCATCGATCCGCCACCAGCGTTTGATTGAAGCCGTCAGATTATTCATGATGGCCTCCTCCCGATCTATCCATCAGGCAGCGGGCTTCAAATGCGATGGCCTGGCCGTTGAGGAATGGTTCGCGATTCGTGCGTGTCAGAGAGACACGGTCAAACAACCCCGACTCCTCAAGGCGTAGGACAAACTGCGACACCTCGGGCGTGGTCTTGGCGTATCCGGTGAGCTTAACCACCACGGATGCCTCACGGAGTTGTTGCACATCAAGCCCATCCTGTTCCGGGGCGAGTGAGCAACCGCTAAGCACCACAGTGTCACCTAGAACTTCATCAGCGAGGTACACAAGCAGGCTGCTCCAGTCGGGCTGATCGGTGATCGATCGGCCGGCCGCCAGGACCAGCCTCTGCTCCGTCAGTCCGGGTCTCAGTTCACCTTGCTGCTCTTGAATCTGGAGCAACTCCGCATCGAGTCCCGCTAGTTCTTCCGTTGGTTCCGCGGCACCAGCGTTTACACCCAGACCCCGGTAGACAACGCACACCGCCACCACCAGGGCCGAGTAACCCAGGGTGGAAACAACCCAGGCTCGATACCTGCCGCCCCGCTGCCTGGCAAGCTGCCGTCGTTCCGGGATGAGATTGATCCGATCCATTGATTTATCCCTGATCGTAATAGCCCGCCAAACCCAAAGCAGTCGCCATCATTGCAGCCGCCCCGCTCGTATCCCCCCACCCACCCGCGTTGGCGGACAAGACCTCCGGCGTCAACATCCCGTCTAACCGCTGGGCGACGCCCCGAACCGCGCCCCCTCCGCCGACTAGAACCAACCGATGCGGTTCGGCGTCGGGGTATTGATGCGACGCGTACTCGAATGACGCCTCCAGTTCCCTTGCAATCTCATCGAGGAACGCGCCGAAGATCGGCCTAAGCAACGGCGCAACCGCCCGTGCCCGGGCATCTTCTTCATCATGCTCGGCGTCCCCAGACACCAAACCGATGCTCTGAATCAGGCAATCCGCTTCCTCTGCCTCTATGGACAAAGCATCGCAGACCCGGCTGTGAAGCCCAGCCATCCCCGAACCGACGAACGTCCGGTCGAACACCACCACCGACTCATGCACCAGCGCAAGCCTGGCAGAATCCCATCCAAGATCTAAAACCGCCGATATCCGCTGGGCCGACTCAAGCTGCTCGTCACACGCCCGCACCGCGGCACACAACCCTGAATCCATCGCCGCGACATCGAATCCACTCCCCGCGAATACATCCAGCATCGGGTCCGTGTCGGCGTGTGCGCACCCGACCGTCATGACCGTCACCGACGACGCACGAGTCGGCTGGGGGATATCCCACCACGCGACCTCAAACTTCCCCGGCACCTGACTCTGAAGACGCGCAAACTCCTGCTGTGCAATCACATCGTATGGTGCACCGGACTCACGAGGCGGCATATCCAAAACCGCAGACATCATCATGTCGCTTGGCGCCGCCAACACAACCCGACGGCCGGCAAACCCCTGCTGCGATAGCACACGCGACAGCCGTTGGACCTCCTCGTGATCGATCGGGGAGCCCGGCTTGCTGCGGGTGATACTCGCCGAGGCGATGACCTTGCGACGGCCACGCGCGCCCCCCAACTGCACCGCCTTGATGACTCGGCTACCAATATCCACTCCGATCGCAGTACGTCCAAAGGAAGGCAAGTAGGTCATTGGGGGCCTCCCGCAGACATCGCTGTCAGGTCAAAGAGCGGCAGGAAAATACTCAACGCCATGAACCCCACCAGCACACCCATCGCCAGCAGGATCAGCGGCTCAAGCACACCCGTGAGAGACTTCACCAACACCTCGTTCTCTTCATCGAGCATATCAGACATGACCAACAAAGAGGACGCCACTTTACCGCTCGCTTCACCGCTTCGTATCGCCTCACTCACCGACGGGGTAATCAGGTCCGATCCCGTAAACGCCGTGCTGATCGGCTCGCCACGGGTCACAGCCTCCTTGGCCTCGTCCAGCAGTCGGCTGTAATGAATATTCACCGTGCCCCCACGGATCAGGTCCAGCACATCCAATAGCGGCAGATGGCTATCCATCAATACCCCAAGCAGCCGGGCGATCCGCGCCGTCGCAAAGCTCCGAGTCACCTTCCCCAACATCGGTAGCCGGAGCATCGCCGTAAACACCGACTGCTTACCGTGTTCGGTTTTCAACCAATACCGCGAGCCGAATCCAACCACCGCCATCGCCAGGACAATCACCCACCAATAGCTGGTTAGAACACCGCTTAAAAACATCAACGCCTTAGTCGTCGGAGGCAACGGCAGGTCCAACGTGACAAACAATTCACCGAACCTCGGTAGCACCATCGTCAGCATCAACGACAACACGCCGACCGCCAGCACGATGAGCAGGCTCGGGTAAACCAGTGCCCCGACTATCGTGTTTCGTGTCTGCAACTGCTTGCGGGTCAGGGTCGCCAACCGTTCAAGCATCAACGGCAGCTTCCCGGAAGTTTCCCCGGCATGGACCAGGTTGCAGTAGATCGCGTCAAACCGATCGGGGTGGTCTTTCATCGCATCGGAAAGCGACAAACCCTCCTCAACACGGGCCTCCAAGCGCGCGATCGTGTCGCTCCACGCGGCGTTGTCCGTCTGACGTTGCAGGGCTGACAGCGCCTGAAGGATCGGCGTACCGGTGGTAATCATCACTTGGAGCTGACGTGTAAACAGGGTCAGGCCCTTGATCCCCGACCCGCCGCGCGACTTCATCCGGCTACCAGTCTTGGTCGGCTGGGCTTGGCCCTCCGACGCGGCGTTGATCGATGTCACAAACATACCACGCCCACGCAACATCACCCCCGCTTCCGCGGCGTTGGGCGCATCGATGGTGTCACTGACCACCTTCCCGCTGCTGTCATATCCTTCGTATGCAAGTTTCATTCGTACAACCAAACCGTATAAATAAACCCACTAACATCAGGCCGCGTCCGCAACGTCCTGCGCAACAACCTCCTGGTCGTTCTGCGTCACCCTTAAAACCTCTTCCAGCGAGCTCTTGCTCTGCAGCGCGATCGCCACACCCTCTTCACGCAGCGACAAGCCGCCGTGCTGACGGATCTTATCCCTCAGCTCGTGTGTCGCCGCACCGTGGTGCACCATACGCCTAAGCTCCGGGCTGACCTCCATCACCTCGTAGATGCCGACCCGGCCCGAAAATCCGCTGTTGTGACACCGCTGACAACCCCCGCCCTTCTGAAACGCACGCCCGGCATACTCATCTATGCCCGCATCTGCCAACACATGCTCGGCAGGGTAATACTTGGTCCGGCAACCCGAACAGATCGTCCGACAAAGTCGCTGTGCTATCACCCCGTTGATCGCGCTGGAAAGAAGGTAAGGCTCCACGTTCATATCCAACAGCCGTGCCACCGCGCCGGGGGCGTCGTTGGTGTGCAACGTCGCCAGCACCAGGTGCCCGGTCAACGCCGCCTGCACCGCAACACGGGCCGTCACCTCGTCACGGATCTCACCGATCATGATGATGTCCGGGTCTTGACGCAGGATGCTCCGCAACGCCGTGGCGAAAGTCAGCCCGATAGAATCCTGGACGTGGATCTGGTTGACCAGGTCCATCTGATATTCAACCGGGTCTTCAACCGTAACAATATTCAGCTCCGGGCTGCGCAAAAGATCCAACGCCGAATACAACGTCGTCGTCTTGCCGCTGCCGGTCGGCCCGGTGACCAGGACCAAACCGTGGGGCTGATCCAGCATCCGCTTGAACGCCACAAGACCGTCGTGGCGTATCCCAAGGTCTTCCATCTTCACATGCAGGTTCGCCTTATCTAAAACCCGCACGACCAACTTCTCACCCAATAGCGTCGGCATGCTGGACACACGCAGGTCGATCTCACGCCCTTCGGCAACCAGACGCACCCGCCCCTCCTGAGGCAAACGCTTCTCCGCGATGTCCATCTTCCCGATCACCTTCACACGCGAAACAATCGCCGCATGCATCCCAGGCGGGGGCTTCATCAAATCGCGCAACAGCCCGTCGATCCGGTACCTGATCCGCGTCCCCTTCTTGTCAGGTTCGATGTGAATATCACTGGCCTTGTCACGTATCGCTGTCAGCAGAGCCACATTGACCAGATTGATGATCGGGCTGCCCTCGACCATCTGGTCCAGGTCTGTCGCAGGGCCTTCGTCAACAGTTTCTCGCTCGATCACCTCGACGTCCGACTCGACCAGCGAAGTCAGGAACGCATCAACATCCACATCCCCGCCGGCATATTTCTTGATGAACTCGTCGATGTTGGATTCCATCGCGAGAACCGGGCGTATCTTGCACTTGGTCAGCTTGCCCAGCCGGTCGATCGTAGGCAGGTTCTGGGGCTCGGCCATCGCGACGGTCATCGTGTCATGCACACGGAACATCGGGATCGCCTTCAACCGACGGGCCTCGTCGTCACCGAGGTCCTTGAGCAACGCCGGGTCAATCAGCCCGTGGCGCAGCACGCAACCCGGAATCCCCTGGCAGCGCCCCAACGCATTAATCAGGGTCGCGCCGTTCACCACCCCCTGCTCGACCAGAACCTCCCCCAGCATCGCACCGGTATTCTTCTGCGCAGCCAAAGCCCTGGCGAGCTGTTCTGTGGACAGCGCCCCCTGCTCGATCAGTGCCTCACCGAGGCGCGGCTTGCGGCCGGGGCCGGTCAATGGAAACTCCTTAACGCCGAGTTCGTATCATCAAAGTGGTCAAACCGATTCGCCAGACCGGTCAGGTCCAGCACCTCCCGGATCGTCTCGTTGATCCCACAGAGTTTCAGAGACCGCCCGCCATCAGCCAATGCGTCGTTGGCCTCAACCAGAACCTCCAGGCCCCGGCTATCGACAAACGGCACCGACGAAAGGTCCACAACCACTCGGCCTGAACTCTCGGCAAGCGCCTCGGTGAGCCGGCCCTTGAACTGTTCGGCGTCGTCTACGGTCAACGCGCCGTCCGGCTCCAGCACCATCACCGCTCCCTGGGTCTGTTCCTTAATCTGCATCTTTTTCAGGCCGCCTCAGGCTTGTAGGGCAGGTTGATCGTAAACGTACTCCCCTGGTTCAACGACGAGCTGGCATCGATGTCGCCGCCGTGACGCCTGACAATCTCACGCGCAATCGGCAGCCCCAGGCCCGTCCCCGTGATCTCCTTGACCCGGCTGTCCTTCGCCCGGTAGAACCTTTCGAACACCTTCTCCAACTCCTCCTTGTCGATCCCGATGCCCTTGTCCTTAAACGCCACCGACAGCTTCCCGTCTTCGGCCAAGATCACCACCGTCACCTCGCCCCCCGTCGGCGAATACTTGATCGCGTTGCCCAGCAGGTTGTGCAATGAAATAGCCAGCTTGTCCCGATCCCCTTGAATCACCGGGAGCTTGGGCGGCAGATCAAAACTCAGCTTCACTTGTTTCTCTTGGGCCAACTGCTTGAAATCTGCTTCGAGATCGGCGAACACCGCATCCAAGCGTATGTCGTTCTCACGCAATGACATCGACCCGGCCTCAACCTCCGAAACCGACAGCATGTCGTTCACCAACTGCGCCAGCCTCTGAGTCTCCTGGTTAATCACGTTCAGACAACGCCCACGCAACTCCGCGTCTTCTTCGCCGTCATCCACCGCTGCCTCAACGTTCAGGCTGATGTTCGTCAAAGGCGTACGCAGCTCGTGCGCCACCTGTGCAACAAAGTTCCGTCGGGTCTGCTCGGCAATCCGTTGCTGAGTGACGTCCTCGATAAGAACCAACCCGGTCTTCCCACGATCATCCCTCACGGCCCGGATACTGAATCGAAGTGCCTCGGCACCGTCCTCGCTTGTCTGGCCTGGCTCGATGGTTCGCCGGCGACCATCGCCACCCCGGGTCACTTCACGCAAAGCCGATATCACATCCTCGTCAAACAGCTCCGAGGCAGCCGTATTGAGCAGGGCCTCGCGGGACGACTTAAGCAATACAGCAGCCGCACCGTTGGCATAGCTCACACGCATCTCATCGCCGACCAGGACGATCCCATGCCACAACGCATCGCCGATCACACCAAACGAGCCCGACCCGGTCTGCCCGCTCGCGGCAGACGACAGTGCCCGGTCAAGCAACTTGTCTTGCTCACGCCGATCCTGCTGCCCGACAAGCTGGTTCCAAACGCGAGCCTCTGGCCCCAATGCGTCACTGACTTTCAACGCATCGGGATCGGCTTCACCACTCTGGATTGACATAAGTGCCTCGCGGATCAATGCGAATGGCACGACCCTCGACTTGGCAGGCCTGTACAACAACACGACCAGGATCAGTATCGCCCCCGCAACCGCCACAGCCACCACCAACGTCATCCCGGCACCCTGACCCAACGCACCTGTCGATGCCTCCACCCGCAAAGTCACGATACCTCGGCCGGGTAGCTTGATTGGATAAATCAGAGTCAACTCACCGTCACCGACCTGCTGGATCACCTCACCGGTAGCGTCTCCACCTGGCCAGGTATCCGCCAGCGTATCCACCGCGTTGCGTGCAGGCTCCATGTCCGCAAGGATCGATCCGTCCGGCAGTTCAACCCGGCATGACTGAAAACCATTCTGACGACCCGCCCCTGCCATCAACCTGCGCACTGCCGCTACGTCACCGGAAGAAAGCATCGAATGCACACTGTCCGCCAGCAGCTGCGAGCTCGAAACAACATGTGCCGTCCTCGCCGCCACCACCGCTGTACGCTCGGCGCGCACCGACCACCAACCCACCACAAAGAGCGCAGCCATCACCACAACAACGGCGACAACCAGAATCGGACCGATCAGCGTCTCCGCTGGGCCAAGCCTTCCCCGGCGTTTGGCACCCGGGCTTTGAACCGACTCACTCATGTATCCCACTCCTTAGGAGCCTACAAAAACTACTTCATATGAGCTATCGGCAACCTGAGGCCCCTACTGAGGTCCACCCGGTGTGCACAGACACTTCGCGGTGTCCCATAACCAGCACCCTGAAAAGACAGGCCAAGCCGCGGCAATCACATCATCTCAGACCGACTGCTAGCGCAGTACGATGAGGAGCAATGACACCGATAAAAACAGGGATATGGGAAAAAGATGTGTGGCTGGGAAATATATCAGCCTGCTGTTGTCAGTAGGCACGGGGAAACACAATAACAACGGGCACGGCGATTCATGCGCCTAGGCCGTCAAATATAATCGGCGGCTGTGTTGCAAGTGACCGGCGCGACTCAGTACGCCGACATCGTGTCATACCGGTAGGTCATCCGGTCGTTATCAGACCGGTCAAAGACCGCGACGTGCCCGTCGGCGAAGGCCGTGTTGAGCATACCGCTGTGCTGGGGACTCCAGTGCGTATCATCACGAGAGAAGACCTGGGTCATGAAGGTGTAGTCGTCTTTGTCTGCGTCCTGCGTCTCACCCAAGATTTCAAACGGGCTGAAGTTGTTGTCACCCGTAACGACAAACGCCGAGGGGAACCGGACTTTCTGCCGATCGACGGCCGCAAATTTCTGACCCGCATCTATATACGCACCCCGCGCACCCAAAAAGTAGTGGAACTCGCTAGGCACCGGGTACGCTGCGCAACCTGAAAACACACCCATGCCCGATACGTAGGGCTCCACCTGCCGCATCCAGGAAGGCTTGTGGGTCGTCGGATCGACCTGCCCCCAAGCCACAAGCCCCCCGGCGATCGCGTAGCGGTGGTCAAAATCCTCCGCGTGTTTGGAAAGCCCATCGTCGATACGCTTGAGTTGGATCGAGCACGCGATCTGACGTGACGCCGATCGCACACGGCTAAAGGACGGAAGCAACAACGCCGCAAGCAGCGCTAACACGGCAATCATCACAAGCAGCTCAACCACCGAAAACCCGTCTTGGCCTTTCAGACCCCAGCCCTGTGCTTGCCCGTGTGTCGGTTTCATTGCCTGGCCCTGCCGGAGTGATGGTACATATTGCCCCAGATCGCACCAGGCATTATAGACTGGCGCGACCGCCTCTGCTACTACTATATCGACGTTTCAACCCCGAAATAATTCCCCCTGGATTCACAAAAATAGAAATATTATCGCCCCAGTCAGCCGCACAGCACCTGATCGACCGCCTGGCAGAGGCTGTGATACAGCAGTTGGTGGGCTTCCTGCACCCGTGCGGTCACAGACTCATCCACAATCATCTCTACCGCCGCCGCCCCACGGGCTTTGCCGCCGTCCTTACCCAGCAACGAGATCGTCCCAAGCCCGATCTTATCGGCCGCCTCCAGAGCACGCAGAACGTTCGCCGAATTCCCGCTCGTCGAGATCACCAAGAGCACATCCCCCCGCTGCCCCAACGCCTCGACTTGGCGCGAAAAAATATGATCGAACCCGTAATCGTTCCCGACCGCCGTCATCACACCCGTCGGCTCACTCAACGCGATCGCGGGATAACCCCGACGGTCATCGACGAACCGACCCACGACCTCCGCAACAATATGTGAAGCGTCCGCTGAACTCCCACCGTTCCCGCAGGCCAGCAGCTTGTGCCCACCCATCAAGCAGTCCGCCAGCATCTTGGCGGCCCGCCCAAGCGCCGGGCCATGCACACTAAGATTCGCAAAGGTGCGGGTCGCGTCGGCGATGTTCGCATTCAAGATGTCGTCGGCTTGTTCAAGCGGCATAGTTCTACTTATCTAAATCAAGGTAACGTCGTTCGCCCACCACCGGTCATCCGAGGCGCTGCACCAGATTCGCCAGCACCACCCGGTTATCCCCACAAATATAGTCTAGTGACCCGCCCATCCGGGCGAACGTCTTGCAGAACCGCAAATAATACGCCGGGCTGTCCTTAGGCGGCTCACCCCGCCCCCAATCCCAACCCCCGCCGTCCTGCAGATCCACCACCGCCATGTGATGCCCCTGCACCCCCTTGCCACCCGGCACCTCCGTCATCAACAGGTTATTCGCCACACTCAAGGCCTTTTCAAACACCTGTGGACTCATGATCGCAGACCCAATGGTCAGGTAGACCCCGCCACTAAGATTCTTCACGCCCTCCGCAAAAATGCGTGTGTCGGTCGCGCTGGCTCGGCCGATCGCCCCTCCGTGGAACATCGGGTGGTTGGTAATAATGTCGTACCCGATCCCAGGATGAACCGTCAACGCAACCCCCTTGCGGTAAGACGCATCCAGCACGGTGTATTGCTTATAAGGATGCACCACCTCGTGCCGACCCGGTTTCAGATCAAAGCGCCGCATCACATTCAGCAGGTCCGCCCACGCCCCGGCCAGATCATTCGATGGGTCATCGCTGACCTGCTTCGCCAGAATATCAGGGTCCGGCAGGGTCAACCCGTCCTCAGCAACCATCCGCCCCACCGCTTCACCCCAGCCGATCCCCTCCGCCGCACCGACCAACGCCGCTAAACTCAACCACCGCCCGGTCTCGTCCCAGGTCCCAAACCGACCCTCGGGCGTGTTGTCGCGCACCGATTCACTGGATCGGCCCAGGAAAGCAAACTCCCAGTCGTGAATGATCCCCGCCCCCTGCGTCGCCAGATGCGTGATGTGCCCCGCCTCAACAAGCGCCTTTACCAACGGCCCGCACCCGTTCTTAATCACATGTGCCCCGTACACCAACATCACCGACGCGCCAGACTCCCGCGCATCGACGATCCGATCGGCCAAACGATCAAGCTGCCCGCCCATCGCCCCGGGGTCAGGCACCTCTGCGGACGTCTCAATTGCCGCCGTCTCGATCTGTATATAGCTCTCCCGCTGGGCCAGCGGCAGGACATTGATCTGGTTGGCGTCAATCTGCGGGTGGGTCATAACCTGTGGCAACACAGTCTACGCAATCGCCCCCCCGGTCAAGTCAGGCACACATGCCACCACAGCAAACACACCACATCGCCCCTAAGCCCCTCGGCTTTGCCAAGGGATCGGTATACAGCGATGAACGTCGGCGAACCCGCCCTCCCAGTAAGACGAGGGACCCAGAACGCGACACCTTCAAGCCAATCGGCCTGCCACAACCTACAGGTGCTTCTCAATAAACACCACCGCCGAGCCGACATCCTTCACACCCAGCGCACCCTGCTCGTCCATCTCGATATCAAACTCTTCTTCAAACGCCGCCACCAGTTCGACGCTCTGGATCGATTCAGCTCCCAGGTCTTCCACAAATCGCGAATCGTCCTTGACCATCGACAGGTCAACCTTAAGAGTCTCGGCAGCGACCTTCTTAACTCGTTCTGTGGTATCTGACATAGCAATAGCCTCCTTAATGATTAGGCGCAGACGGCCAACGCCTGCTTGAGTTTCTCGATACGGGTATTTAAATCTTCGATCGCCTGCCTCATCTGCTTGATGAATTTGTTTGTATCAAACTCACCACGCACAGCCTTGAAGTCCGCCGCACGATCGGCATCACTACCGTCCTGTGCGAACCCGGTCTGCGTCGTCTCATCAAACTCCTTGCCCGCATCGATCAGGATCAGGCTCAAGAACTTGCCCTGCACCGCGAGCAGTTGCTCGGCGATCGACTCGGAATCGGACGCGGTGATCGTATCAAGATCCGTGCCGAATATTTTCTTGTACGCATGACGGACCCAGGCCCATTCGTCCTCCGCATAAGCGTCATGGATCGCATCCAACGCCAACTCAAAAGTTTCAAGCCCAGCGATCTTCCCCGATTCAACCGCCGCGTAGAGGTCTTCAAGACGCTTGGCCGGCATCATCTGCCCACCTATATCCACCCACTTCTCGCTGTACACCGCATCAGGCGACGCGGCCAAAGCCTGGCTCAACCCGCCTCCGCCCTGCTCGACAGCCCCCTCGATCCGGGAGACAACCTTATCCAACAGGTAGGTATGAATCCCCGAGCGGTAATACTTGATCCCGCCACGAAGCAGCACACGCTTAACCTGCGCCCCACTGATCGTGACAATATCGATCGATTTTTCGGTGTTGTCTTTCAGCTCTTGCAAACGGTCGGACCCGGCGATCATCCGCCCAACCGTCAGCGGACTGAACACATCAAACGATATCCGGTCACGCAAGACCTTGCCCTTACGTCGATCTCGGGTCGGCCATTTCGCGCCGTCGCGCACCGTCCCGACCGTCGATAGATTCAGCCCCGGCACCACCATGCAACGTCCGTCGTGCGCCGCTTCGATGTGGCTGAACGGGAAGTCAGACAGGTCAAACGATCGTGTGTGCTTGCCCAACACCACCGAGAAAGGCCCAACTCGGCAGGGCCACATCATGTAGCTGAAGCTCCCGGTCTTGCAACCACGCTCCATCTTGCCCTCGTGAACCGGCCCCAGCTTGTACATGTGGTTCGACTGGTTGGTCCCGCTGCCCGCGTTATAAAAGCTAAACAGCCCCGCGATCAGCAGCGTCGACTTGTGATGGGTCACCGTGTAAGGCCCGGCAAAGATACTGCACGCCTCCCCGTGGAAAGCCTCACAGTTTGCGAAGAACAAAGAGCCTTCCGCAGAAAACTGTTTGCCGACCTGACAGCCCTGCCCGACGAACGTCTTGGCGACGATCGCACCCTGGGTAATCTTCGACGCCTCGCCGATGATAAAATCGTGCGCCTGCACACCGTCACCGATGAGCGTGGGCGCATCACCGCTCGAGAGGATCGTCCCGTTGACCAAGGCAGATGCGCCCCAGACGGTGGCAGCCTCACCAATATTCACATCAATAATCCGTGCCACAGCCGAGATCTTCACCCCCGCGCCGATGACCCCGGTGTCGGACTTGACGCTATCCGCCTGGGACTTGGCAAACGCTTCGAGCTTCTCAATAAGTTTTGGCCGGTACCGGTGCATGCACAGCAGGTGTGCGAACTGCGAAGACATCCCGTTGAACAGCGAAACCTCTCGTCCGCCGCCCTCATTAAGCACCTCGATCTCCGACCCGTTGCCGAACATCGCCCCGGCATTCGTCTGCACCACGCCGACGTCTTCAATGCACACGCCGTCACCGATCGCGTAGTTAGCGATGTGTGAACCAACGTTGGCAACCCGTACCCCATCACCAAGCGTGCAGTTAATCAAAGTCGCTTCTTCAATCCCGCACGGCCGATCCAACCCCGAAGCACTAGCAACCGTCCCCGCGAGCGAGCCGATCTTCACCTCGCCCTCGAATTGGGCATCACGCACCCGCCCAGCGTCAAAACCCTGAGCGACTGTCACCGCAGACCAGTCCTGGGCCCGGCACCCCTGGCTCTTAAGTTGCTCGACCTGCTGATCCGTCAACCGGCTGTATGTTTTATTTTCAGACATCGCAAAAACTCCAATCAGGCTTGACTCATCTGGTAAGTATCCACTGCAATCGCCGCCTCTTCATTGGTCGGGATCACAAGCACCGCCACACGGCTGTTGTCTGAACTGATCTTCACCTCGCCCCCCGCGGCACTTTGATTTAATCCGGGGGCCAATTCGATCCCGATCTGATCGAGATCACCGCAGATTGCAGCACGGATGTCAGCAGCGTTTTCCCCGATCCCCCCGGTGAAGACCACCGCGTCGAGTTTTCCAAGCACCGCGGTGTATGTCCCGATGTACTTCTTGATCCGGTATGCAAACACGTCCAACGCAAGCTGCGCACGATCATCCCCAGCCGCGGCCTTCTCACCAAGCGTACGCATGTCGTTAGAACTCCCCGAAAGCCCAAGCACCCCGCTCTGCTTGTTGCACAGCTTGTTCAAGTCGGCAACGGAATACCCCTTGTCGGCCAGGTAAAACAGGATCGCCGGGTCGATGTCACCGCTACGCGTGCCCATCACCACACCCTCCAGCGGGGTTAACCCCATCGAGGTGTCGATGCTCTTACCGTCCTTGACCGCGGCGATCGAACTGCCGTTGCCCAGATGACAGGTAATGCAATTGATGCCGTACTTGTGTTTGCCAAGCATCTGGGCAGCCCGTCGTGCGACCCACCGATGGCTCGTCCCGTGGAACCCGTACCGCCGGATACCAAACTTCTCATAAAGCTCGTAAGGCAGGGCATACATATAAGCAACCTGCGGGATCGTGTTGTGAAACGCCGTATCAAAACAGGCAATCTGCGGAACGCTAGGCATCGCATGCTGCGCCGCACGGATCCCGGTAAGGTTCGGCGGATTATGCAATGGAGCAAGGTCAGCAACCTTCTCGATGGAAGCAATCACCTCATCATTAATCAGAACCGACCCGGTAAACGCCTCGCCGCCGTGAACCACCCGGTGCCCGACAGCCTTGATCTCGCCGATGTCCTTGATAACCCCCTCATCGGGGCTGACCAGTGCCTTGAGAATCAACTCAACGCCGGCATCGTGATCGGGGATCGCCTGCTCGATCTTGCTCTTCTTGCCATCGTGTTCATACACCAGGGCAGAACCCTCATCACCAATACGCTCAACCAGACCCTTAGCTATCACCCGCTGCTCGGGCATATCAAAGAGCTGGTACTTGATCGACGAACTTCCGCAGTTAACTACAAGGACAATCATCGTGAAGCCTCCTGTCTATTCTCACCGGTTGCCCCACCAAGGGTTCTCCCGGCGTTGCAAGTCATATGTATTAAGTCATAGCGATACAGATCGCCGTGGTTGCGACCACGTCCTGGGCACTCGCCCCGCGCGACAGGTCGCTGATCGGCCGGGCAAACCCCTGAAGGAAAGGCCCGATCGCCTGCGCATTGGCCATGTATTGGGTCAGCTTGTACGCGATGTTCCCCGCATCCAGGTCCGGGAAAATCAGCACGTTCGCCTGGCCGGCCACCTCGCTGGGCTCCTTGACCTTCTTCGCAGCGACCTTGGAAATAATAGCGGCGTCGGCCTGAAATTCCCCGTCGATATTCAATCCGCCAGCCCGCTCCTTGATGATCGCCAACGCAGCAGTCACCTTGTCGATGTCATCATGCGAGGCGCTCGCCTTAGTAGAAAATGAAAGCATCGCCGTCCGCGCCGGCTCACCCAGCAGCTTCTCACCGCTTGCATGCGATGCCAACGCGATGTCCGCCAACTCCGCCGGATCCGGCGCGATGTTCACCGCACAATCAGCATAGATAAACGGCTTATCCTTCTGACCCTGAAAATCAGGGATCACCATCAGGAAAAAACTGGACGCCGTCTCGATACCGGGGGCATAACCCACCGTCAGCGCCCCGGCCTGGATCACCGTCGCCGTGGCGTGCGCCACACCGGCAACCATCGTGTCGGCATCACCCTGCGAGACCATCATCCCACCGAAGAACAACGCCCGCTTAACCATCCGCGCCGCGATGCTCGGCTTCATCTCACGGGTCTTCGCGTAGATATCGGTGTAGACCCCGAGCTTGTCACTGGCCTTAGGATCGACCACACGGATGCCCTTAAGGGGCACCCCCGCCTGCTTGGCGGTCGCCGCAACCTCTTGCTCATCCCCCAATAAAATCGGGTCGGCGATACCGTCGTCTTTGATCTGTCGGGCGGCTTGAACGATCCGCTCGTCTGTGCCCTCGGGCAAAACAACGGACCCGGCCTTGGTCTTGGCCTGCTCGATGAAACGGTTGATGACTCCCATCGTGTTCCACTTCCTTTCTTAGGCCCCGCCCGCCCGACGAAACCCTTTTCTATTCAGTTGCAATACGTCGCCAGCCCCCCCCGGTTCCTCGGCCCAGCGACGATAAGATCCCGTCCTTTACACCTGGGGCGACCCGGGTTTCTTCACCTGGATCCACTCGTAGTATTCACGCATCTTCAGATTGCCCGCCGCATCGCCGTCGATGAAGAACTTCGTGTGCGGGTGCATCTGCAAGGCGCTGGCGGTGATCATGCTCGACACCGGGCCCTCGACCGCCTGCGCGATCGCATCCGCCTTCCCCTTGCCGTTGGCCAGCAGGATGATCTCCTCAGACTCAAGGATCGTGCCCACGCCCATCGTGATCGCGTAGATCGGCACGTCCTCAGCCTTATCAAAGAACCGAGCGTTGTCGTCGATCGTCACCTTCGCCAACGTCTTAAGCCGGGTCCGCGAGTTAAGCGAACTGGTCGGCTCGTTAAACGCAATGTGCCCATCAGTCCCGATCCCCAGGATCTGGATGTCGATCCCGCCGCACTCCTCGATCCGCTGCTCGTACCAATCACAGAAGGCTCTGAAGTTGCTGGTCGTGCCCGAGGGGACGTGGATGTTCTGCGCGGGGATGTTGACGTGCTTGAAGAAGTTCTCGTGCATAAAATAGTGGTAGCTCTGGTCATGCGTCACAGGCAGGCCGACGTACTCGTCGAGGTTGAACGTAGTGCAGCGAGAAAAATCCAGGCCTTCTTCTCTGTGCATGCGGACCAATTCTTTATAGACACCCAGGGGTGTGGACCCGGTCGCCAGACCCAACACCGCATTGGGCTTTCGGTTTAGCACAGACGCAACCCGCTTCGCCGCGGCGGCACTTAACTCGTCATAACTGGATTTGATGATAACTTCCATGATGCTGACTCCTGATGAAAATAGTCTGAGCCCATATAGGCCCGGTTAATATTTGTCCTGACTGCCCGCCGGCTGCGCCGCAGACGCCTCCTGCGACCGTGTGATAAAGGCGCTCTCCTGTGTGAGCCCGTCCCAAAGCACAAAGGCCTCGATCGCCTCGTACTCCGCAAGGCCCAGCTTGTCATAGATCTTTGCCGTGTCACGGTTACGCTGCTCGGCCCGCTCCCAGAACTCACGCGAGTCGAACCCGGGGAATAACGCGCTGTCCTTCTGCGACTCGTGCTTGAAAATCGCGTGACGCTTGCGGTCCAATTCGCAAGGCGACAAAGGCACCGCCATCTCAATCTGCTGCGGGCCCCATTCCTGCCACGCACCACGGTAAAGCCATAGCTCACACTGCTTGACCCAGTCCCTGTCTTTGATCCGACGCATCGCCTCGAAGATCGCCGCCAGACACACCCGGTGCGTCCCGTGTGGGTCCGACAGATCGCCCGCCGCATAAATCTGGTGCGGCTTAACCTTCTCAAGAAGGTCGATCGTGATCTGGATGTCGTCCTCACCGATAGGCTTCTTACGCACCGTCCCGGTCTCATAGAACGGCATGTCCATAAAGTGCAGCCGCTCGGACGGCACACCACAAGACCGCACCGCCGCACGCGCCTCGCCACGCCGGATCACAGCCTTGATCTTCTGAACGATCTCCGAATCTACCTGCCCCGGCTGCTTGTGCTTGAGGAACGCCTCAAGATGCTCTTCAATCTTCTCCGTCTGCTTGATGTCGATGTCGAATAGATGATTGAAATCCGAAGCGAAGTCGGCAAAGCGGATAGCGTCCTCGTCAAACACCGCAATGCTCCCGGACACCTGATACGCAACATGGACCTCGTGCTTCTGGTCCGCCAACCGGATCAGCGTCCCGCCCATCGAGATCACATCGTCATCCGGGTGAGGCGAGAAGATCAACACACGCTTGGGAAACACATCGTTTTCAATATCACGCGGACCCGGTGCCTGCGGCGGCGAACCCTCGGGCCTCCCGCCGGGCCAACCCGTAACAGTCGCCTGCATCGACCGGAACACCCGCAGGTTGATGTCATACGACGGGCCATGCTCCGCGATCAGATCCTGCAGATGGTTCTCATTGTAATCCTCTTCGGTAAGCTTCAAGATGGCCTTCTCGGTCTTCATCGCCAACCAGATCACCGCGTTACGGATCTGCTTGGTCGTCCAGTCGACATGCCCGCACTTCCAGGGCGTCTCAACCCGCGTCAGCTTCGCTGCCGCAGCCTCATCAAGATAAATGTGTGCGTTGGAGTGTTCCTGAAGGAAACTCGCAGCAACGTGCTCGGTAATCTCGCCCTCGACC
This sequence comes from Phycisphaeraceae bacterium, assembly GCA_029260615.1. Taxonomy (GTDB): domain Bacteria; phylum Planctomycetota; class Phycisphaerae; order Phycisphaerales; family Phycisphaeraceae; genus JAJRRS01. The sequence continues at coordinate 12,204 of JAJDCX010000012.1, read as the reverse complement.
GCCTCGCGGATGATCGGAGCCTTGCCCTCACCAAACGCCAGCATCACCACACGCTTGGCATTAAGGATCGTGCCCACGCCCATCGTGATCGCCTTGTACGGCACATGGTCCACGCCATAAAAATCGCTCGCCGCATCCTGCCGCGTAAGCTGGTCCAACCAGATCAACCGCGTCAAACTGTCCTTACCAGAGCCCGGCTCATTAAACCCGACGTGCCCCGTCCGGCCGATCCCCAGCAACTGAATATCGATCCCGCCCGCATCTTCAATAGCCTTCTCGTAGGCCTTGCAGTAGTGCGGCACCTCCTCGATCGACAGCGTGCCATCGGGGATATGCACATTCTTCGGATCGATGTCAATATGATCGAACAGATGCTCTTTCATAAACCGCACATAACTCTGCAGCTCGTTGGGCTGCATCGGGAAGTACTCGTCAAGGTTGAACGTAATCACGTTCTTAAATGACAAGCCCTCCTGGTTATGCATACGGATCAACTCGTCATACACCTCCGTCGGTGTCGAGCCGGTCGCCAGCCCAAGCACGCACATCTTCCCCTCGCTAGCACGGGATTTGATCAGCTCCGCGATCTGGCTCGCCACCTCGTGGCTCACCTGCGCCGAGTCCTCAAACACCCGAGAAGGGATCCGCTCGTGTGTGCATCGTGATGGGTCATTACTTATCGTCGTCATCTCGCTTGGTTCCTAATAGTCCTTTAAATAGTCCGCCCTACACAGTAATTAATCTAGTTTCCCCGTCAGCGCTGCATCAGCCCGCTCGACCTCGGCAAGCGAAGCATCTTGCAACTCACCCCCAACCGTCATCAGCGTCGCCCATCGGCTCGTATACATGTGTGCCAACACCAAGCTCGCCGCAATACGCGCCGGCTGCGCCTCGGTCCTGTCCCACAGATCAATCCGTAACCGCCGCTCCAACTGATACAGCGTCAAACCCCGGACACGCTCAATCAACGCCTTCATAAACCCCTTGCAACCCGTCAACTCCCCCGCAATAACCAGCCGGCTCACCCGCGTGAAATTCACCGCATTCGACAAGCCTGTCGCCAGCAATTCAAGCATCTCATCCACCGCCGAGTCCGACCCGTCATACCCACCCGCACGCTCCACCAATGACGCATCACCCCCATCGCGCATCGAAAGAAACTCCGTCGAACAGATGCGCTCTAAACACCCTACCTGCCCACAGAAACACTTCGGCGCATCCACCGCCAGCCGCGTGTGCCCCAATTCATTGGCACCCGTCACACTCCCCCGGTTAGGCCGACCATTCACCAACAGCGTCGAACCCAGTCGCCCATCGCCCAGCCGAACGATCAACACGTCCCCCCCGGTCTCCGCATCCGCACGGTGCGTCAGCGCCCAACGCGCCGCCAACGCCACCGCATCATTCTCCAAAGCGATCGGCACACGCGCCGCCGCATCGTAAATAGGCTGCAAACTCACCGACCGCCCCGAAGGCACCGTCGGACTAAAAAGCATCTTCCGGGTCGATAGATCAATAAACCCCGGTGCCGTCAGACCCACCGCCAACGTGTCTTTATTTAAATACTCACCCAGCAACGCGACCGCAGCCCTCAGCGTCGCCCCCCCACCGCGCGTCGTCTGCGACCTCGGCTCACCCACCAGCTTCCCCAGCAAACTCACCCGCCCAACCTGCACGCCCCCCCGGCTCATCGCCACCCCCAGCACGTGCCGCGACCCCGGATCAATCTCCAGCGGAACCCTCGGCCGACCCCGCCCCTGCACCTGCACATCACACTCACGCAACACCCGCTGATCCAACAACTCGGCCGTCTCCCCCCCGATCGAGTTCAACCGAATCCCCGTCTGTTCATGCAGCTCCGACCGGCTCACCTGCCCATGCCGGTAAACCATCCTCAGTATCTCGCGTTGTCGTGAGTCGAATAGCATGTCAGGGTAAATTGTTTACCAGTAGCAGTTTATGCATTGGATCCGAGTGAGGAAACCTCATAAGCATCCATGTGGCCATTTAATTCCTTCTATGATAATAAATAGGCCGGGTCTGTCAAGCCCGACACTCAGCCCTGACCCGTGCAAACAAATTCATGCTGCCCCCGCCCTACAACATTGGACCTACCAGGCCTCCACCTGATACCGGCGAAAGTTTTCTGATGAAATGCCTGATATTGCTGCGCAGGCCCGCTGCAATCAGTGCGACACCATCGCTGGCATCACCGCGGCCACAATAATGGCTGCTTGGACAGCTTGGATTGCCTCTTTAGCCGCTTGGCCGATCAGGTCACCGTTGCTGAGCAGCTCGATCCGCTTGGCCCGCCGTTTGAGATCTTTCTTATCAAACGGAAACTTAAGCAGGTCGCACGCATTGGCCAACGACACAAGAATCACCGTCCGCACATCCACCGGCTCTACATCGGTGAAAATCGCCTGGCGCATACGCTCGATAAGAAGTCGCTCGGGTATGGGATTAAATTCCGGGTAGATCTTCCGGCTAAACAGCAGCAAGACCTTGTCCTCATCCGCGCGCAAGATGTCCCGCTGGCACAGGCCCCGAGCAACACGGTGTTTGAGTTGCTTGAGATTCCCAAACCGCGAGACCCAGTTTGTCGCAGAGGTACGACGTTTGGCCGACACGATCTTTGAGAGACACTCATCGATCACAGGCTCCCCAATCGGCCGGTCGCTGATAAGGTTTACCAAACGCTTCTTGCCGTCTTCGATAGTGATCCGCCCTGCAAGCAACAACTCGGATAACACTGCCGAACCTATCGCCTGGTTGTACCACGCACCGAACTCGATCGTGCCCTGCTCATCCCGTAAGACAAGCAGAATGATCTCTTCGTGAAGATAAAGCGGAGCATCCAAAGCCGTCATACGACACCTCCCGTGACCCCACCGGGGCCAGTTTTAGCCGAGGCGGATCGTCACCCTTGTATTCTAAGCCTTGACGTGTCCCAGGAGTGCGTAATATCCATGGAAGATGTGCTAATTCGAGGCAAAAGATGGCTGGTCCCGCCATCCTCCCAACAATCAGCCATGAATCACGCGCCCATCCACCGCTAGCGCCGCTTCCTTGACCGCTTCGGACAGCGTCGGGTGTGCGTGGCAGGTCCGGTAGATATCCTCAGCCGTCGCCCCGTACTGCATCGCACTGGCACACTCCGCGATCAACGAGCCCGCGTCCGGCCCAATGATATGCACACCCAGCACACGATCCGTCTTCTTGTCCGCAAGCACCTTCACAAAACCATCCGCCTGCTCGATCGCATGCGCCCGGCCGTTGCCCCGGAAGTTAAAGACGCCCTTCTTGTATTCGTGCGCCTCGTCCTTCAGGTCACTCTCGGACCGACCCACGCTGGCGATCTCGGGATCCGTGAAGACCACTGCGGGGATCACGCCGTAATCCACATGCCCGTAGCCCGTGGCGATCTTCTCCACACACGCGACCCCCTCTTCCTCCGCCACATGCGCAAGCATCGAAGTCGGGATCACATCACCAATCGCGTAGATATTCTCTACACTCGTGCGGTAATCAGCATCGACCGTGATATAACCACGATCGTCGCGCTCAACCCCCACCGCCTCAACACCAAGCCCCTCGGTATTCGGCGCTCGCCCCACCGCAACCAACACACGGTCAGCCTTCACCGGCTCATCCCCGTCCCGCTGGATCGTCACCCCCTGCTTGTCGGACTGTACACCAACGACCCGGCTCTTGAGCTTGAACTCAATACCCTGCCTGGCAAAAACCTTGTGCGCGTGCCGGGCCAACTCCGCATCCATCCCTGGCAACACGCGGTCAAGATACTCTAACACCGTCACCCTGCTCCCAAGCCTGCGCCACACCGACCCGATCTCCAACCCGATATACCCCCCACCAATCACCGCCAAATGCTTAGGTGGCGCGTCATAACTCAACGCCTCGGTGCTGGTGTCAACCTTATCCAAGGACAGATCAATCCCGGGGATACTCGCTGGCCGAGAACCCGTGGCGATCAGGACGTTCCTGGCGGTGACAACCCGCGTATTCCCCGCCTCGTCCGTAACCGTGACGGTCTTATCCGCATTGATCGAACCCGTGCCCGCGTAATGTGTGACCTTGTTTTTCCTAAAGAGACCCGAAATACCGCCCGAGAGCGTGGTCACAACCTTGTCTTTGCGCTTCAACATCGCCGAGAGGTCCAGCGAAACGTCCTTAACCTTGATCCCATGCACACCCAACTCGTGCGAGGTTTTTTCGTAGAGGTGGCTGGATTCGAGCAGCGCCTTGCTGGGGATACACCCAACGCGCAGACACGTCCCCCCAAGCTGCGCGTTCTTGTCGATGCAGGCAACATTCAAACCAAGCTGCGCCGCACGGATCGCAGCAACATACCCACCGGGGCCGGCACCAATAATGACAAGGTCGTAAGAAGGATTAGGCATGGTTCGGGTTTCAGCGTTCGGGTATCGAAATCAAAACTAACGGCCAACAGCTAATGGCTAACAGCGTCTCATACCTCCATCAGCATCCGCGCGGGGTCTTCCAACGCCTGCTTGATGCGGATCAGGAAACTCACGGCCTCTCGGCCGTCCACCAGCCGATGGTCGTAAGTCAAAGCGACATACATCATTGGGCGGACCTCAATGGTTTCGCTACCGGGGGTGCCCGCAGCAGTCACCGCGACAGGTCGGCGTTGGATGGTGTGCATCCCCAAGACGCCGGACTGCGGCGGGTTAACGATCGGGGTGGACAACAGCGAGCCGAAGATCCCGCCGTTGGTGATCGTGAATGTCCCGCCCCGCAGGTCTTCCAACGCCAGCTTGTTGTCCTTGATCTTCTGACCAAAGCCCACGATCGCCTGCTCGACCTGGGCAAAACCCATACGCTCGGCATTACGCAGCACCGGGACGACCAACCCCTTGCCCGTGCCAATAGCGATGCCCATGTCGTAGTAATCTTTATAGATGATGTCCGTGCCGCGTATTTCCGCATTGACCGCGGGGAACTGCTTGAGCGCATCGATCGTCGCCTTGACGAAAAACGACATAAACCCCAGCTTGATGTCGTACTTCTTCAGGAAGGCGTCTTTGTATTGCGAACGCAGCGCCATCACCGCCGACATGTCGATCTCATTGAATGTCGTCAGCAACGCCGCACTTTGCTGGGCCTGAACGAGTCGTTCAGCGATGCGCTTCCGCATCGGGGTCATGGGAACTACCTGCTCGGGGCGATCAGTAATCGGGGCAACAGAAGCTGGCCCCGACGACACACCCGCCCCGGCAGCGGCGCCGGCTTTCCCCGCGTGAGCAGCATCATCAAGAAAAGCCTTGACATCCTCCTTAAGCAACCGCCCGCCGGGGCCGGTTGCGGGGATCGCCGAGGCGTCAAGCTTGTTCTGATCGACCAGCCGTTGTGCCGCGGGCATCACCCGAGTGTCAGCCGGCGAGGCCTTTGCAGAATCCGATTTACCCGGGGCCTCACTTTGCATCAGCTCGGGGTTAGGTGCGTCCTTAGCAGCCACTTCGCCGTACTCCATGTACGCGATGACCTCACCCACGATGGCTGTGTCGCCGGGCTGCTTGAGCTGTTCGCCAAGCGTCCCATCGGCAGGGGCGGGCAATTCGAGGGTGACCTTGTCGGTCTCGATCTCGACGATCGGATCATCCTTACGCACCGTATCGCCGGGGCTCTTGAGCCATCGGCCGATCGCAACTTCGGTGATCGATTCTCCAACCTCGGGTACTTTCAGTTCAACGGGCATGGTGGCTTCGCTCGGAGTTCGGGTATCGGTATCAATACTAACGTCTAAAATCTGACGGCTACTCTTGGGGCTTCGGCCCAATCGCTTCGGCGAGGATCTTCTCTTGTTCAATTATGTGCGCCGCACGCGATCCGGTGGCGGGACTTGCCGACTCGGCGCGGGCGATCCCGGTGAGTGTGAATCGGTCAAGCAACTCCGGGCAGAACCGCATCCGCAGGAACGGCCAGGCACCCTGGTTTCGCGGCTCTTCCTGCACCCAGAGAACCTCCGCGTCCGAGCTGTACTCTTTAGTCGCCTCATCGAGTTGCTTCAACGGGAACGGGTACAACTGTTCGATACGGATGATCGCCACGTCCTCTCGGTGCAGTATCTCCCGACGCTCGATCAACTCGTAATAGAGCTTGCCGGAACACAACAACACACGCTTGATCTTGCGCTTCTCCCCGGCATGATCGTCAGCGATGATCCGCTGGAACCCACCGGCTTCAAACTCATCCAACCCCGAGACCGCGCCGGGGTGGCGTAATAAACTCTTGGGCGTCATCACGATCAACGGCTTGAGCCACTTACGCATCGCCTGACGGCGTAGCAGATGGAAGTACTGCACGGGTGTGGTCGGATTTACAACTTGGATATTGTCCTCAGCCGAAAGCATGAGGAACCGTTCGAGCCGGGCAGACGAGTGCTCCGGCCCCATGCCCTCGAACCCGTGCGGCAGCAGCATCACCAGACCCGACAGCCGATTCCATTTATCCTCAGCACTGGTGATGAACTGATCGATGATGGGCTGCGCGACATTCACAAAGTCACCAAACTGCGCTTCCCAGAGGGTTAGACCTTCGGGGCAGTCCAGGCTGTAGCCGTACTCAAACCCAAGCACACTGTTTTCTGAGAGCGGGCTGTTGTATATCTCGATCGGCGCTTGATCGGGGGTGAGGTTGGCAAGGGGCATGTAGTCGTGCCCATCGTCGGCATCGTGCAGGACCGTGTGCCGGTGACTGAACGTGCCGCGTTGGCTGTCTTGGCCGGACATGCGAACACGGACGCCATCGGTCAGCAGGCTGGCAAACGCGAGCGCCTCGGCACCCGCCCAGTCGATCCTGCGAGATCCGCCCGCCATCTCACGCCGCGCCGCCATCCAACGCTTGAGCTTAGGATGCAGCTTGAAGTCATCCGGGAAGTGGGTCTGACTCTCTAACAATTCGGCAAGACGATCAACGGGCACCGCGGTGTCAGGGTCGGCCGCAGGGTTTTCTTTGCCCGCTTCGTAGCCTTCCCATACACCCTCGAACGCTTCCTTTTTAGGAACATACGACTCGCTGCGTGCCGCGGTCAGTTCTTTTTCCAGTAGCTCGGTTCGGCGTAGCGCGATGCGGTCGGCGTCATGTTCGCTGACCCCACCCATCTTCATGAGGTGGCCCAAGTACGACTCGCGGACGCCCTTGTGTTCTTTGATGGCCTTGTACATCTTTGGCTGGGTGTAGCTGGGCTCGTCGCTTTCGTTGTGGCCGCGTTTGCGGAAGCAGTACATATCAATAACAACGTCCCGGCCAAACTGGTCGCGGAAGTCCATCGCGATATCGACGACCTGCGCCACCGCCTCGGGTTGTTCGCCGTTAACGTGGAATATCGGTATCTGCAGCATCTTGGCGACGTCGGTGCAGTAGGTGCTGGTGCGTGCGTTCTTGACGCCGGTGGTGAACCCGATCTGGTTGTTGATGACGATGTGCAGCGCCCCGCCGACGTCGTAGCCGCGCAGGCCGGACATGTTCAGGGTTTCCTGAACGACACCCTCACCGATGAAGGAGGCATCGCCGTGGATGAGGATGGCCATGCCCTTGTCACCGCGCGGGACGCCGGCGTTGCGGTCCTCGCGTAGCCGGTCCTGCTTGGCACGGAGCCGACCCAGGACGACCGGGCTGACGAACTCAAGGTGGCTTGGATTAAAACACAGCGAGAGGTGGATGTTGTGCCCGTTACGTGTACGCCAATCGCCGGACTCGCCCAGGTGGTACTTCACGTCGCCGCCGCCTAAGTAGAGCTGAGGATCGACGTCTTCGAACTCACGGAAGATCCTGGCGGGGCTCTTGCCGATGATGTTGGCGAGCACGTTAAGCCGACCGCGGTGGGCCATCCCGATCACCGCCTCCCGGACGTTCTGATGCCCAGCCTTCTCCAACGCCAGGTCCAGCAGCGGGATCAGGCTCTCCGCACCTTCCAGGCTGAAACTCTTCGCCCCGATAAACTTCTTTTGTAGAAACTCCTCGAAGATCGTCGCGTCGGTCAGCCGGGTCAGGATTCGGATCTGTTCTTTACGGCTAAGCTCGATACGGTTCTGCGAGCCCTCCATCCGCTCCTGGAGCCACTCTCGCACGCTGATGCTGTCGATGTGCATGAACTGCGCACCGATGTGCCGGCAGTAGGTGTTGTGCAGGTGTGCGATAATGGTCCGTAATGACCGTGCGGTGGACTGGCCGTGGATCGAGCTGGTCAGGAAAGGCTTGTCCATGTCGGCTTCGGTGAAACCGAAGTAGCCCGGGTTCAGCTCGACAATGTGCTCGCGTGATTGGCCCAGTGGATCAAAGGAGGCGGCGCGGTGGCCCCGGACACGGTAGTTGCGGACGAGTTTGCCGACCTGGTGCTGAAGCCGTTGCAGGTCCGCCTGCTCGTCGGTCGTGACCGATCCGGGCGATCCCGCTGTGCCCGAGGGGTTGAACAGGCTGCGGGGTTTGAATGTGGGGCCTATCACGGCTGGCCCGGCCTGGCCGTTGCCCGCGCCGTTGCCCCGGCCGTATCCCTGGTCCCCGTCCCAGCGTCTGAAGTGCTCACGCCATGCGGGATCCAAGGCCATAGGATCGCGCAGGAATAACTCGTAGAGCTGCTCCACATAGGCCAGGTTCGTGCTATCGGGCCAGGTTTCCAGGCTGTCCATATCTCGCCGTACCGGGTGGGGCCGTGTATTAATAGCAAGCTCGCCAGAAAAAGAAAGCCGGCCCCCCCCGGAACCTCACGCCTCCCGCTTGGCGTGCCCATCGTGACCGATGTTAGGATGCCCCCTGCCCGCCACACCGGTGGGCCCACCAGGCCCTGATTCTTTGGGATACGCTTGAACGACCAATCCCCCCCAACCGCCGCCGTGCTCCACTGGTTTGACCGACGCCGGTCGTGGCTGTGGTTGGTGATCGCATTGGTCTACGCCGCCGGGTTCAATGGCCTGTGGCGCGTCGGGCCCGACTCCGCTGTCCACCTCTCAATCGCCCGGAGCCTGGCCGCCGGGGAAGGCTTCCATCACCCCACCGGGCTGCAGGACACCGTTAACCCCGGGTTGGCGTACCTCACCGCGGCTATGTTCAAACTGTTCGGGACGGACCGTTTCATCGCGATCGATACGGTGATGCTGCTGTGCTCGGCTGCGGTATTGGTATTGACCTTCTGGATAGTCCGACTGCGTTTTGACCGGCCGACCGCGGTACTGGTCGTATGTATGCTCGCCGCAAACGAGACGTTCTACCGCTACGGCTACCAGGTCCTGACCGACATGCCCTTCATGCTGGGGCTGATGCTGATGCTGTTGGGCAACGAACTGATGCACCGACAAGGCACACGGCTATGGCGGGGGGCCGCCCTGATCGCGTTGTCGGTACTCGTCATGGTCGTATTCCGAAGCGTGGCACTGACCGTGCTGGCCGCCGGTGCGCTGATGGCCGTCTACCGGATGACCCGCGAGCCGGGGTGGATCCGCTACGCCGTGGTGGCTACGGTAGCAGGTGTCGTTCTGATCACGATGCGCCTAGTCATCGGTGGCGGGTCACTGCTGCGCGATGAAGGCAGTGTCCTGGGGCTGGTCACCGAGTCATCGCTAATGGATTCGCTGCGCCGCGTCTTCGTAGAGAACGGACCGACGCTCCTGACCGAACACCTGCCCGAAGCGATGTTCGCCGTGGACTTCGGCTCGATCGTCGGCGTGCCGCTTGGCGTGATCATTGTGGTCATCGGGCTGGCGCTATTCCGGGCCAGGCCACTATGGGGCCTGCTCGTCGCCGCGTTCCTGGCTCAGTGGCTGGTGTTCGTCACGACCAAACGATATGTGCTTGTTCTGCTGCCATTGTTGGCGATTGGCTGGTGGCGTATCGGGCTTTGGACCCAGTGCCGGGTCAAGCCCACGGCCGGAAGGTGGGTGCTTGCGGGTCTGCTGGTGCTGTGGTTTGGCCCGAATCTCGTCCGTGTCGGGGCCTTCATCGTCGAGCAACGCAGCCAACCGTTTCTGGCTCAGTACGACGACGGACGCTACGCGGCACTGAAACAAGTAGCGGAGGAACTGGCCTCAATCGCTGAAGGGGGCGACATCATCATTGGTGACCAGGCACCGCAACTGACGTACTACACAGGCCTGCCCGTGTTCGGCGCTATCTCGCTACCGACCTTCGGCCCAGCGCGGGAGGAAACACTCGCACGCATACACAGTGCCAAAAGAATCCTCATGGTCAGCCCCCTCGACGACAAGCTCAACGAGCGAGTACGCCAGCTTAAAATTAAACAAGACCAGGTCCTGACCATCGTGCCCACGCCCGCCTATGACCGCCAGCTTGAATACAAGATTATCCAGATGAGGGTACACCTGATCGATTGGACAGAGTACAAACACAGACGCAACCGCAAGCTATACCGCCGCATCAGGGCCGCGCAGCAGGGCGACAGCCAACCCGATGAGCAGCCCGGCGAAAGCGAAAAGCCCAATGATTAATCGCGCTGACGGGTTGATCGAATCGGCCGGGGGGATAGCCAGACTGCTGATTTGTGCTATCTCTTCACTGTCTGCCTGACGGACACGCAGCTGCGCCCACCGCTCATTCAATGCACCAAGAAGCTTACGCGAACGGTCCAGGCCTTCCGATCGCTCAAGCCGAATAGAATCACCCGCACCATCACCGAGTTGTCCCACCGCCTGCATCGCCAAAAGTACCTGCTGCTTCGCTTCTAAGGTCAACCGCTCGATCTCTTCCACTTCTGCGGCCGTCGTCCCGTAGGCTTCGCGCAGCATCACCTGGCAGACCTCGGCCCATTCATTTGCCAACCTCGCCGCTGCCTCAGGATCAGACCCGACCGCACGCAGCGCCGCCAGCTCAGGCCCACGCTGATCGTAATACACACGGCTACGAACCGACGCGACTCGTGTTGACATGTCAGCCCCCGGATCTTCATCTGCGCCCTCGCCCAGCCGTTCAGCCAGCAACAACATCGCACGGTCCGACATGCAGATCGTTCCGACCAACCGACGGGTAGGCCGTACCAACTCTACATTCATCGGCACGCCGTTCGTAGCGATCTTGATCGAATGGATGTTTACCAGCAACACCGCGTCGGCCCGGTACACCGGCGGGCTGAACAACCTGAGCCCCGCCCCCGCTATCGCTCCGATCAGCACCGCCATCAAGACCACGCCCCCATGCCGACGCACCGCCCGCCCAATAAATCGCACCTCGAAGGCGTCGACGAACTGCGGCTGCGGGCTGGTTGGATCGGTTGGGTTGGTTGATGGCATCGGGGCAGATCATACCAACACCTGGCGCCAACGGCTCACGCATCCGCCGGCGTGCCCCGCCGCCTGAGCATCACCGCCCCCAAGCCTGTCGCGACAAGCAAGAGTGTCCCCGGCTCGGGCAGGGTGCTAGGCAGGTTATCTTCAGCTGGTGGCGTGAATGTAAACCGGGGTTCCCACTGGGTAAAGGTATTAATCCGAGTCTGATGCCGATCTTCCAAGTTCTTATTGTATTGGGTGAGTCGATCATCGTGGTCAGCGTTGTCCAAGATCGGGTCTCTGTAGTTCCACGACGGCGTGATGAAGGGCGTGCGGGGCAACAGCACTGACCAGTAAGCGGGCAGCTCCCATTCGGTCGGCGCAGTGTAAACGTACTCGTCCCAGTCGACCTCCGTAAACCCGCTAGGCTCGACCTCCTCGATGATCTGCGACATCAGCGGTGCCGCACCCGGCGCGATCGTGGCGGCGAACTCAGCCGCAGACTCCTCGCCATAGTCCGCATCGACCGTTAAATACAGCCCCATCGACGCCTGCGCATCGTCGGTCAGCGTCACCCGGCCGATGGTGAACGTGCCGGTATCCCCCTGCACGTTGTTGTACCAGGACGCGTCCAACTCCTGCGTATCGAACCGCAAGGCATCCCCTCCGACATCGCCGCCCCCGCCCGCGATGTTGGTCGTCAAAACATCCCCAACAAGGTAGGTGTCAAACTCAGCCGTGGGAAAAGACGGGAACCACAGCGGGTTGGGTGGACCCAACGTCACCCCGGCCTGCCCCCAGCCTTCCGGCTCCTGGTAGATGCTCCCGGCGCTCAGATCCAACAACATCGCGGCAGCGGTCAAGTCCCTGTCCGTCGTGACCCGCAGGTCATACGTCACATACCCCGTCATCGCAGCCGAGTTGTCCACCGGCAAGAGGTCAAAAG
>JAJDCX010000011.1 GCA_029260615.1 Phycisphaeraceae bacterium | reverse complement strand
CTCTGTGGTTAATGCTTGTTTCTGCTTTCCTTGGCGTCCTCCGCGTCTTGGCGGTTGAAGTTGCTTATCTAAAAGACCCCACGAGGTCCCGGCGGTAACGGCAGGCGCGGGATCAGCGGGACCGGGTCGAGTCCGCGTCCTGTTTATCCGTCATCTGGCCGGGGCGATCCGCTTGCAAGGCCCTTCACCGGGTGCGCCTTTTGAGTACACCGTTCCGTGGGGGCAGCCCGTGAGTCCCGGTCCTTTTAATCAGCGGATACTCAGGCAGCTGGCCGTCGCCGTCGTGAGGTTGTCGGCACCCCCGGCCCGCCCCCGGATGTTGGCAAACGTTGCGTTGCCGTGCCGGGAAAGTCGGGGGGTCTACTATTGGCCGTCGCGACGGGTTTGTGCGCATGGGGGTGGTCGGTAAGGGGTGTTGTGACCCGTCATCGTGTGTGGTGCCATCGGGTTACGCATTCATTGTCGGTAGATAGATTTCTTCAGGGATTGCGCCGGATTGTGCGCGCAAACTTGTCGTGCTTGTGTTTTTGAGCCCTACGAAAGACGTGTCTTGGGGGGTAGTGGGGGTCGCGTAGATGCGGTATGGATAGCTTTGATGTGTCTCTACGTTGTTTTGGCGCAGGGTTTTGGGGGCGATGCAAGCCACGGGTATTTAAATCTGAACCCGCCTTGTTATAATTATGGGGGGTGAAAGGGGCGGAGAAATGAAACAGTCAATCGTGTCGAGCGCATCTGGGTTGGTGAGCTTGCTGACCACTGCGATGATGGCGTTGTTGGTGGTTTTATCGAGCGACCGCGCGTTGGCTGCGGAGATCGTGGTTCAGAACGATTCGGTTGCGGTGCCCGGCGCGGGTACGCCCCTGCCGGCATTCGTTCAGAACGAGCGTGCCGCGGCTTGGCTGACCGCGCCCGTAGCAGGGGACATCATCGGGGTACAGGTCCTTTGGGATTCACAGTTCGGGACAAATTTCCCGTCGCAGGAACTGGGGATTGACATCTTCGCCGGTGGGGTCTTCCCGTCGCCCGGGGCGCCTCTGGCGACGATCGTCGCGCCGGTCCTCAGCGACCTGACGATCAATGAGTACCGACATCTGGACCCGCCGACCGATCTGGTGGCGTTGCAGGTCCCTGTGACGGCGGGTCAGGTCTTTGTGGTCTCGCTTGAGTTTCTCAATCAGAGCGCGGGCAACCCGATCGCGTCAGGTGTCGAGTTCGACGGCGACGGATGCCAGGCCAATACCAACAGCGTGTTCGCGATCCCCGGCGGATGGACGGACGCCTGTTCTGCCGGGGTGGTGGGTGACTTCGCTATCAGGGCGATCATCCGGCCGGTGCCCGAGCCCGGGTCGTTACTATTGGCCGGTGTGGGTCTGGTGGGTCTTTGTGGGTGTGGCAGGGTTGGACGTAAGTAGGCGCGACAAGTCGCGGCGCTTCGTATGAGATGAAGGGGGTATCTATATATTGTGCTGTGGGATTAGGTCGGGTGCGTGTTGAATCATTGCGTTCGGATAAAACTGTGGCGTGGCAAACAAGGGTTTGTGGTTTGCCCTACAATCCGCCGATGCCAGACACGGAGAAGGACACAACTTGGTACGAAGACGGGCTGAGTTTCGAGTGTACGCAGTGTGGGAACTGTTGCACGGGGCCGCCTGGGTTTGTGTGGTTTGATGAGGACGAGGGCGAGGCGATGGCCGAGCACCTGGGCCTGACGGTCGAGGCATTTCACAAGAAGTACTGCAAGAAGAAGCAGGGGCGTTGGACGCTGGACGAGGTCTCGACCCGCAACGGTTTTGACTGCGTGTTTCTTCGTCGGGACCCTGAGGGAAAGTCGTTGTGTTCGATTTATCCGGTGAGGCCGACGCAGTGCCGGACCTGGCCCTTTTGGCCGGAGAACTTGAAGACGACGCGTCACTGGGCGCGTGCGGCGAAGAGTTGTCCGGGGATGAAGAACGGCGGGACGTTCTACCCGGTTGAGCAGGTGCGTGTGATTCTTGGGCAGAATAAAGATTGAATCACACTTAGGGCGGCGCTGGCATGTTGTCTGCGGGTGCCCGGCCCAGGTTCAGGGTGTATGGGCTTGGCAGAGGTACGGGGTTAATCAGAGCTAGAGTGGTTTCACCTTATCCGTGGTGCTGTGCTACGGCTTAGCCCGGGGTGTGCGCGGCCGGAGTACGTCGCGTGGCCGCGACGGCTAAACACCGACCCAGACGGCTGAAGATCAATCGCGACGGCAAAACACCGACCGCAGCGGTTAAAATAAGACCGCTCTAAACATCACGCGCGGCGGCTAAACATCGCACGCTGCGGTTAAGCATCACTCTGTACGGTTACACAAGATCGGCACTGGAGGCGTTGTTCCCCTGATGATGGGGCGCGGTGTTGCTGCGTGTAAAAAAACAGATCGACCGGGCTTTCGCCTGGCCGATCTGCATTGGGGGGGTAGGTAGTTTTAGGAATCGCCCCATGATTGTTTCATGGAGGATCGTTGTTCCTCGGTATCCTGAGGTGGGCCTTCGTTGCGCTGACGGCGTTCTGAGATCTTGATTTTGAACTTGCCGACGAGGCCTCTGAGCTGTTCTGCTTTGAGCGAGAGTTGCGCAGCGGCCTGTGCGGACTGTGCGGTGCCTTCGCCGACCTGGTTGGATACGGCGCTGACGGACTGGATGCTTCGGCTGATCTCTTCGGCTGCGGCGGACTGTTGTTCAGCGGCGGCGGCGATCGACTGGATCATGCCGCTGACTTCCTGTGCACCGGAGACGATCTTTTCGAGGCTCTCGCCGGCCTGGGTTGCCTTGTTCACACCTTCCTGGACCTGATCGGTCCCGGAACTCATCCGCTGCACCGCCTGATCGGTCTCGGTCTGGATAGCTGTGATTGAATCGCCGATCTCCTCGGTCGCTTTGGTTGTGCGGTCGGCGAGTTTGCGGACCTCGTCGGCGACGACGGCGAAGCCTCGGCCGTGCTCGCCTGCGCGTGCGGCTTCGATGGCGGCGTTGAGTGCCAAGAGGTTGGTCTGGTCGGCGATGTCGTTGATGACTTCGATGATCTGGCCGATCTGCTCACCTCGTTTGCCCAGCTCTGCGACGCTGGCGGCGCTTGAGGAGACGGCGTCGGAGATGGAGGTCATCCCGGTGATGGTCTCTGCGACGACCTCCCCGCCCTCGGTCGCGAGCTTCCCGGATTGTTCGGCGTTGTTTGCGGCCTCGGCGCTCTTGCGTGCGACCTCGACGACGCTTGCGGACATCTGCTCGACGGCGGCGGAGACCTGGGTGATCTGCCCGTTTTGCTCCTGCATCCCGGTGGTCATCTCTTCGGCGCTGGCTGCGATTTCGGTCGAGGCCCCGGCGACTTCGTGTGCGGCCCCGGCGACGGAGGCGATCAGGTCGTGGATACGCTCGACGAACTGGTTGAACAAGCTGCTTAGTTGGCCCAACTCGTCTGTGCTGTTGACGTCGATGCGTTGTGTCAGGTCGCCTTCGCCTTCGGCGATGTCGCGGATGCGGCTTATGAGGTTGTGCACGGGTTTCCCGAACACCAATTTCAAGGCGAACAGTATCATTGCGATGCTGATGATGACCAGGGGCACGGTCCAGGCGAGTCCGCCGGTGATGAACCCGGCGACCTGTGCATCGACCGGCTCCAGTGGCATGACGACGTGGTAGGCCCCGTGCATGTAGCCGGGCTTCCAGTTTTCGAGTGTGAATCCCAGGATATCCTTGCCGTCACCGGTGGGGCTGGTGGCGGGGTCGCCGTGGCAGAGCATGCACTCCAGGCCCAGCTTGATGGCGCGCATGTAGTGCAGCTCATTAGTCGATTCATCGATCCTGTGGATCGCCTCCTCGCCGCCGGCGTTGACCTGCGTTGTTAGGGCGGTGAGCAGCTTGCCTTCGAACGAATCAAGGTCGGGCTCGTTCTCTTTGTTACGGGCGTCGTAGGACGTGACACGGAAGTCGATGTTTTCACGCTCCGCCGCTTCCTGAGCGGAAACCCAGCCGGCAACCACCGGGATGGTCCCGAAAATCTTGGACTCACTGTAAGGCTTGCCCGCTGCCAGGTCCTCCTTAAGCTCTTCAAGCATCATTTGGGTATCGAACGTTCCGGTGTTATTCAGCTCGGCGACGTGGTTCTTCGCCTCGTCCGCCACGGCCGTGAATGCCGCAGCCTTCTCGGTCATCGCCTCAATCGCAGAGGCCTTGTACTTGCTGACAAAGACGGCGTAATTCACCGCCACGACTGTGACAAGAAGTGCCAACGTGACGGATATGATCCGAGCCCCAAGACCCAATGATTTGAATTTCTTCAACATGACGCCCTCCAATTTTAAAGCTGTAAATGGCCACGCTCCTGCATAGCGACCCTGAACCCCATCTACCCAATTTCGACCCGAGACGTACCAATAGCGTCTTCACACATAGGGTGAGACCTCGGCCTATATCACAATATTTTCGTTGCCCGAAATCCCAGGCCCATTGACTCTATCCTTAACTCGACTTTTGGGCAGGACGACCTTAAGACAGATCAGTTCCTTATCGCGTTCTCTGGCTCAGACAGCCTTGTCGAACAAGCTACAAGAACCAGGCAACTGGCAACACTGATAAGGATCGGTCGGGCAGTTGTAGGGGATCCCCCTGCAAGACAGGCAGCTTTTCCCCACGGAACAAACCTGGGCGGCGGTGACCGTCCGCACCACGTCGATGAATGTGGGGAGTTCCAGCTTCATCAGGATACGAGAGCGATACGTCTCTATCGTTTTTTCGCTGAGCCCCAGGTCGGCAGCGGACTTTTTATTGGGGTGGCCCGCGACGACATAATTCAGAACCTCCCGCTCGCGTTCGGTGAGTTTTGCGACTCGGTTGGCGACGACTTCGCGCCACGCCCGGTCATGACGAACCATAACGTCCTTAGATATCGCTTGTTGGATGCTGCCAATCAACAGGTCCCCGTCATAGGGCTTGCTAAAGACATCCCATGCGCCGCTCTTCATCGCCTTGGAGGTGCTGGTGATATCCGCGTAAGCGGTCACAAATATCATGGGGATGTGCAGCCGTCTGGTATTCAGAGTCGATTGCAATTCCAGGCCTGCCATGTCGGGAAGCCGCATCTCAAGGACCAAGCAACCCGGACACTCGGGGTTGTAGCTATCGAGAAAATCGAGGGCAGAACTGAACAACTCGGCGCGTACCCCAACCGTCCGCGCAAGATCATGCAGCTTCTTGCGTTCACCCAGCACGGGATCGATCATGAAAATAGTAGGCGCGTAATCATCCATCATCGGAAACATACTGGGCGAATGGATAGACAACTCCGTTGTGTATCCTCATATGTGTCGCGGACCGCCCGTATACAAGAGTTCTTTATCATTATATCCATTTTTCTTACTGAATCAAGGTGTATGGATCTGGTGACTATTCGTGGGTTTGCATTTTTGCGCCGACAAACAAAGTCATGGATTCCTGACGTGCTGTCGCACCTGTAGTCTCTCTGTTCAAGATCGCTCGCTATCACTATCCGACTTGCCCGCCATACCTGAGTATGACTCTGTCATGACAACTTAAAGCCAGTTGCCACAATATTGCTTTGGTGCGTTTCGAGTTGCCGTACACCGTTTGGCATACCAAAAAACAATTTGCGGTAATGACAACACTCTCGATTAATCGTCTGGCAGGCTGTACATAATGCACAACTGCTCTGTCCCATTTTCCTGACAGGAACTTGATGGCTATATTCAGATACTTCGCGGTGTATTCTCCTCCATACATCAACCAGTCTCTGAACCGATTCGCTGTTTTTTAACGATTTACAGGGATTTATTCGTTTTGGCAGGGAAGATGGGGGCTTAGACGGTAGGTCACCCTTGGTTACCATCTGTATGGCAGGGACTTACGACGGCTCATTTCTGAATTCCCTACTCAACGCAACAGGGAACGAGCAGGGAATTAACAGGTCACCGATTGGAGTTTCTGATAACCTGATTCTGATAATCCGGCGGTTAGTGGCTGCCCTGTGAATCGGGCTACAACCAGGCCTGTGTTTGGGGGTTTACACCCAGCGAGGCTCAGATCAACTCGGGGTCCACTATGATTTCAACCAGAGTGGGGCCATCTTGTACCAACGCGGTGGACAAGGCATTGTCGAGTTCATCGACGGACTTAACCAGGTAGCCCCTGCCACCGCATAGATCAGCAAAGGCGGCAAAGCTGGGGTTATTCAATGATGTCTGCCAGACGGGCCAATTGCCCGCCTGCTGTTCCTTGGTGATCTTGCCGAGGTTCGAGTTGTTCAGCAGGACGTGTGTGATATTCATGCCGTACTTCACGGCGGTTGAAAACTCCATGGCGTACTGCCCGAAGCCTCCATCGCCAGAAATACTGATGACTTTTCGGCCCGAAAATCGCGTGTCGTCCTCTTGTGTCGCGGCCCATGCACCCATTGCGGCGGGGAATCCAAAGCCGATTGACCCTAGGTAACCGGACATCAGCACCGATTGCCGACGACACTCGAAGTACCGCCCGAAGCTGTAGGTGTTGTTCCCGACATCCACCGCGAGGATAGCGTCCTCGGGCGCTAACCGAGTGAGGCTCTCGAATACCGTAGCACTGGCTAGGCCGCGGCCGAGATCATCGGTCCGTCGGCTGGCCTTCTCTTCACGCCAGAGCTGCCAGCGATCCGCGACCTCGGAACGATGATCGATCGATGCGTGGTCGCGCAAGCTGTCGCGCAACATCGCCACCGTGGTCGAAAGATCACCGTAGACCAGGCAATCCACCTTGTGAAACTTGGCCAAGCTGTCGGGGTCGGAGTCGACCTGGATGATAGGTTTCTTGGGTGTGATCCCGGTGTGGTTGCTGAATGATGCGCCCAGGACAAGCAGCACATCGGATTCGTTCATGAACCAGGAGGCGATCGGAGTGCCGGAACGCCCCAAAACTCCGCCGGCCAACGGGTGGGCATCGCTGATCAGACCCTTGCCCTTGAACGTGGTAACAACGGGGCAGCCCAACTGCTCGGCGAGGGCTGTGATCCCCTGCATGTTGTCCCGTGCGCCGTGGCCGACAATAATCAACGGGCGCTTGGCGGGCTTGAGCATATCCACCGCCTGCTGAAGTGCCACCATGGGGGCCGTGATTTCAAGTTTTGGCAGACGGCCTTCGGGCGTGCCGGGATCTGCTTCGGCGGGTTGGCCCGCGACCTCGTCAGGGAAGATCAGGTGTGAAACCTGCTGGTGGAGGATCGCGCTCTTGCATGCCAGGTTCATTAATTCCGCGTGCGGTGACCCGGACAAAACGGACTGGGTATAGAGGGCAACCTGTCCAAACGCTTTGTCTAGTGGAACCTCCTGGAAGTTGTGTCGGCCCAGCACCTGCGTGGATACCTGCCCCGTCAGTGCGAGCAGGGGCGCGCGGTCAACATGGGCGTCCCAAAGACCTGTAAGTAGATTCGTAGCCCCGGGTCCGGCGATAGCGAGGCAGGCCGCTGGTCGCCCGGTGAGTTTCCCGTAGGCGGAGCAGGCGAACGACGCGGCCCCTTCGTGCCGGATCCCGATAAAGCCCAACGCATCTGCCTGCTCCTGGTGTCTTAGCGCCTCCGCCACGTTCAGATTCGAGTGCCCGACCATGCCGAAACACCACTTCACGCCCCAGTTGACCATAGTCTGGATCATGACGTCGCTGACGGTCTGCACGCGAGGCGGTACTTCCTGAACCCCGACGTAAACCCCATCCTCTCGCACGTCAACCGGATAAGTCTTGACTCCATCGTCGTACCCGCCGGGCGGCTTGCCCGTCAACGGGCAGTAGTCCCAGCCGTGCCACGGGCAACGCAGAAAACCATTTTCTATCGTTCCCTCTCCTAGGGGGCCGCCCTGGTGCGGGCATCGGTTCTCCAGAGCGGCGTACTGACCTTCGTGGTGCGTCATACAGATCGATTCGACACCGAGTGTCACGGTCTTGACTCGTCCTTCGGGCAATTCTGCCCGGTCAATCGCTTTGTGCCATGTGGTATTCAGTGGTGTTTCTTTGTTCATAAATAACTTCCTTCGTGGCTGCTGGGTCAACTTGTCGCATCGCTAGTGTCGGCCTTGGCCAACGACATCTCCCAGTTGAGGCTGGTGCTAATCATAATCCGTATGACAACGAGTCCCCCGAGGATAGCCAGATGCTCGAGTGTCGGGGACATCAATGTTTCTATGATGTCAGCGGCAACAAGAAACTCAAGACCTAACAGCAGGTAATAACCTAAATGGTGCCTTAACTTCTCTTGAAGAGGGCCGGCATCCTTTCCCCGAAGGTTCGCCCATTCCATGCGGGTCCATTTCAGGACACCGCAACACACACCCCATACGATCGCGGCTACCCCGATGGCGGTCACAGCGACAACGAGGTAACTCATCGCCCCCTGTATGGATACCAGACCGGTTGGGCCATGCGTGTCGATTCCCGCCGAGGTCTCCGCCAAGCAGAACATCATCCATCAGGCTCCTAATGGGCCGAACGATTCCAAATGACCGATTGGCTTCTCTAGCTGCCCGATACGATCGTGCTCGTACTCGACCTGCGTCAAGCTGGCACGCAGTTCTAGCAGTGCAAAAACCATCGCGGCCGACATGTTCAGCACACCCAGAATAAACAATCCGACCACCACAGGTTGGACCGATTCAACCATCAAAGACAATCCTATAGCCAGAGAACTGCCGAGCATGCAGAGGACGCAACCGACCAGGCAGGCAAGGCCGTTTCGGACGATTTTTGCACGCAGAAGAATCTGGTCGGCTTGCTCCCCGATCCCCGTATAACGGCGCGTCAGTAGCTGCTTATCGGGCTCACCGGCCTCAAGCATCTTTTCATAGACCACTAACCGCTCGTGATGGAACTGTCGCAGCCGTCCCACGATCACTGCCAGGCGGTTGTACTGAGCTAAGGAAAGCAGGCCGCACGCTGAAATCATCACGGCCGGGGCTACCAATTGTTGGATAATTTGAGCCATCGTGGTATCGCTCGCTCCTAGGCCGCGCCCTCTTTCTGAATAAGCTTGGCCCACTGCGTATCCGCTTCGGCCATGCGTTTGGTTTCGTCCTTCTCCCACTGACGCTTTGTATTGATGATACCGAACAAGGCTTTAAAGAACATGTACAAACGCCCATCGACGATCTTGAAGTTCTTAGGGTGAGCACCGACGGATTTCCCTTCCGACATCGCGATAGAACAGAAGCCTCCGTATTGTGGGATATACGCGCTGGGGTCTGCGGCGAACTTGGCCTTGTTAGCTTCCGAGGTAAAGTGGAAGCGGGCGCCTTGATGCTCGTGATAGATGCCTGGAGCACCCATCTGGGGCATGTCTTGGAAGTAGGTCAAGGCATCATGGCCTTTCAAAGCCACGCCGTTTTTAAGATTCATCATCATTAGGTAAACTCCTTATTCATTTACTTGAAATCCGGGTTGTAGTAGAATTTGATGTGTTTGGCTTTGCCGTTCTCCCACCGGGTCACCTGGACCTGATCCGGGTTGAATTTGCTGCCGTCCTTCATGTCAACACTCAGTTTGTATTCTGCAAAGGTAATCCCGTTGCCGTTGCCATCGTCCTCGCCGACACCGACCGCTTTCACTTCAATGCCGTGGTAGGCAGCCACCTGTTCAAGCACATTTTTTTCATTATCGATGATGGCCTGTTTGCCTTGGACAATCACCCCTGTGGGTTCTTCATTAATGACGTCATCGGCGTAGAAAGCTTCCATGCCCTCGACAAACAGCCCCCTGGCGAGTAAGTCAAGGATCTGTTGTGTTTTGTCTAGTAGCGATCCGGTTGTGGTTGATTCAGTCATCTATTGGTCTCCTTGGTAAAATGAAGTATGAATTACAGCGGGGTCACGCCCGCATACACGAGACCCGTGAGATAAGCGATATCACGGTTCCAGGTGGTCAGGTCGTCGGGACAGAATTGATTCAGATGGGTATGCCCACAGGCGCGAGCCATGACGGACATCAATTCCGTCGTTGCCTCAAGATAGTTCTTTAGGCGCTGGGCCGAAGCATCTACAATCAATCGCTCCCGCAGGCGAGGTTTTTGCGTGGCGATCCCCACCGGGCAGTTGTTGCTGTTACACGCACGCATGCCCAGGCATCCGATCGCCTGGATCGCGCTGTTGGCGATGGCGATACCGTCTGCTCCCAGGGCCATGGCCTTGATAAAGTCGCTTTCCGTACGCAACCCCCCGGTGATAATAAGCGTCACATCTTGACGTTTACGCCAATCCAGATGACGGCGTGCCCGGGCCAGCGCCGCCATGGTTGGAACCGAGATGTTGTTCTTAAAAATGTTTGGCGCGGCGCCGGTCCCCCCACCTCGGCCGTCGAGGATGATGTAGTCGGCGGTTGCCGCAAGCGCGAAATCGATGTCCTTCTCGATATGCTGTGCGGACATTTTAAAGCCGACCGGGATGCCGCCGGTCGCTTCGCGGACCTCATCCGCCACACGCCGGTAGTCCTCCACGCACAGCAGATCCGTGAAGCGTGGCGGGCTTACCGCAGCCTGTCCCGGTTCAAGCCCGCGCACCTCCGCGATCTTCCCCATCACTTTATCCCCGGGCAGGTGCCCCCCGGTACCCGTCTTCGCACCTTGCCCGGCTTTAAAGTGAAACGCCTGACACTTCGCGGCCTTATCCAGAGACCAGCCAAAACGAGCGCTGGCCAGCTCGTAAAAATAGCGGCGGTTCGCCTCCTGCTCCTCCGGCAACATCCCGCCTTCACCCGAGCATATCCCCGTGCCGGCGAGTTCCGCTCCTTTAGCGAGAGCGACCTTGGCCTCTTCAGACAAGGCCCCGTAGCTCATATCACTGACGAAGATCGGGATCTTTAAATGAAGCGGCTTCTTGGCTGCAGGCCCGACGACCAACTCGGTGCCGACCTCCTGGCTCTCCATGTGAGGCAACCGGTCTAACTGGCCGGTCAGGATCTGGATATCGTCCCACTTCGGTAACTCGGTGGAAGGCACCCCCATCGCCGACATCGGGCCGTGATGCCCAAATTTCTTTAAACCGTCCTTAGCCAGCCCCTGGATATACTTTGTGTGGGGTTCTTCGGGCGTGCCGTGAAGATCCTGATACTGGCCAAGGTACTCGTCGCGTTGATATGCCTGGGGGTTCTTGGCATGCCAATCCGCAATCTCCTGCTCATCGACATACACCGCATCGCCGTCCTGATCGACCCACGCCTTGAACTTGTGAAGCCGCTCCACGTTGTTGTACTCACTGACCCCCGTGTCGAAACGGTAATCCCAGCCGTGAACACCACAGATAATGTTGTGCCCGGTGATGCAGCCATCAGCCATCAGCGCCCCGCGATGCAGGCACCGGCCAAATAAAACAGAGACTTGTTCACCATACTTCACGATGACCAGATCGACATTCTTCACCAGCGCATGGCGGGGCTCTCGGTCCGACAATTCGCTCCACACAGCGACTTTCGCCCTATGGCTTGTCTCGATCTGGTCATGTTTCAACGCTTATCTCCTGGATAAAATGAGTATTGTGGATGCCGGCCTTAAAAAAGGCCATGATGTGATTGCGGAGAAGTGTAGAATGATTAGTATGCGATTGCAAGTAAGTTGTTGAATAACCTATAGTTACCAAAAGGATACTTGGTATGGCAAAGCACAACCATCCCGAAGGCGCTTGCCCTTTCGTCGAAGTGATGGAAGTCGTAGGCGGGAAATGGCGAGGGACAATCATCTATTGCCTGGCGGAAAGACCCAAACGGTTCAATGAACTACGCAACGAGATGGCTCCGGTCACGCAGAAAATGCTTGCGCAGGAATTGCGTGCGTTGGAGCGGGACGGACTGGTGTTGCGAGAACAATACCCGCAGATACCGCCCAAGGTCGTCTATTCGCTTACGGAACTGGGCGAAACGCTTAAGCCGATTATCAACTTGATTGACCAGTGGAAAACGGAAAACCTCGTATCCGTGATTCAGGCTCAGACCCGCTACGACAAAACAATGAACCCGCAACCCGGGCAGGGCTCCTAATGGAAGCAAACCCTGATCTTCAAGACCCGTCGCGCGGAGCTATGGCCTTACACACAACTAGTAGACAATGGCGGCTCTAGGCGTAATCGCTTCCAGGCCGAATCGATACATTACTCATCTGGAATCAACCTCATGGGACACTCCCGTCCGTACAAACACAGAGTTAACACAGGTAATCTGATATGACCGCACAAATGACATTATACGGGGCCAACTGGTGCCCCGATTGCCGAAACACCAAGATGTACCTTGGCGAAATCGGTGTCGAATACGACTGGGTGGATATTGACAAAGACCCACAAGCAAACAAACGCATAGCCGATCTCAATAACGGCAAGCGTGTGATCCCAACGATCGTTCTGTCTTGCGGCGAAGTGATGGTCAATCCATCTAATGCACAGGTCGCCGAACGGCTGGGGATCAAGAGCACCGTCTCCAAGCGTTTCTATGATCTAGTTGTCGTAGGCTCCGGCCCGGCGGGCCTCACCGCCTCACTTTATGCGGCGAGAGAAGGGCTTGATGTGCTGGTTATCGAACGAGGACCCGTCGGCGGCCAGGCCTCTGTGACGGATCGCTTGGACAACTTCCCGGGATTCCCCGAGGGCATCAGCGGCCGTGAGTTCAGCGACCGTCTTAGAAGGCAGGCCGAGCGATTTGGCGTCGAACTGCTGCTTGCGACCGAGGTCGCTAAGATATCCGCTGATCATGGCTACATCGATACCGCAATGGCCGACGGGCAAATTGTGCGCAGCAGAGCAACCCTCCTCGCCACCGGTTCGACTTACCGGCGTCTGAATGTCCCCGGGGAAGAAGACTTTATAGGTGCAGGCATCCACTTCTGCGCAACCTGCGATGGTCCGTTCTACAAAGACAAGCGGGTCGCTGTCATCGGCGGCGGTAACAGTGCCGCAGAGGAGAGCCTGTTCCTGACGCGATTTGCAAAGTCCGTTGATGTCCTTGTCCGTGGTGACGAGATGTCCGCGAGCTCCTTTGTAGTCGAGAAATTAAAAGAACACCCACATATCACTATCCATACCAACTCCAAGGTTCAAGGGTTCCAAGGCGACGGCTCGTTGTCCCATATAATCGTAGACCATCTCGGCCAGACCCAAACGCTTGAGGCGGATGGCGTGTTCGTCTTCATCGGCCTCAAACCCAACACCGGTTGGCTCGCCGATATTGTCGATCGCGACGGTCCCGGATTCCTGGTGACTAAACCAAATCTCGAAACCAGCCTCCCCGGTGTCTTCGCGGCAGGGGACGCCAGGCTCGGCAGCACTAAACAGGCCGCCAGCGCGGCAGGTGAAGGCGCTACCGCTGCCCTGATGATTCGTGAATACCTCAGGACGTCAGGATAAGTTAACGCGAAGGATGTTCGGGGAAAATAGATCAACACCAGAAGATCGAGCCTATTTCAAGGGTACCAACTAGTGAGGGATACCCCGAGGCAAGCCAGCTTAGCCTGTCTCGGTGGGAGGCAACGAACTCAAAAAAGCTCGGCTAGCGGCAGAACTAACGCAAGAGCAGTTGGCCTTCGAGACGGGTCTGCACCGGACCTATATCAGCCTTCTGGAACGCAACAAGAACTCTCTGACGATCCCGACCCTATTCAAGGTCTGCAAGGTCTTAGGCGTCCGTCCCTCGACGCTGGTGGCGAGGATCGAGAAGTCCAAGGGCAAATAATAACCCCCGTGCTTGGGGGCTAGCCATGTCTATATAGGGGTTCCGGAGGATCGCAGACTCGTAAAGAATCGGGAAAACGGTCTGCGTAACTGCCCGCCGTTTTTGCCAGGTTAGTGTTGGCAAGGGTTTACGGCGGACGTGTCAAAAAAAGCGGAGAGGGCGGGATTCGAACCCGCGGTACAGGCAAAACCCGTACGACGATTTAGCAAACCGTTGCCTTCAGCCGCTCGGCCACCTCTCC
>JAJDCX010000010.1 GCA_029260615.1 Phycisphaeraceae bacterium | reverse complement strand
GGGTGAAAGTCTATCTCCTCAGCTGCAATAGTAAGCGCATCTTTGGTCTGTAACTTACCCATCTTTACACCCATCACCTCTAGCGATGCCTGACATCTAATAAGATCACTCTCTCCTAATTCTCTAGGCTCGAACTTATTGTTACCATCCCACGGCAACGGCTTGATGACATAAACCTTGCTGTCAAACTCATTGTAAGCAAATCCTTCGCCGTATTTCTCACTGCCTGACATAATAATAATAGCATTATGCAATGGTCGTTTATTATCCATAATACCTTTGTCTCTATCAGACCAAAATATCCTGTCTTTCCATCCCATTTTACATACAGCTGGTGCAGCTTTGCGCTCCTCTAATACCTGCTTAGTCTGTTTAACCACTGCATCTATCTCAGCCTTAGTAGCCTCCAGCCCTATGTCATTAAAGTCAGTTATCTTATCAGGGTGATCGCTAGGTATGTCAGGGTAACAAAGAAATCCATTAACCATAGCCGCAGCAGACTTACCCTTGATGATTCCTATGTTCTCCATCCACCCATTCTCAGCCCATAAATCCCACTCACTAGCAGCACCACTATCAGGTGGTGTGAGATTATTTTTAGCTCTCTCTTTGGGGTTAAGTCGCCATTGGTCATTGTCAGCTGCAATAATTATCTGAGCATTAGGATACTTGTTACGTATACCCTCAGCCACCGACATTAAATTATTAGCAACAAAAGCACACACAGTAGGGTAGCCAGTTGCTTCTCTAATTGTAGCTGCCGTCGCATACCCCTCACATATTACAAAAAAATTCTTTTTGTCTTCCTTGCTAACTAGTGGGAAAAACCCACCATCTATAGCAGCACCCTTAGTAAATCGCTTATTGCCGTTACCGTCTATAGTTTGCACACCTGACTTAGAACCGCCACGCCACATAGGTATGACAACCGTATCACCGTCAGCCTTAATGCCGCTAAATGGTTTAACACCCTTACTCTTAAAGTATGGCTCATCACCAGTAGCAGGCGGCAAAGAGTTAAGCATCTCAGCTGCACTATCGGCTGCGTCCCTCTGTGCTTCCACTCTCTCAATCTCTAATAATTTTTTATTCCGCTCCCGATCGGCTTTGATCTTGCCAGCTGTCTCAGGGTCCAAGTCGCGCTTTATTTTGCTGTTCCATACATGAGACTCGCCATACCTATGGCTACCAAACTGACCCACAGCTCCGTGTTCATCTTCTTTGTATCTGTACCACCCTGTTGGCTTGCCCTTTTTATCTTCTTCCATTAGGTAGGTTTTAATATTAGAACCAGTAATAGTTATTGATGCCCTGTCTTTAGGTGCGAGTCCACTATTCACCATCTCTTTAATAAAGTCTTGCATACTATTATCCTTTTTTGTTTTAAGTTGCCCCGTGACGGTCACCAGTGGGGCTGACTGGCAAACAGAGGAGAAATAACAAAACCTCCGACCTATGCCACGCTATTTTGAAGGGACGCGGCAATCTGTTAATGCTATTACATATATTTAACTGCTGTATATATTAAAATTATTAAAAAATATACCAATGCTACTACTATCCAGTATTTCATTATCTTACTCACCCTATATAACTTATTAAATTTGAATAATGTTCCTGCTCTAATCTTGCCTCCTCAGAATCGAACGCATCCAGGTAATCAATAGCTGCCTCAGCAGCTTCCCTAATACTCTTATATGAGTTAAGGCGGTTAAGATATATACTATTTGCTTCTGCTTGTAATTCTGTCATTCTTTTATCTCCATCATTTTTTTATTACCTCATGTAGTGTTCTGTTATCTCCACGCCCACGTCCAAGCCCATCTCCATAACCATGTCCATACCCATTTCCATGTCCATACCCATTTCCATTTCCATGTCCATACCCATCTCCATTTCCACGTCCATAGCCATCTCCATGTCCATCTCCATCACCATACCCTTGTCCATACCCATGTCCACGTCCATTTCCACTTCCATAGCCACCAATATCAATCATTTTTTTATTACCTCATACATTGTTCTATTATCTCCACGGCCATGTCCATACCCATACCCATCTCTATCTCCATACCCATCTCCATCTCCAAACCCATACCCATGTCCATTTCCATGTCCACTTCCATGTCCATACCCATTTCCATCTCCATTTCCATACCCATCTCCATGTCCACGTCCATAGCCAAGTCCATGTCCAAACCCTTGTCCACGCATACCAATATCAATCATACTTCTATCACCAGATTACTATTGATTAACTGCCCTTCAGCGCAACCACATAAGTCAGTAATTACAACTACTTTATGATGTGGGTTTCTAGGTTGAGATATTAGTTGTTCTAACTCACTCCAGTTTGTGCCACCAGATTCAAAATTATCTGGAATAATCATCGATGGTGCTGGTACATTATCGCTCCATAAACTAACTCTTAATCTACCACCATATCTACGGCACAAGTCTTTACCAAATGCTACCCATTTAGGAGCTTGGTCTGCCATGCTGCCACTTACATCTATGTATAAGTCAATAATAGGCTGCTTGAATGAAGATGCCTTACCTCTCAATAAGAGTTTACTGCGGTTAACTCTCCTGCTTGGTCTAGCGTAAGTTTCTGTGCGTGGGGTAAGCCATGCTGCACCTATCAGTTTTTGGATAGCTAACTCCTGCTCACTCATAGGCTCTAACTCACCAACATCTATAAGATTAGTGTTAAAAGCTTTTTCTATACTCTCTTTAGTTGAATCAGAAAGATGTGACACGGCTTCTCTAGCAGCATCAGTAATTTCACTAGTGGCACCTTCGTTACCATCATGCTTATCGTGACATTCTGGCAATTCATCGGCATGCTTCTCTAAAGCAGTAGCTAACTCTTCTGTTGTTAAGGTACTTGGGTCTACCCCTATGTCGGGAAGTGTGTCAAAAAACACTCCACCTATTTCCCTTAAATCAGGTAAATGGGCGTTAATATGAGCATCGGCAGCCACATTATATGCTTTAAGATTACCACCCCATTTTTTCGCTCTTGGATGGTGTTTTAGTACTATGTGCAATGCCTCATGGTAAAGTACAGCCTCTAATTGTCTTGGGGTTAATGTTTTTAACCAATCAAAATTAGCTATCATATTACCTTTTGAATCAACCCCTGCTGTTAGAATGTTACTTACATTTTTAGCTCTAGATAGTAACTGCGCTAAGTGGGGTTTTCCTCTTGCTTTTAATGTATCAATCATTTTTTTATTACCTCATACATTGTTCTATTATCTCCACGGCCATGTCCATACCCATACCCATCTTCATCTCCAAACCCATACCCATGTCCACTTCCATGTCCATACCCATTTCCATTTCCATTTCCATGTCCATAGCCATCTCCAAACCCATCTCCATGTCCATCTCCAAACCCATACCCATTTCCATTTCCATGTCCATAGCCATCTCCATAGCCAGAGCCATGTCCATTTCCATACCCTTGTCCATACCCATGTCCACGTCCATTTCCACTTCCATAGCCACCAATATCAATCATTTTTTTATTACCTCATACATTGTTCTATTATCTCCACGGCCATGTCCATACCCATACCCATCTCCATCTCCAAACCCATACCCATTTCCATTTCCATGTCCATACCCATTTCCATTTCCATACCCATTTCCATCTCCATTTCCATCTCCATTTCCATGTCCATCTCCATAACCATCTCCATGTCCATTTCCATGTCCATAGCCATCTCCATAGCCAGAGCCATGTCCATTTCCATACCCTTGTCCATACCCATGTCCACGCATACCAATATTAATCATTATTTAAACCCTTCCCCAGTAAATACTACATGCTTTACTGCCCTGTCGGGAGTTGCTGCTTTAGCTAAGATATCAATATCAGCGTCTTGCCTACTGTTTAATGCGTTAAGTACTTTAGATGTGATATTACCTGCTCTACGAGATATTAAGGACTCGTCTCTAACTCCTACTGCGATTAACCTTAAGAGCCTCTCACACGCTCGAGGCGTTATTGGCATATCTAACCCATCTAAGCCACATGCCTCTTGCACCTCTTTACTTATTTGTAAGTTGTTAGCAAGAACTTGTAACCACTTGGTAGTTTCATTCTCTACCATGTGCGCCTTGAAGTTAACTACCTCTAGTCTATCCCTTAAAGCTTCTGGTAACTCACCACATAATGCAGCCCCCGCCTGCTCGGGCGGGTTAGCAGTTGCTGCTATCCATGCGTTAGACAAATCAATCCCAGCGACTTCTTTCTCTTGCAGCAATTGGTACAATGCAGCGTGCATTGCAGGTGGCGCAAGGTGTATCTCCTCAAGTATTATTAACAGTCTAGCCCCCTTGTCATTTGCATGTTTATGCGCCCATTCTGGCGGCAAATACTCAAAGCAACCGTCCTTTACTTTAGGTATGCCTACCAAGTCCTCTGGTGGCATCATAGCTGTACGTAAGTCAACTGTAACCCTGTTATTGTCAAGGGCAAACTGCCTAAGTATAGAAGTTTTGCCCGTTCCTGCACTCCCTACTAACATAGTAGGGAGCCCAGCAGATATAAGTTTCTTAAAATCTTGCATGTTATTTGTTATCCTTAAATTTTAATATAGCTTCTGCTTGTGCATCATCTAATAACCACACTAAAGCAGGTTCATTTAATACAGCAGGCCTACCCCCGAAAACTTCAGCTTTTGATGGTTTTTGCCAACTTAATGTAGCCAAAGCACCGCTTGCGCTGTCTTGTACTGTAAATGAGCGCACGTGGTATGCCTCACTAAATGAAATCATACTTTCCCCGCTCCAATCCGTCGCTAGCTTACCTAGTGTTGCCCCTTGGCAATATGACCTGCATAAAACCCAGTCGTTTTCTGAATAAATCATTTTGTATTCTCCTCTTTTGTTTAGTTTAGTTTATTTTTGAAGCATCATCAGAAGCATCTTTTAATTGTTCTTTGCTAGCCTTACCATCTGCATATTTCCTAGCTACTACCAACGCATTTAATGAGCCGCCATCTGTCATCAAATGTTTAACGCTCTCGGCATAGTCTACTGTCAAATGACGTATTAGGTTTTCATGCTCAATGCCTATACATTGCAAAGCCCAAAATGTGTCAGAATAACCATTACTTTTATATATTTGTTCAAATGTTACAGGCGTATCTAGCCCATATTTTTCAAGCCCGCCTAAGTTTTTAACTAACTTAGGCCAACCATCTTTACATGGTTTGTGGTCTCTGATTTGTCTTAGTGTTAGTGTTATCATTTTACGCCCCCCAAGCCACCGCCATTACAAACAGGTTGATTGCTGCTAAGTAATAAATACTTATACGCAAGCCCCAGGCGTGCCATGGCGTTAAGTCTGATTTTCCTATACTCACGTGTAAAAATGCGAGTACAATTATTATTGATATGCTGATTAACATTTTACTGGTTTCCTTTTGCTTTGTTTTATTGCCTATTGTGGCCGTTTCGGTATTTATTCAGCGTTGGGCGACTTTATATGTACTTCTTGGTTATTTGTTTAGCAGCACTTTAAGTTTGCTTACCTCTCTTTTTATATCCTTTGCTTTTTCCTCTAACGTCCGTAAACGCTTGGCGGCATGCTCTAGCTTCTCTGGTGTTATTGTTTTAAGTTTTTTAGGCTCGTTGTCGTCTGAAAGGTAAATGTTCTCGTTTAAATATGCGCAGGCATATGTACTAGTTTGGTAGCTTGTCTGAAACCCAACCATAAAGCAGCCATAACCCGTACAACGTACCCAACATTGAACGCCATGCGGGTTTTTAACGCTATCTTTAATGTTTTTAATGTCTTCAGCGTTCTTTTTAAATAATAATTCGTCCACTGTTACCCTCCATTTATTGGCCTTTCTATCTTTGTTTAAAAGTGGCACTAATTCATTAGCATATTTAGCTAGTGCATTATACGCTTCTGATTGTGTTTTATAAGTGTTTGTCATTTTACTGGTTTCCTTTGTTATTTATTGCTGCCGTGTTTGCGGCTATACATATAATATGGCAAGAGTTTATATCTTTGTCAACCCCTTTTGTTAAAATAGTTTTAATAAGATTATGTACTATGCCGTGGAACATGCAGTTTTCTGCCGTTTTTATGGGTTAAAATAGTTGTAGGTATAGCACCTTGCAGCCGCCTTACAGGTAATGTGTTATTGTTATCAATGAGTTATAAAACCTTACAACATTTCCTTACAACGTTGTAAGGCGAATTGCTGTTTATTATCAATGAGTTGTGAATTTCCTTACAACATTACACCTTTTTTTGTAAAAGCTAGGCGGGCGGGCGCGTGTGTGCGGGCGGGCGCGTGTACGTATACTTTTTATTTTTAATTGTAAGTTGTAAGGAAATTATAAGCAGTTGAGATATATAAATAAATCGCCTTACAACTTTGTAAGGTTTTAAGTGTAAGGTTACATAATATCGGGATTTTCGTACCTTGGGTTATTACTAAGTTATTGTAATCATTGATTGTGCGTCTTGTAAGTAACAGTAAAATGGTTTTAAGTATGGCGGAAATGCTGGGCTGTAGCTTGTTTGGTGTGTTAATTATGCAACAATGTATGATATGGCGTGTTTGAGGTGGTTTGATGTTGGTTGCGGTGTGGTTACTCTAGGTTTGGGGGTTAAGTGATTGTACGGGGGGAATAGGTAGGTTTAAAGCGCACTAGAAGCAGTAGTACATATGAGCGCGCGTTCTAATAGATGCAGCTATACAACATTATTACAATGGCATGGGTAATAATACCACGACATAAGCTAAGCTATTGATATTGTTAAGGGTGCAATAATGACACGACAACATACTTTCCTACTGTTTCTGCTAAGTGTTTGATATCATTAGGTTGTGTGTTTTACATAATATAGGTTATACGACAAAATAAAAAGAGGGGGGGGTATGTTCCGTAAAAAGGGAGGGGGTACCCCGACTGCCGACTTCAATCTTATTATCACCTATCCCCCTCCAAAATATCCACTTCCGTAGCGAGTTGGTTTGGGGTATAATGGTGGGTGTGGTAAAGGAGGGTGTCATATGGCTGGTAAGAAGGGTGCGGTTAAAGCGGCTAAGTTGGTAGCATCTAAGTATTCACCTGTTTTGAATAAGTGTTTGAGTCCGTTGGCGTTGAGGTTTTTGTCTGAGTACCGTAAGGATTTTGATGTGGATAGGGCGTTGAAGGTTGTTGAGGTACCTGATGTTGAGAGGGATGGTTTTTTATCTGAGCCTAAGCTGGTGAAGCACATGGGTAAGGTTGAGGAGTGGGCGCAGCATGGGGCTAGTTGGAATAAGGAGGCTGCGATAGCTAGGCATAGGGAGTTGCAGGATGAGTTATTGCAGCAGGTCAAAGAAGGTAATTACAAGGCGGCTAATGCAGCTGCTAACATGAGTAAGATAGAGATTGATGCACATGGGCTGACTCGTAAGGAGGATAGTGGTAAGGGCATTGTGGTTAATATAAATATGGATCTTGGTGGCGGTAAGGTTGCTGAGGTTACTGGTAAGGTTATAGAGGGGGAGTTGGTGGATGAGTGATAGTTTGAGAGTGATGGGTGTAGACGGTAATGTGTATGACGTGAGTATTAGTTACCAGCGTGGGTTTGCTGAGTTGAGTGTGGTTAAGGTGGAGGAGGCAGCACCAGCTCCTACTGTTACTCCTACCGCAGCTCCTACCGCAGCGGCGTCAGCTAAAAAACCAAGTCCTCGTGGTGCGAGCAAGACAAAGGGTTAGCCAGTGTCCACATCATTCGACATGAATTACAAGGCTAGTACTACTGCTGCTGCGTTTCATGGTAGTGATGCATTTGTGCGGGGGATAATGGGGCCTATTGGTAGTGGTAAATCGGTAGCGTGTATTCAGGAGATATTGATAAGGGCTATGGGTCAGGCTAAGGCTCCTGATGGATTTAGGTATACTAAGTGGTTGATAGTACGTAATACATATAGTGACTTAGAGACAACGACAATGGCTACTTGGGACGACTGGTTTCCTGAGGAGATATTTGGTCATAGGAGCAGGAAGCCGCCATACACACAGAAGATAGCATTTGGTGACGTAAAGCTTGAGGTTATCTTTATGGCGTTGGACAAGCCAGCGGACGAGAAGAAGTTATTATCATTTGAGCCTACTGGTATATTCTTCAATGAGTCTAGAGAGATAGAGTTGGGTTTGATACAGGCTGCTACGTCTAGGGTAGGGCGGTATCCAAAGGCTGACAAGGGTGGTTGTACATGGAGTGGTATCATATTAGACACTAACCCGCCTGATGACAGCCATTGGTGGTATTCATTTGCTGTGGAGGATAAGTGGAGGTATGACCCATCAGCTAAGCGTATGAAGGATATGAGTGAGTTTAAGGACAGTGAGCGGTGGGAGTTCTTCCAGCAGCCGAGTGGATTGGCTGACGATGCAGAGAATTTAGAGAATTTAATGCAGAACCAAGAGAGTATGTTGCTGCCTATTGAGGAGCGTCGTAAGAGGGGTCGTGGTTATTATGAGCGTATGATAGCTGGTAAGACCGAGGAGTGGATCAATGTGTACGTTCATGGCAAGTATGGGTATATCCAGAAGGGTAAGCCTGTGTTTGAGAATTACTGGAACGATGACTTGCATTATAGCCGAGAGGATATAAAGCCAATCCCAGGCAAGACGGTGGTATGTGGCATTGACTGTAGTGGTCGTAACCCTGCTGCTGTATTTTGTCAGCGTGCTAGTAACGAGAGGATACTGGTGCTGAGTGAGTTGAGCACAGAGGACTTGAGCGCTGAGAGGTTTGCTGAGGTATTGAAGCGGTATGTGTTGGAGCACTACCCTGACAATGACGTGGTGTATTATGGGGATCCTGCTGGTGGGTGGAAGAGTCAGAACAATGACCAGACGTATAATGACGTGCTACGTAGTAAGGGTATGTTGGTGCAGCCAGCCAATGATGGGCTTAGGATAGCGCCAAGGTTGGAGGCGGTTAAGAGTGTATGCAGTAGGTTGATCGAGGGTCAGGTAGGTTTCCTTGTCAGCAAGGGATGTAAGGTATTGAGGAAGGGATTTAACGGTGGGTATTTTTTCAAGCAGTTTAACACATCAGGAGGCAAAGACTATTCTCCTGAGCCTGACAAGCGTGGTAATAGGTGTGCAGATATACATGACTCTTTACAGTATGCCTTGGTTGGAATGGGTGAGTTAAAGCGGGTTAAGGGCCGTAACAAGTCTATGGTGACTGAGTTCGCAGATACAGGGTTTGACATATATGAGTGATAATAGGACATATTACTTTTTCTTTGGGGCTGATGGTAGGATACCTAGATGGCAGAGTGTGTTCGTGCGGCACAGACCTAAGATGTTCTGGCATGTTGGTGTGTTGATGCAAGCTGGGTGTGACGTGATAAGGGTTGACTCTAACAGTGAGGGGGTCAATATAGACAAGTATTTTGACGAGTTAGTGCCTGGTGGGTATGTATCGGTGGAGGATGTTGCTGTCTCATTTGCTGAGAAAGGGATGTTGGTTGTAAAGTTTGAGGTGACAGCTGGCAGTAAAAAAAGTATAATGCATATTAGTAATTTAATACCAACCTGTGTTACAGTGGTTAAGACAGTCATTGGTCGTCCTAGTTGGGAGATAACACCATACCAACTGTACAAAGGCTTGTTGCGAGATGGTGGTATAGAGATAACAAAAAGAGGATAATCTTATGGGATTTATTACACCAAAGCCAGACACTAGCCAGCAAACGGCTGCATTAGCTAAGCAGGAGGAGGAGTCAAAGGCGCAAGCTGAGAGATTAGCACGTCAGACTCAAGAGGAGTTTCTAGCTGGTCGTAGAGGGCAGCGTGGTCGGCGCAGTCTAATTGCAAATGTCGGTGGAGAGTTGGGCGTTAATCGTAAAAAGTTAGGTGGCTAGATGGCTGACGCTGATAAAATATTAAAGCGGTTCAAGGTAGCTGAGAACCGTAAGACTAATTGGTCTACTCGGTATCAAGAGGTGCTGGAGTATACATCACCTGTTAGGGATAATTTCACAGAGAGAGCTAAAGGTCAGGCTAGAGATGGCGCTGGTCTTGTATTTGACTCTACTGCTACCAAGGGTTTGCAGAAATTCGCAAGTAATTTACAGACAAGTTTGGTTCCTCCATTCACTAAGTGGATAGAGTTAGAGCCTGGTGTGGCTGTTGAGGATGAGGGCAAGCAAGAGGCAGCAAAGACACTGCAAGGTATTAATGATACCATGTTTGCACACATAGGTAACAGTAATTTCGACACTCAGATAGCTGAGGCGTTTATGGACTTGGGCATCGGTACTGGTGCATTGCTAGTACAGAAGGGTACTCAGGGTAGGGCGTTACATTTTAGTTGCGTGCCAATGCATCAACTGTATCTTGCTGAGGGGGCTAACGGCTCTGTTGGCTCTGTATACCGCAAGCATCCTGTACAGGGTGGGTTGATCAAAGAGACATGGGATGATGCTGTATTACCAGACACATTGATGGAGACTATCAAGGACAAACCTGAGAAAGAGATAAGTCTTATTGAGTCTACAATACCTGCAAGGGTTACTGTTCCAGCTCGTGACGGTAGTGGCCCTATTGAGGTTGATGGATTTTTATACACGGTCATAGATGAGAAGAGCAAGGCTGTGTTGGTGGAGCGTGAGACACGTTCGTCACCTTGGGTTGTATTCAGATACAGTGTGGTTCCTGGTGAGGTGTATGGTCGTGGTCCAGCCATGAGTGTATTCCATGACATCAAGACAATCAACAAGACTAAAGAGTTAATCCTTAAGAACGCATCATTAGCTATTGCTGGCGCATATACTGTTGCTGATGATGGGGTTATAAACACGAGTAATATCCGTATTCGTCCTGGTGCATTGATACCAGTGGCTAGCAATCCTGGTGGGTCTCAAGGCCCTACTATTGCTGCGTTGCCGAGGAGTGGTGACTTCAATGTTGGTCAGCTGATACTAGAGGACATGCGTAATTCTATCAACGATGAGTTCTTGGCTAATCCACTTGGCCCTGTTGACAGTCCAGTTAGGACAGCGACAGAGGTAAGTTTGAGACAGCAGGAGTTGGCTAATAGGATAGGTAGTGCATTCGGTAGGTTGCAGTTCGAGCTTATAGCACCAATCATCAACCGCATCCTATTCCTACTGGATGAGCAAGGTATAATCGACTTAGGTGGGTTTATTGTAGACGGTAATGTCATACAAATACAACACAAGTCACCATTAGCTGCGGCTCAAAATGCTAGAGAGTTCCAAGCTAATCAGTCATTAGCAGAGGTTATGATGGCTAACTTTGGTCCACAGATAGCGGCCTTGGTAATTAACCCTATGAAGTTTGCTGAGGTTAGTGCTGAGTTGTTAGGTTCTAACTTGGATATAGTTAATAGCAAAGAGCAGCAAGAGCAAATACAGCAGACGGTCGCTCAGATATTGGCAGCACAACAGCAACAGGGTGGAGAGCAGCAGTAATGACTGATAAAGATTTGTTTGGTGAAGATGTTGAGCAAGCATTTAATAATGAGATAGCGTGCACTTTCTATGCTTTATTCCATACTGAGAACGGTAAGAAAGTTATAGAGCATTTAAAGAAGATGACTATTGAGAGAGGCTCTTTCCCACAGGCAGCGCAAGACGGTGTGATGGCAGCGATGCTTATGTCTGTAAGGGAAGGTGAGAACAATCTGTTGAGGCAGATAGAAGTATTAATAAGAACAGGTGAGAGGGAAGTAAATGACAGAGGCACTAGTTAACTTAGACGCAGCTCCAGAGGTTGTTGATGAAGTTGTGGAATCTGATGGTGTAGATACCACTAATGAGGTAGAATCTGATAGTGAGAAATTACTAGCGGGTAAATATAAAAATGTTGAAGAACTTGAAAAAGGCTACAAAGAACTTAGTAAGATGGCTAGGGAGAATAAAGTTGAAATCCCTGATGAGTACAGTTTTGACATGTCTGAGCTTGAAGGTTTCGAGACTGTTGAGATTAACAAGGAAGATCCTTTTCTTCAAGATATGGTAGGTGTGTTCAAACAGGCTGGTATCTCTGATCAACAGGCTTCTGTACTGGTAGCTAATTTTAATAAGCTGCAAGGTATGTCTGATGTTGATCCTGAGAAGGAGATGTCTAAACTTGGTGAGGACGCAAAGGTTGTTATCCCTGAGATAGAGCGGTTCTTTGCTAAGAATAAGGCTAATTTCTCTGAGGAGGAACTGACTAGTATTGCATCAATGACGACTACTGCTGATGGCGTAAGAGCTATTAACCGTATGATCAACATGACGCATAGCAAACCAGTACCTACTGATGATACTAAGCCTATTGCTGCTGAGTCTAGTGCAGATTTATTTGCTAAGGCGTTCGAGTTGAAGGATACTGGTAAGCTTGATCAAGGTAAGCATCACCGTGATGAGTACCAAAGGCTAATGAACAGAGCTTCTGAGGCAAAATTAGCTGGACGTTAATATATAAGATAGTGTATACTGTAACCTGCAAGTGTATTAATTTACCTGATATACAGCCTTAATACATTGCAGGTGACGGTAGTACCTTAGTCTACAAGTATCTAGCCCCTAATTGTTTAGGCATACCTAGTGCGAGTTGGGAAATCCAGCATCGTGCTGGTAAATTAAATAAACAATTGGAGAATTTTACAATGTCTGTAAATTTATCAAATGCAGCAGTTACCCAGTTTGAGGCGGAAGTAAAACACGCTTATCAATCTGCTGGTGGTGCTCTACGTAATACGGTCCGTGTTCGTGACATCGGCGGGGCTAAGACAGCAACTTTCAATAAAATGGGTGCAGGTCTAGCATCAGCTCGTGGTGCTGTTCATACACCTATCCCATTGATGAATGTATCACACACACCTGTGTCAATCACAACAGCTAACTATACAGCGTCAGAACTTACTGACATCTTTAGCAACAATCAAATTATGTTTGATGAGAAAGAAGAGTTGGTTCAGACTATTGCTGGTGCGTTGAAACGCCGTGAAGATCAGCTTATCATTGATGCTCTAGTAGCTTCTAGTACAACACTTACTGTTGCTAAGAACATCTCTGGAGCTAATGCTAATATGACCATTGATGCAATCCGTGAGTCAGCTAAGCTGCTTGATGGACAAAACGTTCCTAAAGAAGATCGTACATTGTTAATGCACGCAAGTGGATTACATGCACTATTGGGCGATAACCAAGCAACAAGTGCTGACTTTATGAATGTTCAGGCTCTTATTAAAGGTGACTTGAATACATTCTATGGCTTCAACATCATCTCACTAGGTGACTATGATGAAGGTGGTCTACCTGTTGATGGTATTCCTGATCGTACTAACTTTGCATACCATAAGCAAGCTATGGCTTTAGCTCTTAATATGGATGTTAAAGTGACAGTTGATTGGTCAGAGGCTTATGGCGCATGGCGTACAACTGGGTATCTATCAGCTAATGCTGGCGCTATTGACGCTCTAGGTATTGTTGATATTACAACCCAAGACAACCTATAATAAGAAAGGGTAAAGCAATGGCTTTTACTAAATCAACATGGGCATTGGATGGTAGTAACTTTAACTCTAATGTTCCACGTATTCATAAGTACACCTCATCTACTGATGCGATTGCTACAATGAATACAGCAGCATACTTCAATGACGTATCTGCCGAGGTAAGTGTGGGCGACCAGATTTACACAATCGATAGTGCTGGAGTAGCTACTATTCTTTATGTATTGAGCAACGCTGCTGGCGTAGTTGATACTAACGATGGTACAACTTTAGCTGCTACCGACATTGACTAAACCTTGTTGGGGGTGTAAAAGCCCCCAACTTTTATAAGGAAGATAACATGGCTACTGATATTTCAATTTGCAGTTCAGCGTTAGTATTGATTGGCGCAGATGAGATAACAAGTTTTTCAGATGAAACTCGTGAAGCTAAGTTATGTAGTCTTCTTTATGAAACAACTAAAGATGCTCTTTTGGAGATGTACCCTTGGAGGTTCTCTCTTGGTCAGGTTGTATTAGCTAAATTAGCCGCTACACCAGAATATGGGTTCACTAATGCTTTTCAAGTCCCACCTCAGGCAATGAGAGTTATTGGAGTGGATAACACTGCTATCAGTTATGAGATCCATGAGGACATGATTTTCTCAGACTTGGACACGATGAAGGCAACTATACAAATAGATCCTGGTGAGACTGATTACCCTTCATATTTTGTGAGAGCATTGGAATTTAAAATGGCTGAGATATTAGCTATATCTCTAATGGGCGATGAGTCTAAACAGAAAATATTTGAGCGTGCAGGTTTGCGACAAATGCAGTCGGCTCGTAGTATTGATAGTCAGTCTCAACCTACATTGGCATTTGATGATGGCAACTTCCTACTTACAAATGTGAGAAACTAATGGCTATAGTTAAAACAGTACAAGCAACAATGGCAGGTGGAGAGCTATCTCCAAAGGTGTTTGGTAGAGTTGACATTGACCAGTACTTTGCTGGGTGTGCTAAGGCTAGGAATGTTTATATCACTACTCAAGGTGGGATGTTCCGCCGTGAGGGTATGGAGAGGATAGCTAACACTCAGTCAGACTTGGTTGGTAAGCTGATAGACTTTGCTTTCAATGATGTACAAACTTACCTACTGGTGCTCACTATTGGTAGGCTTGATATATATCGTGATGATGGGACTGGCTCTGTCACACTGCAAGCTACTATAACCTCTAGCCCTATTTCTACACTTACAGATGCTATTATTAATGAGATAAGATGGACGCAATCAGCTGATACTTTGTTCCTATTCCATAAAGATTTGCCTCCGATTAAGATAACTAGAACAAGTCACACCGTATGGACCGCAGTTAATGTTACATTTGATTTTATTCCTCTACATGCATTTGGTGCTGTCAGTCAAGCCGCTAAGACTAGCAGCTTGTCATTCACCGCCCAAGCTAATGCTGATGAGTACAAGCTAACTGCTGCATCTACCAATTTTCTGGCTTCACATGTAGGGCAGCAGGTTATAGCTAACTTTGGTATATTCCAGATAATAAGTTTTATAGACACGAGTAACGTTATAGCTAAGGTGTTATCTGAGCCAAGCTCATTCACAGCTACCACCAACTGGATTATAGAGACTGGCTATGAAGATGTCTGGAGTGTTACTAGAGGTTATCCATCTACAGGGGCGTTCTTCCAAGGTAGATTGTACCTAGCAGGCGGGTCAAGACCTCAGACTATTTGGGCATCTGTTGTTGGTGACTTCCTTAATTTCGAGCTAGGCAAGGGGAATGATGCTGATGGTCTAGACTTCACGATTGATGATGACCGTGTTAATGCGATTGTCGACCTATTCCCTGGCCGCTCAATGCAAATATTTACAACTGGTGGTGAGTTCTTTATAAGGGGTGGCTCTTTAGACTCACCTATCACACCATCTAACATACAGATTTTGAAAGGCACACTCCACGGATCAGATGGAGTTAAACCTATAAGTGTTGACGGCAGCACCCTATTTATTGAAAAGGGTGGCTCTGTGCTCCGTGAGTTTGTATTCACCGATGCAGAGCAAAGTTTCGAGGCGAATGACATCAGTCGCCTTGCCCCTCACCTCATCCTCAACCCGACAAGGATGACTGTTAGAAGCGCAACGAACGAACTGCCGTCTCCATACGTTTACTTGGTCAATGATGATGGGACCATGACTGTTGTAGCAATCTCTCGTAAAGAGAGTCTGTTGGCATTCTCATTGTTTGAAACCAATGGTACTATTGAAGATGTGTGTGCTGTTGACAGGGACGTATTCTTAATCGTAAAGCGAACTATCAATTCTGTCGATGTAAGGTTTATCGAGAGACTAAATAGCAATCATTTCTTAGACGGCTCAGAGAGAGTTGATAATGTGACTCCTACTACTAGCTGGACTGGGTTTGATCACTTGGATGATGAGGAAGTTGAGGTAAGGGCTGATGACTTTGTATTCCCTAATGTTACTCCATCATCAGGAGCTTTTACAACTGAGTCAGCAACTATACTAGAGGCGGGTCTGGGGTTTGCATGTCTATATCAGTCAATGCCGATAGACGCTGACATCCAAGGTAGGCTTCTAACTGGCGACTGGAAAAGGTTAGTAAGTGTTAATATGCGAGTGTATGAGAGTAGAAACTTAATTGTACAGAGAACTACTCCTAATGGAACATCTACTTACAGACCTTCATTCAGGCAATTTGGTGCATCTGTGTTAGACGCACCTGTGTCTAACTTTACTGGATGGAAAAGAGTATTCTTGTCTGGTATTGATAGGGACAGTCAGGTTACAATAACACAGGATGAGCCATTAGAATTTAATCTACTAAGTGTAACATTAGAGCTGGGGAATTAGCATGGGTGGTTCAACAAAAGATTTAGTAACTTTAGCGGCAGTAGGGATAGCTAGTGGTGGCGCTGGGTTTGCATTAGCACCAGCAGGTGCGGCGGCAGGTGCAGCTACGACTGGAGTCGTGACTAGCGCAGTGCCACTCGGAGCATCTTTAGGCGCTTCTGTATTCACAGCATCTAACCTAGCTATCGCAGCTGGTGGACTGTCAGCGGCCTCAAGTATATTCAGCGGTATATCAGCAGCAGGTGCGGCTAAGTCACAGCAGGCACAGGCTGAGTTACAACAGAGTGCTGAGCGCACACAGCAAGCAGCAGAAGATTTAGCTAGGCAGCGCAGACTAAGAGCTGTCCAGTCAGCGCAAAGGGCGGCGTTTGGAGCGTCTGGTGCATTAGGTGCTAGCGGACTAAACATAGAGGC
Source organism: Phycisphaeraceae bacterium (assembly GCA_029260615.1). GTDB lineage: Bacteria > Planctomycetota > Phycisphaerae > Phycisphaerales > Phycisphaeraceae > JAJRRS01. Next base: position 15,818 of record JAJDCX010000010.1, on the reverse strand, counting down.
TCAATCAATAGCAGAGGCTGGGTTGGAAGCGCAACAGTCTGGTGCAGCATCAGGTGTCAGGCAAGGTGTGTTTGGTCTTAATGCTAGATCTGCTGGTAGGGCTGCTACCAAGTCTTTAATAACAGGATTAGCTAGCGCAACAACAACAGGATTAAAAACTGCTAGGAGTGTCTAATAATGGTAGATAAATTTCAGCCTAGATTGACATCATTTACAGCAATACCAAGCCTTAGCACAGTATCTCAGCAAGCATCAGTCGAGATGTTTAATGCTACAGCAAAGGTGTTTAGCGATGTATCTGCTGTTGCTTCTCAGGTTGCTGCCGACCAGAAGGCTGATGAGCAGAATGAGATTAAAGCACAGGCTGAGAATGCGTTCAATGACAGCTTGGAGTTCTCTAATAAACAACTGGCAGCTAATATATCATCTGATTTTAATAAGGCTGCTAATAGTTTAATTGCGGAATTTAATGATGATCCAGCAGGATTACAGAATGAACTTATATCTTTTGCTAAAGGCCAGTCCGCTGGCATAAATGACATTGTTAGTGAGCAGGGTTACTTATCACTTGTGGGTCCTAAGATAGATGCTTATGTGGCTACTGCTCAGAAGAAGGGGAATCAAGTAGCAAGAGCAGAAGCCGAGAGTTCAGTTGCAGAGGCATTGGTTCTAAAACAAGAGGAGGTGTTATCTCTTGACTTCTCTGTGGCACAAAGCCAAGCGGCTATGAGGGCAGGAGTTGCAGAGTTCACAGCTCTAATATCAGGGCTTGATACACCTGAGTCAGAGAAACTAGAGCTTGTATCTAAGTTCCAAAAAAATCTTATCCGTAAATCAACTATAGACTTATTCAGAGATGACCAGAACAAAAAGGAATTTATTGGTGATTTGTCTGATAATCCTATTGAAGGATTGTCTGATGAAGAAAATAAAGATCTGGTTAAAACATTATTGGATTTTCAAAGGACATCAGAGAGAGCAGAAAGTCTGCGTAATGAGGATGCAGAGGCACAACAAAGATTACAGTCCAGTAATATACATGCTGACTTACGTATAGCTATAAACAATCCTAACACACCACCTGACCAGCTGGCAGACCTTGGGTTGAGAAGCAAACAACTACGTGAGGATGGTGTTCTATCACCTGAGCAGTCAGCCAACTTAGAGATACAGATAAACAATAGACTGGCTAGCGGATCTGCTAAAGCACAGTCTATGTCAAGGATAGCTAACGCCTTAAATGGTGGGACGATTGCATTGGATCCTAAGAATAAGGATGACATACAATCTGTTGATAATGTTGCAGAGACTATCCTTGGTGCAGAGGCTTTGCCAGGAGAGAGAGAAACTAAAATATCACAGTTGGTTAATGCAACTGGTATTATTCCAACACAGGTCAGGAGCTCAATGAGAGCTGCTGCTCGTACCACTAACCCAGATATAGTGGCGCAAGGTGCAGATATATTTGCAAGGCTGCAAGAGGCTAGTCCTGACTCGCTTGATGATATGACAGAGCGTGAGAAAGCATTGTTCTCTGAGGTGACTGACTTGGTTAGAGCTGGGTTGACTAAAGAAGAAGCTGTGGAAAGAGCAAGGGAATTGACTGATATTATTAATCCTGCTGTGGTTCAAGAGCGTATGGCGTTAATAAAAGAAAGTGGCAGTACGTTCGGTGGTGGCGGACTATTGGACAACGCATCTGATGATGTAAATGACATATATGAGCAGGGCTTCTTTAATGCTAATGCAGACTTCTCTACTGCTAGCGTGCAAGAGAGTATTGTATCAGACTATAAAAAGATATTCACATCTCACTTCATACATAGACCAGATGCTGCTTGGGCTAAAGAACAGGCTGCAATGAAGCTGAAAAGAAAGTGGAATGTTACCAATATAGATGGTAGTAACAGACTTATGGCATTTCCTCCTGAGCAATTCTATGGTCTAAGTGATGGTGATAATGAATGGATTAAACAAGACTTCATGGATACGCTTGGAGCTGCGTCTAAACAATTCTTGCCTGTGGTAGACTTAAGCAATGCGTTCTTAACTACTGACACAATCTCAGCCAGAGAAGCTAATACTACTGGTAAACCTAAATATAATATCATGTACATTGATACAAAAGATGGGATGATAAAACAGCTAGTAGGTGATGATGGCAAAGGCGTATTATGGCAACCTGATGTGGCTGCACGTAAAGCTGAGTTGGATAAAATCCAAGAGAAGCAAATAGCTAAGAGTAGAAGAAAACGTGAAGTAACCATTCAGACCAGAGAAGATCTTAAAGAGTCTCTCAGCCTAACGAGAGACATTGGTGAGGAGGAGCTATAATGCCTATAGTTAAGAGAGAAGCAGGTTCTATTCAAGGTGATTTAGGTAACATCACAGAGCCTACTATTACCGAGCCACAAGAGCACACCGCATCAGAAGTTTTTGGTGCTGCCTTTAGAATGGAGAATACTGCGGTATCTCTAATCAACTCACAGACAACTGGCATTAATACACCATTCCAAAATATTGATAGAAGTTTTGACCCATTTGAGGACATAGAAGGTTTTGAACAGTTTGCTGATGAATTTACATTTGCTAATTCTCAGCAAGACGTAGAGGCGGTTAAGAGGCAGATAACTAGAGAACAACAAGACAGGCAAATATTACAGGAGTCTGGTGCATTAGGATTTGTTGCATCTCTTTCAGCTGGTTTGGTTGATCCTATTAATTTCATCCCTGTTGGTGGTGTGGCATATAAGACATATAGAAGTGGTGGTAGTATCTTGCAGGGAGCGGTTGCTACTGGGATTGCTGGTACTCTTGGTGCAACAGCTGCTGAGACTGCTCTACATCATTCACAGACTACAAGAACATTTGGAGAAAGCGCTGTCAATATATCAGGTGCGGCTTTGTTGTCTGGTCTGTTAGGTGGTGCTGCATCTAAAATATCAAGGGCTAATTTTGATGAACTATCAACTCGTATTGAAAATGAGCTGGTAGTCCCACGTCCAGATGAGAAAGACCCATTAGAGGGAGGCTTCTTAGATAACATTGGTAACTCTGTAATAGTGTCAGAGCCAGGAACTGCTGGTGCGGCTCAAGTTAGAATTACTACATTAGAGGAAGAAACTATTGCTGGTGCGTTGGGCGTAGAAAAAGCTGTGGCATTCCAAGATCCACTATTGCGTACTATGGTGCGTGGGTCATTGCCTACTAAGCTTGCGGTAAGTAAGCTTGTGGAAAACCCTCTTAAAACTAATAAGAACTTAACTGGTATAACTCAAGATGTTCCTGTTGAGACGATAGTAAATGGAGACCAAGCGGAGTTAATATCATCACTAGCCAACCAAAGGGAAGCATTTATAAAATACAGAAAAGGCAGAGCACCTCGCTTTGGTGATGACACATCCCTTGCTGCTCAAGATATAGCTGGTGGTTTTGTCAAACAAGATAAATTGACGTTTACTGAGTTCAAAGAAGAAATAGGTAAGGCTATGCGCCGTGGAGGAAACCACGATATACCAGAGGTGGCACAGGCTGCTAAGTTCTACCGTGAGAATTTGTTCAAACCTTGGGCTGATAGGTTGAAAAAAGCAGGTATGATACCTGATGGCATAGCTGATGAGAAGATAGAGACCTATCTTACTCGCCTTTATTCTAATGATAAGATTGATGGTGTTAATGCAGATGGTAGTTCTAGCAGAAATACTTTTAAAGATAGAATTAGAGAAGGCTTACAACAAAAGACTAATGAAGCTCCTGTTAAGTTGCAAGATCTAACTACTAAGATTGATAAGGTTAAGACATTAACCAAAGAGTCTACTGACAAAGTGTCAGCTAAGATAAAGCCTAAAACTGCTAAGGTGAAGAAACTTGAGAAAGAGCTAAATCAAATAACATTCAAAACTGACGATGTATCTGTAGCACGTAAGAAAGAGCTTAATGAGCAGTTGAAGCCATTGCGTAAAGAAATAAAGGCCCTGAACAAAGAGATTGTTGAGTTAAGAAAGTCTCGTGATTTTGAAGTTAAGAACATAAAAGAAGATGTCAAAAAAGTTAAGCGTGACTTTGGTAGGTTTGAGGAAGAAATAGACTTTAGGGCAGGTCAGATTATAGATAGGATTATGGGAACTACAGCTGGTAGATTGCCTTATGATATTGATTTTAGCGATCTAACTGTCCCTGGTGGTCGTGCTGTTCCACCAACGACTGGAACACCAAAGCCAACTAAAGCTAGAGGGCTAGATTTTAACGATGAGTTCTTGGAGGAGTTCTTGGTTAATGATGTAGAGCAGATAGCAAAAGTATATTTACGCTCTATATCACCAGATTTCAGGATTAAAGAAAAGTTTGGTGATGTTGAAATGCTCAGAGAGATGGAGACTATTAGAGCGGATGCTGATAAAAAGATGAGTAATGCTAAAGGTAAAGAAGTAGATAGAATAAAGAAACAGCGTGAGGCTGATCTACGTGATTTACAAGCAATGAGAGATAGAATCCGTGGAGTCTATGGCGTACCTACTGACCCAACAAACGGTATTGTGCGAACAGGTAGGGTCTTTAGGAATGTTAATTTCTTAGCTCAAATGGGTGGTGTGCTTGTAAGTTCTATTCCTGATATGGCAAACATCATTATTAAAAACGGTATGGGGCGGTTTCTGACAGATGGTTTAATCCCTCTTGCTACCAATTTTAAATCAGTGAAGCTTGCGGCTAAAGAAGCACAACTATCTGGTGAGGCTGGTGATTTATTGAAGGAAGGTACAATCCAAGAGATAGCTGGTATAATGGATGGTACAATCCCAGGCTCTAAGTTTGAGAGGGGGGTTGGCAATCTTTCTGCAACTGCTGGTAAGGTGTTTGGTATATCACAGTGGAATACATGGTTGAAGCAATTTGTATCAGTCATAGCGCAAAAGAGGTTAGTTGATCTATCAGCAAAGCTTGTTAACGGTACTGCTAACAAAAGAGAAATATCAGACTTGGCAGCGAACTTTATCGACAAGAGAATTGCACGTAAGATCCTTAATCAAAGACAACACATGCAGAAACAAGGCAACTTGATTATTGTAAACACAGACAAATGGCAAGATGCTGAGGCAGTTAATGCATTTAGAGGTGCTATTGGGCGTGAGATAAGAAGAACTATTGTAACTCCTGGGCAAGATAAGCCACTCCTGCTTAGCACAGAGCTTGGTAAATTGGTAGGTCAATATCAGTCATTTGGTTTCGCATCTATGCAGCGTGTTGCTTTGTCTGGGTTGCAGGATAGAGACATGCAGACATTGGTAGGGTTGACTTCTATGGTTGGTCTAGGCGTTATGGTCCATATGCTAAAAGCCTTACAATCAGGCAGAGAAATAGACACTAGTCCTGAGGCGTTAATAGCAGAGGGTATTGATAGGTCTGGTGTTACTGGTTGGCTGTTCAGTGCCAACAATATGTTAGAGAAAGGTACAGGTGGCGCTGTTGGTGTATCAAGGGTTCTAGGTAAACAGCCTTCTGGTAGATATGCCGCACGTAATGCAACAGATGCCTTGCTTGGCCCATCACTGGGAACTCTCGAGACTGTGGTAGGAACAACTGGTGCTATCGCTCGTGGGGAGTTTAACCAACAAGACGCAAGAGCTTTACGTAGACTTGTTCCGTTTCAAAATACATTTTATCTGAGAAACATTTTTGATGAGGCAGAACAAAATATAAATCAAACCTTGGGCGTACCGCCAAGATAGAGTATAATAGATAACTAAGGAGAACCAATAATGGCAACTATCCCTATTAATGACGTAGACCCAAGGAATGAGTATGTCGCTACGGCAGGTCAGACTGTGTTCCCTTATACCTTCTGGATTAAAAGTGAGGGTGATTTACGTGTGTTCCAAGAAGGGACCCTCCTTACATTAACCACTCATTATACTGTAGATGTAACTCGGGTTGCAGCAGGTGGTAATGTGACACTTGTAACAGGTGCTACATTAAATGATTCAATTGTTATTGACAGGGATATTCCTATTGAGAGAGTATCTGAGTTTCAAACCGCTGGGGATTTTAAGGCTACTGTATTAAACTTAGAGTTGTCATCAATGATAGCACAACAACAACAGCTAGAGTCTAAGCTAGGCAGGGTATTGGCATTGCCTCCTGAGTCTGTTGTGTCTACAACTAATTTTGCTTTACCAGCTGTATTGACAGATCAGCGTGGGATTAAATGGGACAGTGCAAGTGGTGCTTACATAGAGACTACTGCTGACCCTGACGCACAAGCATCAGCAGCGGCGGCAAGTGCAGCAGCTGCTTTGGTAAGTGAGACTAACGCAGCGGCTAGCGAGACTGCCGCTGGTGTATCAGAGACAAATGCGGCGGCTAGTGAGACTGCTGCTGCGGCTAGTGCTGCTAGCATTAACCTACCTACTATATCTGGTGGTGATGCTACTAAGATACTGGAAGTAAATGCGACAGAAGATGGGTATGACTTGGTTGCTGCTCCTACAAGTACTGACGTTGCGGTTGAGGTATCAGCAGATGATACTACTCCTGGTGGGTTGGAGTCTAAGATAGCAGCAGGTACGGGAATTAGCCTTACTACTTTAAACGATGGTGGTAATGAGCAGTTGGAGATTAGTGCTGCTGACCAATCGTCCAACTTGGCGGTATCTAATTGGACAGGTAGAACTGCGTCTCAGGCGAATGTTTGGACAGGTATTGCTTGGGCGAATTCATTAGAGATATTTGCTGCGGTTTCTAGTGGAGGAACTAATAGAGTAATGACATCTCCAGATGGTATAAACTGGACAAATAGAACGGCTGCCACAGCTAGCAAATGGCAAACAGTTGCATGGTCAGAAGACTTGTCTTTGTTTGTTGCTGGAGGGTTTACAGGTGCTATAATGACATCTCCAGATGGAATTACTTGGACAGCAAGGGCAGCAGCTAGCGCAGTGAACTGGTCCTCTGTAACTTGGTCGCCTAGCTTGTCTCTCTTTGCTGCATGTGCCGCTACAAGTGGCACTACATCTATTATGACATCTCCTGATGGTATAAACTGGACTAGCAGAACTACCCCTACAGGCACTGCGTATGTTGGAATAATATGGTCAGAGGAGTTAGGGTACTTTGTAACCGTCCCCAACGGTGGGGTAATTCATTTTTTAGTGTCCTCAGATGGCATCACTTGGACTACCAGATACCCACCAGAAAGTAATTCATTTAGCTTTGTAACATGGGCAGCAGAATTAGGGGTATTCGCCGCAGTATCTTTGAATGGTACTTTTAGAGTACAAACAAGTTTATATTTACCATAAGGAGCACTAAATGTATTACCAAACACCATACGGAAAAAAGTATTCAGAGCTAACACCAGTCCAAGGGCAAGAGTTTCCACCTGATGTATTAGATTTTATCGAAGATAGTGAATGGGTAGAAGTACGTAAGCAGCGTACCGAGTTAATTTACGCCACTAATGATACATTTCTACGGTATGAGAGGCAGCTTAACTTTGGTATTACAACTACCAATACTCCTACTGAAATGACCAATCTATCCACATATGTGCAGACGCTTAGGGATTTACCCCAAGCACACGCAACGCCTGAATTAGCGCAAGCAGCATTAGATAGCTTATCCCCACCAATAACACTAATATAAGGATCATATTATGGCTAAGACAAAAGAAGTATCAGTAAAACATGGAAACAAAGGGCAGAAAGTTGCAATTGTACGTAGACCTCAAACAGTCGTTAAAGGCAAACGCAAAGGTTAAATACTTAATTCCTTTAGCTTTTGGTATGCTTTTATTATCGGGGTATCTCCCTGAGAGTATTAGCTGGTCTGTGCTACAGTTAGCACTAGCTCTACTATTCAATTATTTTTATCTTGCTATAAAAGAATTAGGCACTAAGACTGTGGCACTTTGGATAACTATATACGCTTGGGTTGTCTTTATAACAGACCCTTTTGCCTTGTATATAGATTTTCCTCTTTGGTACAGGGCGGTAGAGATTATGGTTATTACACTAATAACTTTTCATAAAGCAGCACACCTACGGTTAGGAACAGGAGATGCATATAACCCCGCCAATGTAATGTTGTGTTTTCATACACCTCGGGATATAATTGGAAGAATAAAGTCTGTAATAGGATTAAATGTAGGTACTATGAGTATTGTGGCTGGTAATGATTGGTTCAAGTTTACACTCAAATCAAAGAGTCTTATTAAAAGAAGTTTTGACACTAAAATAAAAAGTGGAGAATACTTACTTATGGACACTGGTGTTAAAGCTGACGAATACAGGAGAAGTCTAAATATGCTAATTGGTTTCCCAGCTAGAAGTATAGGCTCTTTAGGTCTTAGATTTAACTGTGTGAGGGCATTCAAGCCAATACTAAATTCGATAGGTGGGGTAGGGCGTTACCGTATTGGGGATGTGTTTCCCTCATTATTTTTACTAAGAAGAATAAATTATAAAACCCCATTGGAGATTTAGATTATGACAATTACTTTACACGATGACTATAGAGATGGACTATTAGGCTCAGATAGCCTCTATGACATTTAAGGAGAAGTTCTGATGAAAAATGAACAGCTACTCAGCAGTATACTAGATGAGATAAAAGAGAGCAATAAAGAATTACGTAAAGAAGTCAAAGAGGATATAGCAATAATCCGTAAAGAGCAGGGGATTATTAAAGCTGAGCTTACTAAATACAAAGGATTTATTGGCGGGGTGGTATTTATGATTAGTTCTGCCTGGGTAGTGGTTATGGCTGTATGGACAAAATTTAATTGATGAACAGATTATTCTCTGATGACATCCCCCATATAATATGGCTGATGGTATTCATATTACCTATAGTATTAAGCCCATCAATACTTACTGTATGGTGGGCTTGTCATTTCTGGCTGCCTCGTGAGTTTTATGACCAATGGCATGGATGGCCATTAGGCAGAGGAAAGGTGTTAGATATTATTGGTTGGGAATTTGGTGCGGTATGTATTACAATGGTATACATATCTATAAGTTGAGGATGATATTATGACGTTCTGGAAACAAATAAAATATTTTAAGTCGAATGAGTTTGATAGCCCAAGCATACTAAAGAGTGGTTATGACAATATGGACGAACAGTTTGTACGTAAGCTTGATGCGCTTCGTGAGAAGTTTGGTAAGCCAATGATTATCACTAGCGGCTATCGTACCGAGATTTATAACGACAGAATTGGTGGCGCTCCTAACAGCATGCACGTAAAAGGAAAAGCTGCTGACATACTAGTGCGTGGCGAGGACGCATACACAATCATCGGTCTAGCTTATATGGTAGGATTAAAAGGTATTGGAGTTAGTCAAAAGGGTAGAAATAGATTTATTCATTTAGACGATAGAGATGAACCAATGGTGTGGAGCTATTAGTATGGGTATATTAAGTACTGTACTATCACCTGTTCTAGGTGTGATAGATAAGTTCGTTCTTGATAAAGACAAAGCCAACGAGCTAAAGGTTCATATGCAGGGTGAGCTTTTAAAGCTTGAGTCTGAAATCGTTAAAGAACAAGGCTCTATAATCAGAGCAGAAGCAAACGGTCAAAGCTGGCTGCAACGTAATTGGCGACCTATCTTGATGCTGGTTATTGTGGCTATCGTAGCTAATAACTTTCTTATTGCACCTATCCTACAAATGTTTGGGGCTCCTATGGTGATATTAGAGTTACCTAGTGAGTTATATGATTTAATGACTATCGGTGTTGGTGGGTACATTGTTGGACGTTCAGGAGAGAAGATTGCATCTAACTTAAGAAAATAAAACAAGGGGCAACGCATGGCTTATAAGAAAAATGACATAGAGTTAATGCTGGCTAAATACAAACAAAGCGGGTTGCCGTTAGAGCAAGGCGCACGAATGCTAGGGGTTAGTAGATATTCATTATCAAAATGGCTAAGAGGTGAAACTCCAGATTGTGAGTCAAACCAAGAGTGTGATGAAGAGCTAATAGAGCAGAACGTCAGACTAGCTAAACAGAAACAAAAAGCACAAGACCAAAATAGAATAGCGAATAAGTCCTTCCGAGAATATGCTAGAGTAGAGAACGCTATCGAAGAATACAACAAGGCTCTAGTACAAGAAATATCAAACCATTCATTCAACGTTACCACTATCAAACACCGCAAAAAGGCTACACAAAAGGTAGGCATCATACAGTTTAGCGACCTGCACTTTAACGAGTTGGTGGAATTAGAACATAATAAATATGACTTTGATATAGCTGGCAAGAGACTATATCAGCATGTAGATAAAGCATTGGCACATTTTAAGGCAGTTGGGGTATCCCATGTTGTGATGGCGTTTACTGCGGACTTAATGAATAGTGACCGCCGTTTAGACGAGCTGCTAGCCACTGCTACGAACAGGGCAAGGGCGACAATATTATCGGTGGATATTTTGCAGCAAGCAATACTCCATGTGAACAAGGACTTTAATGTTACAGTGTCGTGGATAAATGGAAACGAGGGTAGGGTAGGAAAGGATGTGGGCTTTGTACAGCAGGTAGCCACAGACAACTACGATGAAACTATTATGAGAGCCTTACAGCTCTTTTTTTATGATAAAAAAGGGGTAGACTTCCATGCCCCTGACAATGGGTTAGAGAGTGTGTTAAACATATTAGGCCACAATATACTGCTTATTCATGGCCACACTCTTGGCAAGAACTATCAGAACGCCATAGGGAAAGTAATGGCTAAGTATTCTGCCCGTGGTGTGAGAATACGCTACGTTCTATTCGGTCACATACACGAGGCTTACATTAGCGAGAACTTCGCAAGGTCAGGTTCTCCAGTAGGTGACAATTCCTATTCAGATAAAGCGCTTCAACTGTCAGGCAGGGCTAGCCAAAACTTTTATGTAGTTCATAAAAATGGTAACATTGATGGTATGAAGTCTGACCTGCAATGCTATGGTGATGATGGATATAAAACTAATGCTGAGATGCACGCATACGCACAAAGGAAGTCGGAGGATAGTCGATGTACCATTATGAAAATAGTTATATGATAAAGAATAGTGCTTTGGTATTTGTTGATAGAGACAATGGGCATTCATCAAGAAGCCAGGAAGTACTTGAAGCAATGGATGATGCATTTGGCTGGCTGTATGATGACAACGATGACGGCAAGAGATACAAATGTGGTACTACCATTACTAATTTTGTAGCAACAAAAGTACCACTAGATGCATACGCATCGTCACTCCAAGAACAACTCGACTGTGAATTTGACGAGTATATGGATATGACTGAAGGGCTTGAGGTATTATTGTGTAGTTATTAATAAGTTCTTCTGTTGTGTATTGTTTTACTTCTGTCATTATTTCTTCTCCTTGTTTAACTTAAAGCACGAGCTGCTTGTAATTATCTTATTAATATCCATAAAATGTGTTGGGTATGTTTCATACATGAGTTGTACAAACCTTTCATCACCTGTTCGGAAACAACATAACCACATCTCATTACCCCTATCCCAAACTGTGGGCAAAGGTGTAGTAAACCGACCCTCTTTACTTATAGCAAAAGATAGTATCATTCTGTCTTTTGGTGCGTCATTTATATGACGCACACAATTATTTAAAGTTAATCTACTCATCACACACCTCCTTTATTGCTTGGTTTATCATTTGTTCTAATATTAGAGAGTTTTTTGCAGGGTCTCCAATGTATAACTGGTCTTCCTTAAATGAAAAAATATCCTCACTAAGCTCATCAAGGAGTTTTAGGGTTAGTTTTAGACTTGCCGCAAGTGTCTCTATATGCTCATAAAGGTAATTAGGAGTATCATCTTTCCTAGATAAATCCACCCCTTTTAATGCATCTTCCAACTGCTCTTTACTCGGAAATTGTTTTGTCATTTCAAATCACTTTCTTTTATAACTTGGCTGGCATCTCTTAACACTTTACCAGTGGAACAATCCACGACCATAGCATCAAGCCTCTTGGCATATTCTAGTGCATTATTCTCATGTTGAAACGTGGCAACTAGACTGGTGTATACCGCTAAGTCATCGGCAACATCTGTCATTGCTAGAATTATTACTAGGTACATACTAAACCCCCATCATCTCATTATAAATATACTTTGCACCTAGTTTTTCTAGGGCTGCTTCGGCTGTTGTATGGTTGGTGAAAGGGCAGGTGAACAGCATTTTAGGGAAACTACTTCCGTTATAACAGTTTATCTCTGCTACACCCTCCTCTAGGTCAAGAGCTACACCGTAGTACCACCCATTTTTTGTAGCAGCAACAGGCTCATCTACAGCACCATCACACTCCCTTAGCTTTTGTATGACAGCTCTCTGTCTTGACAGGCGTTCTAGGTAGGTCTTGGAGTTTGAGATGATGTTTTGGGCTATTTGTTTACCCCAGCCTAAATCTATTTCATGTTTTGCAAGTTTTGCAACATTACCATCGCACTCTAAAAACCAAACATCCTTATCCCAATCAACTACTCCCGAGCCTTTAGGTGTGGTGCTCTCCTGTTCCGCAATCCTTTTTCTGGTAATATTCAATGCTAGTTCTAGTGACTTCTCGTGTTCTTGTAGCTGTTCTATTGTGTGTTTGTTATCCATTATCTTTCTCCATATATGATTTTATAAACTCTGCCGCTACTTGCGGTACGATAGCATCGCCAGCTGCATGGATAATATCCACTTTTGCGGTATACCCATTAACCAACAAGGAAATTGTGGGTTCAACGAGCCTTTGTTTCCCGTCTGGGCAGTTGAGCCATACTCCATCTTGCCAGTTCCCTGCGCTATCATCGACAAGCCTATTTGTCTGCCCTTGGCTATCCTGCGCTGTACACAAGGGTCGTTGTAACTTCCTCTGTCTCTGCTGTCGCTCGCATCGGGTGTCGGCCATAACATCGGGTGTATTTGGTCTTTCAAATTGCAACAACCACCCTTGGTCTTGGCTCTCTCCAGCGCTTCCAATGAGCGAGCTTTCATACTGTCCATGCAGTTGGGTGTTGCCCATAGTGCCGCTGTCTGCAAATCCATCCCCCTCAACTGTCTGCTCTCCCTGCGTACTACTTGACTGCCCTGTACTAGGTCTAACTTCCTCGGCCCTCTCGGGCTGGCATCGGGTGTCGGCCACAAACCACAATCGCTCTCGTCTATGGGGCGTACCGACGGAGCTAGCTGGCAGTATAACCGACCCAACGGCGTAGCCTTGCGCTTCCATCCCTTTATAAACATCGTCAAGCCACCCTTTGGCAATCGCTGAGCTAACTTGCTCTCCAAAGCAAACTGGAGGTTTGCACTCGCTGATGAGGCGTTCCCATTCAGGCCATAAGTGTCTATCGTCTGCCTTACCTGCTTGTCGACCTGCTGTAGAAAACGGCTGACATGGGCAGCTACCTGTCCAAACGGGAGTATTTTTGTCCCAATCTGCGAGGTTAAGTGCGTAGTCCCATAGTCAGATGCCTGCGAAGAAGTGGCATCTTGTGTATCCTCTAAGGTCGTCTGCTCTAACATCTTGAATAGGTCTGTCATCAATCTCTCCTTTAGTTATGTATCCATCTGCCATTAGCTGTTTGAGCATGGCGCATTTCTTCTTGTCGAACTCGTTGTAGTATGTGGTCATTTGGCTGCCTCTGGTGGTTGTGGTATTACGATTTCATCTGGTAGCATACTACAAACCCTCCTCTTCCCGAATAACAGCCTCAAGGTAATCACGTAAAGGTTGCCCACCATAATCCCAGTCCTCAATATACATTACACCCTCTCCCACTACTTCAATATCAACCACCTCCTTATACTCAGCAGGCGACTCTGCAGTTGCAGGTCTATTCTCCCCCTCAATTCTATAGTTAGTTGTTAATGTTAATCCTGCTAATTTTATATCTATCTGCATTTAACTTCTCCTTTAAAACGGTATGTCTTCCATAGGTTGCTCTGTCCTAGAATCAGATTGAGTAGGTGTACTATTGCCACCATCTTTACTACCCATCATCACCATATCATTAGCTACAATCTCAGTTGTATATCTATCATTACCATCTTTATCTTGCCACTTGCGTGTTTGCAGCTTTCCTTTAATATATAGCTGACTGCCCTTCTTCATGTACTTATGGATAATATCGGCTAGCTTATCCCAGGCAACTACATTATGCCACTCAGTTTGCTCGTCACCATTCTTAGGCTTGTAAGATGTAGCCATACTAAAGTTAACTACTGACTTACCTGATTGTGTTTGTCTCATCTCTGGGTCTTTACCCATACGACCAATTAGTATTACTAAGTTTTCACTACTCATTATTCAATCTCCTCAAAAAATTTATTAATCTCATGCTGCATACCCAATAGCTTCATCATGCTTGCTATAGTCTTAGGTATGGGATGCTTACCATTCTCATAATAGCTGATCATAACCACGGTCATATCTATTTGATGTGACAACTGGCTCTGAGTCAGGCCTATCGCTGACCTTATATCCTTAAACTCTTGCGCTTCCATTATATTGGGCACTCCTCTTGGTTAGCATCTTCTGCTATTGGCTTCCACTTCTCATGCATCTTAATGAACTCTGACTTTTGTTCAGGTGTAAAGTCAGACTGGCGAACATCTTTGAACCACGCCTTATATACATCCATACCCTCACCTGCTTTAACGTCACCCTCAAGCATCATCTTCTCGTAGTATTTTGTATCCACCTGCTTTACCTCTAATGGTTTAACCGTGTAAGCTTTCTTACTCTTGCTACTAGCAGTTAGTGACATGGTAAGGGCCTTATCAATATCTGACATATGACTGATGCGAATACCACCTACACTCATACCAGCATATTTAACATTCTCGTCACGGTACAATGTCATAGACTTGCCTATATATTTATTACCGTCCTTGCCCCATGCATTCACAATCACACGGCGCATAGACTTACAAGGTTTAAATGGCTTACCATCATCACCCTCATAGTGAATAGCAACAGGTTGCTCATCACCATGTAGAGATACCTTAGTTACTTTAATAGTCTTACCACCACCCATAAGGTCATCGGCGTTCATCTGGTCTGACTTAGCAATAATTGTTTTAGTTAAGTCCATCATATTGTAATCTCCTCCTCTATAATTCTTTCAGTTGGTATTAGTTTTAACTTCTTACTTTTAATATTTTTATTATAAGTATCCATAAGGTCTTTGATTTGTGCCTCAAACTCACAGACTGCACCAAGGATTGCTTGCTGTATAGCTGCATCTGGTTTAACTCTGATAGTTACCATTGGTAAACCAGCGTGATAAGATACAAAGTCAATCCACTTCCTGCCTGTAACAAGTAATCCAGTTTGCAGCTGCATCATGTACTCATCAGGAACAATTCCTGTTACAACTATTTTAATATGACTCTTCTGCCTTGGACATTTAACCTCAACTAGCCCATCATCACCAACCATAGCGTCAGGTGAGTAGCCAATAGTAAAACCCCACCTATCATTAGTTATAAATCCTGTTCTAGTTATCTCAGCGAACTCTTCGTTGTATATCTCAAGAGCATCGTCCTCCTGCTCTATACCACGTAGCATGTCATCACTAACATAACTAGGCTCTACATATCCAGTAACACGTTGAGCTAGTAATTCAAACACATGCGCTCTACTCTTATCGTTACTAGCTGGCTTTAATGTTGGTGTTACTATCAGCTTCATCTCGCTAGCCGTAAGTAAACCACACCTGGCTTGAAGCCATTCAACGCTACCTTGTTCTAAGTCGTTGTGTATTTTAATTGTCATTTATTTCTCTCCTGTTAAAACCATTGTAGTAAAACCATTTTAATATGTCAAC
>JAJDCX010000009.1 GCA_029260615.1 Phycisphaeraceae bacterium | reverse complement strand
GCCCAAACTCGACCCGCTGGTCCGGGCAACGTTGCACAAGCGGATCGAGAATGAGCCGAGGCGGAAGGGCGTGCTGGCGGTTCTCAGCAAACCGATCGGCAATCGACTAGCGGCTTATAGTGCCTTGTTGGCGGCCTGCGTCATCATCGTCGGGCTGCTGCTGCCTTCCTTAGGTGCGGCGAGGCGATCATCAAGACAGATGAAGATGACCACCCAGGCCCGCGGCATCGGTCAGGGGCTGTACCTCTACGCCGAAGAAAATAAGGGGCGATACCCCGATCGTGTCAGCCAACTCGTCGAAGAAAACTATATCTCTGCGGACTACCTGATCTCACCGAACTCTAAAACACGTCTGCCTAGCAATTTCAACGAATTTAGCCAACAAAAACAAAACGAATGGATCGACCAGAACAGCTCGTTCAAGCTTTTAGTCGGTGGGGAAAGGGCAGGTGGAATCGATAGCCAGAAGATCGTCGGCTACATGGAGCACGGTGAAAGCAAAGGCGTGTCCGTGGCCCGGGGTGACGGGAGCGCATCCTATGAGTCGGTCGATGAGGTGCAGGAGTTGATCGGTGGTCACGTACAACGATTATCCAGTGTCACCTCGCCGTACGCAGCAGGGGACTACCAGCCCGACTCCGAACTCCAGGTCCAGCAGGACAAGGTCGACGCGGCTCGGCGGCGGTTGGCGATGCAGGATTCTCAAGCCGTTGACCCTGCCACCGAATTGCTTGGGCAATCTGCCGGTGTGTCGGGGTCTCTGGGCGAAGACGATCGTTTCGCCGGCGGCAAGTTCGACGGCTACGGCGGCGGCATGGGCGGCGGCAGCGCAGCGTATGGTGACGACAGCGGGGCGGCACAAGAATTTTACGCCCGGGGCTATAGTGAATCCGACGATCTGGCCCTCGGGCGTGCCGACGGAGCGGGTCGATGGTACTTTGGGAAAGACCCGCTGGGCCAGGCCGGTGAATCGAGCAGTGTCAACGGGACGGTGTACGAATCCTTGGTGGAAGGTGAACAAGCCCGGACGGCGCTGGGGCTGGAGGGGGAGATCTCTCAACACCCGCCAAGCGGCGTCACCGCTTTTGATAACGAGAGATTCGGCGTCACCGGTGGGCGGGATGTCGTGGCACTTAACTCTCCCACCGCCCCTAATTCACTGGACGTGCTTGGCAATCTCGCCCCACAAAGCAGACCGGGCCTAAGCAGTGATTCCGAGGTAGGGTCCGATGCTCTTGCCCTGAACGATGTCGAGGATGAATCCCTATACCTCGGTGACACCACACACTTCGCATGGAAGCTGGGAAGACCCTCGACTCCCGTTGCCGACACACCAATACTGGCCCAGTCGGCGGTCGTTGCGGGATCGGAGCGTCAGCCCCAAGCGGAGGTGAACTTTAGAGGCATCGGTGGTGTCGAGCGTTCAGAGCGCGTAACTGACGTCCGCCGACTCAACCGCGGCCTTGCTGCAGGTCAGCAGGTGGTCGGTGACAACTTTGCCGAGGAGATGGAAGCGAAGAAGCCCGCCGACTTCGAGTTGGCGGTCACCGAAAGCCGGGAATTAGATCAAGCATCAGGCACGATCCAAGTCAACACAGCACCTGCCTTGCAGCAAAAGGACGGCCTCTTGAGACTCCCCGCCGACTGGCCACAGATCACCTCCGCCCGGGGCGGCGACGAGAAGGCCGATGAAGAGCCAACCGAGCGTCTTGGATATCTGCTGAGTCAAGAGCCGACTCAGTCCGAGGCCGAGTCTGCCACCGTTGAGAAGACCGAAGCGTTGAAATATCACCTCGCTGTGAAGCAGAAGGCACTTCAAGAACTCGAGGCCAAGGAAGTCGAAGAGAGCCCGGACATGCTTGGCAACCGGCTGGTGATAATCGAGGATGTGCAGCCCCCGGCCCGCAAGCCGAGGCTGATGCCGGTCAACCCTTGGGTGATGGCGGAAGAGGACCGGCTGTCCACGTTCGCGCTGGACGTCGACAACGCGTCCTACGGGATCGCACGCCAATACATCAACAACGGCTTCCTGCCGCCTAAGCACACCGTGCGTATGGAGGAGTTCGTCAATAACTTTGATTACAACTACCCGACCGGGCAGAACGACAGCAATGCGTTCACTGTGCACGCCGAGGCCGGGCGCTCGCCCTTCAACCCGGGCAACGTGCTGATGAAGATCGGAGTGCGTGGTAAGGTTGTCGGCCGAGACCAGGCCAGGCCGGCGCACCTGGTGTTCGTCATCGATACGTCCGGGTCGATGGAACGAGCAGACCGGTTACCGCTGGTCAAGCAGAGCCTGGTGATGGCGCTCGAACAGCTCTCGGATCAGGACCGCGTCTCCGTGGTTACCTACGGCACGGGCGCGAACCTGCTGGTCGAGAACGAGTCGGCCTCGGCGGCCCAAAGGTTGCAGGAATCGGTGAAGAACCTGCAGGTCGGCGGTTCTACGAACATGCTCGCCGGCGTGGCGCTGGCGTACGAGATCGCCGAGAGGCACTACACCACCGGCGGCGTCAACCGCCTGATCCTCTGCTCCGACGGCGTGGCGAATATCGGGCCAAGCCAGGCGGACGACCTGATCGAACAGGCGGCCGAGTACCGCGGACAGGGCGTGACGTTCACCAGCGTCGGGTTCGGGTCCGGCAACTACGACGATAACACCCTCGAGCAGCTCGCCAACCGCGGTGACGGCGGGTACCACTTCGTTGGTTCGGTTGATGAGGCTAAGCGTTTGTTTGTCGACGACCTCGCCGCGACTCGCCCGACCATCGCCTACGACGGCAAGATCCAGGTCGATTTCGATCCGGCGCGGATCCGGCGTTACCGACTGATCGGTTACGAGAACCGCGACATCGCCGACGCCGACTTCCGCAACGACACAGTAGACGCCGGCGAGGTCGGGTCCGGCCAGTCGTCCACCGCGCTGTATGAATTGGAGTTGAACGGACCGGTCTTCGCGGCCGACGGCCAGCCCGACCTGGGCACGGTGTATGTCCGCTACCGAGACGCCGACACGGGGCAGGTCCGGGAGATCCAGTCGCGGCTGACTAACAGCCTGATCGACCAACGCACCCCGACCAGCGTGCCGCGGTTCTACCTCGCGGCCAGCGCGGCCCAGTTCGCCGAGGTCCTGCGCGGCAGCGAACACGTCGACCAGGAAAAAACAGACGGGAATCTCGCGGCGGTTCAGAGCGTCATGGAAGTTGTGGCGGCGCAGTTGCCGCTGGACGGGCAGGTGGCCGAGCTCCGTGACCTGGTCACGCGATCGCGCGGGCTGCCGCAGGCGGAGTGAATCGAGTATCCATTGACCCATACATACGGGGATTGAAGATGAACTATATGCACTTCGTGTCGTTTGTTGCTTGTTTAGCGGTTCTCCTGGGTATCTCACCGACAGCGACGGCGGCGGACTGGGATGTTGATTCGGCGTTTGTGACCGCGCAGATCGATGGCGAGAACCTTACGTTCGGCGTGCGATTCGACCTGACAACCAAAGCAAAAGGGCGGTGGGTGGACATCGCGCAGGGCGAGGTTGTGCTCGAAGCGGTCGAAGCGCCGCAGACGGGTTACCGAGTCAGTTACGAAGCTGAGACCAAAACCTACCGCATCGCGTTCGGTTCGTCTGGGACCCGCACGGTTGAGTATTCGCTGGCGGCGCGACCGATGCCCGTCCGTGACGGGCAGTGGCGTGAAGCGAGCTTCGACATGCCCGCCTCCCGTGTGCGTGAGCTGGAGCTGATCTGTGACAGGTCAGATCTTGAAGTCGAATTGGTTGGCGCGGTGCGGGTCAAACGCCGGATCGTCGACGGGCGGCTGCGGATCACCGGTGTGCAGGGATCGGATCGGCGATTTGTCGTGCGCTGGAAGCCGAGGGTTCAGGACCTCGAAGCCGAGCTCGTCTTCGCCGCCGATTCCAACACGATCGCGACCGTGGAGCCCGGGTCGCTGCGCGTCGACACGCTGGTGATCTACGACGTGGCCCAAGGCGAGATGGACAAGCTCGAACTCCGCGTGCCCAAGAGGCTATCGGTGACTCAGGTCAGTGGGCAGAGCATCCGCGACTGGCGCATCGAGCCCGGGGTGGAGAATGGATCGGACACGTTGCACGTCACTCTGAGCCGGCCACAGACCGGGCGGTACGGGTTGCAGGTCGTGGGTGACGCTGCGACCGGGTCGTTTCCCGCCGAGCTGCGTGTCCCGGCCGTCCAACCGATCGGTGGGATCCGCGCCGGCGGGCGCCTCGTGGTCGGGACCGACAGCGCCATCGCGCTGATCGTCGAATCGTCCTCCGGGCTGTCGCAGATCGACGCGCAGGCCATGTCGCGCGTGATCCTCGATAACGCCCACCCCAGGACCCTCCCTGCAGGCAAGGCGTTCTTCTATAGCTTTGCCGCCGGCTCATACGAACTGATCCTCTCGCTCGACCACGTGGTGCCCAGTTACGACGCGGCCCACCGCATGAGTCTGCACGTTGGGCAGGACGAAGTGCGGATCGACACACAGATCGAGATGGACATCCGCGACGCGCCGCTGCGCGAGGTTGATATCAGCTTGCCGAGCGGTTTCACGCTAGTGAGTGTCACCGGCGCCCAAGTTGATGATTACCGGACCGTCGAGCTGGGTGGACAAGTCACCGACACCGCTAGGATCACCTTCACCGAACCGGTGATCGGTCGGGTGGTGTTGGATCTTCGGCTAGAGCTTGGGCGCTCCCCGCTGGATACCGACCACACCATCGACAGTTTGAGCGTCAGCGGTGCCCGGGGCCAGCGTGGGTTCCTCGTGTTGTCAGCCGAGCCGGGCGTCGAGCTCGGGTCGTTGGAAACCGAGTCGGACACGCTGCGCGAGGTAAATACCGCATCGGTCCCCGCCCGTGTTGTGGAGGCACGCTACGCGTTTAGATTCCGTGACGCCGATTGGTCCCTTGGTTTCAGACCGACCGGCAAGCCCGCCAGCGTGCGCGTCGAATCGTTCCACCTGGTCTCCCTGACCGAGGGTATGAGCTACGGCAACGTGGCGATGTCGTATTACATTGCCGGGTCGCCGATCGACGAGCTGAGCTTCCGAGTCGATCCGGCCCTTCGAGACGTCGAGTTCGTCGGCCGGGATGTGCGGACAGCGTTGAAGGACCCCGACGACCCGTCGCTGTGGACCGTCAAACTCCAACGCCGTGTGATCGGTGACTACAACCTCGGCGTCGCCTACGCTCAGCGTCACAGCGACGGGCAGCCCGTGCTTGTCGGCGGGGTGCGGTGCGACGATGTCCAGTCGCAGTCCGGGTATCTGGGGATCACCAGCCACCTCGATGTGACGCTCTCAGCGACACCGCCCGATGATTCCGCGTTGATCGAGATCGAGCGTGAAGAGCTCCCCGCGAACTACCGCCTGCTGATCGCCGCGCCTCTGCTGGCGAGTTACAAATACACGACTGCGCCGGGCCCGATGCCTGTCACGGTGAACGCCTATGACCATGGCCGACTCCTCCCCGCTATCGTCGAGTTGACCCAGATCCACACCCAGATCGCGACGCAGGAGAACGGCGACGCCGAGTCATCCACTACCGTGACGTACAAGGTCAAGAACTCATCGAGCCAGTTCCTGGCCGTGCGCCTGCCTCAGGGTGCCCGCATCTGGAGCACCCGGTTGATCGAGGGGTTTGAGTCAGACGGGCAGGGCAACGCACGTGTTGACGAGCACGGCGTGGCTGTCCCCCGGCGGACCCGTATCGCCGCGTCTCACAACAAGACGACCGGGCAGTTGCTGATCCCGCTGAACCGGCCCCGTGACCCCAACTCGCCGCTGACGATCGAGTTGGTCTACGGTTTGGAACACTCGAAGCTTGGATTAACCGGCGGGCTTGAGCTGCAGGCGCCGCTGAGCTCCATCGCGACAACATTCGATAGCTGGCGGGTGAGTGTACCGCAGGGGTGGGCGGTACATTATGCCGGCGGGTTGGCCGAGCCCGAGCCCAGGCCCGAGCACCACGGCCGGATGTCGCGCGTGCTGGGGTCGATCGCCAACTGCTGGGGTTGGTCGATCGCCGGCTCGCCGAGCAATCGCCTCTCGATCCTTATGTTGCTAGTCGGCTTGGTCGTCCTACTGGTGTTCATGGCAACGGCCCGACAGGCATTGCCAAGTGCTCTTGTTGCCGTGTGCTTGATCGCCGCGGTGGTGCTCGGTATCAACGCGGTCAACGCCCCGGCGTTTAACGGTCAACTGACCGTCTACGACGACCTTACCGTGTTGAGCTTTAACCAGGTTGTCCCGACCGGTGACGGCGAGGCCACGACGCTGGCCCTGCGTGTTATCCCGGTGTGGCGACAGTACGCCACGGTCGTCTCGGCGATCATCATCCCGATCATCGGGATCTTCTTGCTCGTGTTGGGTGTAAAGCTACGGCGTCTGCGGTCGGCGCGGTTGGCAGGTGGTTTCGCGGCCATGCTCTACGGGGCTTGCCACATCCCCGCGCTGTCCCAGCCGCTTGGCCACATGCTGACCTGGGGTGTGCCGGCGCTTTTAGCTGCGGCATACTTGTGGTGGTTCCTGAACGCGAAGCTGAAGGGGTGCAGCCCAAGTGACGTGGTTGTCGCTACGGCGTCGCTGATTTTGGCTGCTACGGTGGGGCTCACCGCCGGGTGCGCAGCCGGAGCCCCGATCACAGTAGACGAGGGTTCTCCTACCGTTGAGCGGCTTGAGCTGGACCTGGGTGTTGAAGATGATGCGATGACCGGCGAGTTGCGTCTTCAGATCGACACGGAAGAACCGGTACGGTTCGCGGTGTTGAACCGCGGCGCGATCCTCCTTTCGGCCGAACCCACTGGTGGTAACGTGGAGATCCGCCAGACGGATACCGGTTACGACGCCGTCGTGAAGCGGGCCGGCAAGTATTCGGTCACCGTCCAGTTCCTCCTCCCACTGCCCCATGCGGACGACAGCCAGACCCGTTCATTCCAGATGCCGATCCCCGCGTCACTGACCAACCGCGTGACTCTCTCGATCCCCGGGATTGGTCATGAAGTTGTCAGCCCTTCAGCGGTCAGACTCCATAAGAAGGAGGCCGACGGCTCCACGTCACTCAGCACGATCGTCGGTCATGGCGAACCGGTCCAATTCGCGTGGCGGCCACGCGCTAGGCAGCGCGAATTCGAACCCACCGTCTTTTACGCGGCCACCACCGGGCTGGTCCGTTTTGACTCGGCGATCATCGAGCGGCACACCGCCGTCCGGCTCGAAATCGCCCAGGGGCAACTCGATCGCGTCACACTCCGTGCGCCGCAGGGTGTGTCTGTCACATCGATTGACGGGCCGGACATCGGTACCTGGCGTTTCGACCCGACGACTCGTCTGATCGAAGCGAGGCTCACCCGTCCGGCGACCGGGATGTACGACCTACGCGTGGTCACCCAGCAGCCGGTGGCCGACCTACCGGCCGAAACCGGGCTCGCCCGACTCGAGGTGCTCGACGCCGAACGGCAGCGCGGCACCATCGGGCTGGTCCAGTCGCCCAGTGTGTACGTCACCTTGGGCGAGCACCCGCAGTCGATCAACGTCGACGACTTCACCCGCGAGGCGGCCGTGCTGATCGACCCGATCGCCAGCCAGATCGCGGGGCCTGTCCGCGCAGCCTACCGTGCGGGCCCAGACGATGTGATACGGGTCACGACACACGAGGTCACACCCGAGCTACGCACCATCGAGAACGCTTCGTTCACGATCTCCGAAGAGCGGTTGGTCTACAACGGCACACTATCGCTGATCATCACCAAGTCAGGGCGGTTCAACGCTACGCTCGTGATCCCCCAGGACTATGACATCGACACGCTCACCGCCGCACAGGTCAGCCACTGGGACGAGTCTGTCGAAGACGGCCGGCGGATCGCGACCATGCACTTCCGCGCCAAGACGATCGGTCAGGTCGACCTGAATCTGACTCTCTCGCGCTCGATATCGGGCCTGCCGTCTTCCCTCAGCCCGCCGAGGATCGAAGCCCCGGGTTCGCATAAGCACACGGGGCAAATGGTTATTTCTGCAGAGCACGGCGTCCGCGTCGCGGTTACCGGGCGTTCAGCGGTCAGCGAGTTCGACCCGGCGGAGTTGGGTGTCCGTACCCCCGGCACGCTGGCGTTCAAGCTTTTGCGGCCGTCGTGGTCGCTTCAGCTGAGTACCGAGTTGATCGAGCCGGCGATCGATGTCGAGACGCTTCACGTCGCGGAGGTGGCCGAGGGCGTGGTCCGGCATAGGCACTACCTGCGCCACACGGTCCGGCATGCGGGGGCCAAGGTGTTCGAGCTGCGTGTCCCTGATGGGGCAACGGGCGTGGTGATCACGGGCTCTGAGATCGCGAGGATCAAACAATCGGACGAAGACCCCGGGCTCTACCGGATCGAATTGGCACGCAAGCAGTTCACCAGGCCATATCAGTTGACCGTGAGCTACGAGACGCGGTTTGACCGCGAGGCCGGACGGGTCTCGCTGATCCCGGTCGTGGTCCCGAACGCCGAGCGTCAGCGAGGCTATGTGGCGGTGATGGCGGGCCAGCGGGTCGAACTCACCGGTGCGGACAACCGCAACGAACTGCAGGCGGCTGAGGCGCGCACCATCCCACGCTGGTTTGGAGCGGGCGACCTGTCCGACGCGGCGTTGTGCTACCGATCGGCCGGTGCTGATTATGCACTGGACCTGGAAATCACACGGCACGACTCGGCTGACTTGCTCGCCGCAAGTGTCCGGCAGACCGAGATCACCACCGTGGTCACGGAGACCGGGGCGGCGCTGAGCCGGGTACAGATCGAGTTGAGCGTAGGCGGCAAGCGGCACCTGGAGATGCGTCTACCGGGCGGCTCCAACGTTTGGTCGCTGCTGGTCGGGGGCCGGTCCACGGTACCTTCCACACGAGATGTCGGGGGTGAGCCCGTGTATCTGATCCCGCTGCGTCCGGACGCCGCGGGAGAGTTGCCTGTACAGATCGATATGGTCTACGCGGTGCCCGGCACCGAGGCCGGTGCGTGGCGTTCGCCGACGTTCGAGGGGCCGAGATTCGACCTGCCGCTGCACGACGTGCGGTGGACCGTTTACGCGCCGGCACACTACTCCTATAGTGATTTTCGTGGCACACTCAGCCACGATGAGGACGCGACTCGCGTAGCACCCATTGCCTACTTCACACCCGGCGCCTACGAGCGGGAAGTCCTACATGTTAATACGTCGAACCTGGCCAAGGCGCTGGACCTCCAGGTGCAGGGCAACGCGCTGGCGGCGCAGGGCAAACAACGTGCAGCCCGGCAAGCGCTCGAGTCAGCGTGGTATTACTCACTGTCAGACGCGGCGCTGAACGAAGACGCTCGTGTTCAACTGCACCGTCTGGCCGAGGAGCAGGCGCTGGTCGGGCTCGTGGAGAACCGGTCTCGGGTCCAACAGCAGGCGGGTCAGATTGCCAACCAGCAACCGGCGGCTTTTGGCGAAAACTTCGACCGCGAGCATGCTCGCCGGCTGCGCAACACACTGAGCAAGGCCGACAGCGAGAACCTCGACACAATCATCGGACGCATGATCGAGACCCAGCAAGCGACAGCGGCGACGGGGGTGCCTTTGTTCCTGAGTCTGCCAATCCGCGGCAAACCACTTTACTTCGTGCGATCGATCCAAGTTAAGCCCGACACAGTGATGACCATCGGCTTTGACGCAAAGCAGCCGATCGTGAGCCGGATAAATAACGATCTACCATGGGTTGTTGCATCCTTCGTGTTATTGCTGGGCGCATTCATCCTGACGCCGATTATGTTCAAAGCACGCTGAACGGAACTGGGTTACTTACTGTGTACGGGAATGGATGACTGAACCTCAACGCGTACATCGAGCGCTGGATCCAATCGATCAAACACGCGTGCCCGGACTACTTCATCGTCTTTGGAGAACGGCATCTGCGGTATCTGGTCAACAAATACGTCGATTACTACCACGAGTTCCGGCCTCACCTGGGGCTTGGTAATATCCCGCTCCACGGTCTGCAATCGATCGACGAACTCGATCAGCCCGATGCGGCATCCCACATCATCTGCCACGGCAGGCTCGGGGGGTCTGCTCAAACATAACGAACGCCGCGCGGCCTGCCAAGCAGTTCATCTTCAGTCGTCAGAATACTTCCAGTATTTGGCGCTGATAACCGGAATCCCCATGCGGCTGATTCGGTCATCGGCTTGCGCTGATGCTCAAACCGGTCAACGTACAGATGATCGAAGTGCAAATATATTCGATCAGTTGTGCTCGGATACATTCAGAATTCGGGTGACAATCTATTTGTACTTCGTGCAGCCTTCAAGCAGGCTTATTCTTCAGATGACGATCTTTTTGTACTGCGCGCGCCCGGCGCACCTGCCATAACTAATTCACATTGGGCTGCCTCAGGCATATTAAGAGACTCTACGGGTATTGAACTAATTGTGTCTTGTGTAGGGCATCCCGTTGAGTGTTAAGTTGCCCGAGTAGTTTCTGGTCTATCTTCTTCCTCACCGTTCGACGATCAAGTTTCAGCGATCGAGCTGTTTCTTCGTAACTGCCAAGTCGTGCATAGGTGAGCGTACAGTAGGTGCCGAGTAGCTCATCGGCACTCATTTCAATCCGATTCATCGCTGACATCATCACGCTGAGCGGATCGACTTCGCCCGCATCTGTAGATAATGGGCCCAGCGGGTGATATTCGTTGCGGATCAGGATGTTCCAGACACACTGCTCCAGTTCGCGGATGTTCCCCGGCCAATGGTAGTCCGGTTTTAAGCTGCGACTGATCCAGGTTTCTACCGAGTCGGCTAGCTGCTCCACGTCTTGCTCCCCCGTCATTCGCTTTACGAGGAAGAGGATCAGGTTATGGAGTTCGCCGGGTGAATCGGTGATTTGCGAGTGAAGCGTCGGGGTTTTGATCATGTCGCTGCACAGGCGGTAGTAGAAATCCTCGCGGAACCGGCCAGCCCGGATCTCTTTTATCAGGTCACGGTTCGTCGCCGCGATGATTTTTCCCGTGAAGTGCTTGGTCATGGTATCGCCCAAGCCCTGATAGGTGCGCTCCTGTAGCACGCGCAGCAGCTTGACCTGAATCAGCGGGCTCAACTCGCCGATCTCGTCGAGGAATACCGTACCCGTGGGCCCACACGTCTGCAGCCATCCGGCGTGGTTGTCCAGCGCGCCGGTGAAGGCGCCACGCTTGTGTCCGAATAATTCGGATTCGATCAGCGTCGGTGATAGTGCGGAGAGATTTAGTGGGTGGAATGAGTCGGCATCATCCTCCGTAAACATCTGGGTTTTGGGGTCGAACGAGACATATCGCGAGAGGCCTACGGCCCGTGCTACAAGCTCCTTTCCCGTTCCGGAGGGGCCGGTTACGAGTGTCGTGATATCCCCCATTTTCTTATATAGAGTACGCTGATAGCGACGCATGTTGTGCGTGAACACCGATTGCCACACTTCGGACCTGAGCTTTGCCGATGGCATCGATCCGCCGATGATGCAGTTGAAGATGTGGTTGAATGCACGTCTGACCTGATAGAACAGTGCGAATACATGGCTTGGTTCATCAATCTGCTTCGTGGGCCATTCGGCCGGTGCCAGATAGTACTCATACTCCTTGGCGAAAGAGGCATAACACGATACGCGCTTGGATCGACGCCCGCCGGCCTCATCGGTCTTGCAGGCGTACTCGTCTAACTTTAGTCGGTAACGGTCATACAAGAGATACAGCACTAGGTCCTCGTAGAGAGATAGTTCGTCGCGTAGTGGCTTTGCCCCCTCGATGAGTTTGTTGCGCATGCGTTCGGCGATCGGCTCACCGCGATCGATCAGTCGATGAATGTTCTCACGCTCACCTTCGTCGTCGGGCCGGTTGCTCCAGATCGCTGGGCCGGCGACGTAGCGCTCACCCAGAGCCAGGCGCTCACATTCCAGCCTGCGGGGCGTGAACGGATTGCAGTAGGCGAGGTCTGAAATGGCCTTGAGAAAGATCTTTTCGCTCGGAGTGGATAGTGCCAAAGCATAACTCCTTATGTACATAAATAGTACATAGTAGATCATATTATGACCACAGAGGCGGGGGGATTCGGAGAGGTTTAATTTCGGAGTATAGCTGTATTGCTTGTTATATAAGCCGTTATGAGAATTTAAGCCACTGGCATCACCCTTGTTACTTGTAGGGCATCGCATCAGGCCCAGATGGGTCCGAGTATGTCCGAAAGACGTTACCAACAAGGAGATGAACATCATGTTGAGCAGGAACAAGAGAGGCCGGATCGCATTGGCGCTGGCGGCGATCGCCGGGCTACTGACCGCGATGCCCCCGAGTGCCGACGCCGCGGGGCTACTGATCGCCGATGGAGGGCTCGGGGGTGTGCTCGAGATTAAAGAGCAGGACGTCAAGGTCACCATCAACAACGGTATTGCTGTGACCGAGATCAATCAGGTCTTCGTCAATACCGAGGATCGACAGGTCGAGGCGCTCTACACATTTCCCGTGCCCAAGGGCGCTTCCGTCGCCAACTTCAGCATGTGGATCAACGGCAAGGAGATGATCGGCGAGGTCGTTGAGAAGGAACGCGCCCGCGAGATCTATAATAGCTATAAGCGGGTCCGACGCGACCCGGGACTGCTCGAGCAGACCGACTACAAGACCTTTGAGATGCGTATCTTCCCGATCGGGCCCCGTGCCGAGCAGCGTGTGCGCGTCACCTACTACCAGCAGCTGGATTACGATCACAACTGGGGGACTTATGTCTACCCTCTGGCGACGGTGACTAGGAACAATATCGATCAGCGCACGACCGGCAAGTTTGCTTTGTCGTTGGATATCCGTAGCGCCGTCCCGATCGTTTCAATGGTGAGTCCGAGTCACGGCGATATGGTGGTGACGGCAGAGCACGCCGACGACTACTGGCAGGCGAGCCTCGAGACCGACGGCGGCGACCTGGCTCGGGACGTTGTTATCGCCTACGAGGTGGCTCGGCCGATCACCGGGTTGGATCTGGTCACGTCGAAGCAGCGCGGCGAGGACGGCTTTTTCCTGTTGACGCTGACCGCTGGGGAAGAGCTCGCTGAGGCCGATGGCGGGGGCGCGGACTATGTGTTTATTCTCGATGTCTCAGGCAGCATGGCGAACGATGGCAAGCTGCGGCTTAGCCGTGATTCATTGAACGCGTTCATCGATTCGCTGGGTGAGGACGACCGGTTCGAGTTGGTGGTGTTCAACGTCAAGCCGACCACACTATTCTCCAGCCTCGTGGATGCAGGTGGTGATACCAAGGCCCGTGCCGCGGAGTTCCTTGACTCGCAGCAGGCGCGGGGGGGAACCTCACTGCACCCGGCGATTACCACCGCCTACAAATACGGTGACCCTGATCGGGATTTGAATGTTGTGATCCTGTCCGACGGCATGACCGAACAGCGTGAGCGGCGAGAGCTCAGTGAGTTGATCCTTCAGCGTCCGAGCAATGCCCGTGTTTTCTGCATCGGGATCGGCAACGAGGTGAACCGGCCGCTCCTGGAGCAGATCGCGGATGATGCAGGTGGTCTAGCGGCGTTCGTTTCGCACGGCGATGACTTTCAGCGTCAGGCCAAGGCGTTTCGGCGGAAGCTGATGCACCCCGTGGCGACGAGTCTTGCGATCAATTTCCAAGGGGCAGAGGTGTATGACGTCGAACCGACCCAGCTCCCCAATCTTTACCACGGGGCACCGATCCGGGTGTTTGGCCGATACCGCAAGGGGGCGACCGTTGACGCAAACATCACGGGTGAAGTGCGTGGCAAGGCAATCTCTACTAAGGCTCAGTTAGATTTCCCAAGAACGGATGCCGGCAACACCGAGATCGAACGCATGTGGGCCTGGCACCGTATCGACCGGCTTTTGAAGGAAGGCGACCGCAAGGGCTCCCGCGCCTCGGTCACGGATGAAGTGATCCGTCTGGGCGAGGCATACTCGATTGCCTCGGAGTACACGTCCTTCATCGTGCTGGAGAATGATTCGGAGTACGGGCGTTGGAAGATAGATCGGCGTAACGCGCTGCGCATTAAACGAGACCGCGCGGGGCGTGAAAAGGTTCAGGAGCAGTTGACGCGGTTGCGCCGTAAAGCGACCGAGGGAATGGGGCCCGATGCGCCTGCCACGCTGGCAAGTGATCGGCGGGATAAGCCCGGTGTCACGGATCAGGTGATCGATACACAGCAGGCGATGTCCCCAGAAACGCAGGACCAGCCAAGGAGAAAGGTTGATCTGGATATCGACGACAACAATGGCAATGGCGGGGGTGGCGGTGGGGCGATTGACCCATTCACAGCGGCCCTTGCGGTCGGGCTGGGCGGGCTGGCGATCAAGTCCAGGCGTAAGCGATTGGGTAAGTCAAGCACGAGATCGGGTTCCTGAAGGGTGACGTGATGCGTACGTTCGCAATCCAACCCGATCGTTCAGCAGCGCGGCGCCTTCCGGGCGTCGCGCTGCTATTGACTGTAGCGGCGTTTGTTGTGTTTGCGTCGATGCCCCTGGCACGGTTGCTGCAGTTCAGCCGTGGCGATTTTGCGGGCGGGCAGTGGTGGCGGGTGATGACGTGTCACTGGTCGCATTGGTCGTGGGACCACCTGCTTTGGGGCGTGCTGGTGTTTGCGGTGCTGGGGGTCATCTGTGAACGGATAAACCGGGCACGGATGGTGCTGTGCCTGGCGGCTTCAGCGGTTGTGATCCCGATGGCGGTGTGGTGGCTGGACCCGGGGCTTGAGAGCTACAGGGGGCTATCGGGCCTGGATTCAGCGCTATTCACTTTGTTGTTGGCGGCCGTGGCGCGTTCCGCGATCGCAGAGAAGCGGTGGGGCGGCTTGGTGATGTCTGTACTGATATTCATTCTGTTTGGCGGCAAGGTATTGTACGAATCTGTCACCGGCTCAGCGATCTTTGCCGACCCCGTTGCCGGTGGATTTGAGCCTGTGCCGCTGGCACATGTTGTCGGTGCGGCGGTGGGGCTGGTGTGCGGATTCGTGTCGATCCCCACGGAGATAGGGGGGTATTTGAGCAAGGCCGCGGTAACTAGGAACATACTCGAACCGCTTAGTACTTCTCCACAACAGCGCAGGCCACGGCCTTAAACCGAGAATTTTATTTCCTCCAGAATCTCAAAACGTGATACTTATGACGAGTCGCCGGAACAATTTTCAACGTTTTGTCGTATTACCTATTGCACAAAGGCCGAAGCGCCGATATAGTTCTCGCGAAGTCATGTGACTTTCTTAATGAAGCAGGTGTTCCGATGACCGTTAAACAGCACATCTTGAATCTCTTTGAACGCACATCCTGTGCGTCGCTGTTTGGCGTCAGGAGCGGGCCCGCGAATTTTGCGGGCTTATGCGATACGGCCCATAAGATGTTTGGGTATCAGGGTAGCGCGATATGCGTACTACCAGGTACCCAGGCCGCCGGGCCAGGTCGATTTAGTCAGCCTGGGCAATCCGCCAGCGCTGGCAGACGACCCGCCGCGTAAGACCGCTTCCTACGACCCACAACTTAAACAGCGTAGATTCGAATACAACGTAATTGTTGTATCTAACCGGCCTTGTGGTGCAATGGCAGCACGCCGCCCCTTCATGGCGGAGCCGTGGGTTCGATTCCCATCAGGGTCATTTGATGAAGCGGTCGCGTAGATCAGCGGTAGATCACCTGCCCGACATGCAGAAGGGCGCTGGTTCGAATCCAGCCGCGACCATTGAAGTCTTACGGAGTACGACATGAATCCAAGTGATGTAAGTCAACACGCGATGTAGCTCAATTGGCGGAGCAGGCCCCTCATAAGGGAAAGGCTGCTGGTTCGAATCCAGCCATCGTGATTGCGGCGCCCCCGGGTGTTGTCCCAGTGTAAGCGATTCGCTTGGGAAGCATCCGGGGGCCGGAGACACAGGTTCGAATCCTGTCGCCGCGATTGACAAGCCGTAAGTGGCGCACCGTTTCGATGTAGAAGACGGGTGTAAACCGTCCGCGCGATCGGTGCGTCAACGATGCCGCGTAGCTCAGCGGAAGAGCGCCTCCGTCACATGGAGGAGCGCGCCGGTTCGATCCCGGCCGCGGCGATTGATGTCCCTCCCCCGGGAGTTTTCTTTCCGTGCGATTAGCACTGAGGGAACATCCGGGGGCCGGGGGGGCGATCGCTGGTTCGCTTAACCGGTAAAGCGCCCGGTTGAAGTTCGGGAGCCCCCGGTTCGAATCCGGGACCAGCGGCTTTGATGCGTCGTGTTTACGGACGTGTCGGTTCATTGACAAGTCAAGAGCGGAAGGATGTATCAAGACATCGCGGGCCCCGCCGCAATTGGGCGGCGGGGCACTGCGTTTTTCTTATCTGACCCGTAGCTCACCGGGAGAGCACCCGCCTGATAAGCGGGGGGTAAGAGGTTCGACTCCTCTCGGGTCAATTCACGTTGGTAGGGCTGCCGGAGCTCGGTTGGGAGAGCACCCGCTTGGTACGCGGGCGGTCATGGGTTCGAATCCCGTCGGTAGCTTTGTTTCATTTGGCGATTGAAAGACACGGGTCGCGGCATAGTTGCCGTGGAGCGTCGACACGCTGACCACGGTTGGCGCAAGCCCTCCGCGATCCGCACGGTGTCGTAGCTCAGTTGGATAGAGCGCTTCCCTGTCACGGAAGAGGCCACGGGTTCGATCCCCGTCGACGCCGCTTTGCCCCCGGAATCATTCTCCCCGGAATCTCGCCACGGTAGCTCAACTGGCGGAGCAGCGGTCTTGTAAATCGCAGGCTGCCGGTTCGACCCCGGCCCGTGGCTTTTATTTAGCACTAACACCCCGAGGTCCAATTGGATGGACGCCGGATTACGAATCCGGAAGGTGCAGGTTCGAATCCTGCCGGGGTGATTAACGCAGACGACCCGTAGCTCAGAGGCAGAGCGGGTCCCTTATAAGGGCCTATGCGTGGGTTCGAGTCCCGCCGGGTCGATATCGGGCCGTAGCTCAATCGGCGGAGCGGCCGGCTTTGAACCGGCAGGTTGCGGGTTCAACTCCCGCCGGCCCGGCTTGTTCAATCAACATCACAC
Source organism: Phycisphaeraceae bacterium (assembly GCA_029260615.1). GTDB lineage: Bacteria > Planctomycetota > Phycisphaerae > Phycisphaerales > Phycisphaeraceae > JAJRRS01. The sequence goes on along the minus strand of JAJDCX010000009.1, from coordinate 8,271 downwards.
CTCGTAGCTCAACCGGAAGAGCATCGGCCTCCGAAGCCGAAGGCTGCAAGTTCGAGTCTTGCCGGGGTGATTACACACGCCGTCGTACCCCAACGGAAGAGGGAACCGGCTCAGAACCGGTACAGTGCAGGTTCGACTCCTGCCGGCGGTACTTTTTCTTTCTGATGCCCCTGTGGCGAAACAGGCAAACGCGGTGGGCTTAAACCCCGCTGCCAGCGATGGCTTGCTGGTTCGAATCCAGCCAGGGGCATTGCAGGATCATTCCAGGGACTTGGTTCTCACATGGCTCGGTATCCCAAACGGTAGAGGACGCCGGCTCAAACCCGGTGCGCTGTGGGTTCGATTCCCACCCGGGCCACTTAGTTAATCGTCGTTGTAGCCCAATCGGTAGAGGCGCCAGATCGAGAGTCTGGTTGTTGGAGGTTCGAGTCCTCCCAGCGACATTCGTAGTAGTTGGGACCGTAGCTCAATCGGCAGAGCGTCCGGTTTGCACCCGGAGGATCGGGGTTCGATTCCCCGCGGCTCCACTTTCATCTTCATTCACCCTTTAGTTATGTAGAAAGGAGGTCGGCTATGACGTCGGCACTGTCGCACGACGTGCTCGTGCTGAATCGCAATTGGACCGCACTGCGTGTCATCACCGCCGCAGAGGCGCTGGCCGACCTGTTCGTTGGCCGGGTTGAGGCGGTCGATCAAGATTTCCAGGCCTACGACTTTGCTTCGTGGTATGAGCTAAGCGAGTTCGCACACGAGTTCGAGCCCACAGGACGCAGCTTTATCAAGACCGTGACCTCGGCGGTGCTGGTCCCAAGTGTAGTCAGGCTGCTGAGGTTTGACCGCGTACATCGGCAATCGGTTCGGTTGAGCCGAAAGAACGTGTACTTGCGTGACAACTACACCTGCCAGTACACCGGCCGGAAGATGCCAGCCTGCAGGCTGAACCTCGACCATGTCATTCCAAGTTCGCGTGGCGGCAAGACGACCTGGGAGAACCTAGTCTGCTGTTGCGTAGCGGTGAACGAGGTGAAGGGCAACAAAACGCCGAGGGAAGCGGGGCTGAAGCTGATCCGTCAGCCCAAGCGCCCGGACCCGACCGCGTTGTTGTTCCGGTCAACTCGATTCCGTCACGATTCGTGGAAACACTTCGTGGACGCCGCGTATTGGAATACGGAGTTGCACGACTAACCCCACGCCCCGGCCGACGGGCATGATCATTCTCGAACATGCCTGGCCGGGGAATTTCAGAGCGTAGCTCAGTTGGGAGAGCGCCCGGTCTGGATCCGGGAGGCCGCAGGTTCGAGCCCTGCCGCTCTGATTGTTTCTGTCTCTTTCACTTAGGAGGTGTGTCATGCATCAGGACAATAGCTTTTAACGAAGAAGAATCCTTTCAGGCCGATGAGTAAGCGACGTTATGGGTATCCATCCGAGTCGCGTGTGAAAAAAGGAGACCAAGTTGTCCACGGCAACAAGGAGTTGATCGAGAAGCTCGGCCGAAATGACCCGTGCCCGTGCGGGTCCGGGCGGAGCTTTTAAGAAGTGTTGCATGAAGTCAGGCCGGTACGACGGGACGAACCGCGGCCACTACTTCAGACCGATCGACTGATGGAGTTTCTATAACGGCAGGCCGGTGGCTGCCGAACAGGGGATAGCTTATTGGGTAAAGCTTCGGGCCGTGAACCCGAGGAAGCGGGTTCGAATCCCCCTCCCCTGATTCGTATTTATTTTCAGCCTGTGGTGAAGCCTGGTCATCACGCTCCCTTCGGGCGGGAGAGATCGCGGGTTCGAATCCCGCTGGGCTGATTGATGCGGCACACCGGCGCAGTATGCGCGCCGTTAGCTCACGTTGGCAGAGCGGCTGACTTCCAATCAGCAGGCAGCCGGTTCGAGACCGGCACGGCGCATTGAAAAGAGAGCAGAGTAGATGGCGGTGTATGCTGTCTAGAATGTAATGGCGAACCGAAAGGAGGTGCCCCATGGGCCATGTCATGATTGATCGGGTCCCGGTGTGGGGCGAGCCGGACGCGGGCGCGGTGGAGCAGATCCAGCGCTGCTTCGAGGACAAGGAAGCAGCCGCAGCGGCGCTGATGGGCGATCACCACTTGGGTTATGCGATGCCGATCGGCGGCGTCGTGGCGTACCACGGGATGGTCAGCCCGTCGGGTGTCGGCTACGACATCGCCTGCGGCAACAAGGCCGTGCGACTGGATATGACCGGCGACGAGCTGCGAAAGGACATCAAGAAGGTCATGGACATGATCTTCCTGCAGATCTCCTTCGGTATCGGCCGAAATAACCAGGAAGATGTCGATCACGAGCTGTTCGACGACGACACCTGGGACCTGGTCGACTCACTGCGTATCCGCGTGCCCATGTGCCGGGACATCAAGCAACTGGCTCGGCAGCAGTTGGGCACGGTCGGGTCGGGCAACCACTACGTCGACATGTTTGTCGATGAATCGGACCGCGTATGGTGTGGCGTGCATTTCGGCAGCCGTGGATTAGGTCACAAGCTGGCGTCGTACTTTGTAGAGAAGGGCGGAGGATCGGACGGCATGCACGTCAAGCCGGTCGTGTTCCACGAGAAGTCCTGCCTCGGTGAGGAGTACATCCGGTGCATGCAACTGGCCGGGCGTTACGCCTACGCTGGCCGTGATTGGGTGTGCCAAAAGGTCGCACGCCTCTTGAAGACGAAAATTCTTGAAGAGGTCCACAACCACCACAACTTCGCGTGGAAGGAAACACACGAGGTGGCGGGCTCGGAAATAGAGCTATGGGTTGTCCGCAAGGGCGCGACCCCGGCGTTCCCGGGTCAGCTTGGTTTTGTCGGCGGTTCGATGGGTGACAACAGTGTCATCCTGGAAGGCGTGGATTCGCCGGAGAGCAAGCCGGCGTTGTACTCGACGGTGCATGGCGCCGGGCGGGTGATGAGCCGTACCAAGGCGGCGGGCAAGAAGCGCTGGTCGAAAGAGTCGCGTGGTTTTGTCCGAGTCTCCGGCGGCGAGATCAGCCGTGAGATGATGATGGATTGGGTCGACAGGAAGGACGTTGAGCTGCGTGGTGCGGGCACGGACGAGTCGCCGCAGTGTTACAAGCGCCTGGACGAAGTCCTCAAGCATCACGGCCCGACCGTGAAGATCATCCACACGCTGACCCCGGTCGGCGTGGCGATGGCTGGCGAGGACGAGTTCGGCTCGTACAAGGATTAACTACATATACGAAAGGCCGACGCCGGTGGAAACATCGGCGTCGGATATTGCATGCTTTGGATCGGTAGCTCAATCGGCAGAGCAGCCGGCTCTTAACCGGCAGGTTGTGGGATCGTTGCCCACCCGATCCACTTAATTGATTAGTTCATCGGCCCCGTAGCTCGATCGGCAGAGCAGCGGACTTTTAATCCGTTGGGTGTGGGTTCGAGTCCCACGGGGGCCACTTCATGGGTCCAATTAGCTGGTGTAGTTCAACTGGCAGAGCACCGCCCTCGTAACGCGGAGGCGCCGGTTCGATCCCGGCCACCAGTTTTGTTCTGTCCACCCCGTAGCTCAATCGGAAGAGCACCCGTCTTCTAAACGGGTTCGTGCTGGTTCGACTCCAGCCGGGGTGATTGTACGGCTCACGTTTCAGTATCTAATGCACCGTAGCACAACGGTTGTGCGGCTCCCTGTTAAGGAGAGGGTTGCGGGTTCGAATCCTGCCGGTGCAGCTTGTCTCTTATGCACGTAGCTCAATCGGCAGAGCGGCGGATTCCAAATCCGCCAGATGGAGGTTCGACTCCTCCCGTGTATGTTTCGTTTTACGTTGGGATCAGCCGGCGTCGTCCGGCGGCGCACCCGCCACGCCTTGCGTTTGGTTCGGTGTGTTCCGCGACACGGGTTCTGTCGGTGTTTGGTTGGTTCGCCAGAGTAGCTCATATGGTAGAGCAACCGATTGAAATCGGTGGGTAGCGGGTTCAAATCCCGTCTCACAAGACCACTGGCAAGGGCGAAAGCCCTGAGGTTCGAATCCTCTCATCGCCCTTTGATAAAGGGCTCCAACGCGGGTTGGGGGTAATGGCTAAGTGTGATGCCAGCCTGCATGTTCGTGATGTGTTTCCGCTTCGGCGGTGATACGGATCAACATGCATGCACCGATTGCACGGCTACGCGGTTCGGTGGATACCGGTGTGTGACAGCGTGAGGAGTCCTCGGGCTCCGCAGCGGTCGCCCGGCTCCGCGCCTAATAGGACATCCCAATCGGGGGACGGGTGCCTGTAGGCGTGTGAGCCGTGTGACGTCAGCGCGTTCCCTCACACATCTAAAACCAACCCCGCCGCCGCTTCGGGGTTATTGCATTTGGATCAACCCCCCCCCCGCACTTTTAATCGTCAATTCGTCGTGACGTTCACGGCGGTGATCCTGTCGCCTCCAAGAAAGGAGCCATGACCATGTTTGCAAAGGTTCGTATCCGTAAGCACGAGGTCGGACTGTGGTTCCGCCACGGCGACTTCAAGCAACTGTTGAACCCGGGTAGCTACTGGCTGCTCGGCCGGTTCATCTTCAAGGACCGGGTCGAGATGATCGATCGGCTTGCCGGCAAGTTCGAGCACAAGTTCCTCGACCTGTTGGTCACCGAGTCCGGTGTCACCGAGCGTCTGGTCTTGGTCGATCTTAAGGACGATGAGCGGGCATTGATCTGGAAGGACGGCCGGTTGGCCTGGATCGTTGGCCCGGGTCGGCACGCGTTCTGGAACGATCCGGCCAAGATCACCGTCGAGACCTACAGCGTCAACGACTTCACCTTCACCCACCCGAAGGTCGAGGCGATCCTCGGCTTCCGTGGTGGCGGGACGTTTCTGGAGGGCGTGCGTGTCGAATCGCACGAGCGGGTGCTGCTGTTCCGTGAAGGCGAACTGGTCGGCGAGTTGAAGCCGGGCCTGCACGTCTTCTGGAAGCAGGCCGGCAAGGTCAATTGGAAATCGGTAGATCAGCGTGAGCAGATCGCCGATGTCGCCGGCCAGGAAATCATGACCGCCAACAAGGTCACACTGCGTGTGAACCTGGTCGTGACCTACCGTGTCAGCGATGCGGTCAAGGCCGTGACGCTGGTGAGCGACTACGCACAGACGCTGTACCGCGAGGCGCAGCTGGCTCTGCGTGAATCGGTCGGTACTCGCAGTCTGGACAAGTTGCTTGCTGACAAGGACGCGGTCGGTAACGAAGTCCGTAACGCCCTGTTGGGCCGCGCCAAGGAGTTCGGCGTGGATGTGCGGGGTGTGGGCCTGCGTGACGTGATCCTGCCGGGCGAGATGAAGATGATCCTCAACGAGGTCATCCTCGCTCAGAAGCAGGCCGAGGCCAACCTCATCCGCCGTCGGGAAGAGACGGCCGCGGCACGCAGCCAGGCGAACACAGCGAAGCTGCTCGCCGAAAACCCGGCACTGACGCGCATGAAGGAACTCGAGGCCCTTCAGGAAATCCTCAAGGGCACCAAGTCCACCTTCGTGCTCGGTCAGGGCGACGTCGTCGAGCAGGTCCGAGGCCTGATCGGCAAGGACGCCGCCAAGGATGGTTCATAGAAAGGAGATGATCGGCCGGCCCGTTTGAAAGAGCGGGTCGGCTTTTAAATCGCGGTCGAAGCTCACCCGGCAGAGCGCCGCCCCGCCACGGCGGAGGTGCGGGTTCGAATCCTGTCGGCCGCATTCTTATTTCACATCCCTCTGCTCTTGTTTGGCCGGGTAGCCGAGTGGTCAGGCGGCGGGCTGCAACCCCGTAGACGCGGGTTCGATTCCCGCCCCGGTCTTTAAATGGAAGGTGAACCCGCAAGGTGCGGGCTCCGGTTGCTAACCGGGTGGGGCCTACTGGGTCTGTGGATCGTGCCCACCGCCTTCCGCTTGCTGGTTGTTGGATGAGATTGAACGCCCCGCTGGTCGATTGGTGTGACGCCGGCCCCTCAAGCCGGAGGACCGGGTTCGATTCCCGGGCGGGGTATTGGAAAGTGAACGGAAGGTGAAGTTCGCCAATGGGGCGGCCCCCGTCTTGAAAACGGGTGGGGCTTAACGGCCTGGGGTTCGAGTCCTCCGCCTTCCGCTTGGACAACTGAATATCGATCGGGGTGGTTGGGCACCGGCAGGCCCCACTGGTTGTAATCCAGTCGTCGCGAGACATTGGCGGTTCGACTCCGTCCCACCCCACTTGGAAATCAAAACGCCTTGGAAATTCGTGCGAGATCAACAGATCGACATGAACTGCCGGGAGATGATGCCCTCAGGTGCAACGGTTGCACGCCTGACTCTGAATCAGGAGGTACCGGGTTCGAGCCCCGGGAGGGCGGTTGGATGGTTGGCTATCTATATAGACAGGGAGTGTGTGCTGTGGACCGTGAGCGTGACATGATGAGCATCGGTAAGCTGGCGGACCGCTACGGCGTGTCGCCGGAGTCGCTGCGCGTCTGGGAACGCTTGGGCCTGATCCCCGCTACGCACCGCACCGCTGGTGGCCACCGCCGTTACGGTCCCGAGCACATCCGCTCGCTCGACCGCCTCATGCGGGCAGAAGCACCGGCCTGAACATATGCCCCATTACTGGAGGGCTATGTACGTGTATTTGTGTGGCTTAGGACGAGTTGTCGAGTAACTTGACATCAGGTGTTACGCTTGGCGCATAGCGTTCCACACGTTGGATGGGAGCGTATACAGCATGCCGCACATTCTTCATAGAGATCTCAAGGTACTTTGCATCAATAACCCACCTTCTTCGAATCAACAAGCAACTGTACTGGGGACCGAGACACCGCTGGGCACATGTACTATCGTGACGCACCCCTACCGATTCCTGGTGGTGAATAGCCTCAAATATGCTAGGTGACGTAGTCCACTGAAATAGGGTTTCTGCAAGATAGCGCTATCAACCACCCCCGTTGCGACCGCTATGCAGAGACAACAACCTAATAACCCCGGACGCCTTGGGCGCCTCTATTAAGGATGTCATCACCATTGTCCACCCCCGGACCTTCGCCCGTTGGGTGGCCAGGGAATCCGGGTTGGTCCAACCCCGTCCATTGCGTCGCCGCCGAACCCCAGAGCAGATTCGGGCTCTGGTCATCCGGATCGCCCGCGAGACGGGGTGGGGGTATACGAGAATAGTGGGGGAGTTGCGTAAACTCCACATCCGCAAGATCAGCCGGGGCACTGTCAAGAACATCCTGGCAGCCAATGATATCGAACCCGCACTCACGCGCCGGGGCCTGGCCTGGGCAGAGTTCATAGAGCGTCATACGCAGACGCTCTGGGCTGTGATTTCTTCTCCAAGAGCGTTTGGACACCACTGGGTATGAGGCGGTTCTATGTGTTGGTTTTTATCCATATAGGCAGCAGAAGGGTGCATGTGGCAGGGATCACTAACCGGGCTGACCGTGACTGGATGGCCCAGCGGGCAAGAGAATTGGTCGCCTATTTCCAGAGGCAATCCGAACTGCCGCGGATGGTGTTCCGGGACCGGGATGTGAGGTTTACCAAGCAGTTCGATGCAATCCTCAAATCGGCCGGGGTGCCGATGCAAAAACTAACCGCCTACTCACCCAACCTCAACGCCTACATCGAACGTTGGATCCAATCGATCAAGCACGAGTGCCTGGATCACTTCGTCGTCTTTGGAGAACGGCATCTTCGGTATCTGGTCAACGAATACGTCGATTATTATCGCGAGTTCCTCAGCGGTAATCGATCCGTGTACCTCACCAAGCCATGATCGGTACATCCATTCACGCCAGCTATCGAGGTACTTGAGTATCCGCGTGATCTCGGCACGGGATACCTCCGCCTCGAAACCCTCGGCTTTCAGCAGCTGCGGGAGGGGGCTTGTCGCCGCTGTCATCGTCATGAGATCATCCCGGAATGGTTACAAAAGGCAATTGCATTGACCGATCGAAGAGGTCATGCCCAGTGCTTCGAATACGGACGTATGTTCCAGGCACAGACCGATCTGAAGGTCCGGCTGGATCGATCGAATCGTTTCAATGAGATGACGATAGATCTCAACGCGATGGGTTTGCGCGTAACGGGACCGGCCATCCCCGTGTTGTCTGTCAGGAGGCTCCAAGCCCCGTGAGATACCGTTGTCTGTGCCGAGTTTTAGTTGCACGAGTTGGTGTGCAGGCTTGTAGATGCAGGTGCCACCGAGGGTGATCCGATCAAGCGGTACCGCTTTGAGCATGTCCGTCAGAAAGCCGCCGTACACCGTTTGCCAGTCATCAACCGAGATGATTGGCATCACCACCGCACGGACAGGATACCCGGCC
>JAJDCX010000008.1 GCA_029260615.1 Phycisphaeraceae bacterium | reverse complement strand
ATCTTGACCAGCTCCTGCTTATCCAGCAGCCCGTTGAGGTGCCCGACAAACTCATCGCTAAATAGACCCTTGCCCAATCGACAGTCGTCGGCCATATGTTGGCCACGCTGCTTGAGCTCGCGTTTTTGTTTTCCGGTTAGGGGCATAGAGATATGTTACTTAGCGGGTAGTGATATAAGCCACCCATGAATTATTGCACTCTAACTGGAATTGCCGGCAATTCGAATGTTCTAATGCGTTCATTTGTAATTGATCGGTAGAATAGCCTTGAATATGTTGGCCTATTAATAGCAGACACTCGCTGGACAAAAGCTTCAGCGATCATGTTTTCAAAACCAGCAAGGGCAGGATGGTGACAAAACACGAGTAGCCACGTATTCTTTGCTACATCTTGAATAAGCTTGCTATCTACTGTAAGTTTTACGATCTTCGGAATATCATCCTCTGGTATGAGCGCCGTATCATCGGCCGGGAAAAGTAAAATTGGACCGGATCCGGCAATACGGTTGGGGTGATCACATAATTGAACACCTTCAATGCAAATGCTATGAATCACTCTGCAGCATTCGGATGGGATTTTAATTGAAAGCGGCAAGGATTCATCGTTTATTCGGCCTTCAATTTCTGTGACTAAGCCTGATAAACCACGAGGAAGCGTTAATTTTTCAGCGTGGTCATTAACAAACCGTATTCTTATTATCCGATCGCCCCTCATTGGGTGTTGAGCCGATCGGTCTTCAAAGTGTTTGCGAAATAAACGAATGACGGCATCTTTATCTCGCCGTTTGCGCGGTAACAATTCTGTAATCTCTAGCCCGAAACGAGTTTCATTCCAGTCAAAAACCACATCTGGCGGATCTGTATCATTGATTTGTATATCGTTAAGAGTTGCGTTTTCTCTTTCCGCAAGTTGACATAAAAACTGTTTCGCTACAAACAGCTCTCTCTTCTTTTTTTCCAGAGGAATACGTAAACCAGGCACGATACGCAAAGGATCGTCGTCTCCCACGGGCGTTAAATTCCCTAGATCGATGTTCACATGCATACGTTTCTTTGGTGAGTTCATCTCGTAAGGAAGATCCGATCCTGCGATCAGTACAATATCCTGTAGGAAACTTATACCACTCCCGCCGACCCCGTCGCGATCGGCTCACTCACAAACTCCCTCGGATCGGTGATGTGCCCGGTCAGGGCACTAGCCGCGACGGTCAACGGACTGGCGAGGTAGACGCCGGCTTCTTTGTGGCCCATGCGGCCGGGGAAGTTTCGGTTGGTGGTGGAGATGCAATTGATGGGTTCGTTGAGCCGGCCAAACGTGTCTTTGGGGCCGCCCAGGCAGGCGGCGCAGCTGGAGGCGGACATCTGGCAGCCGGCGTTGACGAAGATGTCGTAGATGCTCTCTTCGCCGTCGGCTTTGGGTTCGCCGGTGACGCTTAACCTGAGCATGTCGGCGTGGACCTCGGTGCTGCCGGGGACGACGAAGGTGGGGATCTTGACCTTTTTGCCAACGAACAGCGAGGCGGCGAAGATCATGTCGGTGATCTTCCCGCCGGTGCAGGAGCCGATGTAGGCCCGGTCGAGTTGGACATCGCTGCAGTTGGCGGCGGTGTCTTTGTTGTCGGGGCTGTGGGGCTTGGCGACCATGGGCTCCATCGTGCCCAGGTCCCATTCGTGTTCGTAGCAGTACTCGGCCCCCGGATCATCCTTGTAAACAGTCCAATCCGGTTTCGTTGAGCGGGCACGGACGTAGGCGAGTGTTTTCTCGTCGACGTCGCATACGCCGTTCTTGCCGCCGGCCTCGATGGCCATGTTGGTCAGGGTCATGCGGTCTTCCAGGCTCAGGCTGGTGACGCCGTCGCCTGTGAAGTACATGGTCTTGTAGGTCGCGCCGGCCACGCCGATCTCGCCGATGACCGCGAGGATCAGGTCCTTGGCGGTGAGGTACGGGGGGATCTCGCCGTGGAAGGTGAACTTCATGGTCGGCGGGACCTTCAGCCAGGTCTTGCCGGTGCCGAGTGTAAACGCGGCATCGGTGTTGCCCACGCCCGAAGCGAACTGCCCGAACGCGCCGGCGGTGCAGGTGTGGCTATCGGTGCCCAGCATGATCTCGCCGGGCCTGCAGTGGCCTTCTTCGGGGAGGGCCTTGTGGCAGACGCCCTTGTAGTTGGTCTTGGTCGGGTCGCGGTAGGGACTAGGAAAGCCCGAGCCCTCGTCGGTATTCAAAAAGTCGGGGTCGTAGTAGTACTTCAGGCCCTGCTCTTTGACGAAGTCGCGGAGGGTCTGGATGTTGCGGTGACATTTTTCGTCGGCGGTGAAGATGTAGTGGTCGGGGATGATGACCAGTGCGTCTTTGTTCCAGACCTGGGCGTCCTGGCCGAACTCTTTCTTGAAGATGCCGATGGTGCCTGGGCCGCAGACGTCGTGGGTCATGAGGACATCGACATCGACCCAGACGTTTTCGCCGGGGGAGACTTCGTCTTTGCCGCAGTGGGCGGCGAAGATTTTTTCGGTCATGGTCATGGGTCGTGGCATGGCGGGTCGTCCTATGGCGTTTTAAACGAGTCTATGGCGTGTATTTACCGTGCGCGCCGGTGTTTGGTCCCGGCGGTGTCGAGCCGGGTATTGTAGCAGCCCCGTGGGGGGCGGGCCATGTGGCGGGCGGGGGTTTGGGGGCGTGTGTGAGGGGTTGGCGTTGGTACCGATAGGGGCGTATGATCCCGGTTCCCATGATTCTGAAACAGCCAATAAAGTCTTGTTTTGCCTACACAGGCGTGGTTTTGGCGTGCTGGTTGGCCGGGTGCCAGGGCCCGATGCAACGCACCGAGGAGCAGTCCCTGCGTGAGTCGATGATCGCGGCCCACCGGGCGCACCTCTCATCGGTATCCCAGGCCCGTGTGATCGAGCTTAGAAGAGAGCCCAGTGATGTGGAATCGGAGCTGAGCGACGAGCGCCGCACCGAGTTGGACGAGATGAGCGGGCTGAGCGCTTATAAGGATATCAAGCTGGCACCGGGGACGGACTTGCTGGGCCAGGAAAGCGTGCGGGTGGTCCGGCTGTCTTTGCAGGAGGCGGTCGCCTTGGCGGTCAAGCACAACCTTGACCTGCAGATCGCACGGATGACCCCGGCCATCAGCGAGGCACGGATCGTTCAGGCCAAGGCCGTCTTCGACGCGACCTTCTTCACCAACATCAACTACAGCAAGCTGGACACCCCCCAGCCCGGCGGGTTTGTCCCGGGCCTCTCGGGGAACACCAAACGCGAGGACGTGCAACTCACCACGGGGATCCGCAAACCGTTGATCTCCGGCGGACAGATCACGCTCCAGACCGACCTGAACCGAAACGAAGCCGTGCCCAGCGTGTTCGGCGTCAACAAGTTCTATGACGCGGATGTGATGGTAAACCTCCAGCAGCCACTGCTCCGTAACTTCGGGTCGGACATCAACCGCACGAACATCGTGCTGGCGCAGAACGATCGGCTGGCGGAGGCACAGCAGTTAAGGCGTCGGCTTCTGGATGTGGTAGCCCAGGTCGAGGCGGGGTATTGGGAGGTGTCATTCAGCCATCAGCAATTGCGTGTGCGAGTACGGCTATTGGAGCGATCGACCCAGGACCGTGATCGGCTGATCGAGCGGCGCGGTTATGATGCCAGCCCGGTGGAGATCACCGAAGCCAACAGCTTTGTGGAATTGCACCGCGCGGATGTGATCCGTGCCCGGTCGTCGGTACGCACCGCATCAGATCAGCTCAAAAGGCTGATTAACGCAACCGATCTGCCCTTGGCGGACGAGACGTTGGTCATGCCGACCGATCAACCGACCGATGAGCCGATCCGGTTCAGCCTGCTGGACCTGGTGACCACGGCATTGCGTCACCGCCCCGAGATGCAGATCGCGCTACTGGATATCAAGGACGCTTCGGTCCGCCAGCGGGTTGCGGATAATGCCAGGCTGCCGTTGTTGAACCTGTCTGCGAGCATAGCGGCGAACGGGGTGGCGATCGGGAACGGCCAATCCGCCTACAATAACCTGGGTGACAACGACTTTATTGACTACATCCTGGGCGCACAGTTCGAGATGCCGATCGGCAACCGGCAGGCAGAAGGCTTGTACCGCCAGCGTCAGATCGAACGGCGGGCATCGGCGTTGGTTTATCAGCGTCAGGCACAAGACGTGGTGTTAGAAGTCAAGATCGCTTTGCGGAACGTGCAGACGTCGTATGAATTGATCGGCGCGACCCGCGCGGCACGGCGTGCGGCGGCGGACAACCTCCGTGCCATCGAGGTGCAGGAAGCGTCGGGCGTGGCACTGACCCCGCAGTTTCTGATTAACCAGAAACTCTCGACCCAGGAGCGCCTTGCCAACGCCGAGGTGCAGGAGGCAAGGGCCATGACCGATTACCACAACGCGATCGCCGCGTTGTACCAGGCGGTCGGGACGCTGTTGGAACGAAACAACATCGAGTTTCGGATTGATCCGGGCTCGGAGTGAGTACGCATTAGCTGTGGGGTGTCGGGTGCTGATCGGGGTGTTTTTACCGATAAGGCGAGCTGTAGATGTCGGATATTGAAACCGCGGTTGCGAGTATGTTCTGGGTCGGTTTCCAAGGGACCACACCCAGCGACGATCTGATGCGCCTGCTGGACCGAGGGGTCGGCGGGGTGATCCTCTTTGCCCGCAACATCGAATCTCCCAAGCAAGCGGCCGCTCTGACCCGGCAGATCAAGCAGCACGCCGACAGGCCCATGCCCGTGTCGATCGACCACGAGGGCGGGCGGGTCATGCGAGTCCAGAGCCCGTTTACCCAGACCCCGCCGATGCGTGTGCTCGGGAAGATCGGGGATGAAGAACTGGCACATAACGTCGGCCAAATATTCGCACGCGAACTGCGGGCGGTCGGGTTCGATATGAACCTCGCCCCGGTGTTGGACGTGGACACCCACGCGGGCAACCCCGTCATCGCCGCGCGATCTTTCGCAAGCGAAGTCGATCTGGTTACACGGATGGGCTTGGCGTTGATACAAGGGTTGCAATCAGAAGGGATGGCCGCCTGCGCCAAACACTTCCCGGGTCACGGCGATACCAACGAAGACAGCCACAAGAATCTGCCGCGCGTGTCACACGATCTGGCAAGGCTCAATGACATCGAGTTGGCCCCGTTCCGCGCCGCCTGCCAGGCCAGGGTTGCGGGCGTCATGACTGCCCACATCATCTACGAGGCACTGGATAACCAGTACCCCGCCACCATGAGCAAGCGCATTATCGACGGCCTGCTGCGTAAAGAGATGGGCTTCGATGGGCTGGTCATCAGTGATGACCTTGAAATGAAAGCGATCACCGATCACTTTGGGGTCAATCAGGCGGTCGTGACAGGCGCAGCGGCGGGTGCTGACTGCCTGCTGGCGTGCCACCACCCCGACGTGATGCACTCGGCGATCGACACGCTTACCCGAGCCGCCAAGAAAGACGATTCACTTGCTAAGATGATCGCGACCGCCAACCGCCGGCAAGATAAGTTCAACAAGCAATACACCCGGCCCCCGCAGCAAAACCCCGACCTGTCTATCATCGGCTGTGACGAACACCGTCAGATCGCCGAACGGATATTCAGCCACGAGGCCTGTGCCGACGAGGGCAACATGGCCTACGACCCGACCGATTCCCGACGATGGCTCGATAATTAACACCACCGATAATGACGCAAACTTTTATCCTTATGGAGATGTCGCAGTGATTACTGTTGTGATCCCCCACACCGGCCTAACCGATAGCTGGCTGCCCCGATTCCTGTCCGCCTGGTCCAACCCTCCGGCAGCCCCCGTTGGCCGCGTCGTGTTGATCGGGCCTGAAACCCGGGACGTTGAATCATCTTTCAAAATCGAACAGGTCGTCACCGACAAAACTTTCTGCGGCGAGGTATGGAACGGCGTACTGTCATCTCTGGATGACACCGGCGTGATGGTCTGCGTGCAGGATGAAGTCACGATGTCAACCGCTTCACTTAAGCGCTTGGCTAAGGCGGTCTGCAGCAGCGGCGCGTCGATGGTTTATAGCCACTTCACCCAGGACTCGGCCGACGGCCCAAAGCCATGTCCGACCAATGACTTTCAACTCGGCAGCTTCCGTGACGACTTCGAGTTCGGCCCGGTCACCGCGTGGTCCTGCAAGGCCATCAAACAAGCACTCTCCGATGCCGGCGATCTGATGGATTCCCAGGGCGGCGCGTTCTACGACCTCCGCCTGCGAGTTTCCGCGATCGGTATGCCGATCCGCCTGCCCGAGCCTCTCTACACAAGGCCCAACCCCGACGATCGCCCCACCGGCAAGAAGCTCTTCGACTACGTCGACCCGCGCAACATCGCGGCGCAGCAGGAAACAGAAGTCATCGTCACCGAACACCTCAAGCGCATCGGTGCATACATGGAGCCCTGCTTCCAGACACCCGAAGTCGATGGCGATTTCCCGGTCAAGGCAAGCGTTATCATCCCCGTGCGCAACCGGATCAAGACCGTCGCCGACGCCGTCAAGAGCGCCTGCGAGCAGTCCGCTGACTTCGACTTCAACGTCATCATCGTCGACAACCACTCGACCGACGGCACAACCGAGTTGCTCCAAGAGGCCTGCAAGAAGTACCCGAACCTGGTGCATCTGGTCCCCGAGCCCTTAGACTTAGGCATCGGCGGGTGTTGGAACTACGCGCTGCAATCCAAGCACTGCGGCAAGTGGGCGATCCAACTCGACAGCGACGACATTTACAGCGACGACCAGACGGTCTCGAACATGGCTGCCGCATTGGAAGAAGGCCCCTACGCGATGGTCGTCGGTGCGTACCGGATGGTGAACTTCGATCTGGAAGAAATCCCCCCCGGCTTGATCGACCACAAGGAGTGGACCCGGGACAACGGCCGAAACAACCTCCTGCGGGTCAACGGGATCGGCGCGCCCCGTGCATTCAGCACACGGGTCATGCGTGATAACCCGTTGCCCAACACAAGCTACGGCGAAGATTACGGGATCGCCATGACCCTCTCACGCCGATACGAAATCGCCCGGATATATAACGCGTTGTATCTTTGCCGGCGGTGGGACGACAACACCGATGCAGACCTGCCGTTGGATGTGAAGAACCGGCACGATCACTATAAGGACCGTTTGCGGACGCTCGAGGTCATGGCGAGACAGAAGATCAACGCGGGGGTGGCTTGTGGCTGCGGGAAATAATCTAGCGGAACAGATCCAAACGCTGTGGTATGCTCAGGCCCACGAGTGGCCGATGATGACCAAGGGCGTCGAGTGTCTCGCTAATTCCGAGGTGCGTGAGCTCGAGCATGGGGGCTTACGCTGCAAGCTCCAGTTCAACCCGGGCCGAGTCGTCAGCGCGGCAGCGAAGGTGGACGCCAAGTCGATCGCGGCGAGGCCGTGCTTTCTTTGTGAGAGCAATCGGCCGACCGAGCAGCGCGGTATTGATGCCGGGGACGGGTATGTGTTCCTCTGCAACCCGATGCCGATCTTTAACCCACACTTTACGGTCCCGACACTGGAGCATCGGCCGCAGTTCATTGCGGACTGTCTGCCGAAGATGCTGGAGTTGGCCGAACGTTTGAGCGGTGAATACACCGTGTTCTACAACGGCCCCAAGTGCGGCGCATCCGCCCCCGACCACCTGCACCTGCAGGCCAGCCCATTGGGCGCAACGCCCTTTGAAGAACAACTGATCACCGATGCGGACAACTTTATCAATTGGTCTGTCACGGGTGACGTATCCGTCGGCCTCACCGCCGAGCCCGCCGCCCCCGCCATCGTGATTGCCGGTGGCGACCGCTCAACCGTGCTCGCACATGCCCAGAAGGTAATCGCAAAACTCGCCGAGCACTTCCCCGCCGAACCCGAACCGATGCTCAACGCACTGGCACTGCACACCGATGGCCAACTCCGTGTCGTCCTCTTCCCCCGAGCCTCCCACCGCCCCACCAACTTCGGCACCGACCACGGCCAAGTCCTGGTCAGCCCCGGCCTGGTCGACATGCTCGGCTTACTAATCACACCAAGACGCGAAGACTTCGACACACTCAACGGCGAAGCGGTGGCAAGGATTTACCGGGAGGTGTCGCGGGGACGTCGTGAACTGCAAATTTGATTGCACTTCGACGATTTCGCCTTCCTTATTGATTTCAGATAGATCGCTACATCACGCTTTGCATGCAGTTGCGCGTCCAAGGCGAGTTTGTAGAAATTAATACAGTCAGGTAATAGCCCGCGACAATGAAAAATGAAATCGCCATGACCCAATCGCTGGCGTCGGTTCGCCGATATCCGAAGATAAAACCCAAGACCAGCATGTAGTAGCACCAGAGAATCGCAATGGTTGTAGGTCCAAGTGTTGAAGTTAATTCATAAAGCCACCATACTTCGACATCGAAATCAGGCGTTACGGCCACCGTTAATGTGAGGGTTACGGCTGCGAGCATTCCCATCATTGCCAGTGCAACAGAAGACAGCACCGCAAGAAAGCGCAGATCAAGATCTTGGCTGGCGTAGTGCAATTGCATGTATGTGGTCCTGCATTGTGTGAAAACAATGTGACAACAGCATTATCTCTTCTGGCCGTGATATGTCCAGAGAAATCCGGTTGTATTGTTTGTTATGTTAATCTTATCGCTAAGCCGTGAACGGCTTGATGTGAGGCCACATCTTCCGCACCGCATCCCCACGATGACTAATCCCATTCTTCTCATCGGCCGTGAGCTGAGCAACGGTCTTGTTGAGGTCGGGGACGAAGACAATAGGGTCGTAGCCAAAGCCATTACTCCCTCGGCCGTGTTCGGGGCGAGCCGAGTCGTCGGCTTCTTCGATAGTCAATATGCGGCCTTCGAGTGTGCCGCGAACAGTGGCAAGCGGCTCGTCGGAGTCTTGCCGACCATCCACCAATGCCATCGCACAGACGAACCGAGCGGTGCGTTTGTCGATCGGCGTATCACCGAGATTCTTTAGTAACGCCAAACTGTTCGCCGCATCACGCTCGGCGCGGGGGCCGTCGGTGTTGCTGTATCGGGCGCTTCGGATGCCGGGCTCGCCGTTTAGGGCATCGACTTCTAGGCCGGAATCGTCGGCGAGGCAGAGCATGCCCGAGGCCTTGGCGTAGTAGCGGGCTTTGAGTACGGCGTTCCCCTCGAACGTGTCCTGGTCCTCTGCCGGCTCGTCTATCTTTTCAGGTAGTACATCCAACGACACGAACTCGACCGTCGGGTCATGAATCACCGCCCGGATCTCATCAAGCTTGTGCGGGTTGGAGGTGGCGATGAGGATTTGCATGATGCTGGACGACCACAGAGGCATAAAGAAAGCAAATGAAGCAGTGATGAACGCTGATAAACGCGGATAAGATTTTAAGCTCGTTCCTCTGATTTCGTCTTGAAATCAGCGTTCATCTGCGTTTATCACTGTTCCGCTTCTTCCAATTACTCTCAGGGCTTGCCTGTATTACGGCTTCCACCAGTCCAGATCAATCACCGGAAAGATCACATCGTGGATCGCTGCGTCTTTGATCTCAAACTGTTCGACCTCGGTTAGTTTGCCGAGGTACTCGTTGTCGGCCGCGACCTTCTCGGCGATGTCGGTGAGGCTCTCGAAGCGAGCGACGTGCTGCATATACCGCTTGATGCCGTAGTCCACCGCCTGGCCACGCCGGATGACAAACGGCCAGTCGCTGGCTTGCAGTAATAACAATTCGCGCCCGGCGTTCTTTAAGAGTTCGTGGACCTGCTCGTTCTCTTTCCAGGGAAGGTCGTGGATGAAGCGGATAAAGTTGGACTCGCAGCGGTACTCGATATCCCACATCCAGTTGACCTGTTCGTTGGTCCAGACGCTGTGATCGCCCTTATCGCCCCAGGAGCCTTCCGGGAGCGCGACGACCTTATCGACGGGATTCGCTTCGAGGTACTCGGCGGTGGTGGCGAGGTTGACCTGATCGTCGGCGCTGAGCGTGAGCATGACATCACGGAGGAACTTAGGCCCTTCAAACCACCAGTGCCCAAAGAGCTCGGCATCGAAGGTGGCGGTGACCATCCCGGGTTTGCCGGTGAGGTCGCGGTGCGCTCGCAGGCGGTCCTTGATCTTGTTGACGAAGTCCTGGGAGTGCTCGTGTATTTTGCCGGGGACGTTGTCAGGGTAGTAGAGGTGCTTGTCGCCGAGGTCGGTTTTCTTGCCGGTGACTTTCCAATATTGCAGGCCGCGCTTAGGACTCCACTTCTTGTGGAACTCAAGATAAACGCCGTCGGCGGGGTACCCGATCTCGCCTGACCAGACACTCTCACAAACGTCGGGGTCACGCGCGATGGCGGCGACCCGTGCCAACCCCGTGCCGTCGGAGTTCACGCCCTGCGGTTCATTGACGCTGCGCCAGCCCCGTGTGGGATACTTGGCCGCCTCTTCCCAACTGACCTTCCACCACTTGCCATCATTAAAGACCTGCTCGCTTCGGCTGTTCTCGATGAGGTGGTTCTCGACGAAGAAGTGGGTGATGCCTTCGTCGGCGACGAGGTGTTCGATGCCGGTGCGGTTGTTGACTTTGCCCCAGTGGATCGGTGGGTCCCAGTCGCCGCCGGGGCGGTAGGCGCATTCGGGGAGCCACATGCCGGTGGGCTTGAACCCGAGGATGCGTTCGCTGGAGGCGACGCCGGCCCGGATCTGTGCCCGTATCGAGTCGTCGTGGTAGAGCAGCGGCATGTAGCCGTGGGTCGCGTTGGAGGTGAGGATCTCCAGGTAGCCCTTCTTGGCCGGGGCGGCGAAGGCTTTGGGGATGTCTCGTTTGATCTTCTTGAACTGTTCTTGCAGGTCGTTGAAGAACTTGACCCAGCGTTCGGCGAGGAAGGCCATGTGGCCGTTGTCCATCTTCTTGAAGTCGGCCAGGTCGTAGGCGGCCTGCTGGGCGCGGTCTTCTAAGTAGTGCTCGAAGCCCTGCTTGAAGTGCTCGTGGTTGAGCTGCTCCAGGAGCACGGGGGTCAGGCCCATGGTGATCTTGGGTGTGGCGTTGAGGAAGACGCACTCATCGACCATCGCCAGCAGGGGGAGGTAGGTTTCGGCGGCGGCTTCGTATAGCCAGTCCTCGCCGTGGGGCCAGGTCCCGTGGCGCAGGACGTAGGGGAGGTGGCCGTGCAGGACCAGACAGAAGCTGCCGAGGAAGTCGCTCATGGGGGTATGTTACAGGGATTGGTAGGGTCTAGGGTCTGGGGTACGGGGTCTAGTCAGAAAAGATTGTGACCCGCCGCGGCCCGACTCGGGCCAGACCCTGAACCCTAGACCCCAGACCCGCATTTCACCGATACAATCTGCATGATGACATTGCCACTGCATGACGAGACTGGAAAGGGTGTGACCGACCTGGCCGGGCGTCGGGTCCATTTTGTGGGGATCGGCGGGTGTGGGATGTCCGGCCTCGCCCGGCTGGCGCAGCACGTCGGGGCGAAGTGCTCGGGGTCGGACCTGAATGACTCAGGCGTCGTCCGGGTGCTCCGTGACAGCGGGATCGGGGTCGAGCTGGAGCAGTCGGCCAAATCCCTGCCGGACGATTGCGACCTGGTCGTGATCTCGGCGGCGATCAAGGACGACCACCCGGAGCTGACCGAGGCCGTCCGCCGGGGGCTGAAGATCAAGAAATATGCCGAGTTGCTAGGCGAGCTGATGATCGGACGGACCGGGGTCGCGATCGCCGGGACGCACGGCAAATCCACCACCACCTCCATGCTCAGCCACATCCTGATCCAGACCGGGCTGGACCCATCCTTCATCGTCGGGGCGAACTGCCAGCAGATCGGCGGCGGTGTGCGGGTCGGTGAGAGCGACATCCTCGTTGCCGAGGCCTGCGAGTACGACCGGTCGTTCCACAATTTCCACCCGACTCATGCGACGATCCTAAACGTCGAGGCCGACCACCTGGATATGTACAAATCGCTTGACGAGATCGTCGAGGCGTTCAAGGTGTTTGCCGAACGGGTGCCGGATAAGAAGTCGGGCGGATCGTTACTGATCAACCACGAGATGCCGCACCGGTTGGCGATCACCGCGGAGCTGAACTGCATCGTCGAGACGATCGGTTTTGCGTATCAGGCGGACTGGCGGATCGGGCTCAAGGGCGACCAGGCCCGTCTGCACCACGGGGACGACGATACCGGGGGCGTCATGGACTGGACCCCCCCGATGCCCGGCGAACACATGGCCTACAACGCCGCCGTCGCCGCCATCACCGCACACCGCCTGGGCGCAACCTGGCCCGACATCGCCAAAGCCATCGAAAGTTTCGAGGGACTCGATCGGCGGATGCAACTCATGGGCTACCGTCACGCCGATGGATCGAAAGCAGACGGAAGCCACCCCGCCGACGTCATCACCGTCGTCGATGACTACGGCCACCACCCCACCGAAGTTGACACCACCCTCCGCGCGCTCCGCCACCACTACCAACCCAAACGCCTGATCTGCGTCTTCCAGCCCCACCAGCACAGCCGAACACGTTTCTTCATGGATGAGTTTGCCGCCAGCTTCAGCTCCGCCGACACTGTCATCGTCCCGCACATCTACTTCGTCCGCGACTCCGAAAAAGAACGCCACGCCGTCACCGCCAGCGACCTGGTTGACCGTCTGCGCGGCAAGGACGTCCAAGCCATGCACCTCTACCCCTTCGCCGCCATCGTCGAACAGCTGAAAGCGATCACCCGCCCCGGCGACCTCGTCGTCACCATGGGCGCGGGGAATGTCTGGGAAGTGGCGCGGGACTTTTTAGGGGAAGACCCTCACCAAGAGCCGCGAACATCATAAAATTGTTCAAAGTACAT
>JAJDCX010000007.1 GCA_029260615.1 Phycisphaeraceae bacterium | reverse complement strand
CGGGGGGGACATCTTCTCCGCTACCGGGGCGCTCACTGCACTGGACCTTTCCAGCCTCACCAGCCTGAACTTCGACCAGGACTTCGGTGGCTCGCCGATCTACGCCATCGCCGCACGCGACGGCGGGGCGGTCGATCTCTCCGGCGTGACCAACGTCGTTGGCGGACGCAACGGGGATTCCCTGCGCTTGGAGGTCGGCACCGGCGGCTCGATCGACTTAAGCGGCCTCCAGTCGATCACCGGCAACCGCAACGTCCGATTCACATCTGATGGCACGGCCCTGAGTCTGCCGGCCCTGCAGACGATCGACGCCGCGGTCATCTTCGAACTCGCCACGAGCCAGGCCCTAAGCCTCCCGGCGCTGACCAGCTTCAGCGGCGGCGGCAGCAATTTTAACGCCACCTTCATCGCCCCGGCCAGCGGGTCTATCTCGGCAAACAGCCTCCTGCAGATGAACGACGTCGATGTCAGCATAGGCGTCGGCGGGACGGTCAACCTCACCGCCCTGGACAGCTTCACCCGAGGCATCCTGACCTATGGCGCGGGGCAGACGCTCAACATCGGCACGCTCAATGACATCAACGGGTCACGGTTCCTGATCAGCGACGGCAAGGCCTTCACCACCAACGCCGCCAGCTACGACTCGCTGGACCACTTCGGCGGCGGCGACGTATTTTCCGCCACCGGTTCGGGCACCGTGCTAGATCTTTCGACGATCACCACGATCGACTTCAACCAGGACTTCGGCGGCTCGCCGATCTACACCATCGCCGCCCGTGACAGCGGCACGCTGAATATGTCGGGGCTTATCTCGGTCATCGGCGCACGTGCCGGCGACTTCCTGGAGTTCACCGCCCAGACCAACGGAACGATCGACCTGACCGCGCTAACCACTGAAACTCAGAACACGCGCTTCACCGCCAATACAGGCGGAACGATTCAGTTTGGCTCGCTTACCAACATCGACGCCAACCTTTCCGCGACCGATCTGAACAGCGCACTTGACGTCGCGGGTTCTCTGAAGCTCGGGCCCAACTCAACCCTGGCCGTGACCAACGGGGCAGAGTTACACATCGGCGATGATTACAGCTTCGAGCAGACCGTGGAGGCGAATGTCAACCTCGACGCAGGTGTCGTCCGGATGGACGGGGCGGGCGGGCAACTATTGGAAGTCGGCGGGGAGGACCTTGGGGTCAACGGCTTTACCGCTGGCAACTTTGGGATCGGTCAGCTCGTGATCGGGCAGACGACCCAGCGCACCAGTGTTGACCTGATCGATGCGATCGACAACGGCAACCGTGGCGTGGCTGGGACCGAGTCGCTTTATCTTTACGGCCTGGGTGGGCCTGACGGGCTGCGCGTCCTCAACAACTCGGCACTGGTCCTCAACGGCATCAACGTCTACGCCTTCGACGCCCTGACGACGCAGATGGTTCATCTGAATAACCTGTTCGGCCCCGGCGATCTGCGTATCCCGTTTGATGATGGGTTCCTGCAACTGGTCCCGCTGGACTTCCAGTGGGGGAACAACCTCGGCGGCGACTTTAATATCCAGAGCAACTGGAGCGACAACTTTGTGCCGTTGGGTTCGGACACGGCGATCTGGAATCTGGGCAGTGCGGTGGGCTACACGGTGCAGTTCGGTACCAACGTTGCGACCGACAGCGCGATTATCAAGACCGACACCGTGACCTACGACCTGGGCGGATTTACCTACACCAACGCGGCGCTCAACGCGACGACCGCCATCGTCGTCGGGCAGGATCCTACGGATAACGCCAACCTCACCGTGGTCAATGGCACGCTTGCCGGGCCCAATGCGCGGGTAGCTTCCACCGCCGGTTCCACGGGGTTGTTGACGGTCCAGAGCGGCGGCATCCTGAACGTCGATACCCTGTCATTCGGGCTCGGTACCGGCACCGTCGATGTCGGGACCGGAGGCATGGCGATCGTTCAGACACTCGATATCGGGACCGTGGGTAAGATCAATGTCACCGACGGCGTGGTGCTGGTCGGCACGGGCTCGACCGCGGGCCTGCCTGCCGGGAGCTACACCCAGACCGATGGCACCTTGGCGGTCGCCTTCGACAGTGTTCCCGTTTCACCAGATCCGGCCATTACTGCGGCGGGCATTGCTGACCTCGGCGGGACGCTCGTGTTGTCACTGGATGCGGGCTTTGTAATCACGGCTGGCGACAGTTTCCAGATCCTCGCAGCCGCCAGCATCGTCGGCTCGTTCGATACCGTGCTGCTGCCGGTGATCTTGGACGTGGGGTTGGGCGTTCAGTATGGGCTTGATAACGTCACCGTCGTTGCCGGGCTCATCGGAGACCTGAACCTCGATGGATTTGTTGGCATCGCTGACCTGAATCTCGTCTTGGCTAACTGGAACCAGACTGTGGCGGCCGACGTCTGGCTGCTGGGTGATCCTTCGGGTGATGGGTTCGTGGGTATCGAGGACCTCAACACGGTTCTGAGCAACTGGAACGCCGGCACCCCGCCGACCGCGGAAGTACTGCCCTTGGTCCCCGAACCCGGGACGCTGGGTCTGCTGCTGATCGGTACGGGGGCTCTGGCCAGGCGGGCACGGCGGTAGGCAAGGGTGTGACGCGGCGAGTTGAAATCCGGGGCACCCGAATCAGGTCCGAGGATATCCTTTAGAGGATCTTCCCAAGCCACTGCTGCGCTTTGCGGAGTGCCTGGGGGTTGAGGCTGTAGAACCGGCGGTTGCCCTGGACGCGGTGCTTGACCAGGCCGCAGTCGCGCAGGACGCGCAGGTGGATGGACAGCGCCGGTTGGGAGATCTTCAGCCCGACGAGCAGTTCTGTGGCCGAGTGTTCGTTTTTGCCGAGCATCGCCAGCACCTTGCGGCGTATTGGGTGGGCGAGTCCACGGAAGATATCGGTCCGGTCCGCATCGCTTAGCGTGGGTCGTGTCATAAGATCAGTAATAACTTATAGTGCATGCACTGTCTACTTTTTTGAAGGGATGGCACATGTTCCGTATGTCGATTGTCGGGTTGTGTTTGGTTTTGACTCTGCAGGGATGTAAGGCGAAGAAAGAACGGCCCTCCAGGCTTGAGCCGGTGTACCCGGTGGCCCGGGAGGCTACTGGCAAAGTTGTCGTGTTGGCGTTTGCCGAAGCGATTCTCCAGGAGCGTTTCCCGCACGCTTACCAGCAGCACAAGCCGTTCACTGCGGAGGCTGTCCCCAACTCCATGGTATGGGAGGTTTACCCCGTTTCGGGGGTGAGTCCCGGGGCTCCCATCATGACGGTGCGTGTGGGGCATAAGATGCAGATCCAGTCGTATGGTCTTCAGGAGTAAGGCTTGGCCTGTGGCGGTTGTTGCTTGTGGGCTTAGCTTGGGGCTGTTTTTGGGGAGGTTGGCGGGGTTTGGGGTGTTTTAGGCGATTTGCAGGGCCCCGGTGTCCTGATACAATACTCGGCCGTGGATAGATTCCGTGGGGACCGTGGTTTACGCCTCGCTTAGGCGGGAAACCCGGATCGAACGTAAGTTTTTTGCCGGCAGGGATGTCGGCTTTGTTGTTGTCCGGCGGAGGCTGGTAGGCCCCGTCGGTGGTGTTCTTGAATCACTTTTTAGCAGTCGCGGATAGGCTCGATTTAGTAAGCCCGTCCAAGGAGTCCTGGTATGGCATCGCTGGTTAAAGACCTCGTCGAAGCGGGTATTCACTTCGGCCACCGTTCAACGAATTGGAACCCGAAGATGGCCCCGTACATCTTCGGCAAGCGCAACAAAATCCACATCATCGACGTCAAGGAGACGATCAAGGGGCTCTTGCTGGCCCGTAAGTTTGTCACCAAGACCGTCGCCGGTGGCAAGGACGTCCTGTTCGTCGGGACCAAGCGCCAGGCCCGGGGCATCATCGAAAAATACGTCACCGAGACCGGGATGCACTACGTCACCGAGCGCTGGCTCGGCGGTACGCTGACCAACTTCCGCACCATCCGTGAGCGTTTAAAGCGCCTGGAAGAGCTCGAACGCATCGAAGATTCCGGCGAGATAGATAACTACTCCAAGAAGATGGAAAGCCAACTCCGTCGCGAGAAGACGAAGATCC
This sequence comes from Phycisphaeraceae bacterium, assembly GCA_029260615.1. Lineage (GTDB taxonomy): Bacteria > Planctomycetota > Phycisphaerae > Phycisphaerales > Phycisphaeraceae > JAJRRS01. The sequence continues at coordinate 1,312 of JAJDCX010000007.1, read as the reverse complement.
TGCGCAACCTCTCGGGCATCCGCCGGATGAGCAAGCTGCCGGGTTGCATGATCGTGGTGGATGTAAACAGTGAAATGAACGCTGTGAAGGAAGCCCGCAAGCTGGGTATCCCCACGGTCTGCCTGATCGATACCGACTCGGACCCGGACTACGCGGACATCCCGATCCCCGGCAACGACGACGCGATGCGTGCGATCGAGGTCGTGGTGTCGAGTTTGTGTGCCGCGATCCAGGAAGGCAAGACCAGCCGGGTCGCGTTGAACGAGGGCAAGGACGGCGCCGATGCCAGTGAAGCCCCACGCAAGCGCAGCAGCCGGTCGCAGTTCCGTGCAGATGAACCCGCACCGAATGAAGCCGCTCCCGAAGGTGCTGCCCCCGAAGCACCCCCGGCACCCGAAGCCCCCCCGGCTCCCGAGCCCGCTGCTGCGGCACCAGCCAGCGATCAACCCGCCTAAATAAACTCATCAGCGGACCGCAGGCGTGTCCGTGAATGTATGGACCCCGACCCACCCGGGTTTACACCCGACAGATAATGGAGAGACAGAACCATGGCGATTTCCGCCAAGGACGTGATGGCCCTTCGCAAAGCGACCGGCCTTGGGATGATGGAATCTAAGGCCGCGCTCGTTGAGGCGGGCGGCGATATCCAGGCCGCGACGGACCTGCTGCGCACCAAGGGCCTGGCGAAGATGGACGGCCGAACCGACCGCGAGTCTGCCGAGGGCAAGGTCGCCGTGGCGCTTTCGTCCGACGGCTCCAAGGGCGCAATCGTCGAGATCAATACCGAGACCGACTTCACCGCCACCAACGAGGCGTTCGTCAGTCTGACTCAGGCGGTCGCCGACCTGGCGCTTGAGCAAGGCCCCGGCGATGTCGAGAAGACTGACGCCATGCAGGCCCTGATCGACGAGGTCCGTCTGGTCACCAAGGAAAACATCCAGTTTAAGGCCGGCAAGGTCCTGGCCCCCGGAGATGGCACCCCCGGGGGCGTCGGTTCCTACGTCCACTTCACCGGCAAGATCGGTGTCGTGATCGAGATCGAAGGCGAAGCCGACGACGCGCTACTCAAGGACCTGTGCATGCACGTCTCCGCTGCGAGCCCCATGCCGTTGGGCGTCAACGAGGACGAGGTCCCCGCCGATGTTTTGGCCAAGGAACGCGAGATCGCCAAGGCCCAGGCCATCGAGTCCGGAAAGCCCGAAGCCATCGCCGAGAAAATGGTCGAAGGCAAGATCCGCAAGTACCTCGACTCGGTCGTCCTGACCCGCCAGCCGTTCGTCAAGGACGACAAGAAGCAGATCAAAGACCTGCT
>JAJDCX010000006.1 GCA_029260615.1 Phycisphaeraceae bacterium | reverse complement strand
TCTCAAACAACACTAACCATTGCCACGGCGATAGTTAGGCGGCGTAGATATGGGTGGTGAGGTTAGATTCTGGGCGTAGCTGGGTAGGTCCCTGTGGGCTCAGGGTTACTTCATGTCGACTTGGTATCTTTGTCAGCTTCTTCGGCGTAGTGCGGCCGTTACTCCGAGTGCCAGGAGCGTGAGGGTGGTGGGTTCGGGGATGTTTGAGCCGCTGTTGGGCGGGGGTGGAGTGCCGGCGTTCCAGTTGCCCAGGACAAGGTTGAGGTCTTCGATGCCGATGAAGCCGTCGGCTGAGGGGTCGGCCAGTGGGTTGGCGGGTGGGACGTTCTGGTTCCAGTTAGCGAGTACGAGGTTGAGGTCGGTGATGCCGACGAAGCCGTCGCCGTCGAGGTCGCCTTGCAGTGAGATGTTTGCCAGTAAGAGGTCGAGGTCGGTTTGGTCGATGAGTCCGCTGCCGTCGAGGTCGCCCGCTGCCCAGCCGAGCCCTGTGAGTCCGAGGTTGGCGTTGAGGGTGGCGAGGTCGGCGTTGCTGACGGTGCCGTCGAGGTCGAGGTCGCCGAAGTTGGTGCCGAGGATGGTTTGGACGAGTGTGCCGACGTCGTCAGCGTCGGTGATGCCTGTGACGTCGAGGTCGACGAGCCAGGCGGCGGAGCCGAACTGTGTGAAGAGGAAGTCGATGTCGGCGGCGTTGGTGGATGAGTCAGCGTTAAGGTCGCCGCGGTCCAGTAGGACCTGTGCGTAGGCGTCGAGCGTGGGTTGGGCTGCGCCGGCGTTGGTGAGGATGTTGCCTAAGAGGAAGAGGTCGAGGTTGTCTACGAGGCCGTCGGCGTTGGCGTCGGCGGCGGCGTGGAACTTATCGTTCTGGCTGTAGAGGATGTCCTCGAAGCCGTTGGGTACGGCGGTGAGGTCGTCGGGAGAGAAGGCGTCGTCGGAGTTGAGGTCGCCGATGCCTGCGCCGTTGGCGCCGGCGGTATTCAGGCCGGCGAAACGTTGGATGTTGAAGGTCCCGGTCTGCTCGATGGTGAGGAGCGTGACGGTGTGGTTGCCGTCTTTGACGTTGAGGAAGCCTCGTTTGAAGATGTCGCGGTCTACTTTGAGTGTGGCATTAGCGCTGGGATCGACGGCGAGGATCTCGGCCTCGGTGGCGTTGGCGGGTAGGTCGAGGTAAACGAAGACGGCTGATGCGGTCTGGTCAACGGAGCGCATGAGCAGGTCCATGTCGCCGGTGGCTCCGCCATTAAGTTCGAAGCTGGCGATGTCGGAGTCGGGGAGCAGGCGATCGACGTAGACGGCGCGTTTGAAGTCGTTGAATACGGCGGGGCCGCCGTCGGTGCGTCGGCGGAAGGCGCGTGTGGTGATGAAGTGGTAGCCCTCGGAGAGCTGTGTGGCGTCGATGGTTTGTTCGTAGGCACCGTCACCTGTCACAGAGCCGAAGCCGGGTGTGTTGAGTGTGGTGAAGTTTTCGAAGCCGTAGGTGGTGGATCCGGGAGTGACGAAGTCAACGGCGCCGGAGCCATTGAGGTCGAGGCCTTCGTCGATCTTGATGGCTGCGAAATCGCCGTCGGCGTCGAAGTCTCTAAAGCCGTCGGGGAGGGTGACGGCGGTGGTGTCGAGTCGGACGGTGAAGGCATCGTTGTTGATGATGTCGATGTCGCCGATGATGGCGGTGGCGCTGGTGGAGGCGGAGCCTGCGCCGAGGTCTGTGGAGCTGGCGTTGGGTATGGAGACGGCGCCTTGTGGGTTTTGCAGGCCGTAGATGACGTAGCCCTTGCCGTGGAAGTTGCCGTTGTCGCTGCGGTTGCGGGGCATGGTGATGTTGATTTGACTGGAGGCGTTGACGACGATTGTGTTGGGTATGTCGTCGTTGGGGTCGATGGCGAGGTCGTCGGCGTTTCCTGAGAGTTCGACGAGGTGAGTGCCGGGTGCGAAGGTGGTTTGGACGCCGCTGCGAGTGTCTTCGCCGTTGGTTGTGGCGGAGTTGAGTGCGACGACGGCGGAGTTGCCGCGTTCGTAGATGTAGATGTTGGAGAAGCCGTTGGGGTTGAAGGCGTCGTCGACCCATCGTTCGTGGAAGTCGCCGCGGCCGTGGGTGTTGCGTAGGTTGACGAGTGTGGTGGTGGCGTCGCTGGAGAAGCCGCCCAGGGCGTCGTCGCGTCCGTCGACGGGGAAGGCGCGTCCTTGTCCGAACTCTTTGGCGTTGTGGTAGACGATGGCGTCGCCGGGCCGCATGAGCGTGTATGCGAAGGCGACGTTTTCGAGGAAGGGAATCCCGCCTGGGAGTGCGTCGTGGCTGTTGACGAATGAGACGCCCTGGGTGCCGTTGCGTAGGCCGTCGTCTTGTGTGTCTTGTGTGGCGTTACGGATGGCGTGCCAGTTGTTGCTGCCGCCGTTGCCGGTGAGGTTGCCCTGCATGGCAAAGAACAGTGGGAAGTCCAGTGCGTCGCGGTTGCCCTGGACCTGGAAGTCAGCGGGGTCGATGGCGTTGGGGTTGGGGAGGCCCTTGTTGATGCTGTTTTGGACGGTGGACTTGTTTCCGTCGAGTACTTCGCTGAAGGAGAAGGTTGGTTTGATGGAGCCGTCGAGTAAGGTTTGATTGCTTGCGCGGAAGACGGCCTGGTCGAGTTGATCGAGCGTGGATTCGGGGAAGTGCTTGGCGGCGTCGATGCGGAAGCCGTCCACGCCGATGACTTGGACCATCCACTGTGCGTGGCGCATGAGCAGTTGGCTGGAGTTTTCGAGTGTGGGGTCGCCGGCGAGTGGTGTGGTGTTGTTGAAGTTGTGTCTTGTGACGAGGGTTTGGCCTGGGCCCGGATCGATGTCGATCTGTGTGCCGCCGAGTGCCTGGTCGGGGTAGAACTGTGCGTTGGATGCGGTGGGTACGTTGGCGATTCGGCCGAAGGCGGCGGTGGTACCTAGGGGGATGTTGTTGGGGTTGCCTGGGGTGACGGGTTGGCGGATGAACTGGTGGTTTTTTTCTTGTGCGATGTCGACGAGGCCTGAGAGTCGTCCGTTGAGGTCGCCGGATTCGAACGAGCCGTGGAAGTCGCCGTCGATGTCGCCGGGCAATGAGAGGGCGAAGCCGGGGTAGCCGCCTGCGTCGAGGAAGGAGTTTGGCCCGTCGGTGGTGGACAGGTCGCTGAAGCCGTTGTGGTTGAGGATGAGGTCTGTGTAGACGTTGACGCCGGCGTTGTGTGCCTGTCCGATGGTTGTTTGCAGGCCGGTTTTTGTGCCGTAGCCGGTGGCGCGGTTTTGGTCACCGAGGTCGAAGCGGTCGTAGACGTCGTAGCCGACGGACTGGTCGCCTGAGTCTGCACGGCCCGGTGGTGGGACCCACATGGCTCCGTAGCCAGCGTAGAAGACGTCGACCATGCGTGTTTCGATGGTCTGCCAGCGTGCTTCGAAGAACTGGAGCGTGGCGGGGTTGGAGGTGTTCTGAGCGAGCGCGGCGATAGGGGAAGCGGCGAGTAGGATTGCCGAAGCGAGTAGGCCCTTGGTGGCGAGGAGCCGAGAGGCGTGGTGGTTGGATGGACGTGTAGACGTCGGCTCTGCTGGGTGGTGCATCGGCTTCGCTCCTGGATCGATCAATGTTAGTCGGGCCGAAACGGTCGGGGAGAATGCCGAGTCGGCCATCATGTTGAGCCGGGAGGTCCGTGTGTGCCGGGCGTATGTTGCCGGGTGCGACGGAAATTCTGTGAGGCTCTCTTAAAGCCACGGCGTGGCGGTTAGGCCACGCCGTGGAGGGGGTTACATTACCGTTACGGGCATGAGCCCGTGTTGTCGGCTGATTAGGCGCGACGACGGAGCATGGCCAGTCCGCCGAGGCCGAGCAGCGCCATGGAGGCGGGCTCGGGGATGACGAAGAACTGGTCGCCGGCGATGCCACTGAAGTCCGTGGTGGAGAGGCCAGCCAGGTGGCTAGAGCCGATGGGCAGGCCACCAAGGACCTGGTTGGAGGCGAAGCCGTGGTCGCCGTTGTTGACGATAGCGGAGACGCGGATGTCGCCGCCGAGGTAGCCGAGGTCGGCGAGGTCGATGACCAGTTCGAGGCCGGTCTGCACGGCTGCGGCAGCGACTTGGTCAGCTGCGGCACCGCCGCCGCCACCAACGCCCAAGACGTTGGAGTTGTCATAGCCGACTTCGATGGCTGACGCGGTGGCTGGGCCGGCCGCGACGGTGCCGGTGCCGGTCAGGGAGGCGCCGAAGATGCTGAACTGGCTGGTGACCGCGGTGGTCAAGAGGTTGGCGAAGTCCAGGTCGAACTTGTCAGAGCCTGCATTACCGTTGCGGACGATGATGTGGGTTTCGGGGGTGAACGCGGTGTCGAAGACCATGCCGTTCATGTTGCCTGCGCCGTCGTTGCCGGCACTGGCGAAGACGGACTGCCCACCGGCAGCGGCGTCGATGAAGATCTCGAGCTTGTTGAAGTTGGCTTCGACCTGGCCGGTGATGGCGAGGTGGAGTTTGCCGCCGGAAATGAATCCGTAGCCGGCGTTCAGTTCGCTCTGGTTGTCGCCGAAGCTGGTTTCGACAGTCTGAACCGCCCGTGCGGCGCCGTAGCCGTCACCCGCGATGCTGCCGTCAACGATGACGGCCTGTGCGCTGGTAGCCATTGCCAAAGCGGCAACTGCTGAAATTCCTGTTACTAAGCCTTTCATACCTTCCTCCTTAATGAAAATGAAAACTCGATCCTAAAAACAATTGAAGAGTGCTACGCCTCTTACTATTAACGCGGGGTCTGTTAAGCGTCTGGGTAAATACCCGTTCAATGCTTAACCGTTTCAATCCGTTCCAATACGGACTGGCCGACACGCGGCCAGATTACCTGGAAGAGTTTTCAGGGGGCGACAGGGGTGTTGTTGCGCCTTTCTCATGGTCTTGGGCCGATCCATTGGGCGGCTTGAGACTCTCCTCCAAACACGAATATAACCCCATATTGCTTGATGTCAAGGATTTGCCGGCCAATATCGTTGTAAACGTTATAAACACAATTGCTTTTTACTCCTCTGGTGAGGAGCTAAAAAGGTATTTAGTTAGTAGTTTGATAGGGTTAATTTGGGGCGTCAACCCCGGGAAATAATTACAAATCCAGCTATATGCTAGACTAACTGCGAGGTTGGGTTGGTAGATTTTTCCTGCCTGATCTTTAGGATCGTGCTTGACCCTGTTCAACGGTCTGGTAAACTGTTTAAGCAGTTAACGTTTTACTAATTAAATCTGGGGCTTTCGTTGGTCTCATCGTGACAATAATGGAATTCGGAACGATCCTTTATGCCTGACTCCACGGACAATCCGTCTGACACGACCGCGGCCGCCGTTGAAGGCAAGGCTGGTCGGGTATTAGCCCCCCGGCGGATGGGCGGGGGCAGGCGGGTGTCGATGCGTGAGGTGGCCCAGCAGGCGAGCGTGTCGGTGGCGACGGTCTCGATGGTGCTGAATGACAACCCGCGGATCAGCAAGGCGACGCAGATCAAGGTCCGTCGGATCATCGATAAGCTGGGGTATCGGCCCAACAGGCTGGCTCAGAGCCTGTCGAGTCAGTACACGCGGGTGTTGGCGGTGCTGCTGCCGCCGTTGCGACACGCTTTTAGTGACCCGTATTTCGGGGAATTGCTCAGTGGGATCTGTGACCGTGCGGATCGGCTGGGTCATAAGGTGATGCTGGAGTCGGCGAAGCCGGACTTTTTGCGTGAGCGTAAGCACATGGAATTGTTCGAGCGGCGGTTCGTGGATGGGATGTTCTGCCTGGGGGTGAATGATCGGCACCATTTTGTGAAGGACTTCGCTGCGGCGGGGTTCCCAATGGTGTGTGTGAACAACTACTTCCCGGAATTGAAGCTGGACTATGTGGTGGCGGATTACCGCTCGGGGGCAGAGCAGGTGATGAATGTGCTGCTGCAGTTGGGCCATAAGAAGATCGCGTTGATCAATGGTGCGCCTGAGGCACAGACGGCGCGTGATGTGTATGAGGTGTTTACGGCCCGGATGCAGGATGCGGGGCTGGAGACGGGTGAGGATTGGACGGCGGACGGCCGGTTTATTGAAGAAGGCGGTGCCGAGGCTACGGACGAGATCCTTGAGCGTCACCCGGATGTGACGGCGATTTTTGCGGGGAACGACAAGATGGCGCTGGGTGCGATGCACCGTTTGGTGGAGTTGGGGCGCAGCGTGCCTGGGGATGTGTCGGTGGTTGGTTTTGATGATATTCAACAGATGGCGTTTGTGAATCCGAGCCTGACGACGGTGCATCTGCCTTTGTACGAGGTGGGTGCGCGGGCGTGTGAGTTGCTGGTTCAGCGTGTGCGGGGGAAGACGGACAAGATATCTGAGCGTTTGGCGACACACCTGGTGTTGCGTGATTCGACCTCGATTGTTTCGGGCCGGGGTTGATGCGGGATAGATGTGTGGTTGAAGCGATAAGCGTTGGGGGTGTTTTCGGGGACGTATACGGGGGCGTATCTGGGGGGCGGGGGTTCCACTTTGTTTTGATGGGTGTATGTCGGAGATGCGTGCTGGGGGAGGTTATCCCGGGGTTGTCCGTTTGATTTGATTCAGGGAAAGGCAAGGGTTTTAGATGAGGCGATGGACGCTCCTGGCGGGTTTGGGTGTGTTGTTTTTGTGCTGCGCGCAGGTCGTGGTGGGTGAGACGTTGGTGGAGGTGGCGCCTGAGGGGGTGACGCCGGCGGCGTTGGGGGTGGGGAAGACTGCGGAGGATTTTGGGGGGAAGACGGTCTTGATCGTGCATTACCGTCGTGAGGCGGCGGACTATGGTGATTGGAACGTGTGGGCTTGGCCGGTCGGGGCGAAGGGCGGGGCGTATGGTTTGACGGGGTCGGATGCGTTTGGGCTGTACTCGGTGGCGGTGTTTGATGAGGCGTATGACAAGTTGGGGTTTTTAGTAAGGCGGGGCGAGTGGGAGCAGAAGGATGGTGACCGGGACCGTCTGATCGAGGTGGATGCGGGGGGTTTGGCGGAGGTGTGGGTTCGTGAGGGGCGTATGCCTTTTGAGACAACGCCGCCGGTGGTGGAGGAGGCTCAGGACGTTAAGCCGACGGGGGCTGGGGGCGATGCTGCTGAGGGTGTTGGGGGGTATGTGTCGGTGGCTCCTGTGTCGGCCGAGGCGGTGGGTGCGCAGGCGGTGGCGGTGTTGCACTATCATCGGGCAGACGGGAAGTATGAGGACTGGAACGCCTGGGCCTGGGCGGACGGCGAGGAGGGTCGGGCGTACCCGTTTGATAAGGTGGATGGGTACGGGGTGTATGCCCAGATCGAGTTTGATGAGCCGGCGGATCGTGTAGGCTTTATTCTCCGCAAGGGTGATTGGGCTGAGCGTGATGCGGATATGGATCGTTTTGTGTTGCCTGGTGAGTCGGGGGTTGCTGAGGCGTGGCTGCTTGCCGGTGAGGAACGTGTATTTATGGACCCGACGAAATTGGATTTTACGTTACAGATACAGCGGGCTTTTCTGGATAAGCCGGGCTTGTTGCATGTGAGATTGAATCAGCCTGCGACGGCGGAGCGTCTAAGCGAGCCGGCGGGCTGGGTGCAGGTTGGCGGTGAGCGTTACGGGGTGAGCGGTGTGAAGCCGACGAGTCGTGGGGGGTCGGGTTCGCGTGATCTGGTGATTACGTTGGATCGGCCGATTGAATTGGATGACGCTTCGGTGGGGATGACGTTGAATCTGCCTGGGGTTGGGGCTGCGGCTGTGTTTGCGCGGGAGGTGTTGACGGACAAGCGTTTTCACGATCTTAGCGCGTCGTTGGGGAGCGATCATTCGCCGACGGGGACGGCGTTTGCGGTCTGGTCTCCTGTGGCTGAGGGTGTTGAGTTGTTGTTGTTTAAATCAGCGGAGGTGGATGAGCCTTACGAGACGGTGGCGATGTCCAGGGGGCACGGCTCGGTGTGGCGGGTTCGGGTGGAGGGTGATCTTGACGGTGTGTATTACCAATACCGGTTTACTTCCTATGGGGAACAGCGGGTGGTAGCGGATATTTATTGCCGGGCGGCGAGCAAGGATAGTTCGCGTTCGATGGTGGTGGACCTTGATAAGACGGACCCGGCCGGTTGGGATCAGGATGTGCTGCCTGTGAGCCAGAGCCCGGTGGATGAGGTGATCTACGAGATACACGTCCGTGATTTTTCGATCGCGGATGAGACGTGCCCGCCGGGGCTTCGGGGTAAGTACCTGGGGCTGGTACACGAGAACCCTGGGGACATTGCGTCGGGTGTGTCGCACCTCAAGGAATTGGGTGTGACGACGGTGCATCTGTTGCCGATCCAGGATTTCAGTGCGGGGATGGATGAATACAACTGGGGGTATTGGACGGCGTTGTTTAATGTGCCCGAGGCGCAGTACTCGACAGACCAAGATGACCCGGCGCAGGCGATCAAGGACTTTAAGACGATGGTTAAGGCGATGCATGATGCGGGTATCCGCGTGGTGCTGGACGTGGTTTATAACCACACGAGTACGTCGTTTGGGTCTTCGCCTTTTGACCAGTCGGTGCCTTGGTATTACTTCAGGACGACGCCTGGGGGCCGACTGAGGAACGAGTCGGGGACGGGGAACGCGATCGCGGACGAGCGGCCGATGGCTCGGAAGTACATTGTGGATTCGCTTAAGTACTGGGTGGACGAGTACCACATCGACGGGTTTCGGTTTGATCTGCTGGGGATGACACATAAGGAGACGGTTAAGCAGATCGAGAAGGAACTGCACGGGATGCGTCCAGATTTGTTGATCTATGGCGAGCCTTGGACGGGGGGTGGGCCGACGCATTTCCCTAAGGGTGCGCAGAAGAAGATGGGTGTGGCGGTATTTAATGACCACCTGCGTAACGCGATCCGTGGGGATCTGGACGGGGTGGCGTTGGGTTATGCGATGGGTGGCGGGCATGAGAAGCTGTTGCGTAACGGTGCGGCGGGTGCGATCGACGATTTTGCGGAGCATCCGACCGAGTCGATTAATTATGTTTCTGCACACGACAACCGGACGCTGTGGGACAAGCTGGTGCATACGTTGCCGGACGCGGATGATGCGACCAAGCGTGCGATGCATAAGCTGTCGCTGGGGATCGTGCTGACGTCGCAGGGGGTGGCGTTTTTGCACGGGGGCAGTGATTTTGCGAGGACGAAGCTTGGGAACCACAACTCGTACAACGCGGGGGACGAGGTGAACAGGTTTGATTGGCCCCGGAAGGAAGCGTACCGGGATGTGTTTGACTACACGCGGGGTTTGATCGCGCTTCGTCGTGAGCACCCGGCGTTTCGGCTTAGGACACGCAAGCAGGTGCGTACCCATATGACGTTCCACGACGAGCCAGGGCCGATCTGGTTCCAGTTGGATGGCGGCGCGGTGGGCGATGCGTGGTCGACGATTCTTGTGGCGTACAACGGCGATCCTGAGGGGAAGCGTTTTGTTTTGCCGGCCGGTTCGTGGAACATCGTGACGAATCACGAGCGTGCCGGCGTCGAGGTGTTGGGGGAGGCGTCGGGTGAGGTTTTGTTGCAGCCGTTTTCGATGATGGTTCTTTACCGAGACTGATCGCCTGGCATTGCCGGCGGGAGCTAACGATGGAGATGAGTGACCGATGCCGATGATGGTGAATCTCCGGGTCGATAAGCTGAAACGGTTCACTGCGCATTTGCTGTTGTGCGTTTTGTGTTTGATGGTTTGCGCATGCGCGTCGGATGCGCGGGGTGTTGATTCGGTTGTGTACGAGTTGCAGGCCGGTGGCGCGGCGGGGTCGCCGCAGGCACAGATGATTCCAAGTCAAGCGGAACACGGGTTGGTCTACCGGTATCTTATTAAAGGGGTAGATGGTCCTAGTGAAGTTCATGTCGGGGCTGGGGGTGATGTGTTTGATCTGTTGGTCGAGCCGTACCGTGGGCAGGCGGTGGTTGAGTATCGGTCGGGGAGTGGTAAATTGCTGCAGTTGTCGGGGACGTGGCACTTGTTTAGCTATCAGCCGGAGGCCGGGTTGGGTGTGGGTGATGTGCATCTGGCGGGCTCGTTTAACGGGTGGTCTTTGCATGCGTTGCCGATGCATGACCGGGGTGACGGGGTGTATCAGGCGTTGGTGAAGCTGTCTGATGGCGTGCATTGGTACAAGTTTGTGGTCAACGGTGAGGTGTGGATCAACGACCCGGCGAGTGATAAGGAATTCGAGCAGCCGGACGGGAATTACGGGGTTAATTCGGCGGTGTTGGTGGGTGTGGATGCGCGTGGGTTGCATGAGGCGAAGCCAAATCATATTGAGCGGTCGGGTGTGATTCACGATCCGGGCGATGTGCCGGACATGGCTGTTGCGTCGGGTTCGCTGTTGCGTCTTAGCATCCGTGTGCAGGCGAAGGATGTGCGGGGAGTCTCGGTGCTGATCGCTGGGGAAGGTGAGGGGGACGGAGATGAGTGGAAGCGTTATGCGTTGCAACCCAGCGGTGAGGCGGTGGGTCTTGAGCGCTACGGGGCGTTGGTCAATGCGTCGGGTGGGTCGGTGCGGTACCTGTTTGAGCTGGTGGATGGCGGGGTGACGTTGTATCAGTCTGGTGGTGGGTTGGTAGATTCGCTCGATGAGGCGCAAGGGTCGGCGTATCTTTGCGATATGCGGCCGGCGTTTGAGACGCCTGACTGGGCGAAGGGCGCGGTGTGGTATCAGGTGTTCCCGGAGCGGTTCCGCAATGGGGATGAGTCTAATGATCCACCGAACACGCATCGTTGGCAGAGCGATTGGTGGGCGGTGCTGCCGGGCGAGGCTCGGGGGGCTGAGAATTTTTATGGGGGCGCGGGCAACGTCTGGAGGCGGAGATTTGGGGGGGACATCCAGGGTGCGCGTGAAGCGTTGCCTTACCTTAGAGAGCTGGGTGTGAATGCGATCTACTTTAACCCGGTGTTTGAAGCGCGGAGCATGCATAAGTATGACACGGGTGACTTCCGGCACATCGACGACAACTTCGGGGTGAAGGGTGACCTTGAACGACTTGTGGGCGAAACGGGGGACCCGTCGACGTGGCAGTGGTCCGAGAGCGACCTTGTGTTTCTGGATTTTATCCAGGAGGCGCACCGTCAGGGTTTCAAGGTGATTCTCGATGGGGTATTTAATCATGTGGGTGAGGGGCATTACGCTTTTCGTGATGTCTTAAATAATGGGCGTGATTCGGAGTACGCGGGGTGGTTTGACATTATTGACTGGGGCGATGGTGGTGAGCCGGGCAAGGCTGGGGGTATTCAGTGGCGGGGTTGGGACCATGACAACGGGCAGTTGCCGTTACTTAATAAAGACCCGGTCCGGGGGTTGGCGGACGGGCCACGCGAGCACATCTTTGCGATTACGCGGCGATGGATGGCACCGAACGGGGACGCGAGCGCGGGGATCGATGGTTGGCGGCTGGATGTGGCGCCGGATATCCCGCACCCGTTTTGGATTGAGTGGCGGGGGCTGGTGAAGTCGATCAACCCGGATGCGTATATCTGTGGTGAGGTCTGGACGTGGGCGCAGCCCTGGCTTGGGGGCGATCAGTTCGACGGGGTGATGAATTATCAGTTTGCGATTCCGGCGCAGGACTTTTTTGTTGACAATAAGACGGCGATGTCGCCCGGAGCGTTTTCGGCGTTGCTGAACCAGTTGGTTTATGCGTATCCGTTGCAGTCGGCGTTGGTGATGCAGAACCTGTTGGACAGTCACGACACGGACCGGCTGGCGTCGATGTTTGTGAACCCGGATAGTGGGTACGACACGGTCAATCGGTTGCAGGACACGGGGCCCGGCTACAGCCTGGAGGAGCCAGATGAAACCCAGCGTTTGCGGATGAAGCAGGCGGTGGTGTGTCAGATGACGTTTGTGGGTGCGCCGATGATTTACTACGGGGATGAGGCGGGGATGCGTAGCCCGGACGATCCGTCTAATCGTCAGCCGATGATTTGGCGTGACCTGATGCCCTACGACGGGGGCGGGGTGGCGTTTGATGCGGATATGTTTAGTTGGTACCAGAGGCTGGCGGCGCTACGGCTTGGGCTTGATGCGTTGCAGCACGGGTTTTTCAGGACGCTGATTGCGGATGATGAGTTGGGCGTGTTGGTTTATGCACGCGACCTGGATAACCACCATGTGTACATTGTGATAAACCGCAGTTCCGAGGCGCGCGAGGTGGGTATCCCCCTTGCGCAGGGGGATCTGGGTGCGGTGATGGTTGATTGGCTGGACCCGGCGCAGGCGGCGGTGGTGATGGATAACGGGGGTGCTGTCGATGCCCGGCCCAGGCTTGTGCCGGTGCGGGGAGGCGGGCGGGTGGCTGGGCCTGTGTTCACGGTTCGGTTAAAACCTTATGGCTCGGTGGTCCTGTCTAACAGAGAGCAGGTGAGATGACTGCAGCGAAAGTAGCGCGTTGGTTGTTGGCCCTATCGGCGGGTTTGGTGGTGTTGTGGGCGTTTGTGGATGTCGGTGCGCGGTCGTATCAGCGGTGGGACCGTGCCCGGACTGACAAGCGCACGGAGTTGACGATCCTGCACTGGGGCGACAACGACGAGATTCGGATTCTCGAGGATCTGGTTACTGCGTTTGAGGCGGAGCACCCGGATATCCGTGTGAATCGGCTTCACGCCTCGGACTACGACACGAAGCTGAACACGATGTTCGCTGCGGGTGATCCGCCGGACTTGTTTTATCTGCGTTATGAGGATGTGCCCAAGCTCGCGGGGATGGGCTTGCTTGAGCCAATCGATGAGCGTGTGGCTGGTGATGTGAAGGGTACGGGTGAGGATTGGATCGGGGAGTTCTACCCGGTGCTGTTGGATGCGTTCAAGTACGACGGGAAGAAGCTGGGTGAGGGCCCGTTGTATGGGATCCCTAAAGACTTCACGCCGATGTTGATGTATGCGAACCTGCAGTTGTTTCAGCGTGCGGGGGTGGTGGTGCCTTATGAGGGGTGGACGTGGGACGAGTTTGACGATGCGATGGCGGAGATCAGTGCGCTTGAAGACCCTAATGGTGAGGTGTATGGGTCGGTGATTGCGTCTTGGCCGGCGGTGTTGCGGAACATAGTCTGGGCTTACGGGGGGGACTATTTCAATGGCAACGATTTTACGGATGTGACTCTCGATGAGCCCGGCGCGATCGCGGCGATGGAGCGTGTCCGGCGGATGCGTTTTGACGAACAGACCTCTTACAACGCCACCGGGGGGGATGCGCAGAGCCTCGGTGAGCAGGAGTTTTACACGGGGCGGATCGGCGTGGTTGGGCCGATCGGTCGTTGGCGTACGCCGCGGTTCCGGTCGATCGACAACTTTCAGTGGGACGTGGTTCCATTCCCGCACATGGAAGGTGAAGCGCCGGCCAGTGTGATCGCGGTAGTTGCGTGGGGGATGTCATCGACGAGTAAGCACCCGGACGAGTCGTTTAAGCTGATGAAATTTTTGTGTGGGCCGCGTGGTCAGCGGCTGACCGCGGTGTCGGGTTTGGCGGTGCCTTGTACGAAGCCGGTGGCGGAGTCGGATGATTTTCTTCAGCCCGGTGAGAGCCCGGCGAATGCGCGTTTGTTTATTGATCTGATCGACTCGGCGCGGATCGGGCAGATGCCGCCGGAGCCGGAGTTTGTGCGCATCTTCGAGGAGGAGGTCGCGCAGACGATTCAATTCGGCAAGCAGTCTGCGGAGGTGACGGCTGCGAACACAGAGGCGCGTTGGCTGGCTGAGCTTAAGAGTCCTTTGCGTAATAAGGCGTTCCCGAGGATGCCCTGGCGTGCGGTGCTGGGGTCGGCGGGGGTGGGTTTGTTTGTCGTGGTGGTGGGTTTGTTCTGGTGGCTGCGTCGTGAGAAGCTCGGTGCGATCGATCGGGCGCAGGAGCGTGCGGGGTGGGTGTTTATCTCGCCTTGGATTATTGGGTTCCTGGTGCTGACGTTTGGGCCGATGGGGTTGTCGTTGCTGTTGGCGTTGTCACGTTGGACGAGCATGCAGCCGTTGAGCCACGCGGAGTTTGTGGGGCTGGGCAACTTTGGTCACATGATCGAGTACGACGCGAGTTTTGCCAAGAGCGTGTGGGTGACGACGTATTACGCCCTGCTGGCGGTGCCTTTTGGGCAGGTGCTGGCGTTGATGGTGGCGGTGTTGATGAACCAGAAGATCAAGGGGATCGCGGTGTACCGGACGATCTTCTTTGTGCCTTCGGTGGTGTCGGGTGTGGCGTTGGCGACGCTGTGGGTGATGATGTTTGATAATAAGCGGGGGATCATCAACCGCGTGCTGGCGGTGGTGCTGGAGCCGATCGGGCTCAGCGCCCCGGACTGGTTCGGTGTGGATGCGGAGGTGTTTGCGATCCCGGCCTACGTCATCATGGCGTTGTGGGGCGTGGGCGCGGGGATGGTGATTTACCTGGCGGGCTTGAAGGGGATCCCCGAGTCGTTGTACGAGGCGGCGAAAATCGATGGCGCGGGTCGGATGCGTGCGTTCTTTAATGTGACGCTGCCGATGCTTTCGCCGTTGATCTTTTTCAACCTTGTTATGGGGATTATTGGTTCGTTCCAGGTGTTCACGCAGGTGTATGTGATGACCAATGGTGGGCCGGGCAACGCGACGCTGGTGTATGTGCTGAAGTTGTACCGCGAGGCGTTCGAGTACCACAAGATGGGGTACGCATCCGCGATGGCGTGGGTGCTGTTCCTGGTGCTGCTGGTGCTCACGTTGGTGGTAGTCAAGTCCAGCAAGAGTTGGGTGCATTATGAGGGGCTTAAATGATGACGACAATAAGCCCTTATAAGCCGGGCAAGAAGAGGGTCGATGGGCACACGGTGTTTGTGTATAGCCTGCTGTTCATCGGCGCGTTGCTGCTGCTGGTGCCGTTTTACTGGATGCTCAGCAACAGCCTCAAGACCGAGGCGGAGGCAAAGCACACGCCGCCGACGTTGCTGCCGATGGCGTCGTATATCGAGATCGAAGGCAAACCGCTGGAGGTCTCGCTGGGCCAGAAGTACAAAGTAGACAAGACGATCCGGGTGACGGTTAAGATGCCTGAGCATCCGGATGTGGGTAAGACGGTCCGTGTTCCCCAGGCGGACATTACTTCCCCCATAGTTGCGATGATCGAAGAGGATGGTGCGTACATATCTTTTAGTCAAAGCAAGGACCTGGGTGGCGGCATGATGCAGATCACGCTATCCACCGGGGAGATCAGGGAGGTTACATCGAGTCAAGTCTTGGCGGTGACGCCAATCGACTACGATGATGGGCACCCGACGTTGTTCAGTCTGGGCGAGGAGGTTGGCGATGGGATCCGCAAGGCTACGGTACTTAAGCAGCCCCACCCTTTCGATGGCGCACAATATCGGATGGCGGAATCGGACGTGCAGCGCAAACTCACGCCGCGCTGGGGGAACTACCCCAAGTCGCTTCAGCGGATGAACTTCACAGGCGCGTTGGCGAACACGACGGTCATCACGGTGCTGTGTGTGATTGGGCAGATCCTGTCGTCGAGCCTGGTGGGGTTTGGTTTTGCGCGGTTTCGGTTCCGCGGGCGGAACTTTTTGTTTATGTTGATGCTGTCGACGATGATGCTGCCGCCGCAGGTGAGCATGATCCCGCTGTTCATCTTGTTCCGTAACCTGGGGATGATCGACACGATCTGGCCGTTGGTGATCCCGATGTGGCTTGGGTCGCCGTTCTATGTGTTCATGTTCCGCCAGTTCTTCACGCAGGTGCCCGAAGAGCTGGTGGAGGCCGCACGGATCGACGGCGCGAGCAACACGATGATCTACTGGCGGCTGATGCTGCCGCTATCTGGGCCTGTGATCGCGATCGTGTCGATTTACACGTTCATGTTTGTGTGGAACGACTTCCTGGGACCGTTGATCTACCTGAACAGCCCGGACCAGCGGACGCTGACGTTGGCGCTGAACGCATTCAACGGCAACTACGGCGTCAGCGATGTGCAGCTGCTGATGGCGGCGAGTTTCGTGACGATGCTGCCGTGCATCTTGCTGTTCTTCGCAGCCCAGCGGTACTTCGTGCAGAGCACGGCGAGCAGTGGGCTCAAGGGGTAGGTCGGGATCTGATGGGCCTTGGTGGCGGGTTGGAATAATCCCCAGACGAGCATTGTTGCGCCCTGAACAAGGAGCGCTGTCATGTCTGAATCTGATGCTGACCCGTTGAATCAAACCAATGATATCCCCGCGTCGGGTGGGGTTTACTGGACGCCGGGGCGTCTGATTGCGGGCGTGGTGATGGGGTTGATGGCGGTGGGTGTGGTTGCTTATGTGCAGTGGGACGAGGTGGATCGGCTGTTGAATCCGCCGACGGCGGAAACTGGGCAGCGGTTCGCCATGAATAGCGTGGTCGATACCACGTTTGACCTGAGCGATCTGCAGATTCCTGAGGCGGGTATTCGAAGGGGCGGTCCACCTAAGGACGGGATCCCTGCGATCACGGACCCTAAGACGGCGGCGGTTGGGGTGGCGGATTTTATGCTTGGTGATGATCGTGTGGTTGGGGTGACGGTGAATGGTGAGAGCCGGGCGTATCCGATCAAGGTGCTGAATTATCACGAGTGTTATAACGATGTGTTGGGGGGTGTGCCGATCGCGGTGATATTTTGTCCGCTGTGTGACTCGGTGAGTGTGGTAGACCGGAGGCTTGGGGATAAGACGTATGAGTTTGGTATTTCGGGGATGTTGTACAACTCCAACGTGTTGCTTTATGACCGGACGGACGATGCGCTTTGGACGCAGGTGGGTTTTATTGCGGTGAGTGGGCCGAATGCGGGGGAGTCGCTGGCGCATTTGGGCGGGTGGGAGATCACGACGTTTTCGGAATGGAGCGGCGCTCGGCCGGGGTCGACGGTTGCGACATTGGACACGGGGTACTACCCGCCGGCACGGTATGAGGGGGCGGCGTATGCGGGGTATTTTAAGACGGACCAGTTGATGTTTCCGGTGGAGCTGAGTGATTCGCGGTTTATGAATAAGTATCCCGTCGTGGGTGTGGTCATAGGTGAGACGGCCAAGGCGTATCCGGTCGATCTGGTCACCGGCGCGCCGGGGGGGCGGATCGAGGACACGATCGAGGGGCAGCGTGTGGTGCTAGAGTCGGCTGGGGGGACTGGGTCTGTGCGTATTTCCGAGTTGCCGGAGGGCGGGAAGGTGTTGCACACTTTCTGGTTTGCGTGGTACGCGTTTCATCCGGGGACAGAGGTGTATGCTGGTATCGAGCGGGGGCTGTAAGTTCATCCTGTTTTTTAGGTTGTATTGAACACAGGGCGGGTGCTAGGCAGCCGTATTAGTGGTGTGGGTTGGCAAGCCGGTGCGGTCAACTTCGCCGACGTAGTGCCAGCGGTAAAGGCTGTTGCGGCTGCGGTAGACGCTGTTGCATGGGTGGGTGCCCCACGGGGTTTTGAGGGTGCCTCGCATGGTTGACATGTCTTTGAATGATCCGATGCGTAGTTTGGTGAGATCGACGACGGTGAATTGATCTGGATTGTCGGTTGGTCCGTAGCTGCGAACCCCGGAAAGAAAATAGTCCGCGAAGTGATCTCGGTCGTGGAATAGGGGAGGCGGAGGAATTTGGGGTGTGGGGTTGGATGTTTCAATTAGGTTTAGTGTGATATCGCCGTCGAGTGTCCGCAGGCCCAGGTGCTGCTTCCCTCCCCGGGGGTGTCGGCTGACGACCAGATGCGGTCGGACCGGCGCGAAGCCGAGCTTGCTTAGCGCCCCCGCCAGATGGGAATCGGTGTAGCGGTGGTCGACCCAAACGGCTTGACTGGCGTCGCGTTGATCAATGCATGCGACACGTAGCGCGCAGTTGTGACTCGGGGGGCCCAATTGAAGTGGGGCCCAGGTTGGGGCGGCGTGGCGCATGAAGATTGCGCAGAGACTGAGGATATGCCGACCGTTGACGGGTATCGGTTCGAGGAACGGTGGCGTTACGATGCGGTGGCAGACATCTTCCGATATCTCGATGTTAGCAACCCAGCGTTCGGCGACATCGGCCATGATGTTGCGGGTGAGTCGGCGGGGGATCTCCCATATTCGGCCGGTGGCGGGGTCTGTGATGTCCAGCGTTTCGAGTTGTTGTGTTTCCTGTGCCATAATGGGTCGCCCTGATTCGTGTCATTAATTTCTGAACAAACTGAAATATATGGGACGGTTGCCGCGGCTCTGACGTGGGTGCCCCCTGCTGGGTTATCGCTTGGTGGTTCTTCGCTCGAACATTGAACCGAGTTTGGCCCCCAGTTTGGCCATGTTGGAAATCGCCTTGGGAGAGAGGCGTTCGACCTGTTGATACCAGCGGGTCATGGTTTGGATGAAGGTCAGGAGGTTGTTGAGCCGCTGGTGGGTGTAGGGGTCTGTTTCTTTGAGGTCGGGCGTTTCGACCAGCTCGCGCAGCAAGTCGGCGGTGGGATCGATCTCGCGCTGTTTGCGCTTGGCGGCGACGATTCGGAACATCTGCCAGACGTCTTGCATGGTGTGGAAGTAGTCCCGCCGATCCCCCAGCCGGTGGATGACTTCGACAATCCCCCAGCCTTGCAACTCACGGATTGATGTCGAGACGTTGGAGCGTGCGACCGCCAGGGTGTCGGTGATCTGCTCGGCATTCAGTGGGTCTTTTGAGACCATCAGCAGGGCGTGGATCTGGGCAACGGTCCGGTTGACCCCCCACTTGGATCCCATCTCACCCCAGTGGAGGATGAATCGCTTCTGGGTCGGGGTGAGGGTTAGTGGGTGGCTGAGGACTTTTGCGTCAGTTGTTTCAGTCATTACAGAAATATACGATATTTGAGGTGTCGGGTCAAGCCCTAGGGGATGATTTGAGGTCAATGGGGGCAAAATGCGAGGTTTTTCAGTTGTAAACCTAGAAAAACATTAGGTTTGGGGTTAGAGTCCAAAGCGGAGATGGTTTTGCTGGTCGCTGGCGTGGTGTCACGCTGGGGGGCATTAGGACGTATCTAACTTTGAGGAGTGATGCATGCGTTTCCAGTCGGTGACAGACAAACGGGGTGCGGCATGCGGGTGGGTATTGGCTATCTCTGTAGTGTTCTGGGGGTTGTCGGCATCGTGTGTCGGTGAGCCGGCTGAGACGCTAACGGGTGAGCAGCGCGTGAGTCATGTGTTGGATCGTTTGGCGCTTGGGGCTTCGTTGGGGGGTGTGGAGGGTGTGGATGAGGCTGGGTGGGAGGCGTGGGTGCGTGGGCAGCTTGAGCCTGGGGGGATTGAGAACGGTGCTTGTGATGCGTATGTCCAAGAGCATTTTCCGTCGTTGATGATGACGATGGACCAGGTGTGGGCGGCATACGATCCGCCTTATGAAAACGACCCGCCGACGCGGGAAGAGATTGATCGGCGTGATCGGCTGCGTTACGAGCTGAGCCAGGAGTTGGTGGGGTCGGTGATCTACCGGGCGGTGTTTAGTGAGCGGCGGTTTGAGGAGGTGATGGCGGAGTTCTGGCGGAACCATTTCAATGTCGATCATAACAAGGACGAGGTGCGGTTCCTGGCGGCGCACTACGAGCAGACGGTGATCCGTCGGCATCAGTTTGGGAAGTTTTCTGACATGCTGCTGGCGTCGGCGCGTCACCCGGCGATGCTGATTTATCTGGATAATGATGTCAGCCAGAAGCCGTTGACCGATCGGGAGAAGCGGATGCTTGTGCGTTATGAGGGACGCAAGTATCAGCCCAGGTCGGTGTCGGCGCTGGGTCGGCAGCGGGGGTTGAATGAAAATTATGCGCGGGAGTTGATGGAACTGCACACGCTTGGGGTGGCGAACGAGAACCGTAAGGGCGGGTACTCGCAGCGGGATGTGACGGAGTTGGCGCGGTTGTTGACGGGGTGGACGGCTGGGCGACCCAGGGGGGAGACGGTGGGGTACGGGTTCAGGTTCAGGAAAGAGGTGCATGATGACAACCGCAAGCGTGTGTTGGGGATGTCGTTTGACGGGCGGGCGGGTGAGGCGGGCGGTGTGCGGTTTATCCATGCGCTGGGGGAGCATGAGCAGACGGCGAGATTTATCTCGTTGAAGCTGTGTCGGTACCTGGTCAACGACGATCCGCCGGGGGAGTTGGTGGATGAGGTGGCGGAGGTGTTTGAGCAGACGGGTGGGGATCTGACGAAGGTTTACGAGGCGATTTTATTTAGTGATGCGTTTATGGACCCGGTTAATTACCGGGCGAAGTTTCGCACGCCGTTTGAGTTTGTGGTGGCGTCGCTGCGTGTGACGGGGGCTAAGGTGACGGGTTTTGGTGGGACGCGGGAGGCGTTGCGGAAGATGGGGCAGCCGGTGTATGGGTGTGTTGATCCGACGGGGTATGACGATGCGGCGGAGGCGTGGTTGGACCCGGGCGTGTTGGTTTATCGGTGGGATTTTGCGTTGCGCCTGACTCGGGGGGCTGTGCCGGGGGTGCGTGTGCCGGGGGCGTTTTGGGGTGGGTTGCCTAAGGGTGATCCGGCGGGTTTGAAGCGTGCGTTGGCGGAGGGGTTGCTGGCGGAAGGTGTTGGGGGCGAGGGGTGGGACGGGCTTGATCGTGCGTTGGGGGAGAAGCCTGAGGCGAAGCGTGCGGCGGGGTTGATGCTGGGTTCGCCGATGTTTCAGGAGCAGTGAGTGCGAAGCGGGATAACCGGGGCTGGAAAGAAAGGTGGCGGGCGATGGGTACGACGCGGCGGCAGTTTATGAAGCGGACGGGAACGCTTGCGCTGGGAGCGGCGGGTCTTGGTGCTTTGGGGACGCGGGCGGTTTTCGGGGCGGGTGATGGGGGGACGGTGGGCAAGCCTACGCTGGTGGTGTTGTATCTGCGTGGTGGGTCCGACCCGTTGAATGCGTTGATTCCTTACGGGGAGAGGACGTATTACAACATGAGGCCGACGATCGCGGTGCCTGGGCCGGGGGAAGGGAACAAGCGTAACCAGGTGATTGCGTTGAATGATTACTTTGGTTTCCACCCGTCGATGGCGGGCTTGGCGCGGCTTTATAAGAAGGGTTTGATGGCTCCGATTGTGAATGCGGGATCGACGCATCCGACGCGAAGCCACTTTGATGCGCAGGATTTCATGGAACGGGCTGCGCCGGGGGTGAAGTCTGTGACGGAGGGTTGGCTGAACCGTTTTTTATATATGACCAAGGGTGGTGATGATTCGGACCTGCGTGCGGTGTCGTTTCAACCGGTTCTGCCGAGGTCGTTGCGGGGCCAGTACCCGGCGTTGGCGGTGCCGGATGAGAATACGCAGAAAGCGGCGGGTGCTTTCGCGGGGTTGTATGGGTGTGATGACGCGAAGGCGACGGCCAAAGCGCAGGCGTCGTCGGGTCAAGATAAGCCCGGGGTTGGTGGGGATGAGTCAGGGCGGGCAACGGGGCGTGGTCGGATTATTGATGCGGGGGCGCAGGGGATCGTGCGGCTGGGCCGACTTAACGAGGTGTTGAGTTCTGAGAAGCTGGTGTCGGGCGGGGATTATCCTAAGACGCAACTAGGCGGGCAGTTCCGCGACATTGCTAAGTTGATTAAGGCGGGGGCGGGTCTTGAGGTGGCGGCGATTGATTACAACGGGTGGGACCACCACGCGATGCAGGGGGCGAGCTATGGGGTGTTCAGTGAGATGATGGGGAATGTGTCCGATACGATCGAGGCTTTTGTGGAAGACCTTGGGCCGATGATTGATCGGACGGTGGTGCTGACGATGAGTGAGTTTGGGCGGACGGCTCGCGAGAACGGGAACAGCGGTTCGGATCACGGGCATGGGGGGTATATGTTGGCGGTCGGTGGGCCGATTAATGGCGGGCGGTTCTATGGGAAGTGGACGGGGCTATCGAGTCGGTCGTTGTATGAGGGGCGCGACCTGCCGGTGCATACGGACTTCCGGGATGTGTTTGCTGAGATTCTTTCGGGGCTTTATGGATTCCAGGCGGATGAGCATCAGTTTTTCCCGGAATACGACGCGAATGATAAGCCGATTGGGTTGGTGAAGGTGTAAATGATTGACGGCCTTGTTCTACGTGTAATTGCATATCTATAATATAGTTATCTAAATAAACGCGATTCGCGTTGGTAGGTATGTTTGCGTGTGGGGTTGACCCGGGGCGGGAAAGACCGACACTGTTAGGTCATGCCCCGAGACTTGTACGGTGGGGCGCTGATTGATCGGTGGGCACTTCTATATAGATTGGTGGGACGACTTATGAGTGGAACGGAACAAGGCGGCACGAAAGGACTGAAGTTTTCGATGACACGTCTGATGGTGACCATTTTGGTGGTGTTGGTGATTGCGTTCGTGGCCTTTAGGGTCGGGATGCAGCAGGTGCCGCAGGACGACTCGTCGCGGACCAAGAAGATCTTCGGGCTGGACAAGCCCCACACGACGATGCTGGCGAAGATTTATAGCGATGTGGATGGCGACAAGGTTGCGGATCCGCCAGTGGAGGAGGCTCGATGGGTTGATCCGCAGGCGTTGTTGTTTTCTTACGTTGCGGCCCCGAACTCGGAGGCGTATGAGAAGGCCTGGCAGCCGTTGGTCGATCACCTGGCGGAGGTCACGGGGAAGCCGGTGCAGTATGTGCGGTTTGGGTCGGCGCGCGACCAGATGCTGGCGTTGCGTGAGGGTCGGTTGCATGTGACGGCGGTGAATACCGGGAACGTCCCCGAGGCGGTGAGTCTGCATGGGTTTGTTCCTGTTGCTTCGCCGGCGAATGTTGAGGGTAATCACGGGTACACGATGCGGATCATCGTCCCGGCTGACAGCGAGATCAAGGCGCCCGCCGACCTGACGGGGCGCAATATCGCGTTTACCGATCCGGGGTCGAACTCGGGGTGCAAGGCCCCGATGGTCTTATTGATGAGTGACTTCGGGTTGGACCCTGATGGGGATTATCACTTTGTTTTTTCACGGGGACATGAGCAGTCGATCGCGGGGATCGTTGAGGGTAAGTATGAGGCGGCCGCAGTTGCCAGCGACATGCTTTCCCGTGCGTTAGCGCGTGGCGACATCAAGGAGTCGGATGTGCGAAGCATCTACGAGTCCGAGCGTTTTCCGTCTGCGGCGATTGGGTATGTCTACAACCTCAAGCCGGAGTTGGCGGACAAGGTCCGCGAGGCACTGCTTGGGTTTAAGGTCCAAGACAGCTCGATCACCGAGGAGTTGGCGGAGGGTGTTGTCGGGTTCTCGGCGGTGTCTTACAAAGACGATTGGGCGTTGGTCCGTCGGATCGACTCGAACGTGACACCAGCGACTAAGAACGGGGGGTGACCTGGTTCACCATATTGATATTTCACAGCAACGCCCCGGCCGACCGGGGCGTTGTTTTTATTGGGTTGCGATGAGGTGCCAGGATCGGCCGTTGCCTTGGATCATGCTTCGGCGGTTTCGTTGACGGTTGGGCAGGTGCATAGGAGGTTGCGGTCGCCGTAGGGGTTGTCTACACGGCCGACGGGTGGCCAGTACTTGTGATCGCGGAGGTGGGGTGCGGGGTAGGCCCCGAGGCTGCGCGGGTAGGTGTGTGGCCAATGGTCGTCGCTGACGGCGGCGGCGGTGTGCGGGGCGTGCTTCAGGGGGTTGTCTTGCTTGTCCAGTTCGCCTGACTCGATGCGTGCGATTTCGTTTCGGATGGTTATCAACGCATCGCAGAAGCGGTCGAGTTCGGCTTTGGATTCGCTTTCGGTGGGTTCGATCATGAGTGTGCCGGCGACAGGCCAGCTCATGGTGGGGCTGTGGAACCCGAAGTCCATCAGGCGTTTGGCGATGTCTTCGACGCGGATGCCGGCTGATTTTTCGAAGGGCCGGCCGTCGACGATGAATTCGTGGGCGACGCGACCGTTTTCGCCGGTGTATAGGATGTCGTAGTGGTTGCGCAGGCGTTGTGCCATGTAGTTGGCGTTGAGGATGGCGGTTTGGGTGGCGTGGGTGAGTCCTTGGTTGCCCATCATGGCGATGTACATCCAGGAGATGGGGAGGATCAACGGGCTGCCGTAGGCTGCGGCGCTGACGGGGTGTTTACCGTTAAGTGGGTTGCCGGGTAGGAAGGGTTTGAGTGAGTCGTTGCATGCGATCGGCCCCATGCCGGGCCCGCCGCCGCCGTGTGGGATGCAGAAGGTTTTGTGGAGGTTGAGGTGGCAGACGTCGGCGCCGATGTCGCTGGGGCGGCAGAGCCCGACCTGGGCGTTCATGTTTGCGCCGTCCATGTAGACCTTGCCGCCTTGGTCGTGGATGATCTGGCAGACTTCTTTGATGGTGGTTTCGAACACGCCGTGGGTCGAGGGGTAGGTGACCATGAGTGCGGCGAGTTGGTCTTTGTGTTGGTTCGCTTTGTTGCGGAGGTCGTCGATATCGATGTCGCCGTTGTCTTTGCATGCGATTGCGACGACGCGCATCCCGGCGATGACGGCGGAGGAGGGGTTGGTGCCGTGGGCGCTGACGGGGATCAGGCAGATGTTGCGGCCGGGCTGGTTGTTGGAATCGTGGTAGCGTTTGATTGCCAGGAGCCCAGCGAACTCGCCCTGTGACCCGGCGTTAGGTTGCAGAGACACGGCGGAGAACCCGGTGATCTCGGCGAGCCAGGTTTCAAGGTTGTCGATCAACTCGGCGTAGCCGGTGGTCTGATCGGCTGGGGCGTACGGGTGGATGTCGGTGAATTGTGGCCAGGAGATCGGCACCATCTGCGATGCGGCGTTGAGCTTCATCGTGCACGAGCCCAGGGGGATCATGCTGTTGGCGAGCGAGATGTCTTTGGCGGCGAGTCGGGTGGTGTAGCGGAGGAACTCGTGCTCGCTGTGGTATTGGTTGAAGACGGGGTGGGCGAGGAACGTGCCGGGCCGTACGAAATGTTCCGGGAGTGTGCTGTGGCCAGATTGCGGGTTCGTGCTGTCGCAGCCAAATGCGGTTAACAGATTACGGATGTCGCCCGGAGTGGTTGTTTCATCCACGCAGATGCTGAGCGTCTTCGCATCAAGCTTGCGTAGATTGATGCCTTGTTCGCTCGCGGCGTTTAACACGGCGTCGAGGTTATTGACACAAACTTTGACAGTGTCGAAAAAGGGCGATTTGCAAACATCGTGACCCGTGTCTTTGAGGGACTTGGCAATCGTCGCGGCGTGCGCGTGGACCGATTCGGCGATCCGCTTGAGACCATCCGGCCCGTGATACACCGCGTACATGCCTGCGACGACGGCGGGGAGGACCTGGGCGGTGCAGATGTTGCTGGTGGCGCGGTCGCGTTTGATGTGCTGTTCGCGTGTCTGGATGGCGAGTCGGTAGGCGGGATTGCCGTGGGTGTCTTTGGAGACGCCGACGATTCGGCCGGGCATCTTGCGTGCGTGTTTTTCGTGGGTGGCCATGTAGGCGGCGTGTGGCCCGCCGAAACCCATGGGCATGCCCAAGCGTTGGGTGCTGCCGATGGCGATGTCGGCCCCCCACTGCCCCGGGGGTTTGAGTAGGACCAGCGACAGGATGTCACAGGCGGCGACGAGTAGAGCGCCGGCTTGGTGGGCCATTTCTGCAAGCGGTGCGTAGTCTTCGATGCGTCCGTCGGTGGTGGGGTATTGGACCAGCAGGCCGCAGGTGTTAGCGAACGTCGCGGCCTTTTGAGGGTGGGACGTATCCAGCAGTTGGACTTCGATCCCCATCGACTCGGCGCGCGTTTTTACGACGGCGATGGTCTGGGGGTGGCAGTCGTCGGCCACAAGGAAGGTGGGTTTTTTCTGGCGTGCGATCGCGTGGCACATGGCCATGGCTTCGGCGGCGGCGGTCGCTTCATCCAACAACGAACCATTTGCCAACGGCAGCGCGGTCAGGTCCGACACCATCGTCTGAAAGTTTAATAACGCTTCGAGCCGACCCTGGCTTATCTCGGCCTGGTACGGGGTGTAGGCGGTGTACCAGAGGGGGTTTTCCAAGATGTTACGGAGGAGGGGCGCGGGGGTGATCGTGCCGTGGTATCCCATGCCGATCATGGAGCGTGCGATGGTGTTTTTGTTTGCGATGGTGTTGAGGCGTTGAAGTGTCTGGTGTTCATCTTTGGGGGTGTTGAGATTTAGAGGTTGCTTTAGGCGGATGTCCTGTGGGACGGTTTGGTTAATCAACTCGTCGAGGGAGGCGCAGCCGATCAGCGCGAGCATGTCTTGCTCGTCCGGCCCGTCGGGGCCGATGTGGCGGTGGGCGAAAGGGGCTGTGGGAGGACGGTCGGACTGGGCTGGCTGTTGGCTCATGGGCGTCATGGTGTGGCTCATGGATGGGCTGCCTGATCGCGGGGCGTGTTTGTGGCGTGTCTTTGGGCAGTCTAGGGCCGAGTATGTCTGCGGGCAATGGGGGTTGGCCGTTTGTGCGATCTTAGGGATTCAATCCAGGTCAGACGCACCAAGATGGATGAGCCCTAAAGATCATAGATAGGTTATAGGTGGTTTTATCCGTGTGGGTTGAAATAGTTTGTTGTGGTTGTTGTGGCTGGGCTTTGCGCTTGGGATTAGTGGCGGTAAGCTGGTTGCTATGTCACAGACCAATACGAGATTGTCTCGGATCTTTCAGCAGATGGCGGATGTGTTGGAGGTGTTGGGTGCGAACCGGTTCAAGGTGATCGCTTTTCAGAAGGCGGCGCGGGTGCTTGGGGAGTTGGCTGAGGATGTGGCGGTGATGGATTCCAAAACACTGCGTGCGGTGGATGGGATCGGCAAGGGGATGGCGGATCGGATCGAGGCGTTTGTGCAGACAGGCGAGTTGGCGGAGGCGGCGGAGCTGATGGGTAAGGTTCCGTCGGGTGTGGTGATGATGTTGGATGTCCCGGGGCTTGGGCCTAAGACGGTGTCGGTGTTGTGGCGGGAGGCGGGGCTGAATGATCTTGACGATCTGGCCAAGGCGCTGGATACGGGTGAGCTTGAGAAGCTGGCGGGGTTTGGGAAGAAAAAGATTGAGAACATCAAGAAGAACCTGGTGTTTGCCAAGGAAGCGGGCAAGCGTGCGCGGATCGGCGAGGCGATGGCGATGGCGTTGTGGTTTATCGATCAGCTAAAGGGTCTTAAGCAGGTTAAGCGTATTGAGTATGCGGGGAGCCTTCGCCGAGGGAAGGAGACGATTGGAGATCTGGATTTGTTGGTTGCTGCGGACGCGGACGATGTGGGGGGGATTATGGATGCGTTTGTGGGGTTAGAGCCGGTCGTGGATGTGATCGCTAAGGGGAAGACCAAGAGCTCTGTGCGCACGGGGGAATCGTCGGGGGCGGCGGGGTCATCCAAGGGCGGGGGTATTTCTGGAGGTGGGATACAGGTTGATTTGCGAGTGGTTCCGATCGAGAGTTACGGTGCGGCGTTGATGTATTTCACGGGGAGCAAGGAACATAATGTTCGGCTACGTGAGCGTGCGATCTCGATGGGGATGAAGCTTAACGAGTGGGGGCTGACGAAACAGGACAGCGACGAAGTGGTTGCGAGCGGGTCGGAGGAGGAGGTGTTTGAGGCGCTTGGTTTGGCGTGGGTTCCGCCGGAGCTTCGTGAGGATCGGGGGGAGGTGGCGTTGGCGGACAAGGATGATTTGCCGTTGTTGATTGAGTTGTCCGACATCAAAGCTGAACTGCATACGCACACGACGGCTAGTGATGGGATGTGGACGATTGAGCAGTTGGCTTTGGCGGCGGCGGAGCGTGGGTTCCACACGGTGGCGATTACCGACCATTCCAAGGGGCAGGTGCAGGCGAACGGGCTTAGTGATGAGCGGTTGGAGAAGCACATCGTGGCGGTACGCAGGGTTGCGGAGAAGCTCAGGGGGAAGATCACGGTGTTGGCGGGGAGCGAGGTGGACATCCTGACCGACGGCCGACTTGATTACCCGGATAGTTTGCTCAAGGAATTGGATGTCGTGGTTGCATCGCCTCACGCGGCGCTGACACAGGAGCCGGCGAAGTGTACGGCCCGTTTTCTCAAGGCGATCGAAAACCCGTACGTCACGATCATGGGTCACCCGACCGGGCGGTTGGTGGGTCGTCGCGAGGGGTTGAGCCCGGACATGGGGGCGTTATTCAAGGCGGCGGCGGAGCGTGGAATTGCGATGGAGATCAATGCGAATCATTGGCGGCTTGATTTGCGTGATACCCACGCCCGGGCCGCGATCGCGGCGGGGGTGAAGTTGGCGATTAATACGGATGCACACGGGCCGGGGGATTTGGATCAGTTGCAATTCGGGGTGCTTACGGCACGGCGGGCAGGCGTGACGAAAAGCGATGTGGTGAACTGTATGACCAAGGCGGGGTTGGCGAAGTGGTTGAAATCGACGAGGTGAGCGGTGTTGAAGTGAGGCTACTTCTGGACAGGTTGCGTGGCGACGGACTCGGCTAGTTTGGCGTAGTCTTTGGCACCGTGGCAGTCGGGGGCGTAGTCGAAGATGCTTTGGCCGAAGCTTGGGGACTCGGCGAGCTTGATGTTTCGGCGGATCGGTGGGTTGTAGACGACGGCGTTGGACCAGGGTGCGTCGGTGCCGCGAGCGTCGGCGAGGAAGCTGTTGACGTCGTTGATAACTTCGTTGGCTAGGAGGGTGTTGCCCTCGTGCATGCACAGGACGACGCCGGCGACGGTGAGAGTGGGGTTGATGCCTTGCTTCATCATCGCGATGGTTTCGAAGAGCTTGCCCATGCCTTGGAGCGCCAGGAAGTGGGCCTGCATGGGGACGATGACTTCGCTGGCGAGGGTGAGTGCGTTGACGGTGAGCAGGCCCAGGCTTGGTGGGCAGTCGATGAGGATGTAGTCGGGGGCGGGTGATCCGGCTGAGCCTTGAACGAGACTGGCGACTTTTTGTTTGAGTACGGCTTGGGCTGCGCCGGTGACGACTTTGTCGGCGAGTTCTGCTTCGATGCCTGCGAGGTTGACTTCGGCGGGGAGGATCGTGAGCCGAGCGTTGTCGCCGACCTGTTGCAGGACCTGGTCGGCGGTGGTCTGTGGGTCGGCGAGCAGGTCGTACATGCTTTTTTCGATGGCGTCGGGATCGATGCCCAGTGAGAGCGAGAGGTGGGCCTGGGGGTCCAGGTCGATCATGAGGACGCGCTTGCCCATGCGTGCCAAGCCTGCGCCGAGGTTGGTGCAGGTGGTGGTTTTGCCGACGCCGCCCTTCTGGTTCATCATCGCGATGATGCGGGGCGGGCGGTTTTCGTTTTGGTGGGTGGTTGTGTTGTGGGGTTGTGTTGTGGAAGGGGTGCTGGTTGGTTGGACGTTGGGGGTGATGACGGCTTGGGGTTCGGCCGGTGTCAGAGTCTGCGCATCATGGGGTACCCCAGCGGGTTGGGCTGTGTGGTCTGACGTTGGGGGAGGCGGTGAGGTCGTTGGACCTTGGGCGTCTGGCTGGGTGGTGTTGGCCGGGATGTGAGGGGTGTTGGTCGCGGTCAAGCGGACGCCTCCGTGCGTCTATATAAGACGGAATGACGGGCGAGTATAACACTTCGGGCGGTTTGATCGAGCTTTTCCTTGTGGGTAAGCGTTTTTAGGGGGGATTGGCTGGGTATGTCTTGGATTTGGCAAAGTGACAGGGGGCCGTTAATCTACTTGGCCCGACGGGGTTACGCGTGGGGCGCGACTCCGCTAAGTAGCTGAAATTCAAGAGGATAACGACACATGGCCACCACCGGTACGATCTCCCAGATCATCGGCTCGACCTTCGACGCCCAGTTCCCCGAGGACGACCTGCCCGAAATTTATAATGCCTTGCACATCAAGGGCAGCCACCATGGGATTGATATCGACTTGGTGGGTGAGGTCCAGCAGCACCTAGGCGGTGGCCAGGTCCGTGCGGTGGCGCTGGGTTCGACCGACGGTTTGTCGCGCGGGATGTCTGTGCAAGACACCGGCGACTCGGTGTCGGTGCCGGTGGGTGAAGAGGTGCTTGGGCGTGTGTTTAACCTGCTGGGCCAGCCCGTTGATAAGAAGGGGCCGGTGAATGCGAAGAAGACGCGTGCGATCCACCAGCCGCCGCCGAAGTTCGTTGACCTGAACCCTAAGACGCAGATCCTTGAGACCGGGATCAAGGTTGTCGATCTGCTCTGCCCGTTTGTTCGCGGCGGCAAGATCGGGCTGTTCGGCGGTGCGGGCGTGGGTAAGACCGTCATCATCCAGGAAATGATCGCGCGAATCGCGCGTGAGCACGGCGGGTACTCCGTGTTTGCTGGCGTCGGCGAGCGGACCCGTGAGGGCAACGACCTCTGGCGTGAGATGGACGAGGCGGAGTTCAC
Organism: Phycisphaeraceae bacterium; assembly: GCA_029260615.1. Taxonomy (GTDB): domain Bacteria; phylum Planctomycetota; class Phycisphaerae; order Phycisphaerales; family Phycisphaeraceae; genus JAJRRS01. The sequence goes on along the minus strand of JAJDCX010000006.1, from coordinate 71,524 downwards.
CGACTCCGAGGGCAATACCCACTCGGTGCTCGACCGTGTGGCGATGGTGTTTGGGCAGATGAATGAACCGCCCGGTGCGCGTCTGCGTGTCGCTCTGGCTGGGCTGACCATGTGTGAAGAGTTCCGCGACTCCTCCGGCAAGGAGACGCTGTTGTTCGTCGATAATATTTTCCGCTTCACGCAGGCGGGTTCCGAAGTGTCCGCGTTGCTTGGGCGTATGCCTTCGGCTGTGGGCTATCAGCCGACGCTGTCGACGGAGATGGGCGAGCTTCAGGAGCGGATCACCTCGACGGACAAGGGTGCCGTGACCTCGATCCAGGCGGTGTATGTGCCTGCGGACGACCTGACCGACCCCGCGCCGGCGACGACGTTCAGCCACCTGGATGCGTTCGTCGTTCTGGAACGCAGTGTTGCCGAGAAGGGTATTTATCCTGCGGTGGACCCGCTGACCTCGACCAGCCGAATCCTCGATCCGGGCGTGTTGGGCGAAGAGCACTACGCGGTCGCCCGACAGGTGCAGTCTATTCTTCAGAGGTACAAGAGCCTGCAGGACATCATCGCGATCCTGGGTGTGGATGAATTGGCTGAGGAAGACAAGCAAATTGTTGGCCGAGCGAGGAAGATCGAACGCTTCCTGAGCCAGCCGTTCTTCGTGGCCGAGCAGTTCACCGGGTTCCCGGGCATCTACACGTCGTTGGCCGACACGTTGGACAGCTTCAAGCGTCTGTGTGCCGGCGAAGGCGACGACATCCCCGAAGGCGCGTTCATGTACGTCGGCACGCTCGACGATGCTCGTGCGAAGGCGAAGAAGATGGAGGCTGAGGTGTAAGGCGGGGGGCACAACCTAATTCAACCTGACGCCCACGCATGGCTATGTGTGGGCGTCATTTTTTCTTCTCCCACTCCCCAACAATCTTCTTCAAGACGCTGGGCACACGGGCCATTTCTTGATCCAGTTTGTCCAGTAGCTTTTCGACTTTTGGCAATAAGGTTACAGGGTCAGGGTCGTCTTCCGTCCATTTATCGATATGCCGTAACCCAAGGCTGTTCCAAGCGGGCGTCAGCTCTTTTTTACGGTCTTTTAGGCCAAACCCAGCCTTCTTCCCTGTTATTGCCTGGGCGATCCGTCTGCGCAAGTGTTCATCTTTCACTTTGCCGCAACACAGCCGCCACCTGCACGAACCGTTATAACACCAGATATCCCACCACAACCATGATTTTGGGTCTTGGCTGGGCTTTGTTCCTATGGGTGGGATCACTTCATACCATTGTCGTGGTATCAGCGCAATAGAGCGTGAGGTAGAGTTGATAAAAACCCAACGATCTTTGTCAGAGCGGATCAGGTCTTCAAGAGCGCCGAGTAGTTCTGACCGCCCTACCTTGGTGCGTTCCACGATCATCTCGATCGCAGCGCGATGATTTTTGTAGATGGTTTGGCAGAGTTCGTCGATTTTTGGGTCGTCCATGAACCGGCTCCCGATCAGGCGGATGTAGTGATCTAAAAATGCGAGGACATCGTCGCCGATGCTGGTGGCGTTGGTGTTGCGGGCACGCAATAGAACCCTGTGGATATCTTCGTAAGTGTAAACGGTCCAATCCTCATCGGTTGGTTCGTCGCCGTCTCGTGTGAGGAATACGAATTGATTATGTATGTCGCCAAATTTCTCTTTAACGGCTTTTCGATAGCGTTCTAGTTGTTTGCTGTGTTCCTTGGAGCCGACCTTGTTTTCGATTGCGATGACAAACTTGGGGTCTTCACAAGTTATGAGGATATCGATGTGGCGCCACTCTCGTCGGATATCTACACCGCGAAGCTCGGCGCCGTCGATCTTTACGGGGTTGATTGCGCGTAGCTCGAGTGGGGACTGTCGGAACAGGTCCATGAGGAAGGCTTTGAGGAACAGCGGGCCTTGGCCGTGGGATTCGTTGGGGTCCAGGAGCCAGGCGAGGAATTTGGAGTGGCGTATTTCTGCGTTGACGATGCCCAGTGCGTCGAAGATGTTGAATCGGCCGATGCGTTCTTCGAGTTGGAGCAGCTCGTCGTTGTTGACGACGAACTCTTCGAGGGCTTTGTAGTCGGCTGTTTGGGTGGGTTCCCGGTTGGACATGATGGAGGGGATTGTAGGGGATAGAGGGCTTGGTTGTAATAGAGGCTTACGTTCGATGAGCGTGGGCTTGGTGTTAAATGTCTTGATGCCCGATATAGTGTCTTCCTACACTGTTTTACCGCTATTGGAGTCTATACCTTGTCCACCACCTCCCCTACTGCGACCGAAGATGCCACAGTGATCGGCGGATTAGATGCGAACACGCTTGCGGGTTTGCGTGAAGCGTTTGGGTCGGATGCGCGTAACCGGTTGATGCAGAACGCGGTGACGCAGACGGCGGTGGATGATGTGGCTTTGAATCGTGAGGTTATTACCACGACGGACCACACGTTTAGCCATCATCTGGATGACTGGAAGGTGACCAACCAGAAGATATCGGGCCGTTGCTGGATGTTTGCGGGGCTGAACCTGATCCGTGTGGGTGCGATGAAGAAGATGAAGCTCAAGGAGTTTGAGTTCAGCCAGAACTTCACGCTGTTCTGGGACAAGCTGGAGCGGGCGAATTACTTTCTGGAGCAGGTGATTGCGACCGGCGAGAGGGAGGTAGATGATCGTTTGGTGGCGCACCTGTTGGATCGGCCGTTGGATGATGGGGGGCAGTGGAATATGTTTGTGAATGTGGTGCGCAAGCACGGGCTGGTGCCGCAGGCGGTGATGCCGGAGACGCAGAGCTCGTCGAACACGAGGCGTATGAACAGCATCCTGTCGGACCTGCTGCGCGAGGGTGCGGCGGCGTTGCGTGGGCTGGTCGGGAAAGGCGCGGGGGTTGATGAGATTAAGAAGGTGAAGGATGGGGTGGTTGCGACGGTGTACCGGGTGTTGTGCATCCATCTTGGGACGCCGCCGGATAAATTCGACTGGCAGTGGAAGGATGAGGACAAGAGGTTTCGTCGTGATGGGGAGATGACGCCAGCGGAGTTTGCGAAGTTGTATTGCACGGTGGCGTTGGAGGAGTATGTGTGTGTGGTGAATGACCCCAGGGCGAGCAGCCCGATGGGTAAGACGTTTACGGTGGCGCACCTGGGGAACGTGGTCGGGGGCGAGCCGGTGAAGTATTTGAATGTGGATGTGGAGACGATGAAGGCGTTGACGATGAAGACACTGATGGGTGGTGAGCCGGTGTGGATGGGTTGTGATGTGGGGAAGATGATGCGTCGTGATCTGGGTGTGTGGGACGCGGCGTTGTTTGATTATGAGGGGGTGTATCAGGCTAAGTTTTCGCACAGCAAGGCTGAGCGTTTGATCTATCACCAGACGCTGATGACACACGCGATGTTGTTCACGGGTGTGGATGTGGCGGACGACAAGACGCCGAGGCGTTGGCGGGTGGAGAATAGCTGGGGCGAGGAGGGTGGGCGTAAGGGTTTTTACGTGATGAATGATTCGTGGTTTGATGAGCATATGTTCGAGGTGGCGATTCACCGGGACATGTTGCCGGAGGATTTGATCGAGGCGTCGAAGCAGGAGCCGATCGTGCTGCCTGCTTGGGACCCGATGGGGGCGTTGGCGCGGTAGGTTTTTTGCACATTTCTTAGGCGGAATCAGGGGTTTTTTCGCTCCGCGCTTATTTTCTGCGCGCCGTGAGCTTGAGGCGGGATTCGAGCTAACTTGCTTGGGGAAAGAGTTTTATCGGTAAAAAATCGAGTGGCATGGCCTTTGTAATGATTGTGTGGGAGCCCGCTTTTTAATGCGCGCTGATTGAATGCACGATCACCTGGAGGCTTGTGACTGATGGCGAAACAAAAATATATGACGGTGTGCCTGGGGCTGGTCGGCTTGTTGGTGTGTGCGGTGTCGGTGTTTGGGCAGGCCACCCCCGCCCCCGGAGTAATCCCCACCCCCGAGGTAGTCGCCGGTGTTGTTTCAGACGTAACTCCCCTGCCGCAGATCGACACGGGGACGACGGCGTGGATGCTGGTATCGACGACGCTGGTGCTGCTGATGGTGCCGGGGCTGGCGATGTTCTACGGGGGGCTGGTGCGGACCAAGAACGTGCTGGGGACGATGATGCACAGCTTCGCGGCGATGGCGATCATCGGGGTGATCTGGACGGTGTGCGGGTACGCGATGTGCTTCGGCGATTCGGTCGGTGGATGGATCGGGTGGGATTGGGATTTTGTTTTGCTAAAGGGTCTTGATAGTGGGCCGGGCGCTTATTTTGGGGATGACATTGTGATCCCGCACCTGGTGTTTGCGATGTTTCAAGGGAAGTTTGCGATCATTACGCCGGCGTTGATTGCGGGGGCGTTTGCGGAGCGGGTGCGGTTCCGTGGGTATTGTGTTTTCATCGCGTTGTGGAGTTTGTTGATCTACAACCCGTTGTGCCATTGGATCTGGGGCGGGGGATTTTTGACGGGCGAGGCGATCGACTTCGCGGGTGGGACGGTGATCCACATCTCCGCGGGGATGGCGGGTCTGGTGTGTGCGTTGTATTTGGGCGCACGTCGGGGTTATCCCAAGACAGCGATGCATCCGAACAACCTTGTGATGACGATGATGGGCGCGGGATTGTTGTGGGTCGGGTGGTTTGGGTTTAACGCGGGGAGCTCGGTGTCCAGTGGGATGCAGACGGCGCAGGCGCTGACGGTAACGCAGATCGCTGCGGCTACGGGTGCGTTGACGTGGATTATTATCGAGGGGTTTCATCTGAAGAAGGCGACGAGCCTGGGACTGATGTCGGGGATCCTTGCGGGCCTGGTGGCGATCACGCCGGCGGCTGGGGATGTGCCGCCTTACGGTGCGATGGTGCTGGGTGTGGCGGGTTCGTTGTTCTGCTACGCGGCGGTCGTACTCAAGGGCAAGCTGGGGTACGACGACACGCTTGACGTGTTTGGTATCCACGGCGTGGCGGGGATCGTCGGTGCGATCGGGCTGACCTTCGTGCTGCGTTCGATCCCGGAGCATGGGTTTAATATGCAGTTGTGGTATCAATTTAAGGGCGTCGGTGTCAGCATGATTTACTCGGGGGTGGTCACGCTGATCCTGGTGGTGCTGGTGGACAAGACGGTTGGGCTTCGTCTGAACGATAAGGCGGAGATGGCGGGGATGGATCACACATTGCACGGGGAACACGGGTTTGGGCTGTTGAACCTTAACTAAGTAACACGGTTTATGATTGGAGTCTGGGCATTCTGTTTGGAAATCACAGCAAGTTTCCATGGCGAATCCCCCGGCAAAGCCGGGGGCTGAGGGGAGATCAGAATGCACGCGACTCAATCGGAATCCGTATAACACACCGCAGCACGCGAGGCGTGTGAAGGGATAGACAACGATGAAACTGATAATCGCGATTATTCAGCCGGACAAACTTGAGGAGGTGCATCACGCGCTGGTGGACGTGGAGGTCCTGCGTATCACGGCGAGCCGATGCACGGGTCACGGTCAGGCGGAGGACCCGGATTTGTATCGTGGTCAGGAGGTGAAGCCGAGCCTGTTGCCGAAGGTGCGGATCGAGATCGCGGTGAATGATGTGTATGTTGCGGCGACGGTCGACGCGATCGTGGGTGCGGCGAAGCACAACGGTGGTGTGATCGGTGACGGGAAGATATTTGTGCTGCCGTTGGACGACTGTATCCGTATCCGCACGGGTGAGCATGGGGGTTCGGCTGTGTAGTCCTTTCCCCTGGAGGTGCCTCCCCGATATGTGTTGCGGTGCGGGATCTGCGGGGCGGCTAAGCCGCAAGGGTGTTGGGATGCGTGTGGTGTGAATAGAGGTAAGCTATGGCTTCACGGGTCGAGCCTTTGGGCCGGCGTGTGGAGGAGCCACGGGTTTGCTTTGGATCACGATAGCTACCGCGTTTGCTGCCGGGGTTGTTGCGAGCTTGGCGTGCGGGTTGGGTGCGTTGCCTTTGATGATTCGGGGGCTGGACCCGGTGAAGCAGCGGGGGCTTGGGTATGGGTTTGCGGGGGGTCTGATGTTTTCGGCGTCGGTTTATAACCTGCTTTTGCCGGCGTTGGATCTGGGTGATGGTGGATGGACGTTGGGGAAGGTGTTGCCGATCATTGTGGGGGTGTTGCTGGGGGCGTTATTTTTACAGGTTGCGGAGTCGAAGGTTCATGACACGCCACAGAGGCCCGAGCGGTGGAAGAAATGGGGCGGGCGTGTGGGGTTTCTGGTTTTCATAGCGATGATGGTTCACAGCATCCCGGAGGGAGTGGCGGTGGGCGTGGGGTATGCGGCGGATAGTCGGGGTGCTGCGGAGGGGATGGGGCCGACGCTGGCACTGGCGATTGCGATTCACAATATCCCGGAGGGGTTGGCGGTGGCGATCCCGTTGCGTGGTGCAGGGGCGAGCATCATGCGTTGTTTTTGGGCGGCGGTGGCGACGAGCCTGACCCAGCCCCTGGCGACGGTGCCGGCGGTGCTGCTGGCGTGGTTTTTCACCCCGTTGATGCCGGTGCTTATGGGATTTGCGGCGGGTGCGATGGTCTTCCTAGTGATTTTGGAATTGATCCCTGAGGCACTGGAAACCGAGAGCCCAAGGCGGATCGCGTGGGCGTTTACGCTGGGTTTTTGCCTGATGCTGATGGTTCAGGTGGTGCTTTAGAGGCGGGGGGGCACATCTGGGGCAGTGCTGTTTTTATCCGTTGAGTCAGGCCTGGCGATCTTCGGTCGCTTGCTAAACAGCCTGGGGGGGCGTGCTGGCGTGAACGGGGCAACGAGCCTACCCAAATCCCCAACCCTGACTTACACTGGCGTTTTACGGCGGCCGCGGTGGGCGGTTTAGCCACCTAGTTTCCCCCCAATAGTCAAGGAGTTAGACATGGCCGAATCAGGCGACACAACGGTAGTTGGTGCGGACAGCCACTTCAAGGGTGAGCTTTCCTTCGAGCGGGTAGCGAAAATCAACGGGAAGTTTGACGGGAAGATCACCGGCAAGGGCGAGCTTCAGGTCAGCCAGAACGCCCAGTGCAAGGCCGATGTTGAAGCGGCTGGCGTTCAGGTCGATGGGCTGGTCGAGGGCAACCTCAATGCCAAGGACACGGTTAAGCTCAACGGCTCGGGTGTGGTTCGTGGTGACATCACAGCCGCGAAGATGGTGATGACCGAGGGCGCCAGCTTCCACGGGATGTGCGCTGTTGGGCCGGATACGGGCAGGCCTGCGTCGGCAGCACCGGCACCGTCGGGTGGACCGCCTGCGGGTCAGCCAAGTCAACCACCTAAGAAGTAAGCGTTAATACATCGGCTTAAGCGTCCGGCTGCCTTATCGGTGATGAGTCACGGCGCGCTTGAGCCCAGCGCAACTTCTGCACCTGTGGTTTGTCCCCGGCCCCCGGATTCCCCCGGATACCCCCGGATTCCCCCAGCTAACCCTGGTCACCCCGGATACCCCCGGTCTTCCTTTTGGATACCCCCGGTTAGTCTCCATGGCGCGACAACTAGGTCCACGCCTGGTCCAGTGTTACCACTGCCGACATCGCTTTGAGGTCAGCAGCCGCGCCCAGTCCACGTCTTGTCCGGGCTGTAATAAGGCGCTGATGGTGGGTGACGAACACATCACCAAGCTGCGTGGGCCTCTTAAAGAGTTGAAGACCTGCGGGCGGATCACGGTGAGCAAGCGTGGTCGGCTGATCGTGGAGACGATCGAGGCGCACGGCGGGATCGACTGCCAGGGGATCATCGACGCTAAGCATGTGGTCAGCGGTACGACGGTCATACTGGGGCCCAAATGCAGTTACCACGGCGACCTGACAGCGCCGGGGGTGGTGATGCATAAGGGGGCGAAGGTGAAGCCCAGTGTGTTTGCTGTGCCGGAGGACCCGCTTGGGTTGGCGAGTATGTCGGAGGCGGGTGAGTCGGCGGAGAGTGGGTAGGGCGCAGTGGTATGAGGCTATTGAAAATAGGGCAGGTACCCATAGAATCGCCGAGGACGGTGTGTCGATGGGCTATTGATGTGTGGTTAAAGAGGTTTTCTTCTGGTCGCCTGTATCCGATGAATCTAAGAGGCGTGGTAGATAAAAAAACCGCCCCGTTGCGGGGGCGGCTGGTGTGTTTGAATGTTTTTGATTGCTACGGTTTACGCGATGTCATCGAGGAGGCTGTCGATGGCGGCGTCGGCCTTGTCGTCGGACTCGTAGGTGCCGTTGGCGATTGAGGCTTTGACGCGGTCGACGAGGTCCTGACGGACGTCGGGTAGATCAGCGATCTTGCTGAGTAGCTGCGCGGTGTTGGATAGTTCGACCTGGTCTTCGCCACGGTTGGTGGTGTCGGTACGAGTCTGTGTGCGTGCGGCTCGGGTGTTTGGGTCGAGCGTTGGCGCGACGGGTCGGTGGATGGGGGATACTTCGCTCATGACTGTCTCCTGAACAAATCAATGGCCCAACGGTTCTTGTAGTCCTGATGCCGGGCCTTACCGGGATCACATGCACCGGGTGGTGCTAGGGTGTCCCCTCACACCTGTATTATCGCCAAAGTTCTTGTCCGCACTTGAAGTTATGGAAGGCCGGGGTGATTCTCGCTTAAATTCATATATGTCATGCAATTAATAGCATATTGGTCGGTCCAACGTCTTATAATCCGGGCCGGGTCTGTACTGGCGAGACGGCACCCAACCCCAGGGTTATTCACAACTTATCCACACTCTGAACATTTCCCTAACGAAATTAGGCGGTTAGTGAAAATTTACGAGATTTTTCGCCTGTCGAGGCCTTTGAGAGCCCAGGCGAGGTCCGCGGCCTGGCGGTTGGGGGCGACATCGTGGACCCGAAGCAGTGCGACACCGGCGGCGACACAGTGAGCGGTGATCGCACAGGTTCCTCCCAGCCTGTTACAAGGATTGTCCCCCCCTGCCCTACTGCCAGTTGTGGCAGTAGTACTTTTTGAGATTATGCCGAACTCGCTGAGGAAGCGTTTGCGGCTGGCACCGATCAGGATGGGGTAGCCCAGGGCGACGAGGTCTGGGAGGGATCGCAGGAGGGTGAGGTTGTGTTCGGTGGTTTTTCCGAAGCCGATGCCTGGGTCCAGGATGATCTGTCTGCGGTCGGCCCCGGCATCAAGGGCGGCCTGGGCGCGTCCGAGTAGGAAATCTCGGACCTGGGCGATGATGTCGGTGTATGCGGGCTTATCCTGCATGGTGGCCGGCTTGCCCTGCATGTGCATCAGGATGATCGGGAGGCGGTGTTCGGCTGCGAGGGTGAGGATGGCGGGGTCTTCTCGGCCGGCACTGACGTCGTTGATGATTGTCGCGCCGGCATCCACCGCGGCGGCGGCGACATCTGCGCGGGTGGTGTCGATGCTGATCTGGACCGTTCGGTGGGTGTCGTCGAGTCTTTGACGCAGGGCCTGGATCACAGGGACGACCCGGGCGATCTGTTCTTCGCTGCTGATTCGTTGGGCACCTGGGCGGGTGGATTCGCCGCCGACGTCGATGATGTTCGCCCCTTGCGAGGCCATCGCCAGGCTGTGTTGGACCGCTTGGTTGGGGGCGTTGTGCTGCCCGCCGTCGGAGAAGCTGTCGGGGGTCAGGTTCAAGATGCCCATGATGACTGGGCGGTCCAGTGAGAGCGGGGTTGCGTCGTGGAGCAGGAGGTCCATTGGCAAAGTGTATCCGCACGGGCCCCCGGCGTCGGGGAACTGGCTCGGTAGGGGATCGTTGATTACGGTCTGTTGGGTGGCGTGTGGATCTATGATCTACTAATAATTGGCTGGCCCGCGGTGCCCATCTGGGTGGGGGCGGGCAGTCGTGCGGGTTGGGATGGAGAGTCGGGCGGGGTAAGGGGTGACGGTTACGGGCCCGCTGGGTTTAGGTTCATCCCGTTTCTGTGCTTGGCCTGCCTAAGGCCGAGCCCGGACCGGCCGATAGATATTCGGTGGCAAGCGATTTAAAACAACTGGATGCCGGGCCCAGGCAGAGGCTGTTGGGGCTGTTGGATAGTCTCGACGATGAGGCGGTCTTTGATATGGGCCTGCGCTCGTCGATGCGGCGGGCGATCCATGCGCCGGTGACATTGGGGGTGATGGCGGGCGAATTCAAGCCGTTGTACCGCGGGTGGGTGACGGACCTGTCGTTGAACGGGTTGGGGCTGTTGATCGAGCACGATGTGCCGATGGACGCGATCCTGACGATCAATCTCGAATCGGTGGCGGGGGAAGAGTTGTTGCTGCCGATCAAGGTCTGCTACGTCATGCAATTGATGAGCAAGACGTATCGGATCGGTGGGGCATTTAGTTTCATGTCGGATGATCCCAGGCAGACACGGTTGTTTAACGTGTGACGTCTGCGGGGCTGACATTACTCTCGGATCATTCTTTAAATAGTTCACACGTCTAACCGACTGACGAGCCCACGTTCTAAGAACGAGTGTTTGTTGGAAGGGCTGTGTGAGCTGTTTTTATATGCGCGTCTTGAGCCATCCGCTTTGCGTGAAGCGTGCGGCGTAGAGCAGGCCACGGACGGCCATCTCGGAGCATAGGCCGTACCACACGCCGACCAGTCCCAGGCCGAAATAGATGCCCAGGAGGTAGGCCAGAGGGAGTCGGACCAGGAACAGGGTTGCGTAGCCGATGACCATGGTGGAGCGTGTGTCGCCTGCGCCTTTGATCGCGTGGCTGAGCACGATCGCGACGGCGAAGAACGGCTGGACCCAGCCGCAGACCCACAAGAGTTGCGGGGCGACCTCTTGGTGTAACGGCACGGGTGTGAATAGTGCGATCAACTGATGCGGGATAGTGATGAACAGCAGGCCGGTGAGTGACATCACGGCGGCGGCGATGGCGCAGCAGTAGAGTGCGGAGCGTCGAGCCATAACGGGGTCGTTTGCGCCGAGGTATTGGCCGACGAGGATGGCTGCGGCGCCGGCGAGCGCGAAACCGGGGAGGAAGCTGGCGGACTCGAGGCGCACCGCCCACATGTGTGAACCCATCAGGCCTTCGGTGGCGAGCCTGCCGATGATGATGAGGACCAGGAAGTTCCCGCCCCAGATGCCCAGGCTCTCGAACAGTTGGGGGGTCGTGACGTGGATGATCCGCCGCGCGGTGTGCCAGTGGGGGCGGAGCCTTGCGAGTCGGAGTTTGATCAAGCTGTTGCCGCGTAGGAGGACGACGAGAGTCAGCGCCGCACCCACGACCCATGCGATGGCGGTGCCAGCGGCGATCCCTGCGACGCCGTGTCCGCCGATGGGCCCCGGGCCGTAGACGAACAGGAGGCTGGCGATAATGTTGACGATGTTGACGACGACGACCACACCGAAGGGGGTTCGTGTGTCACCGGAGGCGCGCAGGCATGCCCCGCCGACGAAAAGGACCGCGCTTAGGGGTGCGGCTAATGTAATGATTTTTAAGTACGTCTTGCATAGGTCAAGGGCCTGTCCTTGTATCCCTATGATCTGAGCAATGGGGCCCGCCAGGACAAATACGACCAGGCCTATGGCAAAACCTACGACTAGTGCTAATAAAATCGCTTGACCCAATGCCGCGTTTGCGAGTCGTTTGTGCCGGCCACCGATTGCGCGGGCGACCAGTGCAGACGCCCCGATGCCGACGGCGCCCATCATCATGCCCATCAGCCAGCCGACGTAGCCTGCAACGCCCAGCGCATCGTTCGCCGCGATGGCGAGTTCTTCGGGTTTCAGCCGTGCGGCGAGACCCATATCGACCGTGCCGACCGTGAAGGCCATCACCTGTTCGAGCAACGGCCAGATCGCCAGCACCCAGACCTGCCGATGCAGCGAAAGCCCGGCGAGCTTGCCGCCGAGTGCTTTGGGTAGTCCAGCGTCCGAGGGTAGGGACACGGCTACGGCTTTGGATGGGGGGTCTGTTGGACGGCGCATGGCGGCATTGTAGGCAGGTTACCGCCCACATCGTCCGGGTTGTATGTATTTACAACAGGTGATGCGGTCGGCCCCACCTGTGTATTTCGATCTTGTCTCAGGCTGCCGGTGGGGTGGCGCTTGAGACTGTGATGTTTTCGGGTGGGTCGATCGCGGTGGTGGTGGAAGGAGCGGGCTTGGGTGATTTTTTGCCGGTGGCGTCGGGCATCTGGTCGGTGCGTGGCAGGACGATGGTGTGTGCCAGGCCGACGAATGACATGGCCTTGATGAGCCAGTAGGTCGGGTCCAGTTCGTACCAGCGCAGGCCATGTGCGGCGGAGCGTGGGTGGGCGTGGTGGTTGTTGTGCCAGCCTTCGCCGAAGCTCCAGAGAGCGACCCACCAGAGGTTGGTGGATTTCTCGCCGGTCTCCTCGTAGTTCTGGTAGCCCCAAGTGTGTGCTGCGGAGTTGACGAACCATGTGCCGTGGTAGACGAAGACGGTGCGGACGGCGACGGCCCAGATGACCCAGGATAGGGCGAGGGCCCAGCCGCCGATGGCGTAACCGATGCCGATCAGGGCGGCGGATAAGACGAACTGGGGGACCCAGAAGTATTTATCTAATAGCCGTAGGCCGTTGTCACGTAGGAGGTCCTTAGCGGCGTCGTGGCCGTTGATGCCTTCGACTTTGTCGTGGAGGGTCCAGAGCATGTGTGCCCAGGTGAAGCCGTGATTCGGGGAGTGCGGGTCCATGTCCGTGTCGGAGTGCTTGTGGTGCAGGCGGTGTACGCCGACCCATGTGACGGGCCCACCCTGCCAGGCGAGGCAGCCGCAGGTGGTGAGGATGTACTCGAACCACTTAGGGGTTTTGAAAGATCGGTGTGTGAGCAGGCGGTGGTAGCAGAGCGTGATGCCGACGCCTGCGGTGACCCATGAGAGAAACGCGCCCATCAGCAAGCCGCTCCACGAGAACGTCCCGGGGATAAACGCGCCCAGCGCGATGATGTGCATCCCGCCGATGCCGATGATGACGGACCAGTTGAGGTTGCCCCATTCGATCCCGCCACGGCGTGGCTTGGTTTGTACTACAGCGTTGGTGTCGGTCATCGGTTGAATCTCGATTCGTATAGGTAGGGTTGTGTTTTTTGGGACCGCATATAGTAGACACATCGGTCCGTTAAGGCGAACGCCGATAAAAAGCCGGCTTTGGGTGGAGCCAAGGGGCTTTGAGGGTTGTCGATGGGGTTTTGGTGTGGAGGTCGCCGGCGTCCAAGCGGGAGGGGCTTGGGAGGTTTCACTGAGTAGGATGCGTAGGGCGCGGGGAAGACTGGGGAGTTTGAGGGGTCACGAATCAGGGGGATCTCATCAATAAAGAAAGAGATGGCGGGCGCTGTCGGGTTTGGGGTATCACACCACTACGCCGGCGTCGCGATGCTTTTTGCCTGTCTTGAACCCGGGGATGAGCGGGAGAATGGCATCGACCATTTTGGTTTCGCTGATCGCGGCGCTGTTGAAGGTGGCGGTGAAGATGCTGGGTGACAGGGGCGTGTCCGGCCAGTAGCGGTGGTAGAAAGAGGCGCGGTTTTGTTCGATCCGTCGGACCTCGTGGGTGGCGTGTTTCAGGTCGGTGTTTAACACGCGAGCCATCTGTTGGGCCCGGTGCTCGAACGGCGCGACGACCTGGATGTGTACACCACAGGGCATGTTCTGGGTGACGAAGACCCCGCCTCGTCCGACGATCACGGCCCGGCCGCCGATGGCCAGTGCCCGGATCGTCTCGGCAACCCTGCGATAGACCTGGGATTCGGTGGTCTGCGCGGATAGGCCGGCGAAGACGTCGTACAGCCAGGAGTGGCATTGATCGCCCAGCAGGTTGACCAGGGTCTTGTGGAGGTTGTGGTCTTTGGCGACTTTCTCGACCAGTTCTCTGTCGAACCCGGCCCAGGATGCTCGTTCGGAGTTGGCGGGGTCTAACTCGGTGAGGCGGTCGATCAGTCGGCGCATCAGGGTGCGGCCGCCGGCACCGGCCTCCCGGCTGATGGTGATGAAAGGCGATGCGTGCTGGGGTGTTGCCGGGGTGTCGCTGATGGTGTGGACGTGAGATCGCACCGCAGCGAGGATCGGGTTGAGCCTGCTCATGACACGCTCCTTTATTGACGCGCCTGCGATGGCGCGTCTGACATGCCGCCTTTGCCTATCCCAATTATAGGTCGTGGCCCACGCGATCCAAGTAAAACAGGGTCAAACGGCGTGTAAAAATGGGGAGATTTAATGGCCTTGGCTACCACGCACTCATCTTGGGGCTGGGGGGAGTCTTGATGCATCGGGTCGAGATGTTTTATGAACCGATATCTACCCACCGATGCGCTGGCGGTGGGATTCCAAGAGGTCTTCGTATACGGAGAGCGGGACTTTTTGGCAGCCCAGCGCGAGGGTTTTGCGTGAGCCGTGGTAGTCGCTGCCGCCGGTGGTGAGGAGGTTGAGCTTGGTGGCCAGCTTGGAAAACCGCTCGGTGTCGCGTGGGTGGTGATCGCTGTGGCGGGTCTCCATGCCGTCCAGGCCCAGCGTTTTGAGCCTTGCGACCGCGTGTTCGAGTTGTGAAGCGGATTCGAGGCCCAGTTGTGTGGGGTGTGCGAGGACCGCCAGCCCGTCGGCGTCGTGGATCGCTTGGATGGCTTGCTCGGCGGATAGCCGGTCCTTGCGTACATAGGCCTCGCCGCGTCCGCCGAGATAGCGGGAGAACGCCTCGTGGATCGACTTGACGTAGCCCTTCTGCATCAGGACCTGCCCGATGTGGGGTCGGCCGACGATGTTGCCGCCGGCGATTTGGATGACCTCGTCGTAGTGGATGTCCATGCCCAGTTCGTTGAGGCGGGCGATCATCTGGGGGTTGCGCTGTGCGCGGGCTTCGCGCAGATGGGCCTGGACTTCGGCGAGCAGCGGTGCCTCGGGTTGGATGAAGTAGCCCAACAGGTGCAATGTGCCGAGCCTGGGGGGTTGATCGGGACTGGGGTCGGTGTCGGCGTGGAGTATGGCGGGATCGGCGGAGAGTTCGATGCCGGGGACGGCCCTGATGCGGGCGATTTTCGCGGCGGCGAGGAATTCGGCGAGACCGTCGGTGGTGTCGTGATCTGTCAGTGCGATAGCCGAGAGCCCCGCCTGTTTGGCGAGCATGGGGAGGTCGCCGGGGGCGTCGGTGCCGTCGGAGGCGGTCGAGTGGGTATGCAAATCACAGTACATGCGACAGATAGTAGTCCCTAGAAAGGTCACGGGCGATGCGATTGTTTTTTTTGGGCGGTGGCTTACTGGGTGTTGTAATCGGATGTCTTATTCGGGTTGCGGCTGGGCCTGGGGTTGTGTCTGTGCGGCGTCGTTATCGAGGCTTTGAGAAGTCAGCCAAGGGAGCAGTTCGGGCTCGGCGAATGCGGGTGTCCAGCTATTGTGGCCGGTGTCGGGGTATTCGGTGTACCTGGGGTCTCCGCCGGCGTCTTTAATTGCCTGGATCATGGCTCGGGTGAGTTCAACGGAGACGACCGGGTCGGCATCGCCGTGGAACGCCCAGACGGGGACGTGTGTAATCTTCTGTGCCTGGGCGGTGTCAGCGCCGCCACAGATCGGTGCTGCCGCGGCGAATCGGTCGGGCTGTCGATAGATTGTGTCCCATGTTCCGTAGCCACCCATCGACAGGCCCATGATGTAGAGCCGGTTGTTATCCACGTCATATTGTTCAGCTAGTTGATCGATCAAAGCGAGCGTCAGTTGCATCGGTTCGGACGGCTCGTCGGAGAAGGTGACTTTGTCCTGAGTCCAGTCTACGACGCTCCACTTGCTTCCTGCTGGGCACTGGGGTGCGACGACGATGCAGCCGAAGTCACGGGCGGCTTTCAGGAGGAGGGTTTTCCCGTGGATCAGTTGCCTGGCGTTGTCATCCCCGCGTTCGCCGGCACCGTGCAGAAACAATAGCACGGGGCTTGGGCCTTGGACATCGCTTGGAGCCAGCAGGCGGTACGGCAATGTGCGGCCCTGCCCGTCGTCAAAGACGTGCGTTTCAAAGGCTGACAACTCATCGGGCTGGCTTTGAGGCGCTTCTTGAGCCTGGGCGTGGTTCGGGCAGAGCAATGCCACGGAGACAACCAGCCACATCGCAGGCAAGGCAGACGGGAGGCGAAAGATAAAAGCCATAGGGAATTGCTCCTTGAGTGTGCATTGCGTTTTCCCCCTGTGGTACAGCGTGACCACCGTAACCGTTGGTCGGCCGTCTGTCATCAATAAAATTGGCCCCAGGCTGCAGATATCCCACGCCGGGGCCTAACCGCATATTTAGGCTTGGGTTAAGCTGGGTAAACCTTAGATTGTGCGATATTCTGATGGATCAGCTAAAAAAGTCTTGCGTCGGGGTGTGGATTTGGGTTACATTCTATGGCACAGGACACGGAGGGGAAGGGGAGAAAGACCAGCTACCACTCCCTTCGGTAGTGCATATCATGAAGCGCTAACTTCTTGCATTGCGTTTATCCGTTGACCTGTAAGACCGTCGCCTGGAGGGGAGAACTCAAGGCGACGGTTTCTTTTTGCGCAGACCCTGGCCTATCGTCCGCGGTCTATCGCATATCTGATTCGGCGGTAGCGTATTTTGTTTGTTTTTGCCAGGGATAAACACGGGTGGAAAATAAAAAAGCCCCGGCCGCACACAACCGGTTGGGGCCAGAATGACCCACTCGGTTCTCCACGGTCGGAGCGTATCAGCAACTGGCCTTGCGTCCCCAGGTCTCAGAGGGCGGGTTCCGAGACGGGGACCCGGATGTACTCCGGTGGCCAGTCCTGTTGCGTAAGAAGTGTAGCCGGGGTTTAATCAAAATACAAGTCCGTCCTTTGAATTTTGGGGGTTTTTTTATGTTTTCCCTTTTTCCCCAAATACCACGTCTAATGTGATGCTGTGACGGGTTTTGCACTTGGATTTCAGGCGGCGTGTGTTATTATGTAATATCAGCAAGCTGCTGACATTGCTTCACTTTTGCCCGGATCGACCGACCCGGGCCGTGGTCAATGTGTACCAAGGCATCCACATCAATTAGTAAGGGAAGCGGAGATGCATCGACGCACGTCAGGTTCTCGCAAGTTCATCCAGTCGGGGTCCAAGCAATCAAAGGGTGTCGGTGGTCCGGCCCAGCTATTCACGGTGGAGAGCCTGGAGCCAAGGTTGTTGCTGTCGGCAAGTCCCGCAGACCCGATTATCAACCAGGATGACTTTGCGGAGTACCTTGAGACCGTGGGGCTTGGGGGGCTTGAGCAACTGGATATCCAGGCGACTATTGAGGTGCCGGACGGGTTCGTTTCGGCGTCGGCCCCCGAGCAGTTGGCGGCTCTGGGCGAGGCGGGGTTGGTCGCTGTGGGCACGCAGCCCCAGGGTGCGCTTAGCGGCAAGATCGTCTACGTCCATGGCGGACACGGGTACACCGCGGACAACCTCGGCAGCGGGGCTTGGAGTTTTCAAAGGCCCAACCTGCTGAACCTGATCGAAGATTTAAGCAACCAGGACATGATGACGTTCTTGGTGGACTTTCTATGGAACGCAGGGGCGACGGTCGTGCCGCTGCGCCCGGTTGGGCACCAGGTCAACGAAATCGTATTGGATAATGACGATGTAGAGGTGACGTTTAGCGGGGCGTGGAGTAACAGCAGCTCGTCGGTTTTCTTCGGCGACGCGGGGGACACGCCGTACCGGTTCGCCTCGACCTCGGTGACCGAGACCGCGGTAGCACGTTACCAGCCGAACATCACCGAGGCCGGGTTCTACCCCGTCTATTCATGGACACGCTCGGGGTCCGACCGGGTCAACCAGCTCTACCGCGTGACCCACTCCGGGGGGACTACCGAGGTCTCCGTCAACCACCGCCGGGTCGGCAACGGATTGGTTTATCTAGGGACGTACCATTTCGAGCAAGGGGCCGATGGGTTTGTCGATATCAGTAACCGCAGCAACGAGTCGGGCGTGGTCATCGCGGACATGATCCGGTTCGGTAACGGGATGGGCGACATCGACCGAGGCGGTGGGATATCGGGTGTGCCGCGCGAGGATGAGGCCGGGCTCTACTGGGTCGAGTGGCACGCGGGCCAAGGCATCCCCTCCAGTGAATGGCGTACATCTTCTAGTGACCGGACCGCCACGGTCAGTTTGTCACCGAGGTGGGCGGAGTTCATGAACCGTGAGGCCGACGGCACGCTGAGCGACCGGGTGTTTATCAGCTACCACTCCAATGCCGGGAGCGGTTCCAGCCGCGGCACGCTTGGGTTAGTCAACGGGAACAATGACCCAAACTCCGCCACACCGAATCAATTCCTGCTTGCGAATACCGTCTCCGCGGAGATCAATGACGACCTGGTCGCACTCAACGGGACGTTCGAGCACGACTGGTTCAACCGCGGCGTACATACCCTGGACCGCTCCGACATTGAGTTTGGCGAGATCAATAACAATCGGATCAACAACGAGTTTGACGCAACAATCATCGAGTGGGCTTTTCACGACAACTCGTTGGATACAGACTTGATGCGCGATGCCGATGTGCGTAACGCGGTGGCCCGTGCGAGCTACCAGGGGCTGGTGCGTTACTTCAACTCGGTTGATGGCGGTGCGACATCGGTTGTTTTTCTGCCGGACCCGGTGACGGATACGAAGGCGGAAACGAATGGCGACGGGACGGTGACCGTGAGCTGGACCCCGCCGGCGGCGTTGGCGGTCGGGGGTGGGACGCCGACCGGGTACATGGTTTACGCCTCGCTGAACGGGCTGGGGTTTGATGGCGGGACGTTTGTCGCCGGTGGCGCGACGACCAGCCTCGTCATGACCGGGCTGGATAGCGTTAATGGGACGCACTACTTCAAGGTCGTCGCGGTGAATGCCGGGGGCGAATCGCTTGGGTCGTCGGTTGTGGCGGCTACCCCATTGGCAACCGCGCCGACCTCGAAGGTGCTAATTGTTAATGGGTTTGATCGGATCGATAAGAGCACCAACTTCCGTGAAGTATTGCCCGGCGGGTCGTTGGTGGACCGTGTCCGACCGAGGCTCCAAAACTCGCGCGATTACTCGGTCCAGGTCGGTGAAGCGATTGAGGCTTTTAACCCGGCTCTTGGGATCGATACCGCGCAGAACGAAAATGTCATCAGCGGCGACGTGTTACTCAGCGATTACGACACGGTCGTGTGGATTCTCGGCGAAGAATCCAGTGCCGGCGACACCTTTAACTCGACCGAGCAGACGCTGGTGTCGGCGTTTATTGCAGGTGGGGGCGACCTTCTCGTCTCCGGCACTGAGATCGGTTGGGATCTTGACAACCTCAACAACGGGCAGGCATTTTACAACAGTACCCTTCGGGCCGATTTCGTTTCCGATGACGCGGGGACTCACAGCGTGACCGGTGCGGTCGGATCGATCTTTGAGGGACTGTCGTTTGGCTTCGACGACGGGACGCTGTTTTACGACAGCGAATTCCCCGATGTGATTAACCCCCTTGGTGGTGCTGTTACGGCCTTGAACTACGTCGGGGGGGCCGGGGGTGGCGCGGCGATCCAGAAGAAGGGTTCGGTCGATGGCGACGTGGTGATGTTGGCGTTCCCGTTCGAGACGATCACCACTGAAGCTAACCGGACGGCGGTGATGGAAGCGGTGCTGAATTTCTTTGGTGCACCCCCTAGCGAGATACCCTCGCCGCCCAACGGCGTGGTGGCGACCGCTGGCGATGACACCGTGTTGCTTGATTGGAACGACAACGCAGAGCCGGACCTGCTGGGCTATGACGTACGGCGTGCCACGGTCTCCGGCGGGCCGTTCACCACACTCAATGTCACGCCCGTGTTGGTCAGCCAGTTCACCGACAACACGGCGGCCAACGGCACGACCTATTTCTACCAAGTCGTCGCGATCGACACCGATTCCAACGTCAGCGCACCGAGCTTAGAGGTTTCTGCGATCCCCGATGACCACGGGGATGACAAGAACAGCGCGACCATGGTGGCGATACCATCCACGACCGACGGGCAGATGGGCGCAGGTGATTTGGACTGGTTCCGCTTGGACTTGAATCTGGGAGGTAACACCGATTACACCTTTAGCGTGCTGGACGCGGGGTTAGGTAATGCGGAGTTACGGTTCTACGATAGCGGGTCGACCCTGTTGGCAACCGATACGGGCCCGGCGGCGGGTGGGACGCTGGCGGAAATCGACTTCTCGGTAACGACCGGTGGATTCTACTTCCTGGAAGTGGTGGGCGGCGGTGGTGCGGTCGGCGGCTACCAACTCGCGGTGCAGGAGGCCGACGACTATGGCAACACGACCGGCGAATCGACTGCCCTGTTCAGCCCGTTCGTGCCGGGATCGATTGAGGTCGGAGGCGATATCGACTTCTTAAATGTCCCCGTGGTCGGCGGGACCACTTATACCTTTAAGGTGGTAGACGCGGGCCTGCCCGACGCAACCCTCACGCTCTACGACGCGGGCGGTTTGGTCATCCAGCAGGACACCGGTTCCACCCCGGGGGGCACACACGCGCAGATCGTTTGGGTCGCCCCGGCTGACGGCTTGGTTTTCCTGAGCATCGAGGCGCAGCCCGCATCGATCGGCGATTACACCTTGACCACGGAATTATCCGTGCAGTTGGCGGGTGACCTGGACGGCGACGGCTTTGTGGGGATCGCGGACCTGAATATCGTGCTGGGTGATTGGAACCAGACGGTCCCGCCAGCGGATCCGGCTGCGGACCCATCGGGTGATAACTTCGTAGGGATCGAAGACCTCAACGCGGTGTTGGGCAATTGGAACGCCGGTGCGCCGCCGGTTGTCGAGGCGGTCAGTAGCAGTGAGCAAGCCGTGACGGCGGCGGCGCAGACGGTCGCTGATATCGACGCAGGCAGCGTGCAGACGGATCACAGCCGTAGCTCACAAGCGGCGGCGTCAACCCCGACGGATCGTGCGCGTGGCCTGGCGATCGCGAACTGGCGTGCGTCGGACCGATCGGTGTTCGGCGATGATGGCACGGGCCGCTACACCCCGGCGATGGGGCTGTGGGAAAGCGATGACGAGGCGTAGGCGAGAATCAGATGATTCTTTATTAAGAGGTCATCTGATAAATACCTGGGTTGAGTTTCGCAATGGCTCGATCGTTAATCAGACGTGGTCATGCGGCGTCGTTCTCTGCGGGCGGTAGATCGATCACATGCTTGTAGACCTCGATGTCCGCGGGGTACCGGGCGGGGTCAGCTTTAGCGAGGATCTGTTCTTCCAGGGCGGCGTGCATCTGCTCGCGCAGGGCCTGTTTGCTGTCTCCACTTAGGAGAAGGCCCAGGTCCGGGGAGTATTCGTAGTGCTTGTCGTCGGCGACCCAACTGAAACAGGATAGCTGTAGGAGCTGGCGTCGGATCTTTTTGATGCTTGGTACTTCGGCCTGCTGGGCGACGTGCTGCATCATGTCGAGCATGTCGATTGGTTTGGCGAGCCCCTCGTTGACGCCGACCCGCATCGCCCGGTATTCCAACTCGTTATTCAGTGAGGCGGTGTAGAGGATGATGGGTGTGTGTTCGTGATCGGGTTGGGCACGCAACTCAGAAGCGAACTCCAAGCCATCGCCATCGGGCATCTCGTAGTCGAGGATAAAGAAGTTGAACACCTGGGATTGGATCGCCTGGCGTGCCTGGGCGAGTGAGGAGACGGCGCTGATGTTCGCGATCTGCTCGAGGCCTTTGGCCAGCAGCCGCTGTGCGATCTTGCTCTTATCGACGTAGAGGAGGTTGATTTCTTCCATGGGCAGATCGTGGTCGTTGTTCACACATGAAGGGCATCGCTTAGGATGCGGATATATGTTTCATGGCCCCTGGTCCATGATCCATGATCGGTTAATTGTGTGTGTTTATGAAGTTGGCCGGGGCCGATAACACATCCTTGCCCCGGGTCTATTACTTAAGCGCCGCCTGACAGCCGGTTGAGTTGCTGGCGTTGTACAGACATGCTGATCTGTTGGACACCCTTGGAGAGCGATGTGGGGGATGCGGGGGCCTTGACGCAGTTGGCGCCGTACCTCACCTGCCCTTCGGGCAGTTCTGCGACGCTCTGCACACTGGCCTTCCCGATGTATTTTTTGCCCTCGAATCTCAGGTCCGCGTCGAGTATCTGGCCGACCTTGTAGCGATTGCTTGAGATGACCGCGAAGCCGGTCACGCTCACATCTCGCAGCGGGCAGCTTACGCCATCGAATGTCACGGTGAGTTTAGAAATCACGGTGCTGACGCGGTAGCACTGTCGGCTTTCTGCGGAGACCGCTTCGCCGAAGGTCTTCAGTGTGGCGACGGTCCCTGCTTCACCCTCGAGTAGTGCTTCAACCTTGGCGGGCTGCTGCATGAACTGACGGCGTTGCTCGAAGTAGATCAACAACTCCTGATCGACTTCGAGGGCGAGTTCGGGGTTTTCCGGGAGGACGGTCAGGTTATCGGAACCCCCTGTCTCGGTGACGGTGACAGGATGCAAGATCCTGTTCTTGCTCTCGTTAGGAAAGCGGATGAAGATTGTGGATCCCTTGATCGGCATGGTGCACCACCCTTTGAGTAAGAATAATAACTAATGGCTGATTGCTTAAGGCGTCTTACAGGTTAACCATCGGCAGACACTACCACGCGGATTAATATATAAACCAATATCGAGCCAATGTAATACGCTTTACAACTGCTGTTTAGGTGTTTTAACGGTGGCGTCAGGGAAAGCCCACACCGAGTAATCGGGGCTGGTGGGTGTGTTAGGAGGGAGGATCACTGCTATTTAGTCAGACGGCGTGCAGTGGAAACGGCTTGTGAGATTCAAAAATAAAAAGTGAGGCCTGGTGATCGGGTTACATTATCAGGTAGGTGATTACCACTTGTCCCTTGGGCATGTTTCCCCACGGAGCTTGGCTTTGTGTTTGAGCCAGCAGCCGCAAGCGGTGCATTTGCAGGCCTGCCTGTTGTTGTGTCGGCAGGGCACGGCGTGGTCGCATTGACGGCAAATCTCCAGGCGCTGCTTGGTAGCGCCTTGGGATAACAGGCGGACGCCAAGCAGTGAGCGTGTGATGCCAAGTGTCCCGTGCAAGACTCCGGCGCAATCTTTACATCCGATCATCCTTGATTCCTGTACTGTTCTTGGTGCGAGTTGGTCCTGCGGGTATTGGTCGCGCGTAGAAGGATAGTTGAACTTACGCGGCTGCGCGCTCCAGGTCGGTCACCCAACCGGGGGTCTGGCTGATGTACGTCTTGAGGTGTTTGCTGCGGCTGAAGTAGTACCAGGCCATGAGCGCCTGGTAGGGGATGGTCAGGACGATCACAGAGCCGTAGACCAGCACGACGATCAGGCGGTAGAGTCCTTCGGTGGAGCCGAGGATTTCTGCGAGTTCAGGGTGCTCTTGGATAGTCTGTGCGTAGGCGCCGGGCCCGGCCAACTCTGCGATGAGGCTCCATAGACAATACACCACTATGACCGCGCCCAGCCCGATCTGATTGAACCCAAGCAGCCGTGGCCCGCTCACATCTAGCGCCCGCAACAACCGCCGCCCTTTGAATTCGTGGTACGCCACTGCGCCCAGACCCAGCGTGATGAACACCCCCAGGAGGCTGAACGACAACGGCAGGAACAGCGCGGACAGGGCCGCGAATATGCCGACGCTCCAGCCATTGAACGTGGCGACCCCGATCGCGAAGTCGATCTTGGATCGCTTGGTCTTGGCGTTGCGTAATGCCGCGTAGTGTTGTTGATTCAAAGGCCCGTCCGGCGGTCCTTCAAGTGAGTGGGGGGCGGGCTGTATGTCGTTGGTTTGGTGATGGGCGGGCGTATTCATAGCTTCTTTATCGGTCAGAAAGCGTTGGGTTTCCATCCGTATATCCTGGTTCTATCGTGGCCGTCTATGTTCATAGAGCGTAACTGCTTGCGCCACATATGGCGGTTCGCTGACACCCCGTCGGCCTCGCCGGTTTCCCACGATAGGTGAAAATATCCTTGTGAATGAGGCCATTAACAGGTAGTCTGGCCTTGGGGTAGGTGGTCTGGACCATGTCTATCAACAGGGGTGGCAAATCGAATTATACGGAATCCGGGGACACGGTGTAGCCGGATCTCGGGCAGTGTTGCGCGGCGATCCGGCCTTGTCGTTCGTGGTCTCTTCCACGGATCGGGGGAGGGGGTGTCGATGAGATAACCATTTCAAGGCAGAAGTATGACGGCAATCGGTCCGATGCGTGTGCCACGCGCGGTCATCCAATCTATGGCGAACGGTTATGTATGTGGGCCGCTGAAGCGAGCCCGTGATCCAGGTTGTTCTCAACGAAAAGATGGAGAATACCATGCAACACGTCTACCAAGCCACGTCATTTATCGCCGTTCTGTTTTTAATCACAGCTCCCGCGTGGGCCATGCGTCTGGCCGGCTCGGGCCCAGGCACGTCCGAGCCGATCTTTGTCGTCTTTGACTCGGACCCCATACAATGGAAGCTCACCGAGCCGATCACATTCGACCCAGGCGCTCCGGGCATGGAAAAGCATTTCGAGAGCCCCAAAGAGGTTACCGGTGCCCCGATCCAGCTCGACGCGCTGCAGCCGTTTCCGATCCCGGTGTGGGAGGAGTTCCCGTTGGTTGGTGGGCTGCCCGTTGCCGATTGGCATGAAGAAGTTCTGACGCCCGGTTGGGTGTGGCGGATCCCCGATCCGGGTGGGCTGATCACGCGCAACGGCGTGCCCTGGCCCAGCCAGATCAACCCCAACTCCGATCCGCTGACGCTCTGGGTCGACTTCGATCCGATTATCCCCAGCCCGCTGGGCGGCGTCATCCTGGATATCCACAAGGAGTTGCTCTGGGTTGGCACACCGCAGAACCGTATCTGGGGCGACGGCATACTGGACGATGGCGCGGCCATCGACGAGAGCTTCATCCTCGTCCACGAGTTCCCTACGCCCGAGCCGACGACCCTCACACTGCTGGCCCTTGGCGCGCTGGCGCTGCTGCGTAAGCGCTGAACGACGTCGAGAGGGATGTACCCCTTGCGCGATGTCTACCCAGACGGCGAGGCTCACCGGCCCCGCCGTCACTTTTTGTATGGGGTGATTCAACCCGGTGGGTAGGCCCGCTATCATTCAATAAACACTCTGCACCCCCATGGGAGCCTTCGCCATGACATCCGACAAGGATCATCTCGAACCACTGACCTCCACACCCAACGAAGCACAGGCGGCGTTGATCGTGTCGGCGTTGAAAAACTGCGGCATCGACGCGGTGGCGGAGGGCGGCCTGATGGCGAGCTTCCGCGGGGAAACCGTCGGCGAGGTGCGTGTGATGGTGTGGCTGAAAGATCTGGATCATGCACGTCAGGCACTGGACGAGTACCGCAGCGCTATGAGTGGCATTGATTGGGATGGCGTGGATGTGGGGGAAGGGGAGTAGGGGGGGAGGGGATCGACTATTCACTAGTGGGCGGCTCGGCATCACGCCGGTAGATTAGGCTGTCCCCCTCACTGCGGAACACCATTACGCTGTCGGGGTTTTGTGTCCAGAGGTGTTCGCCGAGTTTGTGGGGCCAGAACATCTTTTTTGTAACGTGTGGGTGATCGCCGGTGAAGCGCATGAGGAACTCGCTGACTTTCTTGCAGCACTGCAGGCCTCCGGCGTCGGGCTCGAAGGTCTGGGTTGGGTCGTTGGGGTCCTGGTAGTCAAGGAGTATCGCGTGCAGGCGGTTGGCTTGCCTGGGATCGATTGACCACTGGAACACCTCCATAACAGGTTCACGGCAGCCGTCCCGGCGGTAGTGCCACCACTGGTTGACGGTGGGTGCGTTTTGGGTGATGACGTCGTGGCGTCGTGCGCGGGAGGGGTCGTTTTGTAGGTATGTGCCGCCGGGGTCCCACATCAGGGTTTGTTTGTCAGGTACGGTCAGACGTAGCGCGGTGTGGTTGGAAAGCTGATTGCCGTAGCAGATGAAGACCTGGAGTTGGGCGTGTGCGTTGTTGCTGCTGGTTTTGCTGGTGTGTGCAAAGGCGAGAGGTTGAGGTTGAGGTTGTTGATCGTCAACGGATGAGATGGATTTGCCGAGCCAGCTTGGGGGGATGGTCCCTGCGTGGTGGCAGCCGGCGCAGATCAATAGGGCCAGCGCAAGCAAGCATGTGGTGGTGAGGCGGGGCATCGGGGATATGTTAGCGGGTCGGCTGGGTGTGTGGTGTCAGCCCTGGGCAACCATGATCCGCATCGCTTCTGCGAGGTCGGATAGTTTCGGGGGGGTGAGGCTGGCTTTAACCATGTCCAGGTCTTTGCGTCGGACCATGCGTATCACTGAACCGCTTGGGATTTTAAACGAATGGACCGGCAGGCTTTTGCGCTTAATCAGTCTGCTGACCTGGGCGGGTGATAGGCCAAGTTCACGGGGTGTCAGATGCAGGGCGACGGCCTCGCCGAGACATCGTTTCCATGATCCAAGGGTCATTGCTCTGCTGGCCATGGGTTCTCCTGCCTGTTGATGACGAACGACTAACCGTGTGGCGTCGGCCGTGGTGGGTTGCTGTATGAGTGTTCGGCGGTTGGGGGGGAGTTTGGCCTGTTTGGCAGGGGGGTTGGCCTTATCGGTCTGCACTGGCACTGCTGTCTCGGCCGCGGACGTCGGAGAAGCGGTTGGCCTTGAAGATGCGGTCGTGGTGCCAGTCGGTCAGCTTCCCATCCATGAGCAGTAGCAGGTATTGGTAGTGGTCGCCGTCCTGGTAGGTCAGGCGTTCGACGTCGCCGTGGGCTTTGCGTGCGTCCGGGGTGCCGAACCGGGCGATGATGCTCGAGCGGTCCATGCCTTTGTAGAGGCTGGTTTCGTCGAACTTACCGTCGCCGCAACCTCCAGCCAGGACGCAGAAAGCAAGCAGGAGGCAGGTGAGGCCGGCTTGTCTGATCCTCATGGCTCGTCTCCGAATTAACTCGTCTGCTCTGCGTTTCAAACTACGCTGCGTGGCCAGCCTGGTCGGTGCCCGCATCCAGATCATCCAACTGATCGATGGACGAGAGCAGTGGGATGTGTGCGGTCAGGCCGGTGGTTTTCATCAGCTCTGCGACACTCTTTTGGCAGCCCGCGAGCATCAGCTTGCCACCGATTTTGTCGATTTCGATCAGGAACGTCACCAACGAACCGATGCACGCGGAGTCGAGGAAGTCGACGCCGGCCATGTCGATCACGAAGCGGGCACACCCGGTCTGCGTGTGGTAACTGCGTAGTGTTTCTAAGAGATGGTCCGCCTCCATGCTGGTCAGCATCGGTTTGCCGACCGCGATGATGGCCAAGTCTCCACGCTGCTCGATCTGAATATCGTTCGTATCCACGTCGGTCTCCCTGAACCGGTTGGCTGGTGTGTGCCCGCTCTTGGGAGTGGGCGTGTGGCTATTAAATATTATCGGCGGATCGGGCTGGGGACTGTAACTGGAATCGTATAATAGGTCTGAGGCAGTGGGAGGTGGTCCCCGGTAACCTCCTATGAAGATTGGGGCTTGAAAATACGATGAAACAGATAGTCCACGTTTTTCTTATACCAGGGAGAAGGCTATGGCCAAGCGGAAGCAGCGTAAGAGCGTCGGCAAGTCAGATAAATCGCCCCAAGCCTCCAAGTCTAAATCTCGGCCCAAGCCGCAATCCGGTAGTCAAGATCAGCCCGCTGGGTCTGCTATTGCGTCCCCACCGGCCCAGCCCGAGCCGATCGCTGTGCCCACCAGCCTGCCCAACGCCGCGACACTGCTGGACGAGTTGCAGCAGCGTTGCGAAAGCCTGCGCCACTGGCAACGCCAGGCTAACGAAGACGTACAGGCCCGGCTGGAAAAAATCGAACAACGCGAGCGTGAGCTCGATGAAAATGCTCGGCAGGCGGAACACGACCGCACCCATCTGGACCTGGACCTGGACGCGATGAAGCGTGCCCGGCTGATGTTCGACAAGGAGAAGGCCCAGGCCGAGCAGACCCAGCAGGCCCAGGAGGCTGAACGGCTGCGTCTGGAGCGTGCCCGTGCGGAATTGAACGACCAGAAGCAGGAGCTTCAGAACCTGCGCAGCGAGATGGACGCCGAGTGGTCGAGCATGGCCCGTATCCGTCGTGCCCATGAATCACTCGCCGCCGCACTGGATACCGACCGGGAGCGTGTGCAAGAGTTGCGTCTTGCAGGCAGCCGGGGTGAGGCCGATGTGAAATCAGATAATCACGACGCCGACGATGCGCCGGGGCTGTCGCTGACACAGGCGGCGTGATGAGGAGCCGTTAGCAGTCAGTATTTTGTGTTTAGCCCTCGGCGGAAGTCGGGGGTCTTTTGTGTTGGAGGTTTAGGATGGGGGGGCCGCATAGTTTGCTGAGAAATTGCAGAAGGGGAGAACGGGGCAGGTCCGCTGTGCTATTATTTCGAAGCAGTTGTTTAGCTTCTGTGGCTGTGGCCCCTATCTGCGAGGTAGGTTCGTGGTGCCGTCGTCCTTTCCTAAAGTAGGTGTCAACAGGGCATGTGATATGCAAGAGCGAATTTCAATATCATTGTTTGTCGCTTTAAGTTTAGCATCCTGTGACTACGGAAGCTCTGACGGCAATGATCTTTACATCAACGAAACCAAAATACACCTGGCATCCTTAGGAATGGAATTGTCGAGTGAGATCAATCAGACCCACTGGGGTTCAATAACGACTAAAAGTTCATTCTACATTTG
The DNA here is from genome assembly GCA_029260615.1 of Phycisphaeraceae bacterium. Lineage (GTDB taxonomy): Bacteria > Planctomycetota > Phycisphaerae > Phycisphaerales > Phycisphaeraceae > JAJRRS01. The sequence continues at coordinate 42,959 of JAJDCX010000006.1, read as the reverse complement.
GTTTAATGAGGCCAAGAAAGAGGCGCTGTTTTTAACTCTTCCAGTGTATGACTCTGACATTGAACGCCTCGTTGATGGTTGGGGTGAAGAACTGATTATCATTTTCGCAGATGATAAACTGGTAGGCATAGGTTCAAAAGGTCATAACGGGGTGTGGGATCTTGGCGGGAAAGATGATCTTGTGTTAGATTTGAAGAGTATGGAAATTAGATGTGATTTCTCCTACACAGCATTCGGCATCAAGGAGTAATATTCTCTGATTCGGAAATACTGTTCCACACAGGCGGATTCAGTTCCGAATAGCACGCTAGGGATGTTGTGAGTCGGCACGGGTGAATTGGGGCGCTGCATTGTCTTAATTCTGGAACAACACCAACTCTGCAACACGGTCTCCGACGGGGGTCATGCCGCCTTTGACGTTGTTGTTGAACAGGACGATGACAGCGGCTTTTCGTTCGGGGAAGCGCTGCATACACAGGGAGAAGCCGCGTGTTCCACCGTTGTGGTGGACGCGGTACTCATCATGGTAGGTGTCGATGCGCCAGCCAAATCCATAGCCGAAGCTTTCGTCTGTCTTGGTGGGGAGGTACATCTGCTGTGTGGATTCGTCGCTAAGGAGTCGCTGGCTGTCCAGTGCGGCGATCCATTTAGCGAGGTCGTCGATGGAGCTGTAGATGCCGCCGTCGCCGCGGACGGCGCTGGTGAGTGACTGGTCGTCGCGGGTCCATTGGCCTTCATGTTTTGTGTGGCCCAAGGCGCGGTCGGGGACCGCGGTGAGGCCACGGACGAACATGTTTGTCCGGTCCATGCCCACGGGATTGAAGATGCGAGTCTTGAGTAAGTCGTGGAAGGGTTGGTTGGCTACCTGCTCGACGATCAGGCCAAGCAGGGTGTAGCCGGTGTTTGAGTATGCGTGGCGATCGCCGGGCTCGAAAAGCGGGGCGTCGGTGTCAAGAATCATCTTCAGGACGTCCAGGTCGTGGACCTGGAGTGTGGTGGTGTCGGGGATGAGATCTTCGTAGTCGGGGAGGCCGGAGCGGTGGTTGAGGACCTGGCGGACGGTGATGCGTTGGCCGTAGTCGGGGAAGCCGGGGAAGAAGGTGTCCAGCGTGTCGTCTAGGGAGAGTTTGCCGTCATCAACAAGGAGCATGATGGCGGTGGCGGTGAACTGTTTGGTGATCGAGGCGATGCGGAAGTTGGTCTGAGGCGTGACGGGGGTTTGGCTTTCGGCGTCGGCTAGGCCGTAGGTTTGTTGGAAGATGACTTCACCGTGGTCGATGACCAGCACGGCCGCGCCGACGTGGTCGGGGAGGGCGGCCTGCACCCGGTCTGTCATAGATGGCGATGAGGTATCGCTTGGGTCAGCGAGAAGAGGAGCGGAGGCGATGAAAACAATCGTGGTGAGGACGGCGAAGATCATCGCGTGCATCGGCATGGTGGGCTAGTCGATTTGAGTGGTGGTAGCTGTCGCTGCGGCGGTCTGTTGGACGAGGTGACCCGTGTCAGCCGACTGTGTCGGCGTGGTGGCGTTGCGTGAGGCGTTGACCAGGCCGTTGCCGACGATGCCCAGGACGATGGCGAGTGTGGCGGCGATCAGTGCGCCTGCGTAGCGTGGGAACTGGCCGGCAGATACGACGGATTCATCGGGCTCACCGAAGTAGCAGGCGCTGGCGATGCGCAGGTAGTAGGCGGCGCTGATGGCGGAGTTGAGCACGAGGATGACGACGAGGATGGTGTAACCCGCGCCGTAGGCGGAGCCGATGAGGTAGATCTTGCCGAGGAACCCGACCAGTGGTGGCAGGCCGACCAGTGAGAGGACGCTGATGAGCATCAGTGCGGCGAGGAAGGGGTGGTTTTTGTGTAGGCCTGAGATGTGTTTGTAGGTCTGTGCTTCACGGTCGCCTGCGCGGAGGCAGCCGAGGATGGCGAAGCTGGCGATGGTGCCCAGGCCGTAGGCGACGAGGTAGAACAGGACTGCGGCGATGCCGTCACCCAGTGCCCCCCCGGTTCCCCCGGCTGCTTCATTGACGGCGGGCCCTGCGAGCAGGCCGACGAGGATGTAGCCGGAGTGTGCGATGGAGCTGTAGGCAAGCACTCGCTTGACGTTGTCTTGCAGCAGACCCAAGACGTTGCCGAGGGTCATGGTGACCACAGCGATGAGCCAAATCAATGATGCGATCGGGGCGGGCAATGGCCAGCCAACCAGCGAGAGCAGTAGGATCAGTGCGACGGCGCCGGCGGTCTTGGGGACAAAAGCGAGGAAGGCGGTGACGGGTGTGGCGGCGCCTTCATAGACGTCGGCGGTGTAGAAGTGCATCGGGACGGCGGCGATCTTGAAGCAGACGCCGACGATGGCCAGGACCATCCCCATCAGCAGCAGGCCGGGAGGTGTGCCGCCGTTGGCCGCGATCTGTTCTTGTGCGATGCGGGTGATTTCAGTGAACTCGGTGGAGCCGGTCGCGCCGTAGATCAGAGCGAAGCCGTAGAGGAAGATGGCTGCCGAGAGTGCGCCCAGGAAAAAGTACTTGACCGCTGACTCCTGCGCCTCGACGCGGTCGCGGCTGGTGGCGACCATGACATAAGTCGGGAGGCTGGTGAGTTCCAGTGCCAGGAAGAGCCAGACCAGGTCGCCTGCGCCCGCGGTGAGCATGACGCCGGTGAGGCTTAGTAGGAAGAAGGCGTAGAACTCGCCGGTCATGACGTCGCCGGGCTCGAAGGTCTTTGCGGTCTCTGCGTCCAGTGATTGGCGCAGGCGGTTGGGTACGCCGGCTGCAACCAAGAGCAGGATCAGTCCGATGCCCGCGACGGCGAGCTTGATGTAGCCGGCCATCCCCGCCAGAGCGGCAGGTTCGTCGGTGGTGCCTGACTTGTTGCAGACCATTAGCGCGGCGATGACGAGCGTTGATGCGGCGATCCAGGGCGTGCTTCGGCGGGGGCCCTTGCCTTTAGAGAGCCCGATGAACAGGCACGCGGTCGCGCCAATAAGCATCACGATCTCGGGCCAGAGCCCTGCCACCTTTTGGATCATCTCGGCTTTGTGCATCGGTCAACGCTCCGCCGCGCGGGGGGCGGTCTTAATCAGGGGTGCGTGTAGAGAGACGGAGGCGTGGTCATCGACGGCCAGCCGTAGCGGTGTGCCCTGCGTGTCTGCTTCAACGAAGACGGTGTCTAACTCGGCGGCGTCCTTCGCGGAGGCGGTGAGCCGGCCGACCGGGGCTTCGAGACTGGCGAGCATGCCGTGGGGCAGCATCCCAAGTATCAGGCAGGCGGCGGCCAGTGGGAGCAGGGTGAAGATCTCTCGGGGGTTTAGGTCGTTCAATTCGTGCGAGCCATCATCGTTGTGGACGTCGGGGACCAGCAGTGGGCCGAAGATCACTTTGCCAACCATGTAGAGCAGGTAGATCGCCGCGAGGATCATGCCGACGCCGGCGAAGGCCGCGTATTCGACACCCAGGACGTTGCTTGGTGAGAGGAACGCGCCGATGAGTGTGAGGAACTCGCCGATGAATCCGTTGAGGCCGGGCAGGCCGACGCTGGCGAGGACGAAGAAGACGGTGAATGACGCCCACACGGGGATGACCCGCCCGAGGCCTGACATCTTGGCCATGTCGCGGGTGTGGAAGCGTTCGTAGATCATGCCGATGCAGAGGAACAACGCCCCGGTCGATAGGCCGTGGTTGATCATGTACATGACGGCCCCGACGGCCCCGGCGTCGTCTATGTCAAGGGCGAACAGGCCCAGGACGCAGAAGCCCAGGTGGGAAACCGAGGAGTAGGCGATGAGTTTTTTGACGTCGGTCTGGACCCAGCAGATCAATGCGGTGACCAGCACGCCCAGCACGGCAAAGATGCCGATGAGCCAAGCGTATTCGACCACGGCCGCGGGGCACATCGGCAGTGCGAATCGCAGCAGGCCGTAGGTGCCTAGTTTCAGCAGCACGCCTGCGAGGATGACCGACCCGGCGGTGGGGGCCTCGGTGTGCGCTAACGGCAGCCAGGTATGCACGGGGAACAGCGGCACCTTGACCGCGAACCCGGCAAGCAGTGCGCCCAAGACCCAAGACTGCTCGGCGAGGCTCATGCCCGCAGCGGCCAGGTAGAGCGTCTGGATATCAAACGACCACACGCCGGTGTTGACGGAATTGACAAAGGCGACATACATCACGCCGGCGAACGTCAGCATCGAGCCGGAGAACGTGTAGAGGAAGAAAATCTTCGCGGCCCGCAGGCGGTTGTCGGAACCAAACACCCCGATGAGGATGTATAGCGGAACCAGCGTCAACTCGAAGCAGACGTAGAAGAAGATGATGTCGGTGGCGACGAACGTGCCGAGCATGAACGTCTCGAGGACGATCATCCAGAAGTAGAACTCGCGGACGCGCATCTTCACAGCACTGAGCGAGCCGAGGATGATGATCGGCATGAGGAACGTGGTCAGCATGACCAGCCATAGCGAGATCGAATCGATCCCGAAGCCGAAGCTCAAACCAAACGCATCGACCCAACTCAACGAGCCGGCGAGCTGCATCGTGCCGGTGGCCGCGAAGTCGAACTTGAAGGCCACGATCAGCGAGAACACGAACGTGACCAGCGTGCTTAGCAGCGCGTAGGACCAGACTGTCTTGCGGCAGTTAAATGCCTTGATCGGCAGCATCAGCGGCAGGGCGCTGAGAAGCGGGAACAGGGTTAGTAGTAGCAGTAGATCCATCGGGTCTCGTTAGTTCCTAGAACGCCCATTTGAAAACAAGCAGCGCGGCGATCGCCACGCCCAACACCATCCCAAGCCCGTAGCCCTGTATCTTGCCGCTCTGTGTCGGCCTGACGGCCCAGCCGGCCAGCCGGGGGAGGTGTCCAACGGTCATGACCAGGCCGTTGATGACGAACTGATCGAAGAGGTAAAACAGGTGTCCCAAACCTCGCAATGGCTTGACGATGGTCAGGTCGTAGAACTCATCGACGTAGTACTTGTTGTAAAGCACCTCGACGACCATCCCGAACTTGGCGGCGATCTTGTCGGTCAGCGGGCGGTTCTGCCAGTGGAAGTACCCGGCGAGAGCAATGCCGAAGATCGCGATGAAGGAGCTGACCCACATCATCATGACGTGGATGCCGTGTGCGCGGTGGGCTTCGTGGTCGGTGCCGTGACCGGCTTGGGTTGTGTCTGCGTGGTCGGAAACTGCTGGGGCGTGGGTGTCAGTGGCGTGTGTGTCGGCCTGGCTTGAGACGGTGATGATGTCGTAAGCCGGTGCTGTTTGTGTGTCGGCCTGGACATTCAGTACGGCCGTGGGGTTGGCGGTGGAATGTTCGATGTTGTGGTCCATCCATCCGCCGAAGAAAAGCCCAGCGAAAAGTGCGCCGGCTGCGAGGATCGCCAGGGGGATGTTCATCGGCCACCAAGGCATCTCGTGGGGTTCGTGTGCGTGGCCGTGGTCATCGCCGTGCGCGTCGTCGTCACCTTCCGGGGCGTGGCCGTGGTCGTCGCCCATCTCGAAGTGTTCGGGGCCCATGAAGACACGGAACCACAGGCGGAAGGTGTAGAAGGCGGTGAGGAAGGCGGTGAGCAGGCCCATGAGAGCCAGCCAGAAGAACAGCGTGCTGCCGTGCTCGCCCGTGCCGCGAACCATCGCCTCGGCGAGGATGGTGTCCTTACTAAAGAAACCGGCGGTAAACGGGAAGCCCGCCAACGCCAGGCAGCCGGCGAACATCAGCCAACACGTCACCGGCATTTTTTTGCGTAGCCCGGACATCGCACGCAGGTCCAGTTGCCCAGCCAGTGCGTGCATCACACTGCCAGCAGTGAGGAACAGCAGAGCCTTGAAGAACGCATGGGTGAACAGGTGGAATATCCCGCCAAATGTCGAAAGCGCCCCGACGCCCAGGAACATGTACCCGAGCTGGGACACGGTCGAATAGGCGAAGACCTTTTTCAGGTCGTACTGGCACAAAGCGATCGTGCCTGCGAATAGCGCGGTCACTCCGCCGATGGTCGCGACTGTGGGCAGTGCGTAAGGCGAGAGCTGGAAGACCGGGATCAGCCGAGCGATCATATAGACCCCGGCGGTGACCATGGTGGCGGCGTGGACCAGTGCGGAGACCGGCGTCGGCCCGGCCATCGCGTCGGGGAGCCAGACGTATAAGGGGATCTGCGCACTCTTGCCGAACGCCCCGAGCATCAGCAGGAAGGGTATCCAGAGGTCGGCCGAAGTCGGGTCGATGCCGTTGGCCAGTGCGATCTTCGCCTGCGTCGTGACTTCGGACAGGCTCACCGAGTCGTAGGTCATGTACGTCAGGAAGATGCCCAGCGCGAAACCCAGGTCGCCGATGCGGTTGACGATGAAGGCTTTTTTAGCTGCCGCGACCGCCTCGGGCTTCTCGTAGTAGTACCCGATCAAGAGGTACGAGCACAGGCCCACCCCCTCCCAGCCCAGGTACAGAAGCACGAGGTTGTCAGCCATGACCAGCGTGGTCATCGCGAAGATGAATAGTGACACGCCCATGAAGAACCGTGCGTAGCCGCGTTCGCCTTTCATGTAGCCCATCGCGTAGGTGGCGATCAGCGAGCCGATGCCGGTGACGACAAACAGCATGACCATCGTCAGCGGGTCGACGAAGTAGGCCATGTTGACCTGGAACTGCCCCACGCCGATCCATTGATAGACGGTCTGGACCTTGTCGTCGCCTACCAGCGAGGAAGCGGCGCTATACACCCCACAGGTAATCAGGAAGGGGATGAAAATCGACAGCACGCTGATCGGCCCAGCGGCCTTACGCCAAGCGGGCTTCATGCAGCAGATGCCACACAACACCGCACCCAGCAGCGGGATCCAGGGGATGAGTTTTATCAGTTCGATGTTCATCGTGTATAGGGTGTCAGGTATCGAAAATCGGGTTTAGCACATCGTGCCTTTTATATAGCCGTGGGGTCTACCCGCGGTCGGTCAGCCAGGGTCATCCACTGAGTTGCGACCACACCAGCGAGTCCAGTGTGTGCTTGCGGCGGAACAACAGCACGACCAAACCCAACGCCAACGCGGCCTCCGCTGCGGCGATGGTGAGTACAAAGATCACAAACGTCTGCCCGGTGTCATTCATGTGGAACCGGCTGAACGCCACCAGCGACACGACCACCCCTTGGAACATCATCTCCGTGCAGAGGAACATGATGATGAGGTTACGCCGGGTGATGAAGCCGATCAGGCCCAGGCAGAAAAGCACCGCCCCTGTCATCAGGAAGTGCGAGAGCGTCAGGCTGTCCATCGCGGTTACGGGCATGTGGGTTGGTGACTGGTGATTAGTGGTTGGTGTTTCGTTCGTGTCTTGGTTTTGTTGTTAATTGAGTATGTGCCATTACCCCGATGCCGCGAGGCTGTCTTCGGGGACCTTGGTTTTGGCGATCACGATCGCACCAACCAGGGAGACCAGCAGGATCACGCCCGCCAGTTCCAACCCCAAGGGGTGGCTCTGAAAAAGGTCCAGCCCGATGCGCTCTGCGTTGGTCAGGCGGGTTGGATCGAGGTTCGGTGGTGGGGCGATGGCTTGCACCGCAACCGGTTCGCCAGCGGCGTTGGTTTCGTAGAGCTGCTCGGCTTTGAGCGGCCGATCACCCAGGGTCGACTCGATCAAGGCCGCATCCGTGTTGGCGGGGTCAATCGGTGCCCGGGCCACGTCGATGGTCTGGTAGTCGAAGCTGACGCTTAACAGCACCGCCAGAAGCAGGAAGCCAGCGGCACTGGCGACGATGGGCTCACTGGCGACTTTTTCGTAGGCCTGATCGGACTTCCCGGTGGGGTCGCCTTGTGACGCGAGCATGAGGACGAACATGTAGGTGACCAGGATCGCCCCGCCGTAGATGATGACGATCGCGAAGGCCATGAACTGGGCAGACAGCACCAGGAACAGCCCGGCACTCGCCAAGACGACCATGACGAACCACAACGCAGCATAGACCGGGCGTGTGTGTGTGATGACCTTGACCGCGGCGACGATGGCGATGCCGCTGAAGAGGTAATAATAGATAAAGGCGCCGCTGCTGAGCCCGGATTCCCGGTCGCCCCAGATGCCGCTACATGAGAGATACAACCACAGGCCCCCGACCGCCGCCGCACCCACTAATGGGCCAAGAAATCGGATGCCTGGGCGCTCTTTGGGGAGCATCAAAGCCAACGACAACGCGCCGAGCACCGAGGCTATGTAAAGCGCGTATTCGAGGTACTGTTCCATGATCGATCCGGGATCAGAGGGCCTGCCACCGCTGAGCAGGCGTCCTAAGTCCATGCCATTGAGCCACCGCAGAAACCATGCACAGCCCGGCCCGTGCATCAAAGCGGACAGGATAGGCAGCGGCCCACTTCTATGCAACAAATCTAAACCCCAGCCAGACCCGTGAGGCCCGACGGCTGTGGATAACCGTTGCCTGAGGCTGGTAGTGGTTTTACAGCGGTTGGGCAGGTGCATGGGCAGGTAAGATTCACCCATCGGAAGATCAGGCTGTGTCTACGCAAGGCCCGGTCAAAGCAGTTCGTCCACACGTAGCCACATGGTCAAGCGAACGCCCCGAGCTGACAAAGGAGTTATACGTCCGATAATATTTTATTGCTACGCGACGGATCGCCCGGGTTCATACGACGGATCGTTTTTTTAAGTTACTGGCCGACCCTTTCGGGTGTGTCTTGGGCTTCACGCCTTGCACATGACCGGGGATCGATCACAGGATGAAAGGCGATCTTGATGTGGCGAATTCCGCTCCGCATGATGTGTTGTAGTCGGTTTATTTATCTTTGGGCTTGCGTTGTAGGTGTGACGATGGGGTTTACCAGTCAGGCCGAAGCGGTTTTCCACGATTGGAGAGGCACGAGCAGTACCAACTGGTTCACTTCCAACAACTGGAGCCCGACCTCTGTTCCTAATCAATTCGATGACGTGCGGATCAGCACGCTGGTACCCACGAGTTTTCGCTGGCCGAGCATGAACGTCTTTGGATCGACGGCTGTAAGAAGCGTGACGGTTCAGGGGCCCAATACGACTGTAGCGGCAAACCTGACCTTGGCTGGGGGCCAACTCACCGTCCTCAACGACTTCCAGGTTGGTGTACCGGGTTCAGGCCAAGGTATTGTCGTTTTGCAGCAGGCCAGCGCCACTCTCTCGGTGGGCGGTCAGATCGTGGTCGATTCAGGATCAATTCTGGACAACAATTTTGGTCTGGTTTCACAGCTCAATAGCCAGCCCATCCTCATTAATGGTCTTTATCGTCAAACCATTAACTCCAATGCGAGATTGAATGCCAATACCGTCGAGGTGGATGGCGGTTCTTTTATCCATTCAAAAGGGGTGGTCACCATCATCAATTCTCTTGCCATCAACGGAGGCATCAATGCGTCTTACTCTTTACAAGGGACGGGTAATTTAGAAGTACCCGTCATTCACATTGGGGGAGGTGGGGCCGGAACCCTGATCCTGATGGATACTGCGCAACTGACAGCGACAGACACCATCAATGTACTCTCCAGCGGGTTATTTGATATCCGAAAAGATTACGACTTCGCGGGCACACTTACGCTCGATAACACCACGGTGAAAGTGGATGACGGTACCACGGCAAAGACCCTGACGCTTAGCCAGATCGGTTTATTACGCGGGAGAGGGACCGTTGATGGAAACCTCATCAATGACGCTAATGTGGACCCGGGCCTCGGGTTCGTGGGGGCGTTCACTCTCACCGGTGACTATCAACAGACGGCTCAGGGCGATTTTTCTGTTGATCTCTCGGGCACCTCATTGAGTACTTATGACAGTCTCGATGTTACCGGGGATGTGGTTCTCGGCGGGGTTCTTGACGCCCAACTGGTCAGCGGTTTTATGCCCGTCGAGGGTGACCGTTTTGACATCATTTCCTTCGATGGTTCACTTGCCGGCATTTTTAGCAACGTGGCGCTTCCGACACTCACGTCAGGCATCAGCGTGGCGCTGATTTACGATACTAACGCTGTTACGCTCGCGGTCGGGTTGGATGGTGATCTCAATCTGGATGGGTTTGTCGGTATCGCCGACCTGAACGTTGTCTTGGGCAACTGGAACCAGATTGTGGCTAAAAGCGTCTGGTTGTCGGGTGACCCGTCCGGCGACGGGTTTGTGGGTATTGAGGACCTGAACAAAGTTTTGGGCAATTGGAACGCCGGAACCCCGCCATCGGCCTCGGTTTCGGTGCCCGAGCCCGCCGGTATCGTGTGGTTCTGCTTGGGGGGCGTGGGTGTACTGATGAGTGCCAGGCGAATCCGTCCATCCAGTAACTAAGAAATCTGCATCGGGGCTCAACCAATGACCGATAAGATAGGCAATCTGCCACCTATACTCCGAAGGGAACAAAAGATGATCCATAACACCAAGTCCGCCACTGCCGTCCTCACCGCCCTGCTCGCTAGCCCCGTCCTGGGCGCGGTCAGCCTCGGCCTTGTCCCCGTGGACAACTCGGCGGCCATGACCGGGTATCTGACCTATGACATACAATTTACTACAGATGCCGACTGGACGGCGGCGGCGATGCTGTTGGACCTGAGCGTGGGAAACATCTACCAGGAGCCAGAGGGCTGGCCTTACGCTGGCGTGACGTTCGGCCCACCGAACCCGGCGTTTTTTCCGTATTATCCCACAGCTGAGTTCGACACCTATCTTGTGGGCAGCGTCACAACGACCTCCATCGCCGGTGGTGGCGGCGATGTCGGGGGGGATGCGTACCAGTTCGATACGCAGGAGTTGGACGTGTCCTGGTACAACAGATCAGAAACGGACATCGGTACGATGACGTTGGGCCGCGTGACGATCACCGACGACGCGGTGGGGACCTGGTCGCTGCTGTCGATCACGGCGGACGAGCAGCGTGTCAACCTTGTCGGCACGATCAGCCAAGGGGTGATGGCGATTGATGCCGAGGCGTCAGCGGCGGCGACGTTGGCGGCGTATCTGAACTCCGAAGAATATCAGAGGTCGCTCCCCCGCCCAACATTTGAGCGAGAACACGTTGACCTCACAAGTCATTTAAGCCCCGTGATACCTTTCCCGGAGATCGCCGAGCCTCTAACGGTCACGGGCGACGCCGATGCGACCCTGCCGGAGCCGGGGACGGTGTTGTTGGTTGGGATGGGTGGGCTGGCGTTGCTGCGGCGAAGGCGGTGAACCCTCACTGCCGGAAAAGTTAAGTCTCGATATGGGTTACCCGGCGTCGTTGGGGATCGGTGGGGGGTCGATGGTGCCGACCTGGTCGGTGCCGGGGAGCAGGCACAGGTGGGGTTGGCCACAGGACGGGCACTGGCTCATCTGTTCGAGCTTGGTCTGGTAGGCGGTGACGGTGGCGACGAGGGTGGCGTGGCTCCAGGTCAGCGGCGAGACCGACAGCGGGGCGTTGGTCTCGGGGTGGACCTGCTCTGCCAGCACGCCGGACTCCAGAGCGTGGTCGGCGACCCAGTCGAGGATCGGCTTGGCCTTCTCGAGTTCTTGCACAGAGCTGGCGCGGGCGATGTGGTAGTCGGCCAACCAGAGCGTGCAGATAAACCAGGGGTTGCCCGGGACGTTTTGGACGTCGTTGCTGACCTGGTGGTAGTAGTCGTTTTCGTAGCGTGCGATTCCGCCGACGCCGGTCTTGATCCACAGTTCCTTTTCGATGGCGTCCATGGTAGCGATGACGCGCGGGTCGTCTGTCTTAAGCAGGCCCATCGCCCAGATGGCGTACATCGAGCTGTCCAGGACCGGGTCCGGGTCGTGCAAGACGTCGTGTTGGCCCACGTCTAGCTGATCGGGGTTGTCCGCTGACTCGGGGGTGCGTCCGGCCATGACCTGGGCGAGTAGCTGGGCGGTGCGGTCAGGATCCGATGGGGTGATCCGCCTAAGGAACCTGCCTTTTTCTTCTGACCAGAAGTGCTTGCAGAAGGCGTCTTTGACCTCCTGCGCTGCCTGGGCGTAGGCGGTGGACCGTGCGGTGTCCCCGAAACACACGGCAAACTGCCAGGCCGCTTTGAGCCCTGCGTACACCGTGGCCACCGTGAAGGCATGGACGCCCCATCGCTCTTCCCAAAGGTCGTAGCTGGGCAACGGCAGGTGGGTGTCAGGGTCGCGGTATTTCACCATGAAGTCCGCGGCCTTCTGAACGATATCGACCCACAAGGGCCGGACGAATTCGATGTCCCGGTACCGGACGTAGTGACGCCACAGCGACCAGACGACCAGTGCGGTCTCATCTTCCTGGATCGGTAGCTGGGGCCGGCCGTCGGCGACCCAGGGGTGCCAACTGGAAGCGGGCGAGCCGTCGGGGTTGTACTTGTGCAGGAACATCCCGGTGTCGGTGATCGCCTCAGAGCAGAAGCTGAAGAACGACCGGGCGACATCGGGGAAGCCTGCGGCATCCAATGAGTCGGCGACGAACGCCCCGTCGCGTGGCCAGATGTAGGAGTAGGTGTCCCGGGAGAACTGGAGGATGTCCGAGTCGTTGGCCGCGATGATTGCACCGCCGTTGTCGATCTGTGTGCGGACGATAAGCAGGGAGCGTTTGTAGAGCTCGGTGACCTGTTCGGAGAGTTTGCCGACCTCGGTGCGGTCGAAGTCGTTGCGTGACGCGGCCAGCCAGAGCCGCCAGTAGGCGTTGGTGCGATCGATGACGCCTTGAGGGCCGACCCGGTGCAGGAACTTATGAATCTCCTCCATGTCCTTGTAGTTCTTGCCGCAGCCTAGAACCATGTATACGGTTTTGGATTCGCCTGGCCCCAGGTTGACGTGTGTGAGCATGGTCGAGTCGACCGCGCCCTGAGCGATGGGGTTGTTGCCCAGTTCGCCGTCCTCCGCGTCGCGCCAGGTGCCCTCTGCCCCGTGGAAGCCGGCGTTGCCCGTGGCGTATTGATCGATCTGGTGCTGGTTGCCCTGGTAGAAGCTGGCGAGGATGTAGCGCTTTTTGCGGTAGTGGATCAGGCTCTTGAGCTTGGGGTCGTAGTAGGCGGTGTCGCCGACCCGTGTGCCGTACATGTAGAAGTCCTGGTGGTGGACCAGTCGGACTTCTTTTGGCTGGTCGGTCTGGTTGCGGACTTCGATACGTCGGACGTGGACCGGGCGGTGAAAGTCGATGACGTCCTGACAGTTAAGCTCGACCCCCAGGCGCCCGTGGGTGAGGGTGACATCGGTGCAGAGTGTATCCGTGACGTAGTTGGGTCTGATAACCCAGCCGGGGTCATCGGTCCATACCATGCGCTGCCGTCGGCGGTCGTGCTTGTCGTGGGTATCGTCGGTGAGGCTGGACCAGACACCGAACCGGCAGGGGTCGCCACCGGCGTGGTTTTCCTGCCCGACGTGGGGGTAGTACAGGTCTCTGATGCGGTAGAGCTCGTCAAAGGTGACGAGCATCTGCCCGTTGCCGACAGGTATATCGCGGGGCATGGTCCCTCCTTGGTTGTGCCTCGTTTGGGCGGCGAGGATACCGTTTCATCGGCCAACCGACGGACCGGATTCACCACCCCCCGCTGGCTTGCCGGGAATCAGAGTGTAGGGCCGGGCGTTGGAAGCTCAAGCCGGTTGTGATACGATCCGCCGCACCGCCCCCGGATTCCCCGGCACCCGGATTCTTCGAATCGCCTGGGTTCTATCGGGCCCAGGTCGGGCTGACCAGCGAAGACGCGGAAAACACACGATGCCCCAGATCACCATTGACGGCAAGCTCTGCGAGTACGACGGCAAAAAAACCATCCTCGAGGTCGCCCTGGACCACGGGATCGAGGTGCCGCATTACTGCTACCACCCGGGGATGAGCGTGGTGGCGAGCTGCCGGGTATGTATGGCCGAGGTCGAGGCCCCCAATCCGCGCAACGACAACAAGCTGGAGATGATCCCCAAGCTGATGCCGACCTGCCAGACCCCGGCATCGGAGGGTCAGGTCGTCCACACCAAGAGCCCCAAATCCGTCGCCAACCAGAAGTCGGTGATGGAGTTTCTCCTGATTAACCACCCCCTTGATTGCCCGGTATGTGACCAGGCCGGGGAGTGCTACCTCCAGGACTACAGCTACAAGTACGGCCGAAGCGAGTCGCGCTTCGACGAGGCCAAGATCAAGCAGCCCAAAAAAGACATCGGCGAACACGTCTTGCTTTATTCGGACCGCTGCATCATGTGTACACGCTGCGTGCGCTTCACCAAGGAAGTCTCCGGCACCAGCGAGATAGGCATCTTCGGCCGAGGGTCCAGCGAACAGATCGACGTCTTCCCAGGCAAACCCCTTGACAACGAACTATCCGGCAACGTCGTAGACATCTGCCCGGTTGGTGCGCTACTGGACAAAGACTTCCTGATGTCCATGCGTGTCTGGAATCTTGAGAAGACCCCCAGCATCGACGGGATCACCGCGTCAGGCGACAACCTCTCGGTCGAACACAACGACGGCAAGGTCTACCGGGTCAAGCCCCGCACAAACATGGACGTCAACAAGTGGTGGACCAGCGACGAGATCCGCTTCGGCTGGAAGTTTGTCCACAGCGAAGACCGCCACCGCAGCCCGTTGGTTAAGACCGACGGCGAATCTAAAGAACGTGATTGGAACCAGGCCTACGACGCGGTCAAGGCCGGGCTCACCACCGTACTGGAATCACGCGGCACCGGTTCCCTGGCGGTGATGGTCAGCCCGATGCTGTCCTGCGAAGAGGCGTACCTGCTGGGGAAACTCATCATTGGCCTGGACAGCGAAGCGGTGATCGGCATCGGCCCGGTCCCAACCAACGGCCAGGACAAGACATTCCCAGGCGGATACAAGATCTGTGCTGAAAAAGCCCCCAACGCCCGCGGCGTCCGCCGAGCCCTTGGCCAACTGACCGAATCCGTCCTGGATTACCAGCAGTTCCTCACCGCGATCGAAGACGAGCGCACCGCGGCGTTGGTGCTGACCGGGAATTACCCCAGCGCCTGGGTCACCCCCGAACTCACCAAGGCGGTCAACGGCAAGTACACCGTGCTGATCGACACGCTGCCCAACAGCCTGACCGACAACACCGACGTGCTGCTGCCCGGGGCGACTTTTGTCGAGAAGGCCGGCACGTTCGAGAACCACGCCAACCGGCTGCAGAGCTTCGACCAAGCGATCCAGCCGATCGAGTTCGCACGCCCCGAAGGGCAGATCGCCCTGGACCTGATCGCACTGCTTGGGCTGGGTGAACCCAAACGATACGACGCACACCAGGTGCGTATCGAGATGGGCGACGCCTTCGTCACCGACGTGCATCAGCCCTCGGCCGAGTCACGCAAAGTCTGCGACATGCAGGTCGTCGAACTCTGACCCGTCTCGGATCGTCTCTATACTCGCCCCATAAAACAACAAAACCCACGGAATCAATCCGTAGGCAGTAGTGTGGGCATCGGCCCGAGTATCCGGCTATCTATAAAATCTGGTCAGTCGCCCAGCCCGTTATCCCCGACGAACACGAGCGTATCGAACCCCGGTGCCGCGGGCATCGGCGGCAGCTTGACAGCGACACGCGACCCACGGGTTACTTCTGCTACCTGGCTGTTGACCGCGCCCCGTGCCAGGTCGGCCTGCACATAGGAATACGACGGGGCGATCACGACATGCGGTGCCCGCGCAGAGCTACAGCCCGCCAGGCTAAACGCCACGCCCAACAAACATACTCCGTACAAACATTTCCGCATTCGATACCCCTGAGTTGTAGCTGCGGCCACGCCGCCTGGCTATCAACAACTCGGATCGTCAGTCGATCCAGTGTCGGTGCTCTTACGCCGGTCTAAGGTTGCCGGGTTCCACCGATATCCGCCCAATCAATATTCGGACCATACACAAGCGTCCAATACATCCGGGAGGATTCCTAATGATTATCGGTTGACCAAGGTCTTACTTCAGGCGAGGATGACGATTATAGGGATAATTCAGCCAATCGCAAGCGGAAACACGGATGTCCGATAAGCCAATCAACCAGATGCCGTTGTTCATTTCCCCTCGCCAATCGTCCCTGATTTCAGTAATACCACGCAAGCACGCCACCCCGGCCGGTAAACCCTGTGGGGCTCTTGAGGTATGCGTTCTAGGCAGCGGCAGCGGCGGTAATTCGACCGTCATCAGGCTCGGTGAAACAGCGTTACTCATCGACGCCGGGTTCGGCCCACGAGCGACCGATAAGCGTCTAGCGGAGGCCGGATTGTCTCTCGCGAGCCTCCGGGGCATCTGCCTGACCCACCTGGATCAGGACCACTTCCGCCCAAACTGGCCCAACACACTCCTGAAGTTTGGCCTCCCGATCTACGTCCACGTCTCACATTATGCGGACCTGATGCGCATCCCCGGCGGCGCCGAGTTGCGCGACGCAGGGTTGGCACACTCGTACAACTCATTACCCTTCGAACCGATGCCCGGCGTGACCGCCTCGACCGTCCGCCTGCAACACGACCGGGAGGGCACGATCGGTTACCGCTTGGATACACACGCCGGCAGCATCGGCTACGCCACCGACCTGGGCCACGCCCCCCCCGCACTGATCCAGCACCTGGCAGGCGTCGACCTCTTGTGTATCGAATCCAACTACGACCCGGACATGACCCTCGCCAGCCCGCGCCCCATCTGGATCAACCGCAGAAACATGTCCGACTCCGGTCACCTCTCCAACGAACAGAGTTACCAGGCAGTCCGCATGATCTCCGACGCCAGCCCCACCGGCCTCCCCCGCGACGTCGTGCTGCTGCACCGATCAAGCCAGTGCAACCACCCGGCGAAAATCCACGAGGCCTTCGCCCGTGACCCCCACCTCGCCAAGCGCATCACACTCACCGAACAACGCACCCGGACACGTTGGCTAGGGGTTCACCCTTCTGCGGTTGTTGACGCGACGTAGCCGATACTCTTCTCGATCCAGGGCTTGATGCGCTTGGGGCCGGTCAAGTAATCATCCGACATCAAGGCGTACTGCTTCTTGATCGGTGCCTTGGGGAAGTAGCGCATCTCTTTGGCATCCTCGGCCTTGAAAAGCCGTTGCCGATCACTGTCGGGTAGTTTCAGTGCCAACCCGACCTTGGTCAGTGAGATGAAGATGTGCCCGTTGAGGTACCCCGCCGCGCCGCCGAAGAAGGGCTTGACTTCGATAGCCTTCCCGCGAGGTGTTTTTGGCTTCACCCGCTGGATCAGTGCGGTGAGGTTCTGGACATACTCGTTGGGCATCTTGGCTCCCGGTTCTGCATGCCGGTGTTTACGGGGTGATAAACGGGTCCGGCGCTTCCGCCGGGTCGCCCTGTAGCGCAAAATCGGCGGCGATAAAGACCTTGTTAAACCGTTTCTCGCCGGTGGGGTCGATGCTGAAGTCCAGTTCGCTGATGCTGAAGACGCCGTCGGTCTGATTGTTGCTGTTGGGGTAGGATTCGACGTGGCCGTCGTGGTAAAGGATGTTGACGGTCGAATTCTCGTGGTTAGTGCGGAAGGCATCGGGGAAGAACGAGATCAGTGAGTTGGCGTCGACCAGCAGCGCGGACGCCTGCAAGCCGGGGTTGGATTGCCCCAGGTCATAAATCCGGTCGTTGCTTGTGCGATCCAGTTGGCGATAGAAGTATGAGCAGCTCGCCGAGTCGTTGCGGAGCTTGATGTGTTCCAGTTCCTCGGTCGGGTCGGTCGAGTCGTCCGAAGGGCAGAACATGGCTTGGGGGTCATCGATATACCCGTCGAGGACAAGGCCCAGGCCGATCAGGTGGTCGGTCCCCTTTGTGTAGATGGCGTTGGTGGCTTGCTCCGTGTTGAAGTACCCGCGTGCGAAGTCCGGGCCCGCCTTTGGGTTCACCGCCAGCCGGCCGTCGTTATCCACCGAGTAACCCTGCAACGCGATCCCGATCTGGTGCTGGTTCTGCCCACAGGTGATTTTGTAAGCACTACGCCGTGCGGCACCCAGCGCAGGCAGCAGGATACCCACCAGCACCGCGATGATGCTGATGACCACCAGTAGTTCGATCAGGGTAAAGGCGTATTTACGCATGGTGTGCCTCTGAGGAAACCCGTCTTTGCCTGTTAAGCCTGCGCCGGTTGCAACTGCGTATGGGTCAGGGTCTGGTAGGCCCCGCAGCGTGCAAGCAACTCGGTGTGCGTCCCACGATCAACGATCTTCCCAGCGTCCATCACCACAATCATGTCACTATCAACCACCGTGCTTAGCCGGTGCGCGATGATAAACGTGGTCCGCCCCGCACGGAAGCTGTCCAACGCACGGTTGATCTTAGCCTCCGAGTCGGCGTCGATCTGGCTGGTCGCCTCATCCAGGATCAATATCGCCGGGTCACGCAGAATCGCCCGGGCGATGCAGAGGCGCTGTTTTTGTCCGCCAGAAAGTCCCGACCCGCCTTCGCCCAACAGTGTGTCGTACCCGTCGGTGAGTGTGCTGACGAATTCGTGTGCGAACGCCGCCTTGGACGCCGCGATGATGTCGTCGCGATTGGCGTTGAGTTGGCCGTAGGCGATGTTGTCAGCGATCGTGCCCTCGAACAAAACACTCTGTTGCGGCACCACCGCGAGCTGACGCCGAAAAGCCTTGAGGTTGACTCCAGCGATGTCGGTCCCGTCGATCAGCACACGCCCTGCGCTCGGCGAGGTCAGCCTCGGCAGCAGGTTCAACAGCGTCGTCTTCCCCGAGCCGTTGCCGCCGACGATCGCGACGGTCTGGCCGTGCCCGACCTTCAGACTCACGTCTTTAATCGCCGGCTCCGGCTGATTCAGATAGGTGTAACTCACCGCCTCAAACGCGATCGACCCGTGATGGCGTGCCAGCGTCGGCAAACCGATCCGGTCTGATAGCGAGATCGGCTCGACTTCAATGCCCGCCCCCTCGATCAACCGTTTCGCCGCGGCGTCTGCCTCTTTGATCTGTGTGTGTAACGCGGTCAACGGCTTGAGGCTCGCACCCGCCGCCCCGAGCATGACCAAGACAGACAGGAACGTCGCGGGGTCCACGCCCTGCGTGAAGACGTACCACGCCGCCACCAGCGCCGCCGCCAACACAAAGAACAGCCCAAGCGTTTCGATCACAGGTGACGCCAGCGCACGGGCCTGGCGCATCTTCATCTGCTCGTCAAACAGTCGGCGGTTAAGCTGGCGGAACCTTCTGCGCTCGTAGCCCTCGGCCCCGTGTGTCTTGATGACGTGCAACGCCCCCAACACCTCGTTGACCGTCTTGAGCATCCCCGCCTGTTGTTGTAACGCCCGCCGAGAAGCACGCTCGATGATCCGACCAAACTTGTGAAGCACGACCCCGCTTAACGGTGCCGCGATCAGCGCCAGCAGCGTCAACTGATAATCCAACCACAACGCCACCATCACCGCCGCCAAGCCTTTTAGAACCTCCGGCAGAGCCTTCCCCAACACCGCCAGATGCCCCCGTGCCAGCACACCCGTGTCAAACATCGCCCGGCTTGCGTGGTCCGAAGCGTTCTGCCCAAGGAAATACGACACCGGCGCATCCACCAGCTTGCGGAACAAACGATCACGCCAGGCCACCGCGACCTGCTGGGTAATCGTGATCGACACGAGTTGATGGACGTAACGCCCGACGCTTCCGATCACGGTAAACGTCGCGATGACGCCCATGATGATGACGAACGACCAAAAAACGCTCTCGGGGATATGCCCGTTGATCCACGCCGCCACGTCTGTCTGC
Source organism: Phycisphaeraceae bacterium (assembly GCA_029260615.1). Taxonomy (GTDB): domain Bacteria; phylum Planctomycetota; class Phycisphaerae; order Phycisphaerales; family Phycisphaeraceae; genus JAJRRS01. The sequence continues at coordinate 23,304 of JAJDCX010000006.1, read as the reverse complement.
CAGGTGGCTCCGCCGTCACCAACGACCGCGCCCTCGACCATCTTCTTTAAAGGATGTTCGCCCGCGTCAATGATGTCGGGGTTGAAAAACAGCGTGAACACCGGCAGCAGCATGCTCAACCCCGCCCCGAAGCACGCCGCCGACACCACCGCACCGCCCACCGCGACAGCGAGCTGCTTCTTGTAGTGAAGCAGTTCGGCAGTTGTCTTCCAAAAGGCGCTGCGTTTCATGCGTCGGTTATCCCTTGGGGTGATCCGGGGGCTGCCGAAGGTAGTCAAGATACCTAAAGAAGTCCGGGAACGTCTTGTTGACACAGTCCGGGTCGTTGATCGTCACCCCCGGCTGGGCCAACCCGATCACCGCAAACGCCATCGCCATCCGGTGGTCGTCGTAGGTATCGATCGCCGCCGGCGTGATCTTCCCGCTGGCCGGTGGCGTGATCGTGATGTCGTCACCTTCAACGGTGACGGTCGCCCCCAACTTCGTCAACTCCGTCTGCATCGCCGCCATCCGGTCGGTTTCTTTGACACGAAGATTGCCGACATCCTGAATCGTAATAGGCCCATCTGCGGACATAGCGACGGCACCCAATGTCTGGGCCATGTCGGGCATGTCGTTCAATGGGAATTGTTTGTTTCCAAGAATGTTCTTGGTGCCTACGATTGTGGTTGTGTCATTGTCAGATGTACACTTTGCACCCAAATCACTCAAAATCTGACGGCCAAACTTAGCATCCCCTTGCAGGGACTTAAATCCGATTCCATGTATCTTGACCCTGCTCTTGAGAATAGCGGCCGCAGCCAGAAAGTAGCTTGCGTTGGAAGCGTCGGGTTCAATGTGATAGTTCGCTTCTTGATATACCCCTTGGGACACTGAAAAACAACGAAGAATCTCGCCGCCATATCTTGAGTATTCAGCCTTGAAAATTTGGCACATCAAATTTGCCGTCATCCTCACATAGGGCTCGCTGGTTAATGGCCCGTCGAATTCCAGTGTTAGGCCACCGTCAAGGTAGGGTCCAATCTGCAATAACGCGGAGATGAATTGACTACTGAGAGTAGGCTTTATTGTCAGGGGCTTACTCGTCAATTTTGACGCTGTAATTGTCAGCGGGGGGAAGCCCTCTTTTTCCTTGTATGTGATGTTTGCTCCGAGTTCTCGGAGCGGTTCGACGAGTTCGCCGATCGGCCGTTCGTGCATCCGTTCGATGCCACGCAGTTCGTAGACGCTGCCGGTCTCGCCCAAGCAGCAGGCGGCGGTGAGGAAACGCATGGCGGTGCCGGCGTTGCCGAGGTGCAGTGTGGCCTCTTTGTTCGGGATCTTCCCGCCTTGGCCGTGGACCGTGACCGTGGTGTTGGTCTCGTCGATGTCGAGTGTGAAGCCCAGGTCTTGCAAGGCCGTCATCATCACCTGGGTGTCATCCGAGAACAGCACGCCGGTGAGGGTGCTTTTGCCCTCGGCCAGCGCGGCCAACAGCAGGGCCCGATTGGTCAGGCTCTTGGACCCGGGGATCGGGGGGATGCCGCCCCCGGGTGCGTTCACATCAGGGAACGTCACGTCGAACGGGTGTTCGATCGGCTGGATGGTAATGGGGTCGCTAGGCATTGATGATTTGTGATTGATGAGTGCTGATTTGGGGAGGGAACTAGGGTGGGGTGAGGGAGTGTGTGTGACCATTGTAGCCCCGCCATTACATGGCGGAGGCCCCACAACCGCAAGGCGTGGGCTCGTGGGTGCCGGGGGTGCGGGGATGTCACGTCGCCTTACGGAACACCGCCACGATGTTCTCAACCGGCACCACGAACAGGCGGTTGTCGCCCTCGAAGTCCACGGGGATCGCGTCCTTGGGGTTGAACAGCACCCGGTCGTACTGCTGGATCGGGTAGTTCGAGTCGATATCGACCTCGGCCGAGACCTCGACCACCCGCCCGGTGAGCGTGGGGATCTCCATCTTGTCCGGCAGATGGATCCCGCTCTTGGTCTGCTTCTTGTCCTGGTCCTTGCGGATCAAAACCCGCTTGCCGATCGGCTCGACGGTCTCCAATACGGGTGTGCTGGCTTGTGAAGTAGGGTCACTCATGGGGCTATTATAGTTTGGCTGGGGTCGGGGTGCCAAGATGCGGGAGACACCAAGTGGGGAGGGGAGTTGACAGGATGACAGGATGGACGGGATTGCGGATTTTGGATCGTGGAGGGGACAACAACCTCAAGCCTGGTCATGGCCCGCAGGGCCTTGGGCGGGGTCGATGGCTAAGGAATTAGCCTGATTGATCCACGGCACCGCCTCGCCGCATTCCGGGCAGGTTGTGGCATGCTCAATATTTCTCAGGTCGTAACCACACTCAAAGCAGATAAGTCGCCGGCGCGTCATATCAACCACCCTTGGACAAAGCTTCCTGCTGACCAAGAGACTGGGTATCACCATTATAAAACAGGCCGCCAAGCAAGCTTTGCCGACTAACTGCTCGCTGTCCCCAACCCAACCGGTCATAAAGAAAACATTGTCAAACACAGGTACTAACATCAGTAGCACGCCGAGGCTACCGAACATGATGGGGCCCATCCATGTCGCTCTATTCAGTTCGCGAGCAGTCCGGTTAGGTGGGCGTTTGAATTCGAGAGAGGTATCACCGGAAGCATAGTACGGACACAGCCAGCATACACACATAATGTTGATCGCTGCAAGTGCGAAAACAGTGTAAATGAGGATTTCTGTAGAAACAGGTATGAGGGGCTGAGGCGCGTTAACCAACCAGATAGTCAGTGGTGCGAGGAACAGGCCCCATACCATGAAGAGCAAGATTGAAGCACGAAAATACCAGAGCTTAAAAAACATGGATTACTATCGAATCTCACCTTCCCCGTTCCCAAACCATGTGCGGCAGCTCGGGGATGATGAGTTTGTCCATGGCTAGTTTGACGGCGTTGGGTGAGCCGGGGAGGGTGAAGATTAATGTTTGCCCAGCGAGTCCCGCGACGGCTCGGCTGAGCATGGCGGCGGGGCCGACCTGTTCGTAGCTGAGCATGCGGAAGAGTTCGCCGAAGCCTTCGAGTTCTTTATCCAAGAGCCGGCGGACGACCTCGACGGTGGTGTCACGTGAGGCGATGCCGGTGCCGCCGGTGGTGATGATGAGGTCGAGGCGTGGGGCTTGAGGCATGAGGCTCGAGTCGGGCGGGGCAAGCCAGGATTTCAGTTGAGATTCAATCTGTGCGGGTTCGTCTTTGACCAATGTGTAGTCGCTGACGGTGTGGCCAGCCTGCTTGAGCGCGTCGATGATGGCCTGCCCACCGGAGTCGGTCTCGGCGATGCGGGTGTCGCTGATCGTAAGCACGGCACAGCGGGCCGACTTGTCCTTAGCGTTTTCGCGGTGTTGTTCGTGTGAGTCCAAGGTGAGTTTCCCAAGTTTAACGATCGTTCTGCCCCAATCCCTAGCCCCTAAACCCTAACAATCACCCATACGGCCCGTCGGGGTTGTACACCAGTCTACACCTGCCCGGCAGTTTGCCGTGTTCGTCCAAGAGCAGCAGCTCGTTGGGGGCGTCGGTGTTCAGCCAGGGCTCGGGGAGGTAGTAGGCTTGTTGCGGCGGGACTTTTTTGCCCTTGGCGGTGTTGACCCAGTAGCGCCCGACATTGTGGCCGTTGAGGTAGACCTGCCCCTTGCTCATGCCGACGGGTTCGATCCACAGCGGGACATCTGTGTGCTTGACGGTGAACGAGGCGCGGAACCATGCAGGTTGTGCGGAGGAAGTCTTGGGCAGGTCACCGAACGCATCGCTTTCATCGGCCGGTGGTCCCCACGGGCAGAACGACCACGGCGCACGCTTGTCGCTGACGATATCGGTGACTTTGTAGAGAAGCAGGTGTTTGAGTGGATCGACGCCGTCGGGCATCGGTTCATACAGCGCGAGCGTGAGTTGATTCTTGCCGCCCTTGACCGGGCCGACGCCGGGCTCCAGGACGATGCGCTTGAACCCACCGCTATAGGTTTGGCTATAGAGTTCGATCGGCTCGCCATTGACGGTGACCACGCAGTCCATCGGGAGTTGATCGATGTCCAAAATCAGGGGTTTGCGTCCGTCGGGGGTGACGGCCCACGTCAGGGCTTGTGCGGGAGGGCGTTCGCCGTGGTGTCGGCCGTAGACCATGCCTTCCAACACGAACGGGTCGGGTGCGGGTTGTTGGGTGACTTTGGGTTTAATGAGCTTGACGGCACTGACCTGATACAGCGGGCCGAAGACGCCTTTGTGTTCACCCATGGACTGGCCAAAGTTAAATCGGCCTAGGTTGTCAGCCAGCACGGTGACATAGCCGCTGACCTTGAGTGTGGTCGGATGGCCGTCGGTATCAGGGCCCGCGCCGAGGATTTTCTGCAGCTTGCCATCGTGGTAAACGTGCAGCCGGTCGGCGGACTCAGGCCAAAGCACCTTGCCGGTCGGGGCCTTGGCGATAGGGACACGGTACCAGCCGTAGCCCCGGTTCTGTCCGAGCGTTTCGAGACTGGCCGGGCCGTCAATCGTTTCGTACCCCGGGTCGGTCCCGTCGATGAGTGTGTCCAGCGTCGCGGTCTGCCAGTTAGTGAGTTTAGGTGTGGCAGGTTTGCGTGGTGCGGCTTGCTTTTGCTTACTTGTCTGGCCGTCGGTCTTGATGTGATAGACCGTCGGCCAACCGTCATGCGGGGCCGGCTGATCGTTTCCGTCAAGTCCGCTGGCGCCGACGATGAGCCCATCTTCCAGCGGGTACGCGGCATCAACCTGTTGCTCGTTGAGGATGACCAGTGTCAGCCCGTCGATGTTTTCGGTGACGGGTGCTTTACCGATGCCGGTAGGGACGTTGATTTGGATGGGGGAGCCGTCAATCGAGACAAGCCCCTTCGCCCCGGCCGGCCCAAACAGCACAAGCAACCGCCCACCGATCAACGCGAACGGGCGGAGGTTGGTGTAATCAAGCGTCGTGTTTTGTCCCAGTGGTGTATTCAATAACACCCACGCGGCACGGTCGTGACCCAGCGGCACAGGCAGCGTCTGGCCGTCGGGCAGCAGCAGCTCGACCTGCTTGGTCTTGTCCTGTTTGCCACGGAGGATAAACACCACATCCCCCCGTTCGCCGCTCTGGTGAATGACCGCTGGTGGGTGGCCGTCACCCTGCGGCGCGACCGTGGTGTGCGGCGGGTCGGTGCTTAGATTGGCGAACACCTGATGGAACTGGCTGGCGAACGTGGCGATGCGTTTGACCGCCATGAATTTCTCGCCGCGTCCCCCGGCCTCCCTGAGCGGGGCGTCGTAGTCGTAGCTTGTGGTAATAAAGCATGACGGGTCGGCAGTGGATCGGCCTGCGTTGAAGCCGAAGTTAGTCCCGCCGTGGAACATGTATAGGTTGAACATCGCCCCGGCGCTAAGCACACCGGCCATGCGGTGCAGCACGTCCCCGGCCGGGTCTACCTCTGAGTGTGGATTGCCCCACGAATCGAACCACCCGGTCCACAGCTCACTGACGATCCGCGGCGCATCGGGCCTGACCACCGCCAGTTGCCGCATGTCCGCGGCGAGGTGGTGCTTGGCGTTCCAGGTGTCGATCGTCCCATCGACGGACTGCCAGAGGTTGTTGCAATTGTTGATCGGGACCGTGCAGCCGTTCTCACGCAGGTGCCGGACATTCTCCAGCAGGTAACTGTCGCGCTGGTCCGGGTTGGAGCAGAACCATTCGTTCTCGGCCTGCATAAGAATGATCGGCCCGCCGCCCTCGCCACGGTACCCGCCACCGTTCGAGGGGGTGGTGTCGGCTAGCTGTGATGCCTGCGATGTAGCCTTGGATGTAATTTGCAGGTCTTTGACCTGTTTCATGACCTCGCCGATGTAGCGTGCGGACGCTTCGAGGAACGGGCCGTTGGCTTGGCGTAGCTTGATCCCGTCCAGCGTGTTAAGCCACGCGGGCAGCCCCCCGAAGTCCCACTCGGCGCAGATGTACGGCCCGGGCCGGAGGATGCAGAATAGGCCTTCCTCACCGACTATCTGGATGAATCTGCGCAGGTCCAGGTCACCGGTGAAGTCGAACTCGTCGGGGTGCTCTTCGTGCGCGTTCCAGAATACGTAGGTCTCGATGCAGTTGAGCCCCGCTTGCTTGGCGGCGCGGATACGCTCACGCCAGAGTGGCTGGGGGGTTCGTGTGTAGTGGATCGCGCCGCTGACCAGCCAGACACGTCGGCCGTCGATGCTGAAGGACTGCCCGTCGTAACTGATGTTGGCCATGGTCGGGTCACCCGTGGGGTTAGGCGCTTAGCCGATGGCGCGAGAGGCGGCGGGGGTTCGAGGATGCAAACGGGATACACCGCAGACACATCCGGGGATATCCGTGGGAAGCGGTAGCCAAGTCAGGGCGAGGTCGCATCTGACAACGGGTTTTCAAACAAAGCGCGGATCGGCATGATGACAAACTGTGCCAGGCCGATGAACGGCTGGGCACCCAGCGCCGCGAGGTTTTCTCCATTGAGGTTCCCAGCCTCTTCTCCTGCCAGGGCTTCCTGAATCTGCCAGACCGGGTCCGGGGCGTGAAGCGGTGTGACGATGTCATCGCCCATCGGGGGGTTGCCCATGTAGCTTGGGTTGTGCGTCACCGAGCCGTCGCTGGGCGTGACCACCACCGTCGGCCAGCCTGTGCGGTCCATATCGATCGGCGCAGCTTGGGAAGCCGAATTGTCGCTCTTGGGGGTTGTATCGATGTCATCAATTACTATATCGCCAGGCACCGCCGGGGCAGCGACATCGGTAGTCACCGCCGGGGCAGCGACTTCGTCGGCCTCCACGGTCGCCGCCGCTTCGGCTTGCGTAGCCGGGGCGGCCGGGGCTTGTTCGCCTTGCGTGGAGGCTGGGGGATCTGTGCCATCCGACGCCAGCCCGGGCCGGGCAACCAGCGGCAGGCAGATCATGGCGGTCAGGAGCAGGCGATGGATCGTTGTATGAGTCATGTTCGGGTTCCTTGCGTGAAGTATAGGCCACTATACCGCCGGCAGGTGGGCTCCGAAACCACATTTTGACTAGATCGGCCCAGCGGGGACGCGATGGTTGCCTATAATCCGGCCATGAATCCACTTGTCATCAGTTGTTCCTTGAACCCGGAAAGCCGCTCCGCCAGTCTTGCACGGCAGGCACACGGGGCGCTGCAGAAGGTCTCCGCGGAAGCGAAGTTGATCGACCTGCGCCAGACACCGTTGCCGATGTGCGACGGCGGGCCAGCGTATCAACACCAAAGCGTCGCGCCCCTGGCTACCGCTATTTCACAGGCCAACCCGATCCTGCTGGCGGTCCCGGTTTATAACTACGACGCCAACGCCGCGGCGAAAAACCTGATCGAACTGACCGGGCGTGCCTGGACCGGCAAGGTGGTCGGGTTTCTCTGTGCCGCCGGGGGACAGGGCAGCTACATGTCGGTGATGTCGCTTGCCAACAGCCTGATGCTGGACTTCCGCTGCCTGATCGTCCCGAGGTTTGTCTATGCGACCGGCGACCATTTCAACGATGACGGATCGCTGAACGATACGATTACCCGGCGTACGGATGAGTTGTGTGTAACCGCGACGGGTCTGGCCGAGGCTTGGGGGCAGGCTCAGGCACCTGCCGGTCGTGTCGAATCCAATTAACCCCAGAGTGCTGTTCTGGTGAATTCATGTCGTCATATCAGTTCGTAACGGGGCCCCAAACGCATACGCAGAGGGTAGAGGTTACGGGTCTGGCTGGGGAAGGGCCCTTGAAGCATGACCCTTGTCCTGCTGTTCCCGGTAGTAGGTCATCAAGACACCGAACCAGATCACGGGCCCCAACATCTCCAGCAGTTCTTCCAATGCCATGCCGTAGAGGTAGGGGTAATAGCTCCGCCCCTTCTGCCAATCTCGCAGCGGTGGGGCGTTATCTATTCCTTCGGTGAGCTTGGCTTCCTCCCGGGCCAGGGTTTCGGCCTCATAACGGTATTTGGCGGTGAGCGTCTCCATTCCTACCGCGCCGCTTAAGAAGACCATCACCCCCACTGTGATGCCCAGTGTGAGCCTGTGTGACACACGCCAGAGCTGCCATAGGATCGCACAGGTGACCAGAAGTGCCGGTGGCAGCCACAGCATGATCCACCGTGCATGATGCAGTGAGCCCTGCAACTGAACCCGCCTTCCGATCCGCTCGTGCAACATGCAGCTCTCGTCGATCGACAGAAACAAAAAACCAGCAATCAGTGTCCACCAGGCCAGGCGCTCTTTCCACCCCGCGCGTCTTCGGCTACGTGCCACAAGCCAGGTCAAACCCCCTGTGGCCGTAAGCATAAGGGCGGACCACCACGTAGGCAGACTCCCCTCACGATCTACGCTGAAAAGATCGACTATTGTTTCCCAGCCGTGCGTATTGTGAACCCACATCAGATTGACGAACACGCTCACCAACGACAGCGTCAACGTGCAGGCAAGCATCACGATGATCAGTTTGGCCGGCCGTAGCGAGATCCCAAACGTAACAGATCCGTGGGCCTGGGTCGGTTGGCTCTGCGTCTGTTGGTTTGGTTCAACATCATTCAAGGACGGGCTCGATAAAAGAAGGTCATTAGAGCGGGCAGTATATCTACTAATCGGTATGTGGGCCGGTTAAGTCCGGTCACTAACTCTTGTCCAGCAGCGGTCAGCTACTCTGCACAGAGACGTGGGACCAATGAGTCCGAAGAGGCATGCCGATGGGTGATCGCTTTCACAAAGACGGAATGCTTAATGATCTGGCTTTCAACGTGACACACGGGCGCTTTGAGGTTGCGACGGGAAGGCCTGGGCCTTGGGATGGACGGTGGTCCTCAGGGCCTGTCCGATAATCACAGGCCTTTAGATGGTTTGTTAAGGGCAGGGGATTTGTCTTACGCGGGATGTTTTAAGCCTGCGAGACTTAAGCCGCATTTGCCGATGAAACCTCTCAGGGGTCGGGGTTTTGTGGTTGTCGTTCAGACTTGATGAGGTTTAACGTTGCAAGTTCAGGCATCTGAAAATCAGACACAGCCGACACCCACCGCCCCGCCACCCAAGCGGGTGATCTGGGTGGTGCTGTTGCTTGGGCTGTTGGGGTTCACCGCTGCCCTGATATGGCTGGCAACAAGAGCCCCGGCCGCGGACGCCTCCGCGTGGAACCTCTCCAGCCCATTTGCTCACTTGATTGATACATACTGCCCAACGGGTTTGCAGTCGCTGGCTCAAAAAGCGGCGAAGGTTTACCTCTCACCCTGGCTATACCTGCTGATGGCGGCTGTGTTCTTCGCCGAAAAAGTAATCCCCGCTGATCGGCGTCAGCCGGTATTCAGCGTCGGCATGATCCAGGACTTCCTGGGGTGGTTCGTTTTAGGTGGGTTGATGCGTGTGCTAGTGCTGGGTGTGTTTGTCTCCGGGCTTTATTGGTTTAGCGATCGCTACCTAACCGGTCTGAGAATCGAGGCCGTGGCACTATGGCCCACCGCGCTGGCGGCCCTGTTGGCGGTCCTGGCCGGCGACCTGCTTAACTGGTTCCATCACTTCATCCGGCACAAGATCGAGGTGTTGTGGCTGTTCCATACGATCCACCACTCCCAGAAGCAGATGAATATGTTCACCGACCTGAGGGTACATCTCCTCGAGTACATCGTCACCAAGCCGATCACCATCTTCCCGCTGTTTGTCCTGGGGCTGGACCTGCAACTGGCGTTCTGGCTGACACTCGTCCTCGAGTCGTACTCCCGGATCTACCACAGCAACCTGCGCACCAACTACGGCCCGCTGCGCTATATCATGGTCACCCCACAGTCCCACCGGATACATCACTCCATCGAACCAAGGCACGCCGACAAAAACTTCGCGGTCCTGTTCAGCTTCTGGGACCGCCTGTTCGGCACGCAGTGGCCCGGATGTGATGAGTACCCACAAACAGGCGTGGACGATGCAAGTTTCCCGCACGAGCAGTCGGTGGGAGGACTCAGGGTGGTTACCAACTACCTGCAGCAACTCTTGTACCCGTTCGCTGTGATCGGCTCGCGTGTCTGGGGTCGGCGGACCCGGCCAAGTGATGCCCAACCTACCGAATTACCACCCCGAGAGACGAGCCCTTGACCAAGATTGCCCTGGACATCCGATTCCGTGTCATAAGTGGGGCGGGCATCGCCATCCAGCACCTGGCCCGTGCGCTGAAGCGCCTAGCCCCCCCGGATATCAGCTTCGTGCTGGTGCGTTACCCCGACCAGGAATTTTTGGAGGAGCTGTATGAGCTCGAAGCTATCAACGTCCCCAAGATGTCCATGCTCGGGGAGTTGGCGTGGAACGAGTTGAAACTGCCCGGCCTGCTTAAAAAGCATGGGATCGATCTGTATCACGGGATGAAGCAGTGCGGGGCGATGCGAATCAGTTGCCCGCAGGTCCACACCGTGGACGCGATCAAGCGGGGCTCAGCCGATGAGCTGCCGCTGTCCTTGGTGCCCAGGCTGTATTGGGGGCGGTTTGTTTGCGGACGGTATAAACGCAGCGACCACCTCATGCCGGTCTCCCGCTACGTTGAAAAATTCCTGGCCGACGACCTGGGTATCGAGTCGGACCGGATGACCGTGGTGAACAACGGCGTCGCTGAACACTTTTTAGAGGCCGGACGATCACACAACGGCCAGCGGTACGACCCGCTTAATCTGAACGCCCCGTATCTAATCAATGTCGGGTCCGTGATCACCTTGAAGAATCAGATCGCGGCGGTCCATGCCCTGGCGAAGATCGCTGACAAGGTCCCGCACCACCTGGTCATGTTGGGTAAGGAAGACCCGGCATACGGCGCGAGTGTGCGTGACGCGGCCCAGTTAGCCGGGGTCGCCGATCGTTTGCACCAGGTAGGTTTTGTTCAGCCCAAGGGCCTGATCGAATTTCTGCTCGGTGCAGACGCGATGGTTCACGTCAGCCGGACCGAGGGTTTTTGCCTGGCAGTCGGGGAGGGGATGGCCTGTGGGCTGCCCATAGTGGTCACCCGCCGAGGCGGTTTGCCGGAGGTCTGCGGCGACGCGGCGGCCTACCTGGATGACCCCGACGATCACGACACGCTGGCGGAGTTGATTCTCGGGGTGCTGACCGACCCGGCCAAGCGAGAATCGATGCGCCAGCTCGGCTTGGAACGTGCCGCCTCCTTGAGCTGGCCCCAGGCGGCACGCCTGACCCTGGCTGTCTACAGCCGTCTGCTGGACGCATAACCCCGCCGAGGCTGATTGCCTGATCCCGGGGATCCACAGGTACGTTTGGCTTGGGTTGAGGTGGTATCGCTGCGCCGGTACAATCCCCCGTTTCTGCCCGCATAGCGGAGTTTAAAGGTGCAAGACGCAATCAACAAAGCGACCGCCCTGGTCGAGGCGCACGAGTATGTCCGTCGATTCAAGGGCAAGACCATTGTCGTCAAGGTCGGTGGGTCGATCATGGACCAGCCCGATGACCTCAAAAGCGTGGTCAGTGACATCTGCTTCATGTCCGCGGTCGGCATGCGCCCGATCATCGTGCATGGCGGTGGCAAAGGCATCACCGAAGCGATGAAGCAGGCCGGGCTCGAAGCCCAGTTTGTCCAAGGCCGAAGGTACACCGACGACCGGACCCTGGCGATCGCCGAACATGTATTGGTCAACACCATCAACCAGCAGATCGCCGAATTCATCACCGAGCTTGGCCACCGGCCGATGCGATTGCACAGCCTGGCGAGCTGTGCTGTCTTCGGCAAACGATTGTTCCTTGAAGGCGACGAGGGCAGGCGGATCGACATCGGGTCGGTCGGCGAAGTCGAATGGGTCAACGCCGACCTACTGGATGCCGTGACCGAAGCGAGCTACATCCCGGTCATCGCACCGATCGCGCGTGACGCCTCGGGCGGCAAGCTCAACGTCAACGCCGACAGCGTCGCCGGCCACGTCGCCGCCTCGGTCAAGGCCGAGAAGCTGATCTTAATCTCCGACACCCACGGCATCCGGCTCTCCGACGACCCCGACGACATGGCAAGCCACCTGCCCAAAGAAAAAATCGAATCACTCATCGAGTCCGGCGTGATTCAGGCGGGCATGCTCCCCAAGGTCGAAGCCAGCTTCACCGCGCTCGTCGGAGGAGTCGCCAAGGCCCACATCATCGACGGACGCATCAAACACTCCTCCCTGTTGGAAGTCTACACAGGCAAGGGCATCGGCACCGAGATCGTGTTATGAAGTTCGATGTGCGATCTGTAATGTTCAATCTGGGGACGAGTCATGGACCGAAAAGAACTCGAAGACAGAACCAAGGCGTTGACGCTCCGTGTGTTTAAGTTAGTGGATGCATTGCCCAACACGCCTTCGGGTAGAACCATCGCCGGGTAACTTACCCGGTGTTCCTCCTCTGTAGGGGCGAATTACCGAGCGCCTGGGAGAGCGAGGTCCAGAAAGGAATTCGCCTCGAAACTCGGGACCGTTGAAGAGGAAGCCGATGAAACATGCTATTGGTTGGAGTTGATTATCGAGGGACATATACTCAAACAAAATGTCGTTGAACCCTTGCTGGCGGAAGCCAGGGAAATCACAGCGATCATTTCGTCATCGCGTAAAACCGCTCGCAGCAACCTTAAGTCACCCTAACGATTGCAGATTGACACTTGCAGATTCAAGATTGAAGATTCTCCATGAAACATTTTTTATCCATCTCCAACGCCACCCCCGACGAACTCAAGCACATGCTGGAGGTCTCAAAGCGGTTGCGCGATGAACGTGACGCCGGCAAAACCAACGACCCCGTGCTGGCCGGCAAGACCCTGGCCATGCTCTTTGAGAAGCCCAGCCTGCGGACGCGGGTCAGCTTTGAGCAAGCCATGATCGAGTTGGGCGGACACTCCATCATCATGGGTGCGGAGGTTGGGCTGGGTAAACGTGAGGCGGTCGGTGACGTCGCCAAGGTCCTTGGCGGGATGGTCCACGGCATCGCCGCACGGGTCTTCGAACACCAAAAACTGATCGACTTCGCCCAGTTCGGCGGTGTCCCGGTCATCAACATGCTCAGCGACGAGTCCCACCCCTGCCAGGCATTGGCCGACCTGATGACTCTGCAAGACGAGTTCGGCGCGGACCTCACCGGCCGAAGCGTCGCCTTCATCGGTGATGGCAACAACGTCGCACGCAGCGTCGCCATCCTCTGTGGCCGACTCGGCGTCCGGTTTGTTCTGGCAAGCCCATCGGGCTACGAGTTTGCCCCCGAAGTGCAAAAACAGCTCCTCATAGACGCCCCGGGGATGGACCTGGAAGTGATCGCCGACCCGATCGAGGCGGTCAAAGGTGTGGACGCGGTATTCACCGACACGTTCACATCCATGGGCCAGGAAGACCAGAAGCAGGCCCGCCTCGAAGCGTTCAAGGGCTATCAGGTCAACGATCAATTGCTTTCACACGCCGCCGGCCACGCGGTTGTGCTGCACTGCCTCCCAGCCTACCGAGGCGTGGAGATCACCGACGAAGTCATGGACGGCCCACGCAGCCGAGTCTTCCCCGAAGCACACAACCGACTCCACGCACAAAAAGGCCTCCTCGCCGTCCTGATGGGTGGGGCATAAGAAGCTGTTACCCTTAGCTGTTAGCTATGAGATATCCGCTCCCTACCATCCCCCATCCCCGTCCTAAATCATAAATCACAGATCCCTCCCCCCATGCCCACCCCGCCGCTAGATCCCGACGCCGAGCTTGGCATGGACCCTTCGCACCTGTTGCTGATCGTGGTCGGTGCGCATCTGCGGGCGGAGCAGGCGGATCGTCCATTGGCGTATTCGCTGCGTGAGCAGATCCAGCACTGGGTAGACAAACACCGTGAAGCGCTGGCGACGCCGATCCAGCCGATGGTCTGCACAGACATCTGGTATCTGAACCACAGCGCCCTGCACGCCCGCCCAACCGTCAGCATCGGTGGCCCCGGGGTCAACGCGCTGTCCTCACACTTCGCCCAGAGCATCACCGGCCGAACCGACGACGACCCGCAAGTCGTGATCCAGATCGACCCCGAATTCACCGACCTCCGCGTCAGCATCTGGGGCACCGACCACGACCTGACCGCCAAAGGTCTGGAACTGTTCTTCAAAGATTACCTTGAGAGCTTCCTCAAAGCCGTCGCCACACAGGTCGAGCCGGAGGGCTGATCCGGTCGGCTGTCACGTTCGGAAGTTTGCAATCATTTGTGGCTGCTTCGATAATCTAATCCGATGCAGACCACCACGTTAGAGCCGGGCAACCCCCGACAGCACGAAGAGATCGCCCAGCGGGCGGCCCAGGTCCTGCGCGCCGGCGGGCTGGTCGCCTTCCCCACTGAAACAGTCTACGGCGTAGCCGCCTCGGCACTGAGCGAAGAGGGTGTTCGCCGCCTGCGTCAATTCAAACAGTCCGACGAATCCCGGGCCTTTACGGTTCACATCCACGACCCTAAAGACATCCACCGCTTCGCCGAGTTGACCGACGGGGCCGCCAGACGGCTTGCCATGAAAGCGATGCCCGGCCCGATCACGTTGCTTGTGCAAGTCAAGCCCGATGTGATCCAGCGGTGTCTTGCCGGGCTGGGATTGCCCCCCGAGCATGAGAATCGGATTTATCACCACGGCGTCGTGGGCCTGCGTTGCCCGGACCACCCCTTAGGACGTGCGGTGTTGTCTGCCGGCGGTGGTGCCGTGATCGCCAGCAGCGCCAACCTCCCGGGTGAACGTCCCCCCGTGGATGCCCAGCAAGCGGCCGATGCGGTTAAAGGCCAGGTCGAGTTGGTCGTAGACGGCGGGCACTGCCAATACGCCAAGCCCTCCACCATCGTGAAGATCACCACAGAAGCAGCGGGGGAGGTCGGCCGTGAAGAGAAATCCGGGGGCGGGGGGGGCGTGCAGAGTTGGGCGGTTCAGCGTGAGGGGGTGTACGATATGCGATATATCACCAAGCTCACACGTTACAACCTGTTGATGGTCTGCACGGGCAACACCTGCCGGTCACCGATGGCTCAGGGGATCGCCCGGCAGTTGCTCGCCGAGCATCTGGGCGTCGACCTGGAAGGGTTGGACCGTGAAGGAATCGTGGTCGGGTCAGCCGGTGCATATGCCTCCGCTGGGGTGCCCGCAACCCCCCAAGCGGTCCAGGCCGTAGCAGCCAAAGGGGTCGATATCAGCGGCCATCAATCCACCGCACTGACCCGGGAGCTTGTCGATTCCGCGGACGTGATATATTGCATGACCGCAGGCCACCGTCAGGCAGTGTTGGAACTCGTGCCCACCGCCGCGGATAAGACCCACCGGGTAAACCCGGACGCCGACATCAGCGATCCGATCGGGGCCGGCGAGCAGGTGTACCGAGAAACAGCCGAGGCGATCCGCCAGAGTTTGGCCCGCAGGTTAGAGGAGTTACCGTTATGAAAATCGCACTGGGAGCCGACCACCGCGGCGCCGATGCCATCCTGGCCATCACCTCAACACTGACCGCCAACGGCCACACCCCGATACCGATGGGTGTCTGCAAGACCCGTTCCTGTGACTACCCCGACATGGCATACCCCGTTGCTCAAGCGGTGAGCACAGGCGTTGCCGACATGGGCATCCTGGTATGCGGCTCGGGCATCGGGATGTCGATCGCAGCCAACAAAGTCAAAGGCATCCGCGCCGCGCTGGTGCATGACGAGGTGAATGCCGAGGTCTCCCGCCGACACAACGACGCCAACGTCCTGTGCATCCCCGCGGACATGCTGGGGGCCCGTGTGATCGAGCGGATCGTCGCCGCCTGGGTACGCACCGACTTCGAGGGCGGCCGACACGAAAGACGGGTCCAGAAAATCCAGACCATCGAGCAGGGCCTGGACCCCGGATCAACCTCGATGGACCGCGCCGCAGCAATCAATGAATAAACCAACCGCTGCCCCGACCGGATTCTCGGGGGCACGCATCGGAGCTTGAAATGGCCGAGCAAGAAAACCGTATTGAGCTTGATGGGATTAACTGGCGGTCGGCCATGCCGGTCCTCAGACTCTTCAGCGCGTTCCGTATGGCGATCCAGCCCGGGCGTCTGCTACTGTCGCTGATGCTTGTCCTGCTGCTATACCTCGGCGGTGTCGCGATGGATTTTGCCTGGGGCCCAAACGTCTACCCCAAGGAGGTCCAGGCCTACGCCCAGAAAGACGCCCCGGGGTTTGACGCCTGGCTCGCCACGATGCGCAGCCAGGACGACGCGATTGATGCGACGAGTTCTCTGATCGAAAAAGACTACATCTTCAACACGCTCCTGGACCAACAGGTCGGCGCGTTCGAGCGGCTGGTGGTCTCGGCCACCTCACTGAACTTCGGGCTCAGCGACCTGGCCAGCGGCAGGGGGGCAGACAGCGGCGGCGTCATCGGCGCGATCGCTTCCATGGTTATCCGCATCCCAGGCTGGCTCTACGCCACACACCCCGGCTTCATGGTGGTTTACCTGCTGTACACCTTCGCACTGACATCGCTCATCGGCGGGGCCATCTGCCGGGTCGCGGCGGTTGACGCCTGCCGTGGCGAACACATCTCCGCATTCGCTGGGCTCCGCTTCGGCCTGGACTACTGGGTGCAGATCATGATCGCACCATTGATCCCCCTTGGGATCGTAGTGGTCATCCGATTGGCGCTGGCGGTATCCGGCTGGGTGTTGTTCAACTTCCCCGGCACGGACGTCGTAGGTGCGATCCTCTTTGGTCTGATGCTACTAGCCGGCTTCATCGCCGCCATGCTGTTGATCGGGTTTGCCTTCGGGGTGAACCTGCTGATCCCTGCGATCGCAATAGAAGCCACCGATGCGTTTGACGTCGTCAGCCGGGCGTTCAACTACGTCGTCGGCCGACCCTGGCGTTATCTCTTCTATACCGCGGTTATGATCGTCTACGGCGCGGTGACCTACATGCTCATCGGCTTGGTGGTCTTCAGCACGATCTGGATCACAAAGAACAGCCTCTCCGCCGGCGCGGTCAGTGAAGTCGTCGAAGGCACGACCCGCCTGGACGCGATCATGCCCGACCCCATGTGGGGCAAACTCCTGCCCAACGCCGACTGGGACAACCTCGACGGCCTTGGAACCGTCGCCGCCGCGCTGGTCATGGTTTGGCTCAAGCTCCTGATCGCCGTACTCCCCGCATTCGCCGTCAGCTACTACTTCAACGCACAGACATGGGTCTACCTGCTGCTTCGCCGTTCCGCCGACCTGGTTGAGTTTGATGAGGTCTATCTCGAGCCCGACCCCGACGACGACGCCGCGGTGCAGGACAAGGTCGAGCCCTTCGGGGGGGCCGGGGCATCCGGGGGCGGGGACGTCAAGCCCGCCCAAGCGTCTGAGCCGACCGAATCGACCGAGTCATGACACCCTCGGTTTATAGCGATTTACCCGCATTGGCACCCATGAATACAACGTCCTACGATGCCCCCATGCGCTATGCAAGGCGGGTATCAGAGTGCCTGTGTTTGTTGCTGTTGGTTTTCATAACCGCCGGTTGCGCGGACGATTCGCCGTCCCCTCCCATAGCCGAAGAATTCAACGACGCCCGCCCACGGCTGGTCACCGTCGCCCCGGCGCTCAGCCAGATGATCGTCGACCTTGGTTTATCCGATGCGATCGTGGGTGTGGCCGAGTACGAGACCGCCGCGCCTCCCGGCCTGCCGATCGTCGGAAATTACAACGATGTCAACACCGAGATGTTGTTGTCAACCAACCCGACTCATGTCCTGATGATGGTCGGTCCTGCCGGCCCGCCAGCACGCCTCCGTGACTTGGCTGACCAGGGATTATTTGCACTGCATACCTTCCCGTTCCCGTTGAGTATCCAGGACATCGGCCAAGTGCTTTACAACGAGGTGCCTGACAAGGATACGGCCCCGAGCCTGGGTGAGTCGCTGGGTGTTCCCCAGACGGCGATGGCGTTGAAGATGCGGATGCTGCATCAACTCGCGGCGATCGGCTCACTGACTTCGCCTTTAGATAAACCCTCCGTGCTGCTGGTCATCGGGACCGGCCCGGTGATGGTCTGTGGCCCCGGCACCGTGCATGACGAGTTGCTTGGCTTTGCCGGCGCACTGAACGCCGCAGCCGACGCGACCGTCACCGCACCCGAATACGACCGAGAATCGCTGCTGACACTTTCGCCGCAGGTCGTGTTGTTCCTCCAACCCAACGCCCCTGAACTGCAACAAGACGATCCCAGGCTCGCATGGTTCGCTGACCTGCCGATCCCCGCGATCCAAACCGGCCGGGTCTACGTCATCAACGACCCGCTTGCCCTGCTGCCCAGCACCTCGATCACCCGTATCTGCGCCGACATAGCCAAAGCGATCCACCCTGAAATAGCCGAGCAGATCGACCAGGTGATGGCCGACCCTAACGCGACCCCCGCAGTGATCGGCGGGCAAACCCATGAGTAACCCCACGCCACACAACCCCGCCCGGCGCGTCGCGGTGGCGCTGTCGGCGATGGCGCTGGTCTTATTAGCGGCGGTGGTTGCACGGCTCACCATCGGCTCGGCGGAGCTCGGCTGGCCCACCGGTGAACACGCGGCGTTTGTCATCGAAGACCGAATCATTCGGATGCTCATCGGTTTGATCGTCGGCGTCGCGCTGTCGGTCAGCGGTGTGTCGCTGCAGACCCTGTTGCGCAACCCCTTGGCCGAACCCTACATACTCGGGCTCTCCACCGGGGCGGGCGCGGGGATCATGGTGCAGTCGTATCTTCATTACCTTTGGCAAGGTGAGGTCGCGGTCGGCACAAACGCCGGCGGGGCGGTGCTCGGTGCCGCCACCGTCATGCTCATCGTCTTCATGGCCGGCCGACGCAAAGGGGTGATCGACCCGCTGGGCCTGCTGCTCACCGGCGTCGTCCTTTCAACGATCTGCGGCGCACTGATCCTGATGATGAATTACCTGGTCGGCCCAGGCGGGGTCCGCGACAACATCGCTCGCTGGATGATGGGCAGCCTCGACGGCAGCGCCGCAACCCTGACCGTCTGGCTGATCGGTATCGTGACACTCTTAGGACTATTCGTTCTACTCTTCGCTTCGCGCGCGATGGATGTCGCCACCACATCGGACGCCGAGGCGATGAGCCTGGGGGTCAACCTGCCACGGCTGCGGGCGGTGTTGTTCGCGGTGGCGAGCCTGCTGGCCGCCGGTGCGGTGGTCTTGGCCGGCCCGATCGCCTTTGTTGGCTTGGTCTGCCCACACATCGCACGCCTGGCGCTGGGCCCCCGTCACGGCCCACTGCTGATCGGTTCGGCCCTGCTGGGCGCTTCACTGGTCATCACCGCTGACACCGCCAGCGCCGCGCTGAACCTTTGGCTAGGTATCGGCCTGATGCCGATCGGCATCTTCACCGCGATCGTCGGAGGCCCCGCGTTCCTGTGGATGCTCCGCCCACAGCTTGGACGTGGGCAGGTATAACCGGCGGCAGTGATTTGATTACAATCCCCGGACCTAACCACAGGAGCCCCGCCATCGATCACTTTGCCGATCGTTTATTAAGAGCCGCATCCGACAAGGGCGCACCGGTGTGCGTCGGGCTGGACCCAGTGCTCGAACGCCTGCCTGCGGCCTTAACCGGCACACCAACCGAACGGATCGAGGCCTGGTGTGAGGGTGTTCTTCAAGCGGTTGCGGAACACACCCCCGCAGTGAAGCCACAGCTTGCGTGTTTCGAGCGCTACGGAGCCCAGGGTTATACGGTCTACGAGCGTGTGGTTTCTTTTGCCAAATCGCTGGGACTGATCGTGATTGCCGACGGCAAGCGTGGCGACATCGGTTTGAGCTCCGCACACTACGCCGCGGGGATGCTGACAGGCGAACACGCCGCAGACGCCCTGACCGTCAACGCCTACCTCGGGGCCGACGGCCTATCCCCCTTCACCGACGCCGCACAGCTTGCCGGGGCCGGTCTGTTCGCCCTGGTCCGCACCAGCAATCCCGGCGGTGATGCCCTGCAAAGTCTGCCATTAGCCGACGGACGCACGGTCAGCCAGGCAGTTGCGAACATCGTCGCCGACCTAGGCGTCTGCAACCCCCAATACATCGGTGAGTCCGGCTACAGCCTCCTGGGTGCGGTCGTCGGTGCGACTAAGCCACAAGACGCCGCCACCTTGCGGGAACTCATGCCTCGACAACTCTTCCTGGTCCCCGGTTTCGGCGCCCAAGGCGGTCGCCCCGACGATGTCAAGGCCTGCTTCAAACCCGACGGCACCGGCGCGATCATCACCGCCAGCCGATCCGTCATCTACGCACATGAGAAAGATACCAAGGCTGATTGGCAAACCGCGGTCAGCCACGCCGCCGCCCAGTTCAATCGGCAGGTCGCATCGATCCTTGGATAATCTTGTTGAACCCGGCGGTAACTACCGGTTTGTCAACCATGCGTTGATCGCTTGGTCGTACTCGCTGGTCCGTTTGAAGGCCGCGGTCGCCAGGCGTCGGCGGAGTGTGAAGCCGGTGCAGCCGTCATTCGTGTCGATATCGTTGCCGACCTGGTCGTACTGGCAGGGGTCGGTGACGCAGGTGACGTAGCGATGGTTCTTGGAGGCGCTACGGATCATCGAAGGCCCACCGATGTCGATCTGCTCGATCGCCTGGTCGTCGGTGACGTCTTCCTGGGCGATGGTTTTTTCAAAGGGGTAGAGGTTGACACAGACCAGGTCGATCGCGGTGATCCCGTGGTCGGTCATCGCCTTGACGTGGTCGGGTTTGTCACGCAACGCCAGCAGCCCGCCGTGGACCTTGGGGTGCAGCGTCTTGACCCGCCCGTCCATCATCTCGGGGAACCCGGTGACCTTGTCGATCGCGGTGACCTCGATGCCCGCTTCGCTAAGTGTCCGCGCGGTCCCGCCGGTGGAGACGATCGTCACGCCGTGCCCGACCAGCTTGCGGGCGAAGGGGATCAGGTCGGTCTTGTCGCTCACGGAAATCAGGGCCGTCTTTATCTGAACAAGGTTTGACATGGTGTGCTTATGTAATGGAGTCGTGTTGTGGGTTGTGGCTGCTGGGCCTACACGGGAAATTTTCCGGGGGCGGTCAGCGTTTGACGATCAGCCTGTGGACCCGGCCACCCGGTGATACGACAAGCAACCCGCCGTCGGGCAGGGGCACGATCTTCTGCAGCGGCATGGTCTGGACATCCTCGACCACACGCCCGGTCTTCTCATCCACCCACCGTAGCCCGCCAGGGTAAAGTAGCAGCACGTTCCCGCCGCGGGCATGCACCGCCATGGCTTGCAGGTCCGTAGCCCACCGCTGCTTGCCATCGGTTGCACCCAACGCGACCAGCCCGGACCCGGACACCGGCAGGTACACCCCTTGGCCCAGCGCCGCGGGGGCCTGGGTCAACTGGCTCGCGGTCCGGTAGACCCATTTGTCCGACCCGGTCACACGGTTCAATGCGTACAGTGACTGATCGTGAGAAGCGACATAGATCCCGCTGCGCGTCGATGCCGGCCGTGCCGACACCGGCCCAAACGTCCTGCCACGGAAAATCAGCTCCCCATCCGCCGCACGCAACGCCGCATACACGCCCTGACTATCCGCAACAAAAACATTCTGCTGGGACTCCTCAGGCGACACCACGATCCCGCTGGTCAACCGATACGACCACTTGGCATACCCCGCATCCAGGTCATGAGCGAACACCGTACCCTCGACCCCGCCGAAAATTGCATAACGTCCCGCCAGCACCGGCCCGGTCTCGACCACCTGCGCCAACTCCGCCGTCGCGATCAACTCGCCGTGCGCGATACCGACCGTGAACAGGGTCGTGTCATTATTAAAATAGGCTCGATCTTCATCACGCACAGGCGTGTACACCGTTTCCGTTGGCGCACCGACCACACGACGCCACAGGACCTCGCCATTGCGGACCGAGATAGCCGACACCAGGTTCCCAGGCGCCTCGACAGTGAATAGTAAATCGCCCAGCAGGGTCACTGAACTCAACGTATGACGCTTAGGCACACCCAGGTTCGTCGACCAGTTCACCACATACCCCAGCCTCGCCGCATCCGCTGGCTCAACCAACAGCCCCGATCGGCTCTGCTTACGCGACCAATTGCCACAGCCACTGGTGACCAACAACATCAAGACCAGCAGCGTTCGAACCATGGGGGGCATTTTCATACGCGGGTAACTCCGTGGCAGGGGGTCGGGGTCCGGGGGGCCTGCTACCACACCAGCCGACCCATCGGGGTCAGGGGTACTGGGGCCCGAGGGGCCGGAGGCTCCGGGGACGGCTCCATAAGGGTCCATTTTGAGCCCCAAGTATCGACGCCACAACCGCCAAGGTCAAGCCCACGCCCTCCTGGCCCCCATGCTCCACAGCCCTAGCAGCCTTCCCCTGAAAGCCCGCTTCTCCGCACCACCTCCTCCAACCACCCGTCTTACGACCAACCCTAGACCCCCCTCCCACCACGATACAATCAAACCCCCGTGCCCAAGCCGCAATGGCCGGGAGCCGATACCGCTGATGCCTGGCCTACGCAGTGACGCTATGCGACTTTGGAAACTGCTTCCCTGGCTACTGATTGCTACATCTATCACGGCATTTGCAGCCACGATCTATACCGATCTGGGAGCCACTCGTCGCCCCGAAATGCCATCGGTGGTCCGCGATGGCATCATTGATCGCCAAGCCTTCGACATCGACCGTCAAGCTATCGACGAACACGAATACTACGAGCGTGAAATGATTCTTACCCGGATTGAACAGTTTATGGTCAGGCAGCAGTGGTACATTGATGCTGGCCACACCGCTAATGGTTACCTGTTGCTCTCATGGCTACTCCTCGCGTTAGCTTTCGCCGCACGTGTGTTCACGCACAGCAGTGGAACGAAAAAATAGGGCGAACGCTACACCGCCTGCAACCGCCTCTGTGCGCACAATCTGACCCATTCTCCAAACAAAAACCACCCTAATAACAAATTTTCTTTACCCCAGGCACCCCCACCTTTTACAACCATTTCCCCGACCCCCTAAACCACTTTTGTGCGCACAAACCTGACGCGTCATCCAACAGTGGAGGCGCAACTTATCCTTGGACTAATATCCGGGGACCGGGGGCGCCTGCCGACAACCTCACGGCGACGATCGACAGCTACCCCGAGCATCCAAAGATTAAAAGGACCGGGACTCGAGGGCTGCCCCCAATTTCCCCCAAAAGCCCATGGCCTCCGGCCGTGGGACCGCGGCGGGAACCGTCACCCCAGAAGCGCATCGAATGAAAATTCGAAAACTTCCGGGGGCCGGGGGCGGGGGCCTTGGTAGCGGACCGTCCCGGCTAGATGACGGATCACAG
>JAJDCX010000005.1 GCA_029260615.1 Phycisphaeraceae bacterium | reverse complement strand
TGGTTCCGCACCTTCAACGAGGTCGGCGAAGCTGACTACCAAGACATCGAACGTGTCTACCACCACGTCGATGCCTGCTGCATGTACATGGCCACCAAGCCCGAGATCTACGACGTCATCGTCGTCCCCAACATGTTCGGCGACATCATCACCGACCTGGGCGCAGCCATCGCAGGTGGCATGGGCGTCGCGGCCAGCGGCAACCTCAACCCCGATGGCACCGCACCGAGCATGTTCGAGCCCGTCCACGGCAGCGCACCGGATATCGCAGGCCAAGACAAAGCCAACCCCATCGCCGCCATCGACTCCATCGGCCTGCTCCTCCGCGAGGTCGGCCGGATCAAGGGCGACAACGCAGCACTGAAATGCGGCGAAAAAATCGGCGAAGCCGTGCAGAAAGTCACCCCACAATTCGCCGGCAAAAAACTCGACCGCTCCGGCTACTCATGCACCGAAGTCGGCACAATGGTCATCGAAGCACTCAGCACCGCGACGGTGGGCTAAATCCACTTAGACCCAACCTCGAAAATCGCAAAAACGCCACAGACCCAAGGGGTGCCCTCGGACGTATGAAACCGTGGGGCCACTTCGTTCGCAGGTGAAGGGCCCACGGCTTAACATACCCCGTGACATAACCCCCCCCGCGCATCCCCCGGACCTTCTATTAAATGTTCCCGCGGCTCTCTCAAACCTTCAACGGCTTCCTGCTTCTGGTCATGGCCGCGGGCGTGGGGTATTTCCTGCTCACCGTCCCAGGCACGATCATCGAGTACTACGACAAGGCCGCATCCCACTCCGCCCTGATCGCCTACCTCTACCTCGCCGCCGTCTCCCTGGGCATACTGATCCTCGCAGCGATCTATTTAAAAGTCGGCATCATCCTCGTTCGCAACACCCGCCGAAAACAAAAACGCATCGACCAGCAAATCCTCGACCCCTCCCAGATGACCGAGCGCCAGATCGAAGACGCCATCGAAAGCCAGATCAACGAAGTCGCCCGCGTCACCGACGACCTGGACCTCGCCGGCGCCGACCGCAGCGAACTGGACTCCCAGGTCGCCACGCTCGAACACAAGCGCGCCAGCCAGACCCTTGAGATCATCGCCTTTGGAACCATCTCCAGCGGCAAGAGCGCACTACTGAACGCACTGTGCGGCCGAGAGGTCTTCAGGACCAACGTCAGAGGCGGCACCACCACCACACGCAACGAAGTCGCCTGGACCGGCGGCGACCGTGTCATGCTCGTCGATACCCCAGGCATCGGCGAGATCGACAACGAAACCCACGCACAAATCGCCAAGGAAGCCGCACACGACGCCGACCTCGTCCTGCTCGTCCTGGACGGCCCACTACGCGAAAGCGAATTCGAAACCCTCAAAGTCCTGGGCGAACTCAAAAAACCACTACACGTCTGCCTCAACAAAACCGACTGGTACGGCGATCAACAAAAAGACGACCTCCTGAAACAAATCGGAAAACAGGTCCGCCCCTGGGTCGATCCCCGTGACGTCACCTCCGTGCAGGCCAAGCCCATCCACCAGACACGCATCCGTGTCCGCCCCGACGGCACCGAAGAACAAGAACAGCTCGACGTCCCCCCAGACATCTCTACCTTAGCCCGAAGGATGCTCGGCACGATCGGCCGTGACGGCCGGGACATGCTCCTGGCCAACCTCCTGCTACGCTCCCGCGCTCTTGCCGACGACGCCCGCGAACAGGTGCAAGCCGCCCTGGACAATCGCGCCAACCAGATCGTACACCTCTACATGTGGCGTGCCGGCGCAGTCGCAGCCGTCATCCCCATGCCCATGGTCGATATCGCCGCAGGCGTCACCATCTCCACCAAGATGGTCCTGGAACTCGCCAAGGTCTACCACCAGGAAATCGACCTCAAAACAGCCGAACAAATGCTCAAGGAAATGAGCAAAAACCTCATCGGGATACTCGGCTCACACGCCGTCACACCCCTGATCGGCTCCCTGATCGGCTCCGCACTCAAAACCGTCCCAGGCGTCGGCACGCTCACCGGCGGTGCCGTCCAGGGACTGACCCAAGCTCTAGTCACCCGGTGGATCGGCCGCGTCTTCATCGAGTACTTCAAAAACGAGATGCAACCGCCCAAAGGCGGCCTCCCCGCCCTGGCACGACGACAGTGGGACCGGGTGTCCCAAATCAAGGAAATAGCCGATATGGCATTAACACGAGTGGCCGAGGCTCAACGCGAAGGATCGGGTGGAAACCAGGAATGACCGGACCGAACGAAACCGACCCAAGAGATATCGACCGCCAGTACCGCGACGCCATGGACGCCGTGCAGCGCGTACTCACCGAGGTCGGCCGATGCACCGTCGACGAACGCGCCGAGCTGTCCCGTGACGCCATCCAACTCAGGCAGATGCTCAAAAAACTCCGCGACGGACGGGTCGATATCGTCGTCTTCGGTGAAATCAGCACCGGCAAATCCGCCATGATTAACGCACTCATCGGCGAAGAAGCGGCAAGCGTCAGCGCCGAAGGCGGCTGGACCCGTGAGAGCTGGCTGGTCGCCTGGGACAAGTGCGGCTACCACATCCCAGGACTCGCCGACTCCAAGGTCGCACTCATCGACACCCCCGGCATCAACGAAGTCGAAGGGGACACCCGCGCCCAACTCGCACGAGACGCCGCGGCCCACGGCGACCTCATCCTCTTCGTCACCGACTCCGACCTCAACCTCACCGAATACGAATCACTCCAGCAACTCATCCAGATGAACCGCCCCGTCATCGTCGTCCTGAACAAACGCGACCTCTACTCCCAACAGGAACTGGACGAGTTAGTCTCCGGCATCCGTGACGAACGGCTCGCCGACATGTTGGGCCCCCAAGACCTCGTCCTCACCTCCGCGGACCCCCGTAAAATCGAGTACGTCATCGAGGAGGAAGACGGCAAAACCCACACCGAACTCCGCGCACCCGCTCCCGACACCGAAGCACTCCGCGCACGCATACTCGATGTCCTGGGCCGAGACGGCAAAGCACTGCTCGCACTCAACGCCGCCATGTTCGCCTCGGATAAATCCGACAAAGTCGCATCCGTAAAAATAAAAATGCGCGACCGCACCTCCAGCCGATTGATCTGGACCTACGCCGCCTCCAAAGCCGTCGCCACCGCCGCCAACCCCGTCCCACTGCTGGATATCTTCGGCGGAACACTCGTCGACGCCTCTCAGGTCGTCGCCCTGGGCAAAGTCTACGACATCAAACTCAGTAAACGCAACGCCGCAAGCCTCATCAAAGCCGTCGTCATGGCCGCAGGCTGGGTCACCCTCTCTCAAGTCGCCACTCACCTGGGTGCCGGCCTACTTAAAGGCCTCACCGCAGGCACCGGCACACTCATCACCGCTCCCGTCCAGGGCGCCGCCGCGGGCTACGGCTCATACATCGTCGGTCAAGCCGCCAAATATT
The DNA here is from genome assembly GCA_029260615.1 of Phycisphaeraceae bacterium. Taxonomy (GTDB): domain Bacteria; phylum Planctomycetota; class Phycisphaerae; order Phycisphaerales; family Phycisphaeraceae; genus JAJRRS01. The sequence goes on along the minus strand of JAJDCX010000005.1, from coordinate 136,066 downwards.
ATCTCGAACACGGCGCATCCTGGGGAGGCAAAAGCCCCAAAGCCGTCGTCGCCAGCATCATCGCAAACACCGACAAAGACTCCGTCATCCAAAAACTCAAAGACGAAGTCAAAAACAAACTACGCCGTAACCCCCACGCCAACCCCGGCATGTGAAGCAAACTCGGGTTTCTACTTACCGTTCAAAAAGCAAACCATAAGCAAATGAACTCGGCATCTCACACTCATCACACACCAGCACAGCATAAAAGATTAAAGGTGGTTATCGCCTATGTATTTCCCACCTTGCTGATTGCGATTTTTCTTGTCGTTAAACAGCCCTATGGGGGTCTGGAACTTCCTTTACGATTCCGCAATGCTGTTGAATTAACCGCTTCTATCCCTATCGGATTGGCCTTTGATGCCGGGCTGATTCCAAGACAGGAGATATGGTCGGAAATAACCATTTCCGTAATAGCTTGGACAATCCTGATATTGCTATTGGTATGTACGAGATATTACCGCCTCCCGATGCGGGTCCACATTGGCATGGGATTATTGCTACTAGCGGCAAATTTGTTTCACTTGCTATCCACACATATCTACTAAAGTAGAACTCTAATTCTCGATATTGGATACGATCAACACCCGCTCTTGCGCGCACAACCTGACCGGCTCTCCCATCAAAAATATCGTAAACCAACTATTTTTTTACCCCGCTCGCCACCCATCACTTACACCATTTACACCAACACACAATGCCGCTTTTGTGCGCACAAACGTGACACATCATCCAAGAGTGGAGGCGTGATTTAATTTTGAATCGCGTCTGCCGACAACCTCACGACGACGATCGACAGCTACCCTGAGTATCCAAAGATTAAAAGGACCGGGACTCGAGGGCTGCCCCCAATTTCCCCAAAACCCCACCGCCTCCCGGTGGTGGGACCGCGGCGGAAACCGTCACCCCAGAAGCGCACCGAATGAAAATTCAAAAACTTCCGGGGGCGGGGGCCTTGGTAGCGGACCGTCCCGGCTAGATGACGGATCACAGGACGCGGGCTCGACCCGGTCCCGCTGACCCCGCGCCTGCCGTTACCGCCGGAAAAGCGTGAGGCTTATAGGTTTGTGATTTAGGATTGATGACTTGAACAACAAGAAGATTTAACCACAGAGGCTCAAAGACGCAGAGCAAAACAAAGAAATGACCTGATACACGAATCGCCACGACTTGTCGCGCTTCTTATCGAAATACGAACTATATCGCGCAACCGGTGGACACCCTCCCCCTACGGCATCTCGTAGGCACGGTGCGACTGCGCGTGATGCCCCAACATCTACCCGTACAGGTATTCCTTGAGGTAATGGATCGTCTTTTCCTGCCCGTCGAGTTTCCAGCCGTTGATGTCACCGATCGAAATCAGCCCATCGAGACGGCCCTGTTCATCAACCACCGGCAGGTGGCGGATACGCTTAGTCTTGAAGATAGACCGGGCCTCTTCGATCGTTGCGGTCCGCTTGCAACAGACGACGTCCTTGGTCATCACGTCCTTGACCATGATGTCAGCCGGGTCCGCCCGTTTGGCAACCACTCGGCGAAGCACATCGCGCTCGGTGATGATCCCCTCGACCTTCGCGCTGCGCAAAACAACCAACCCGCCGATGCGGTGCTCGTTCATCAGAAGTGCCGCATCAAGAACACTGGCCTTGGCGCCGATGGAGAGGACCTGTGAACCTTTTTGTTTCAACACGTCTTGGACTGTGGCCATGCAGTTCCCTTTCGATTTGTCGTAGTGCCCTTAGGCGTGCCTGTCAGAACTCTTCAGCCGGCGGCAGATAGGAATATGCCAGCGAGAGACTAAACCCTTGTCAACACCTATTATACCTTCCAATGCCACCGATTCCAAGGAAAATCTTTTCCACAAAACCTCTAAAAAAGGGGGTTTATACGCCCTGCTTCGGGGTTGTGAGCCGCCATTTTATCAAGCGATTAAAGGATAGTTTTCGCCGGTGTCAGGTTGTGGGCCTGGTCGGGGCTCTGGCTCTGATCGGGGGTTGCGACAACCCCACGGGTTCGGCCACGTCGGCAGTCCGTATCAATGCCGCCGCGAGCATCGCCCATGTGATCGAAGACCTAAGCGAAGCGATCGAGCAAGACCTGGGTATCACGATCACCGTCAACTCCGGGGGCAGCGGGATCCTAGCCCAACAGATCACGCGCGGCGGCCAAGCGGACCTATTCATCAGTGCCGACACCGCGTGGATGGATCAACTTTCTAAGCAAGGGCTGATCGACACCACCACACGGGCCGACCTCGCGGGCAACCGCCTGGTCCTGGTTGCGCTGACCGATTCAACGCTGCACCCCGAATCGTTGAAAGACATGTCACAGGATCGCTACCAACCCATCGCCGTCGGCGACCCCGCCTACGTCCCCGCCGGCCGTTACGCGATGCAGGCCTTTGAATCCCACGGCTTAGATTCTGGGAGCGAGCTTAACCTGGCCGAGGCTCCCAACGTGCGCGCCGCCCTGGCATTCGTCTTAACCGGCCAGTGCCCCGTCGGCCTGGTCTACACCAGCGATACCCAAGGGTCTGATGAAATCAAAGTGCTGCTGACCATCGATCCCACTCACCACGACACGATCCGCTACCCCGCCGCGGTCCTAACCGATGCACCCAACCGCGAACAGGCGCTGCGTGTCCTTGATTGGCTAAAAAGCACCCAGGCACAACTCGCTTTTCAGACAGCGGGATTTGTCGATCCCTGACACGTTGATAACGGATACGAAACCCTCTTTCATCACCGCGGACCAACGGCCCCGCACGTCTCCCCACATGCCACACAACCACATCAACCATACCTAATTCCCTCTTCGTGCTACCCTTTATCCATGGAACTGGGCCCGGTCATCCAAGCGGTAGGCCTGTCGTTGCTGTGTGCAACGGCAGCGGTACTCATCTGCCTGGTCCCAGCGGTGATGATCGCGTTGCTTCTGGCCCGGCGGTCGTTCGTCGGCAAAGCCTTGGTCGAGATGGCGGTCATGCTCCCCGTGGTCGTCCCCCCGGTGGTCACGGGGTATCTGCTGCTGGTGATGCTGGGCCGCCGCGGCTGGCTTGGACCTGCACTGGATGCGATGGGTTTGTCGATCGCGTTTACCTGGCGCGGCGCGGCGTTGGCGCAGGCGGTGGTGGCGATGCCGTTTCTTGTTTTGACACTGCGTGTGGCGTTCCAGGCGGTCGATCGGGATATTGAAAAAGCGGCGCAGACCGAGGGGGCCTCCCGCTGGACCGTCTTCTGGAAGATCACGTTGCCCCTGGCCTGGCAGGGTTTAGCGGCCGGTTGCGCGTTGGCGTTTGCGCGGGCGCTCGGCGAGTTCGGCGCAACCATCATCATCGCCGGCAACATCCGAGGCCAGACCCGGACGCTGCCGTTGGCGATCTATTCGTCACTAAATGAACCCGGTGCCGAAGCCCAGACCGTGGGGCTGGTCTGTGTGGCGGTGGCGCTGTCGTTCGCTGCTCTGGTGCTAAGTCGGGTGCTATCGGGCAAGGATCGACCTAAGCCGATGCTGCGTCTGCTGCGGCGCGGAAACGGGAATGGGGGCTAGGCTCCGGCTCACATGCGTTTTGATCCGTACTCGCATTCATCCACGATACACTTTCCCGCGTTGGGCAAACCTGGCCCGTTGATCCAACGCCTGGGTCTTCCTTAGAACAGATTCCCCTGGTCCTTGGGCGGCGGTGGCGGGTGAGATTCCTTGACATCTTTAACCTCTTCGAGCAGATCGTCGATGTTGCGGACCTGCATGTAGACGCTGGCGAAGCGGATGTAGGCGATCTGGTCGAGCTGTTTAAGTTGCTCAGCCACCCGCCGACCGATGTCGATAGAGGGGATCTCCCGCTCGCCCAGGCGGAACAGGCCCTCTTCCACGGAGTCGACGAGAAGCTCGACTTCCTCGGCGGGGATCGGCCTTTTGTAGCAGGCTTTCTGGATGCCCGAAGCCAGTTTCTCGCGGTCGTAGGGGACGCGGGCCCCGTCGCGTTTGACGACGTTTAGCCGGGATTGGCGCTCGATGTGTTCGTAGGTCGTGAATCGTTTGTTGCAGGCGTTGCACTGCCGGCGTCGGCGGATGGCCTTGCCGCCGTCGCTGGAGCGTGAGTCGATGACCTTGTCGTCGTTGTCGTGGCAGTAGGGGCAACGCATCGTGGGTGCCAGTATCGGCCCACAGGGGTAACGGGTCAATGTCGGGGGTTGCCGGGGGTGGGTCTGGTTCGACCTGGGCCCGTCGAGGCATTATTCTCGGCGTTATGAGCTTACGAATCGTATTCCTCGGCGACATTGTCGGCGGCCCCGGCTGCAAGGCGGTGTCTCAATTAGTTCCTGTTATCCGCGAGCGTTGGGAGCCGGACCTGGTGATCGCCAATGCCGAGAACTCTGCCAACGGGACCGGTCTGACCCCGGAGATCTACAAGAAGCTGTGCGCCCGGGGCATCGACGCGATCACGCTGGGCGACCACGTTTTTAAGAAAAAACAGATCGTTCAGACCCTCCAGACCGAGTCCAATATCATCCGCCCAGCGAACCTGTCCGCCGGGGCTTCGGGCAAGCGGTGGATGTGTGTGAAGCCCAGGTCCGAGGATGGGCAGGAGAAGCCGGGGGAGCAGGACGGAACCGGGGTGCCGGGGGTGTACATCCTGACCGTGCTGGGGCGTATCTTCATGAACATGCCGGCCAACGACCCGTTCGCTACGGTGGATGGGATACTTGACGAGTTGCCCGAGCGTGACCCGATTGTGATCGTGGAGGTTCATGCTGAGGCGACCAGTGAGAAGATCGCGATGGGCTGGCACCTGAACGGCCGAGTGGCGGCGGTGGTCGGCACACACACGCACACGCCGACCGCGGATGCACGCATCCTCCCGGCCCAGGTTGATGGCACGGGCACGCTAAGTGTTGGGCCCGGGGGTACGGCATACATCAGCGACCTTGGGATGACCGGCCCGCACGACTCGGTATTAGGTCGGCGTGCCGACCGGGTGGTTGCACACATGACCACGAACATGCCGTTCCCGTTTGATGTGGCGGAGGGCAACCCGCGTGTGCAGGGCGTGGTGATCGACATCGACACCAACTCCAAACGGGCGACGACGATCGAACATATCGACCTGGCTGCCGACGTGACCAAGCCGCCGTTTGCTCAAGGGTGAGGCGGGCGGATAAATACAAGGGCACCTCTAAAAATACCCACACACAAGTCATCCATGGGGGCCCGTTAAGCCGCAAGCGGCTTTTTTGCGGAGGGATTTCAATTATTAGAGGTGGCCATAAGGCTCAACTAAAGAACAACCTTACCCCGGCGTTACGCCGAGTCTGAACGCGGTGAAGGCCCGGATATCCGGCACCGTTGTTACAACCGTCACAACTGGGCGGCGTGTCTGGATGTCTTACCCGGCCATCGGCTCCGATCCTGATTTTACCCTGTTTTTTAGGTTTAAAAACGCTTGCCGTGCGAAGACCATGGGGGATTGGGTCGATCTTCTTGAGGTGTCTTCTACTACACAAACAGAATCGCTGCGCGGATCCTCGGCCCCGGCCGACAAGGCTGCTTCACGTTCTAAGCCTGACCCGGTCCGGCGCGACCCGCCGTTGCAGCACAAGGTTGGGTTGCTGGTGACGGTGGCGTGTGTGGGTGGTTTTGGGATTGGGGTTTATGCCGAACGCTTTGACAGCGTGTTCTGGAAACTGTCGGCGGTCATAGTGGTGGTCGTGGGCCTGTTGTGGTGGGTGTCGGGGTGGTGGGTGTGCCACCCGCTTAGCAAGCTGGCGCGTCAGGCCGAGCGGGTTTCGCGTACCGGTCTGACCAGTGCGTTGCGTCAACTGCCGGTCGGCCAAGACGACGAGATAGGCCGGATCGCCAAGGCCTTGCACACGATGGGCATCGCCGCGGCGCGCAGCCACATGCAGGCCCGGTCGTTGAGGAGCACGCTTGACCAGCGCGTCGTGACCGCCACCCGGCGCGCGACCCAGGAGCTTAGCCGGCTTGTCATGCGCGACGCCCTGACCGACCTGGGCAACCGGCGCTTCCTGGAAGAGAACCTTGGGCCGTTGTTTGACTCCGCTAAAGCGTCGGGGACCGATCTGGTTTGTGTCATGCTGGACCTGGACAACTTCAAGCAGGTCAACGATGAGTTGGGTCACGAGGCGGGCGACCACCTGCTGGTCTTCCTGGCGGGCCTGATCCGTGCGACCAGCCGACACGACGACTTGACGATCCGCCTGGGCGGGGACGAGTTCCTGCTTATCATGCCCGGCACCGACAGCCAACGGGCCCATGAGGTTGCCGGGATGATCCGCAAGCTCTTTACCCGGCAGGCCTACACCATGTTCCCCAACACCCGGATGCTGGGCCTGTCTTACGGGATCGCCTCTCTGGCAGCCGACCGGAGCCCCGACGCCAAGTCCCTGATGCGCACGGCGGACAAACGATTGTACGTCAGCAAAGGCGCATCCAAGCGGTAATACGGACTCCACTTTCAGCCGGCGTGGTTTGTAACCTAACCCCGCTGGGGACCCCCAAGAGCCCGCACTGTCCGTTTGAAAACCATAACCACAGATAACCTATATGTGGTCATACTGTTGGCGCGAAGTCAAAGTAGGAATCGTATTTTTCCCCCGCAAAATCCGTCGAAACATGCCGTCGAAGCAACCCAAGGCTTTACCCCGGGGATCGGTGCCCTAGAATAACGAGTAGATCGACCCTGCCTTTTAAGAAAGGCTTCCATGTCGACGCGGCGAGCGAGCGACAGCCCGGTGCATATCCGACCCCCCGCGGTTGCGGGCACGTTCTATGCTGCAGATGCCGGCACGCTTGGGCGTGAGGTGCGCACCTACATGGATGGTGTTGACCCGTCGCTGCGTCAGGCTGCACAACAGAACGACCCGCCGACCAGGGCGATCATCGCGCCCCACGCGGGGTACCTGTATAGCGCTGCGGTTGCTGCGTCGGCGTACGCCTTTGTTGAACCATTGCGTGGGAAAGTTAAACGTGTCGTGTTGGTCGGGCCGTCACACCGTGTGGCGTTTGCGGGTTTGGCGGGCAGCTCGGCGGCGGCGTTTGATACGCCTTTGGGCGCGGTCCCGGTTGATGTCGATGCCACACGAGAACTCACACAGATTTCGGGTGTGCATATCCACGACCTGGCTCATGCGCCAGAACATGGGCTGGAGGTCCACCTGCCTTTGCTGATCCACGCGATCGGTAACGCAGATGAGCCCGGCTGTGTGGGGTTTAGCTTTATCCCGCTGTTGTTTGGGGATGTCGACGACGATGTGGTTGCCGAGATGCTGGACCCGTTCTTTGATGATGATGAAACACTCATCGTTATCTCCAGCGATCTGTCACACTTTAACGACTATGCAACTGCGGCTGCGTTGGATCGTGAGACCGCGGATGCGATCGTTGGTTGCCGGACCGAGTTTATTACACCCGACCGGGCGTGTGGGCATACCTGTGTACGGGCGTTGCTGCGGTGCGCTTTAGGGCGTGGGTTGGATGTCCGCGAGGTAGACCTACGGAACTCTGGTGACACGGCTGGGCCCCGCGATAGTGTCGTGGGGTATGGCGCGTTTATTATCCGTTGAGAAGCGTATGACTCACCCACCGATATCAGAACGCGAGCGTGTCACACTGATCGAGGTTGCCCGCGCCTCGATCGCCCACGGCCTGGCGCACCGGGAATCTATGGCGGTAGACCCAACGGGGTTTGACGGGGTCTTGGCTCAACCCGGTGCGACATTCGTTACGTTGAAAATCGAGGGCCAACTCCGTGGCTGCATCGGTCGGATGGAGCCAACCGGGCCGTTGATTTGCAGTGTTGCGAACAACGCCTACGCGGCGGCGTTTGAAGACCCGCGGTTTGATCCGCTGAGTGAAACCGAGTTTGCGCGGATCGATGTGCATATTTCGGTGTTGTCTTCGCCGATCCCGATGATCTTCCACAGCGAGGACGATTTGTTGCGCCAGTTACGGCCGGGCGTGGATGGGTTGGTTTTGGAGTCGGGGCGCTGCCGGGGCACGTTTCTGCCGGCGGTGTGGCAGACGCTGCCGGAGCCGAGCCAGTTTTTGAATCAGTTGAAGGTCAAGGCCGGCCTGCACCCGGACGCCTGGCCGGAGGATGCGAGCGTGATGCGGTATACCTGTGAGTCGATCGGGGAAGACCGGGAAAGCACCGGTGATGGCTAGCGGTTATGACATCAAGCCACCGACGCCCTGTGCGCTGACGGATATCACCTATTGGTTCGTGGAAACTATTTCGACCGTATTTTCAACCCGACCCGTCACTCCTTGGGCAACGCCTTAATAAACTTGCCCACCAGGTTGACGGTTGACTTTTCGTGCATCCACGCCTCGTCGTTGTGCTGCAGGTAGAACGGGTCCGTCGTCGTGACAATCATCATGTCCAGCTCATCCAATAGGATGATCAGTTGTCCGCCGTGCCCACAGGCGAGGTCGAACCGGTGATCGCCGACGCTGGCGGACCAGAACTGATAGCCGTAGCCCAGTTCGCGGAAGTAGGGGCCGGTATGGTTCACTTTATCCCTGGTGACCCAGGCGTCCGGCGAGTAGTTTTCCAGCGACGCTTGGACCCAGTCGGCCGGGATGATCTGCTTGCCTTGGAACTTGCCTTCGTTCAGATACAGCGAACCGAACCTGGCCATATCACGGGCGGTCATGTGCAGATCCCCGCAGCCGTTGTTATGACCGTGCGCATCCGTGCCCCAATCGCCCGGATCCGCGCCGATCGGCGTAAACAGGTTTTCCTGCGCGAAGGACTTGAGGTTGGTTCCGCTCACCCGGGCCAGGATGATCCCCAGCCAGTTGGATGACAGGTTGCTGTAATTGAACTGCGTCCCCGGATCGCCAATCAGGGGGATGATCTCGATGTCCTCGACGTACTCGCCCGTCAAAATACGGGTCCAATGGGCGGGGTCGATCTCCTCCCAGGGATACCCGGCCCGCATCTGCAGCAGGTCTCGGATCGTGATCTGCTGCTTCCTGGGATCCGTAATCTTTTCGGCCACCTCGGGGAAGAATTCGACCATCGTCTGATCCACGCTGGAGAGAAGCCCCTGTTTAATCGCGATCCCCGTCAGCGCGGAGGTGTAGCTCTTGGTCACCGATTGCACCCGGGCCTTCTGCTGAAGCGACCCGTCATTGAAATACTTCTCCCCGATCAGCTTGTCGTTCTTGATAACCAATAGGCTGTAGAGCTTGGGCATGTGTGCCGCGTCGTGATAAAGCTCCGCCACAATCTGCGGGTCCAGCCCCTGCGCCTCGGGCGTCGACACCGGCCAGTCATCGCGTTCAATCGGCGCATATTCAACCGCTTGGAGTGCTTCCGGTGATGGCCGAAGCATCTGAACGATCTTGGGGCGCGTCGTCTTGATTTGTTCGTAGTCCAACTGCAAACCCATCGGCCCAAGCGCCTGCGCGAGTGTGTCGTAGATACCTTTGACATCATCGAAAGGCGCCGCCACAGCATCCGATGGGGTGTTCGCAAAGTTGTCTCTGAGATACCTGTCCGCGCCGTTGTCCAACAAGGCCTGAACGATCTGGGTACGGCAAAGGAACGCGGCGTTGTGAAGCGGCGTGGCGCCCTGGCTGTTTCTGATCCCCAGATCGGCCCCGCCCTGGATCAACGCAATCGCCGCCTCGGTCTTGCCAAACACGGTTGCGATCGCCAGGGGACTGGACCCGTAGGCATCCAATTGATTCAGGTCCGAGCCTATCTCGATGTGTTGGCGCACGGCATCCACATCCCCCTGAAGGGCCGCCATGTGCAGGCCGACACTCGGGGCCGGATCCTCCTGTCCGTAAACCACATACGGTGCAATGACGGTGACAACGAGCACTGCGGCTAATAAAGTTTTCATTGAGACTTCCTTTCAGAGGAGGAGACGAAGCCTTGTCCAAAATGGCTACGATGCGGTCCCATCTGATCTTCGCTCGGCTCCATCGCCGGGCAATTTGAGCCCAGTATAAATACTTTGTAGTCGTAATACACGCGGAATCTTCTTGCTTCCGGGTAAAGAGGGGAAAATAGGCGTATTCTCTGCGAACCTTAGTGCCAGAAAGTCCCATCGAGATGTTTTAGTGGGGCTATTGCTGAGGGGGATAGACACCGGGCGCGACACCGCACATCGGCCCGGGATAGCGACTGGGTTAGTCTTCGTGATCGAGCAGTGTGCTTAGGCCCGGGCGGAAGACGACCTTGTCATCGACGACCAGGAGTTTTTCGTCCAGGTACATCTTGACGGCATCGGACAGCACCCGGCCTTCGAGTTGCTGGCCTTTGGTGCGGACGTCCGCCGCGGTGTCTTTGCCGACTTCGATGTGGAAGACGTCCTGTAAGACGATGGGGCCTTCGTCCAGGTCCTCGGTGACAAAGTGGGCGGTGCAGCCGGTGACGCGGACACCCTTTTCCCAGGCCTGGTGATAGGGCTTTGCACCGGGGAAGTAGGGAAGAAGCGAGGGGTGGATGTTGATGATCTTGTGGCGGTAGGCCTTGACCATCTGCGGCGGGACGATCTGCATGTAGCGAGCGAGTACAACCAGGTCGGGCTTGTATTGTTGGAGTTGTTCCATCATCCACTTGAAGTGGGCGGGCTTGTTGTCTTTTGCCGTGGTGTGTGCGAACGGCAGGCCGGCGGCTTTGGCTATCGGTTCGAGGTCGGGGTGGTTGCCCAGCACACACACCAGTTCGCCGCGGTAACGCTTGGCCTGGAAGTCTTCGATGATCCGTTCGAGGCAGTGCGATTCTTTGCTGACCAATACCGCGACTCGCTTGGGTTTGCCTTGGTCGTGCAGCGCGATGCGGACCTGCATGTCGATCTGCTTGCCCAGGTCCAGTAGGCCGGTGATGAGTTCATCCAGACTCGCGCCCATATCAGACAGGTCCACCAGCATGTCCATGATGAACCGACCACGGGTGACCTGCTGCTCGATGTCCAAGATGTTCACGCCCAACTCGGCGAGGTGGGTGGCGAACTTGGCGACGACCGCCTTCTGATCCTTGCCCACGACACTGACAACGGCTTTGACTTGCGGCATATCCATCCCTTGTTTACGGCTGCCCGAGTGCCTGGTCGAATGCTTCACCGACCCGTTGGGCGAAATCGATTTCTTCGGCCTCTTCCGACACACCGGCCTGGTCCGCCAAAGCGGCGGCATTATCCGTGACTTTCAATAGGTCGGATTCGGTGGGGCTGGGCTTGAATTGCCAGTCCGCAGAACCGGAGTTGACCAGGATCGGGTCCAGGGCTTGTTTGGCCTGGGACTGGTTGATCTGCCCGTCGAGTACGCCGTGGGCGAGGCGATTGAGAGCCTGCTTGGCGTCGGCCTTGTCGTCGTCGCTGAGTGAAGACGATTCAACCATCGAAGCCCCGACGTTTTGTGCCATCCCCGCGACGATCAGGCCTTCGATGTTGACTGCTTCCATCGCGGAGCCGATCTGCTCGAGTGTGATCTTGCCGTCGGCGAAGTCCTGCTTGACCTGGTCGACCCGGGCGGTGATCGCCTGCTTCTGGTCATCGGGGAGGGTGGACTGCTCGACCGCCTGGTTGATGATCGCGGCGAACCCGGAGGAGGCCCACGACCGGGCGTTCCTGGCGACGAACCACCCGCCTATCACTACCAGGATGATAATAACCAGCGTGGCGATCCCGCAGCCTAGCGCTATCTTGCCGCAACCGCGGGACGACTTTTTTTCATTCTGGTTCATGATGTGTTCCTTTGCTCGTGGTCTGATTTTTCCCGACTACGATCCCCAGGAGACTATTAGAATCGATTTGTCCCGTCTGTGATAGCCCCAGGCCGTAGCGACAGGCCCGGCAACCCGCCGGGGCATCGGCTACAATGCCCCGTCCAAATGGCGGCAGCCAGCAATTAAACGACCAAGGAAAATACACGATGCCCGAGGGTACGAGCTTTGATCTTGTTGTCATCGGCGGCGGCCCAGGCGGCTACGTCGGTGCGATCCGTGCGGCGCAGCTTGGGCTGAAAGTCGCCTGTGTCGAGCGTGACAAACTCGGGGGCGTCTGCCTGAACTGGGGCTGCATCCCGACCAAGGCCCTGCTCGCCGGGGCGGAGTTTTATAGCCACCTCAAGCACGAGGCCCAGGACTGGGGCATCCAGGCCGATAACATCCGCCACAACTGGGGGAAGGTGATTCAGCGATCCCGCGGTGTGGCGGGGCAGTTGAACAAGGGGGTTCACTTCCTATTTAAGAAGAACAAGATCACCCACTTTGAGGGCCACGCCTTTATCCCTACCGCTGGCTCGGTGCAGGTCTTTGATAAGGACGATGTGGGACGCAAGGGCAAGCCGACACACACGCTCAACGCTAAAAATATTTTGATTGCCACCGGTGCTTATCCCCGTGAGATGCCCGGTGCGCCGTTTGATGGTGACAAGATCATCGCCGCCAAGGAAGCGATGACGATGGCCGAGCAGCCTAAGAAGCTGTTGATCGTTGGGTCCGGCGCGATCGGGATGGAGTTCGCCTACTTCTACAACGCCTTTGGCACCGAGGTCACCGTGATTGAGATGCTCGATCGGCTGATGCCCATCGAGGATGGCGAAGTCTCCAAGGAGATCGCCAAGGCGTTTAAGAAGCAGGGCATCAAGACGCTTACCGGGCACAAGACGCTGTCGATTGAAAAGACCTCGGCCGGGATCAAAGCGGTGGTCGCACCGACGAACAACGAATCCAAGACCCAGACGATTGAGGCCGACAAGGTCTTGGTCGCCATCGGGGTGAAGGGTCGGTACGACGGGTTGTTTGATGGCTCGCTTGGGTTGTCGCTATTCAAAGACCACATCAAGGTGGAGAAACACACCTACGGCACGAACATCCCGGGGATCTACGCGGTGGGTGATGTGATCGGCCCGCCGTGGCTTGCGCATGTGGCATCGGAGGAGGCGATTGTCTGCGTCGAGTTGCTGGCCGGTCACCACGCCACGCCGATCGACTACGACTCGGTCCCCGGCTGCACGTACTGCCACCCACAGGTCGCGTCCATCGGCCTGACCGAAGAGGCCTGCAAAGATAGGGGCCTTAGCTACTCCGTCGGCAAGTTCCCCTTCGCCGCCTCCGGCAAGGCCCAAGCTCTGGGCCAGACCCAGGGCTTCACCAAGATCATCACCGACAAGAAACACGGCGAGATCCTGGGCGCCCACATGATCGGCGAAAACGTCACCGAACTCATCGCCGAGATGGGCTTAGCCAGACGCCTGGAAGCCACCGGTGCCGAGATCACCGCCACCATGCACGCGCACCCGACCCTGAGTGAAGCGGTGATGGAAGCTGCGCTGGGGGCAGAGGGGCGGATGATTCATTCGTAGGACGCGTTATGTGCAGACAATATACCGACATATCTGTGGCGTCTGCTCCACGCGGCACATTCGATGAAGATGGTTACGCTGTCGAATCGGGATTGTTAGATAGCCAGAGAATCAACACGCTGATCCAGATTCTCGAACCGGAATGCCGGTCTCGGTTCGAGCAATCAGACCGTAATGTTTATGCGATCCGCAATCTGTTTGATGTCTTGCCGTCAATAATATCGGTCGTGTCCTGGCCCGAAGTCCGAAGCCTGGTGAAACCAGTGCTCGGTGCCAAAGCGTTTGCGGTCCGCGCCATCTATTTCGATAAACTTCCGGGGGCGAATTGGAAAGTTCCCTGGCATCAGGATCAGACGGTCGCAGTTAAACACCGCATCGACACGCCGGGTTTTGGCCCGTGGTCGGTAAAAGAAGGCGTGCCACACGTCGAACCACCGGCATCGGTCCTTGAAGGCATGCTGACTGTCCGTATTCACCTTGACGATTGCACCAAAGACAATGGGCCATTGCGGGTAATCCCGGGTAGTCACAAACTTGGTCGTCTGACACCCGGTGATGCCCGTAGTCAATTGGATACACATGGCGAAGTGGCGTGTGTTGTGAAGTCCGGCGGGGCGGTGCTGATGCGGCCAATGCTTCTGCACGCTTCATCGCCTTGTGTTTCACCCATACACCGGCGCGTGATCCATATCGAGTTCGCGGCAAACGGTCTGCCGTATGGCTTGGAGTGGGCGGGGCCGATCATCCCTATCCACCAATAATCAATTCGTCCGATTAGAATGTGCCTCATGGCAAAGCGACCCTCTCTCGAAGACCGGCTGGCTGAAATCGACGCGTTGCGTGCTCAGCCGGATGCGGAAGCGACGGCGGTGTCTCTTCGGCACGCGTTGGGGCTGAAGAATAGTTTTATCGTGGCACGGGCGGCGGAGCTTACCGGGGAGTTTGAGTTGCGCGAGTTGTCTGATGCGATGGTGTCGGCGTTTAATCGGCTGATCGATACGGGGTACGAAGCGGATAAGGGCTGCCGGGCGAAGACGGCGGTGGTGGATGCTTTGCAGAATATGAACGCGGGGGAAGACCGTGTGTTTCTGCGGGGTGTGGCGCACGTGCAGATGGAGCCGGTGTATGGCGGGCGGGTCGATACGGCTGGGGTGCTGCGCAACGCGTCGGCGGTCGGGCTGGTCAGGATGAACCATCCGCATAGTCTGCTGGTGTTGGCAGATTTGTTGGCAGACCCGATACCGTCGGTGCGTGCTGATGCGGCGCGGACGCTGGCGTTTCGGGGTGCGGCGGACGGCGTGCCTTTGCTGCGGATGCGCGTGCGCGTGGGGGATGAAGACCCCAATGTGCTGACCGAGTGCTTGTTTGCGATGCTTCGGTTGGACGCTGGGCCATCGCTTGAATTTGTCGACAAGGTATTCAATGGCCCGGACCCAGCGTTAGTAGAGTCGGCGGTGCTTGCACTGGGTCAGTCACGGCTCCCTGAAGGTTTCGACAAGCTTATGCACTGGTTGAATCAATCTAAAGACCGCGACCAACGCAAGACCCTGCTGCTGGCGATGGCGATGCTTCGGCAGGACACCGCGACGGCGTATCTGGTCGCCAAAATCGAACAGGGCCGATACGACGATGCGTGTGATGCGGTGGATGCCTTGGGTATCTATCGGCACGACGACGTGGTTTGCGGCCGCGTGCTTGAGGCGGCTAAGTCCAACGAAGACGACGATCTGTTGCCTTATGCCAGGAACGTTTTTCAGTAGTTGGCCGACGCCGCGGGCTGGCTGGGATATCATCAAGGCACCGATTGGCATTGACCCACACGCAAGGGAAATAGTTATGGTCCTCACCCCATCCACGATGTTGAAACTCGGTTCGTATGCCCCGGATTTTTCGCTGCCTGATACGGATGGGAACACGGTGTCGCTCGATGACTTCAAGGACGCTAAAGCGTTGCTGGTGATGTTTATTTGTAACCATTGCCCGTTCGTGGTGTATGTTGCGGATGAGTTGGCGAAGATCGGCAGGGACTATCAGGGCAGGGGTGTAGCGGTGGTGGCGATCGGTGCGAATGATATTAAGACGCACCCGGCGGACAACCCGGCGAAGATGAAGGAGGAGAAGGCGGCGCGGGGGTATATGTTCCCGTATCTGTTTGACGAGACGCAAGCGGTGGCGAAGGCGTATACGGCGGCGTGTACGCCGGACTTTTTTCTGTTTGATGCGGATAAGAAGCTGGTGTACCGGGGGCAGTTGGATGACACACGGCCCAGCGATGACCTGCCGGTGACCGGCGCGGACCTGCGCAAGGCGTTGGATGAGGTGCTGGCGGGTGAGGCAGTATCGGGTGAGCAGAAGCCTTCGATGGGGTGCAATATCAAATGGACACCGGGGAACGAGCCGGGGTATTTCGGGGGGGGGCGTAGGTTGGCTGGGAAGTGGCGAAGGGCGCGAAGACAGGGAGAGAAAATGAGCCGCAAATGAACGCGGATGATAAGAAGGGGCAGGGGGTAAGGGTGCGAGCGGAGACGGGGGAATGTGCGATGGGGTTGGCGTATGGGGAGGAGCATGAATGGGGGCGGGGTGTCGGGGGTGTGATCTATGTAAGAGGCCTTTTTTATTTGCGGGCACCTCTAAAAATACCCATTCACGAGGAGTTCACCCTGCTTCGCTAAGCCGCAAGCGGCTTTTTCGTGGCGCAATTCGAATTATCAGAGGTGGCTTTGCGTTGATTCGCATTCATTTGCGGCCAATTATTCTGCTACTCTTTTCCCGATGGCATGTGTTGCTGTCATTGTGGTTAGGATGAAGCTTCATGACGGAACTTCAGATCATCGAGATGAGTGTTGCGCTGGTTTTTGCCTGCACGTTGCAGGGGGCGGTGGGTTTTGGTGCGGGGATGTTTGCTATCCCGTTGATGGTTTGGGCGGGTGTAGACCTGCCTTCGGCGATCTCGGTGGTGCTTGGGGGTGTGGTGGTGCAGACGGCGTGGAACCTGTATCGGTACCGGGACCATGTGCGGATCCGGGACACGATGCCGTTGTTTTATCTGCGTGTGTTGACGTTGCCGGTGGGGATCGTGTTGCTGGGTGTGTTGGTGACGTTTGGACAGGATCGTGTGAAGCAGGCGATCGGGTTGATGTTGTTGTTGGCTCTGGTGCTGCAGTGGGTGATGAAGGTGAAGCCCCGGGAGCGTGTGGGCTGGGGTTGGACGGTGTTGACGGGGTGTGCCAGCGGGTTAACGGCGGGGCTGGTGGGGATGGGTGGTCCGCCGGTAGTGCTATGGGTGATGGCGCATGATTGGCCAGCGAAGAAGGCGCGAGCGTTTTTGTGGGCGACGTTTTTGACATTGGCGCCGTTCAATGCGGTGTTGCTGGTATACAAGTTTGGTGCGGGGATGTGGTGGCCGATGTTGCTGGGTCTATGCCTGGCTCCGCTGGTGGTGATTGGTTCGGAGGTGGGGATGCGGGTCGGGGGGTTGATGTCACGGCAGCGATTGCGGGCGGCGGCGTTTGGATTGTTGCTGGTGTTGGCGTTGGCATCGATTCTGGGGCCGTTGCTGGGGGCATCGGGGTAGCGAGGGGTTGGGGCTGCACAAAGGCTTGCGTAGACGTACAATCCGTGCATCATCGAAGCCCCATGAAGGTCCGCCGTCAGCATGGCCAAAGCAACCCCCCGTTCGACAAGCAAGAAGACCCCCGCCAAGGCAGCTAAAGCGGCCAAGGTAACCAAGCGGCCTGCCAAGAAGTCCAAGGCCGGGTCTTCAACCGTTAAGAAATCCCGTTCAACGGATGTCCCTAAGGCCCCGGCCCCTGCGGCTTCGCCGACCCAGGCCCCGGCCGCGGACAAGCCGTCGGCTGTGGCGGCGCGTCGTGTTGAGCCGTTGCTGATGGAGATCGCCTGGGAGGTGTGTAACCAGGTCGGGGGGATTTACACGGTATTGCGGTCGAAGGTGCCGAGCATGGTCAGCCGGTGGGGGAGTCGTTACTGCCTGGTTGGGCCTTACAACCCGGACACGGCGGAGGTTGAGTTTGAGCCTGCGCCGCTGGTCGGTGCGGTGGGTCAGGCGGTCAAGCGGCTGCAGGACATGGGCTACGTCGCGCACTACGGGCGTTGGCTGGTCAGCGGCCGGCCACACGTTGTGCTGTTGGATACCTCGTCGGTCGGCGGAGTCGTCAGCGAGGTCAAGCACCGTATATGGACCGACCACGGCGTCCCGTCGAGCGACGAGCAAAATATCAATCAGGCGGTGGCGTTTGGTGAGATGTGCCGGGCGCTGCTGACGATGCTTAGCCAGAAGGAATCGCAACGCCGACAACTGGTGGCCCACTTCCACGAATGGCAGGCGGGGTTGGCGATCCCGATGCTGCGTAAAGAGAATTGGCCGGGCTCGCTGGTGTTTACGACCCACGCGACGCTGATCGGGCGTTACCTGGCGACAAGCAACTCGTCGTTCTACGACCACCTGCCGTTCTTGGATGGTGACCAGGAGGCGAAGAACTTCAACGTCCAGTCTCAACACATGATCGAGAAGGCGGCGGCGCACGGGTCGCATGTGTTCACGACGGTCTCGGATGTCACGGCCCAGGAATGCACGCACCTGCTTGGGCGGACGCCTGACTCACTGCTTCCTAACGGGCTGAACATCCGCCGATTCACCGCGACCCACGAGTTCCAGACGCTGCACGAGACCTACAAACAACGGCTACACGAGTTCACGATTGGGCACTTCTTCCCCAGCTACAACTTCGACCTGGACAACACACTGTACATGTTCACCTCTGGGCGGTACGAGTACCTGAACAAGGGGATGGATGTCACGATCGAGGCGTTGGCCCGGCTGAACCATCGGCTAAAAGAGACCGCCAGCCCGGTTACGGTCGTCTGTTTCATTATCACCAAGGCACCTTTTAAGAGCATCAACGTTAAGGCGCTGCAGTCTCGGGCGATGCTCAATGAGTTCCGCACCGCGGCTGATGCGATCAAGGAAGACGTCGGCAACAGCCTGTTCCGTGAGGTGGCGTCCGGGACGATCCCCGACCTGAACTCACTGATGAAAGATTACTGGCGTCTGCGTTTACGCCGGGCTATCCACGCCTGGAAGAGCAACACTCCTCCGTCGATCGTCACGCACGACCTGATCGATGACGCCGATGATCCGGTGCTGAATAAGCTGCGTGGTTGCCATCTTTTCAATCTTGAAAGCGACCCGGTCAAGGTCGTCTTCCACCCGGATTTTGTGCAGGCAACCAACCCGCTATTTGGGCTGGAGTACGACCAGTTTGTGCGTGGCTGCCACCTGGGTGTGTTCCCCAGCTACTACGAGCCTTGGGGCTACACGCCGTTGGAGTCGATCGCGTTGGGTGTGCCTGCGGTGACCAGCGACCTGTCGGGGTTTGGGTCTTACCTCAAGCAACTCATGCCCGACCACGCATCCAAGGGGATCTACGTCGTGCCCCGCCGACACAGCGACTTCAACCGCGCTTCCGAAGAGTTGACCGATCGGTTGTTCCGGTTCGCGTCTCTTAGCCGGCGTGACCGGGTCGTGCTGCGTAACTCCGTGGAGTCTTTCAGCGACCACTTCGATTGGCACAACCTGGGCCGACGGTATCACGAGACCCACGACCTGGCGCTGGACCGGGTGAACCGGTAGGTTACCCTGCTACAACGTCGCTTATTTATATCCCTGCCCCTTTTGGGTTGGTGTTCCAGTAAAAATACACTTAGCTCCATAGCAACCCGCCTCTGCGGTTACATGGGCGTTTGCGTGACAATATTTCGGCGTATTGTCTTTTTATTGCCCTTGCTATTATTCTGCTTACATTGTCGATTTCTAAATATATCTGGTTCTTTGGCCGATAGAGAAGATGTTCGGGAACAGGCGGTTAATGGCATGGTCTTAGGTCCGTGGGGCCTCAAAGATCTTCCCTAGCGGCGTCTACTGCTCTTCCATATCTGTACGGGGAGCGATGCGCCGATTCCGCTGTAACACAAGGCGGTCTGGGTATGACACAACCACAGTTTCGATCGAAGGATCCACTACGCCAGGCAATCCGCAGGCTGGTCCTGGGCTTAGAGAAACAAGAGAAAGTACGCCACGAGCGGCGCCGCTACACCCGGCACCCTTTCCAGGTTAAGGTCCAGCTGTGTATCGAAGTGGACACCCATCACTTCCAACCACTCTGTGAGGCCTGGGCTGTCGATCTGTCAATGGGGGGGATCAGTTTCCTGGCTGAACAGGCTATCAGCAGTGATGGCAACAATACGGTCTACGTCGGCTTCGAAGAGATACTCGGTCAGCCGTGCCATATCCCGATCATAGTTCGGAATTGTCGTACACTCTTCGGCACTATCCATCAGGTCAACGGCCAGTTTTTGTATAGAGACGTGTCTGGCCCGGGCGGATCCAGCCAAGCGGCGTGAGTTGGGCGGTTATTTAACACCGATGCGCTGTCACGTCTTAGAGTGTTCTGAATCCAAGTGTCGTAGGATTAGTCATAGCACTGTACACCTGTGCGGAGTCCGCGGATATTCATCCGCGGCTATAAGCCGTGATGTTGCATCTGAACAAAAGAACACTGCCGCATTGTTATTTATCTACCGCCAGCGACCGGATCATATCTTCATCAACCTGCGTCAAGCTGGCGTCGCGGCGGGCCATCACGGTGCGTAGGGTGGCGATGAGTTTATCGGTGTCGTAAGGCTGGCGTCCCGCGTCGGTGTAGAAGCCAAGGGGTGTTGCGAGTTTGGGTGCCCAGCCGGTGACGGCGAGCATGCAGCCGGGGTGGATGACGGAGCCGGTGGACAGGCGTGTACCGATCGCGGTGCGGACGTAGTCGCCGATGATCGCGCCTTGAAATGTTCGGCCGGTGTCTTCTACGGGTGTGTCTTGGTCGAGCTGAACACGGACAGTATTGTAGGTGTTCTTAAGGTTTGAGACGTTGGTATCAGCGCCCAGGTTGACCCATGAGCCTACCAGGCTGTCGCCGAGGTAGCCGGCGTGAGCTTTGTTGGTGTGGCTGTGTAGGATGCTGGCGGCGACCTCTCCGCCGACCTTGCAGTGTGGGCCGATCACGGTGTGCCGACGGATGCTGGCGTGTGAGACGAGTACGGAGCCGTGGCCGATGTAGCACGGGCCTTGAAGCACGGCCAGGGGGTTAACCACTGCGCCCGATTTGACGACCACCGGGCCGTACTCTGCATCGATCACAACCGAGGGCATGAGCCGGGCGTCTTGGGCGATGCGGATCGGGTGATCGCCGAACACGGTAACACCGGGGTGTTCGCCGGGTTGGAACACGGGCACGTCGCTGGCGGAAAGATCGGCCAGCAGGTTGGCGGGCAACTCATCGAGCAGGTGCCAAGGGCGGTCGATCAGTGCGCGGTCAGGGACACGGACGGTGCGTGTGCTATCTGGCAGGGTGATGAAGCCGCCGGCGATAAACTCACCTGCATCTTGGTGTTTCAGGTGAACGGCGATCACCTGGCCGTCGGCCTGAACCACGGCCTGGCCGAGCTGCAATTGATTAACCTGCTGGTCGAACCGTGTCCCGGCCCAGCGCCCGTTGACCCATAGATACTGGCCGTCCCCGGTTGGGTCGAGGTTGACCTGGGATTCGGGGTGTTCCTGGCGGACAGATTCAACCAACCTGTCCGGGACCCAAAAAGCCTCTGTGGATTTATTCAGGGCCCGCTCGATGCGGCGGCGTGTCTGCAGGGCACCGGTCCGCAGCTCATAGACCGGGCGAAGTTGTGTCAGTGGGCCAAACCTACCCTGTCCGTCGTCGTAAATGATGAGAGTAGGTGTGGTCATATCAATTGGGCCTGATGGTATCCATCGGCGGGTAAGTGCCGTGTGCTTAATTTAGAATAGTCAAACAGTAGATTCATCGTTGACAGAAACGCTCGTGTTCCTTAGTGTGAGGGTTGTGGATAACCGTTAGGTAAATCGATCCGACTAGACGTCCCGGTGGGCGACCCGAATAGATTTCTCTGCTTTTTCTTCGGGCGGTCGTTGGCGAGAAGTTAGTATTACAACATGCCGAATATTGATCCCGCGCTATGGCGCGACATGATGGCGTACCTGCGCAAACGGCACAGCTCGATCTGCCGACAGTGGTTTGAAGAGCTGGAGCCGGTTGACCTCAAGGGGGGGCTGCTGCGCGTGGCGACGGACAACTCCGTGCAGGAAAAATACCTGCAAAGTAAGTGTTTAATTCAGTTTAATGAGGCCGCACAGAATGCCACCGGAGCCCTGATCGGTGTGCGTTTTGTCACCGGTCGTTCTATCGCCAGCAAATCTAAAGCGGGTGAGCCCAAGCTGTCGCCTGAGGTGACGATCACCGCGACCGTGCCGAACAAGCCCAAGCGAGCCGCGTCACCATCGGATTTTGATGACGACCAGATGGTGCTGAGCCCGGACTACAGCTTCGAGAATTTTGTTTCCGGGCCCAACAACCAACTCGCTTACGCCGCCAGTGTTGCGGTGGCTAATCAGCCGGGCACGGCATACAACCCGCTATTCATCCACGGCGGGGTCGGGCTGGGCAAGACCCACCTGCTCCAGGCGATCTGTCAGGGCATCCTGAATAACGCACCGGACAAAGAGATTCTCTACGTCTCCTGCGATGCATTTATGAATCAGTTCATTCAGTGTGTCCAGTCGGGACAAATGAGCGAGTTCCGCCATCGCTACCGGCATGTGGATGTGCTGGTGATTGATGACATCCACTGCCTAGCGAACCGCGACCGGTCACAAGAAGAGTTTTTTCATACGTTTAACGACCTTTATCAGTCTAATCGCCAGATTGTGCTGTCCTCCGACGCCGCTCCCAGTGAGATCGGCAACCTGGAAGATCGGCTGATCAGCCGGTTCCAATGGGGGCTGACCGCCGAGGTCACCAAGCCGGGGTACGAGACCCGCGTGGCGATCCTCAAGGCCAAGAGCGACCTGCGTTCGATGGAGGTTCCCGAGGAAGTCATCGAATACCTAGCGACGAAGATCGACTCCAATGCCCGGGAGTTGGAGGGTGCGATTGTCACGATCCAGGGCCACGCCAACCTCCAAGGCCGATCGATCGATATGAAGCTGGTTCAGGAGGCTCTGCGCGTCCCCGGCGCCGGGTCCAAGCTCAGCCAGGTCACTCTCCAGCACATCATCGACACGGTCACCGAATACTACGGCGTCAAGCTCCAAGACCTGCAATCACGCCGACGACACAAGTCCGTCACCGAGCCGAGGCAGGTCTGCATGTGGCTGGCCCGAAAACGCACCCGGTTCAGCCTCGAGGAGATCGGCGGGTACTTCGGCGGGCGCGACCACACCACCGTCATGCACTCGATCCGTACCGTGGATGCCAAGTCTAAAAAAGACCCCGAGTACGCCAAGCAGGTCATCCACCTGGATGAGCAGATCAGTCAGGGCACGGGCGCTGCTGCCGGCTGATGGGGTGATGCTGGCAACCGTACCGTGGTTCCATGTCCCATCCGCGACTTTTCGTGTCTGATTTTTCTCACAGAATTAAATCAGCGCAAAGCCCATCCCATAGTTTCACAACGGGTCGCTGGTCCACATCCAGGCCGGTTTCTGAGCAATCCTCTGTTGTCGGCTACTCTGTGGATAACGTGTGGATTGGCGATTGTTACCCATCCGTATCAATCTGGAACCCCACACCCAAATCAGGTCCGCCGCCGTCAACATGATCGAGCAGCGCCTTTACCGACAGTTGTTGTAACCCCGTCATCTTTCAGGCCAGCGGTGCCGACAGGGTATTAAGGTGGGTTTATTGCGATTAATCCATTGTCTTTAAATGATCTGTGTCATTCAACCCGCGAGTTCCTAACGAAAACGACGGACCTATGTACTAAGAAGAAGATTAATACTATCTTTCTTTGTTAGTAAGACCCGATCGCCAGCGAGGCTTGTGTACTAGTCAGGGCTGGCACTTCTCACAGTAGACCGTGGTTCGGCCGGACACGGTTGTGCAAGCCAACGGTTGCCCGCAACGTGGGCATGGCTGGGCCGATCGGCCGTAGACCTGGTGGAGGTACTGGAAGCCACCGGAACGCCCTGTGGTGTCGACGTAGTCCCTCAGGGTAGATCCTCCAAGACGTATCGCCTTGGCAAGCAGGGCCCTCATCTGGCGGACCAGCCGTTGGGTCTCCTGTCGGCTCACATCACAGCCCAGACGCAGCGGATGTATTCCACAACCAAACAGCAGCTCATCGACATAGATATTCCCCAGGCCCGCGAGGGTGGCCTGGTCGAGCAGGGCCGACTTGATCGCCCGACGGGTGTGTTGCAGCTTTGCATGGAGTTTGGATGGGGTGATTGTCAGGGCATCCTCGCCCAGCTTGGACCAGCGTATTTCGTGAAGGGCAGAGACGGAATCAAACGTCCACAGCCCGCCGAAGCGCCTGGGGTCTCGGAACGCCAGCCGGCCGCCGTTGTTTAGATGCCAGATAATGTGGGTGTGGATGTCGGGTTTATGGGGTTTGTCTTTGGGATAGAACCGCAGTGACCCGGTCATGCCCAGGTGGATGCAGATGCAGGGCGGTGAGTGGGCGGTTTTGCCGGAGGTTCCGGGATTGTTGCGGTGGTTTGGTGATTGGCCGACCAGTGCGATTTGTTTGCCCAGACGGTCGATCCGGGTGAGGGTGTACCCTCGCAGCATATTGGTCGGCCTGCTGGGTCCGCGGACGATGTCACGTCGGCGGACGGTAACACGGGTGACCGACTGGCCGACCACCGTGGTAGTGAGTCCCAGGCACACGTTTTGGACTTCGGGCAACTCGGGCATGATCGACATTCTAAGCTACGGCAAGGCCCTGACCGTGGTATTTGGGCGAACACCCGGCGGGCGGCGGGGGTATACCGGGGGTATACTTGGATATTCCTCAAACCCGGCCGGGAGAGCCCATGTCAAGCGATGATCGAACAGAGAATGTGTCAAGCCAGGCGTTGATCGACCAGGTCCGCGACGCCTCCGCCCAACTGCGTGAGCAGGTCGCCAAGGCGGTGGTCGGGCAGGACGAGGTGGTTGAGCAGGTTTTTATGTGCCTGTTCACCCGGGGCCACGCACTATTGGTAGGGGTGCCGGGGTTAGCCAAGACGCTGCTGGTTTCGACCGTCGCCAAGACGCTGAGCCTGGCGTTTAACCGGATTCAGTTCACCCCCGACCTGATGCCCTCGGACATCACCGGCACGGAGGTGATTGAAGAGAACCGAGACACCGGGCGGCGCGAGTTGCGGTTTGTTAAGGGGCCGGTGTTTGCCAATGTGTTGTTGGCTGATGAGATCAACCGGACACCGCCCAAGACGCAGGCCGCGTTGTTGGAAGCGATGCAGGAAAACCACGTCACCGCGGGTGGTATCCGGCATGATCTTCCCCAGCCGTTCTTTGTGTTGGCGACGCAGAATCCGATCGAGCAGGAGGGGACGTACCCGCTGCCCGAGGCCCAGCTCGACCGTTTCATGTTTATGATTCATGTGGGGTATCCGACCGAGGAACACGAGTTGGAGATCGTTAAGCGCACGACCGGGCGACACCGGGTTGAGTTGGAACCGGTGCTTGATGCTGAAAAGATTGAGCATATCCAGGGGCTGGTCCGTGACGTCCCGATCGCTGACCATGTGATGCGTTATGCGTTGCGTCTGGTCCGCGCGACCCGCCGACCCAAGCAGGGCGAAGACGACCACCGCCCCGATTTTCTGCAGCAGTATTTGAACTGGGGGGCGGGGCCACGCGCCAGTCAGCACTTGATTCTGGGCGCGAAGGTCCGTGCGATTCTGGATGGTCGAACCCACGCAACCCCGGATGATATTGCGGCTATTGCTGCGCCGGTGCTGCGTCACCGGCTGATTTTGAACTTCAACGCCGAGGCTGACAACGTGACGCCCGATGATCTGATTGGGCGGTTGATCGAAGCCACCGATGTCGGCGGGACGAGCGATCCGCAGGCGGAACAGGTGCTGCGTCGGTGATGAAGCCTGACTTGGTGAATTGATTTTCTTTGACCCATCGGATCCCATGCCGCAAACCGACACGCCCAACTACCTGGACCCGCGCACGTTGGCCGCGATTGGGCCGATTGATTTGCGGGCGCGGATGATCGTCGAGGGGATGATGACAGGGATGCACCGCTCGCCGATGGAGGGTGTGAGTGTTGAGTTTGCTCAGCACCGTCAGTACACGCCGGGGGATGACACGCGGTTTTTAGACTGGAAGGTCTACGGGAAGACCGACAAGCTTTATCTTAAGCAGTATCAGAAAGAAACCAACCTGGACATGGTGGTGTTGGTCGATGCGTCCGGTTCGATGCGGTACGGGTCAACACGGGGGACAGTTGCGACCGGTTCGTTGCGTGTCGGGTCGGGGTTGAGTTGGAGCAAGTACGACCACGCGGCGAGCCTGGCGGCGGCGATGTGCCATGTGGCGCTACGGCAG
Organism: Phycisphaeraceae bacterium; assembly: GCA_029260615.1. GTDB lineage: Bacteria > Planctomycetota > Phycisphaerae > Phycisphaerales > Phycisphaeraceae > JAJRRS01. The sequence continues at coordinate 110,240 of JAJDCX010000005.1, read as the reverse complement.
CAGGACCGCGCGTCGGTGGTGTTGTTTACCGATGAGATCAAGGCCGCAACACGGTTGTCTAATTCACATGACCATTGGCGGACGATTGTGAATGCGCTATCGTCGGCGGAATCGTTTGAGGTTAGTGAGCCGCCCCCGGATGCTTCCCCGGATGTTTCCCCGAATCATCCCCCGGATCATCCCGTAGGTCGTACCGATCTTTCCCGGATGTTCGACCAGGCGGTTGCGCGGTTGAATCGACGGTCGCTGGTGGTGCTGATTAGTGACTTGTTCGACGACCTGTCGGCCATCGAGCGCGGACTGGCGATGCTTAAGTTTCGGCGTCACGATGTGATCGTGCTTCAGACGCTGGACCCCGCGGAGTTGGAGTTTCCGTTCCGTTCGCCGTCACGGTTTCTCGGGCTTGAGGCGGAGGGTGGGATGAATCTTGATCCCCAGGCGTTGCGTTCGTCGTATCTTGAGGCGTTGCGTGGGCATCTGGATCAGGTCGAGCAGATCGCCCGGCGTTTTCGTTTTGATTATGTGTTGCTGAATACGCTCGAGCCTTTGGGCCCGGCGTTGAGTCATTTCATGGCCCGGCGGAGCGCCGCGATTGGGAAGAAGTGATCGATGCAGACACTGATCGCCCAAGTCCTGGCACCGTTTGTCGCCCCCGCGTTGGCGTTGGCGGGTGTGGCGTTGGTGACGGTCCCGGTGGCGATCCACCTGTTGTCGCGGTGGCGTCGTAAGCCCGAGCCTTGGGGTGCGATGCGGTTTTTGATTCAGGCGTACCGCAAGCAGAAAAGGCGGATGCGGTTTGAGCAGTGGCTGCTGTTGTTATTGCGTTGCTTGATTGTGTTGATGTTGGGTCTGGCGTTGGCTCGGCCGATGCTGGTGGGGGCGATTGGGCGGTGGTTGGGTGGTTTGGATCATCAGGGTCGGGTGGTGAATATTGTGATTGATGATGCGATGTCGACACGGGCATCGGATGGTCCGGGTGTGACGCGGTTTGATGGTTTGATTAAGAAGGCCAGTGCGGTGGTTGATTCTTTGGAGGCTGGGGACCGCGCGACGATCTGGCGTGCGGGTCGGCCTGCCGGTGCGGTGGTCGCGGGGCCTACGGCGGACCGTGGGGTTTTACACGCGGCGCTTAAAGGGATGCAACCGGGGTACAGCCGACCGGATTTGCCGGCGGCGCTGGAACTTATTTCGCAGGGGGCGGATGATCGTCAGGGTATCTCTGATCGGTCGGTGACGGTTTTACTGGGTGACTTCACGCGGTCGGCGCGCTACGTCAATCAGGGATCGGATGCGGGTTCTTTGGCTGGGGGACTATCGGGGGATTTGATTGTGTCTCGCCCGTTGCCGGGGCATGACAATATCCAGGTGTTGTCGGTGAAGCCTCGGCGTCGAGTGGTTTGGGTCGATGGGTTGACAGGCGGACAGATCGCAAGCGAGGTCCGAGTGGCGCGTTACTCCGATGCGTTGGGGGAGGCGTCGGCGTCACTGGCGGTTGCGTTGATTGATTCGCAGGGGCGCAGCCTGGCATCGCTACGCCGCGGGGTTCGCTTTTTAGCTGGGCAGCGCGTCGCGGTGGTGGGTGTGGATCTCCCGGTGGATGCGGTGTTGTCGAGTATGGATACCCAGGGCGGTGAGGTCTTGACGATCCGGGCGCAATTGGAATCGACCAAGGGTGGATTGATTTGTGACGACCAGGCTTACGCTTCGGTGGAGTTACGCCGACGGCTGCGTGTGGCGGTGGTGGATGAGCCGGGGGGCGTTTTTGTGGAGGATGGTGCGGGGTTGACGGCGGGGCAGTGGGTGGCTTTGGCGCTGCAGCCGCGGGGTGTTGGCCGGGGGGGGGCGGTTGAGGTGGTGTCGGTGACTACGGCAGAGTTGAATGATCTTTCGAGATTGAAATCGCTGGACGCGGTGATCTTGATGCGTCCCGATCGGTTATATATTCCGGTGTGGGAGGGGTTGGCGGGGTTTGCCCAGGCGGGGGGGTTGGTTTGGGTATTCACGCCTGCGAACGATGGGTCGGCCCCTTGGGTGAGCCCGATGCTTGAGGCTTTTGATCCGGGTTGGCAGATTGGTTTGGAGCCGGTGGGTGTGGAAGACTTAATTGAAGACGGGGACGGATTGGCTGGGGCTGCGACTGTGCCGTGGGGTTTGTCCAGTGAGCCTTTGAGTGTGGAGCCGTTGGAAAGGTTGGCGGCGGACTGGCAGGCGTTGATTCGGCCGGTGCTTATTTATCGTCGGTTGCCGTTGAAGGTGTTGGGTGCGGATGCCTGGGTATCGCTGGGTCATGCAGCGCAAGGTAGCGAGGGTGCTGGAGAATCCGGGGGGTCGAGGATGGGAACGTTGTTGGCGCATCACTCGGTAGGTCGTGGTTCGTTGATGTTGTTATCCACGGCTGTGGATACGCGGTGGACGAATCTGCCGACCAAGCCTTTGTTTGTGCCCTTGGTGCATGAGACGTTGCGTGGTGTGTTGGGTTTGCGTGATCGGCCGGGGATGGTGCACGCGGTGGCGGGGGATAAGCCGGCGTTGGGTGAGGCGTGGGTTGGGTTGTCGGGGCTGGATCGGTTAGGGGTCAGTGGCGATTTGGTTGAGGTGGAACAGGAGGACTTGGTTAAGCAGATGGAATGGACAGTGGGCGCGGAGGGTGTGCAACTGGTTGAGCCTGTCGCGGTGCCCGGGGTGTATCAGTCGGGTTCGGATGCGGGGCCGTTGAGGTTGATCGTCGATGCGGATCCGAAGGCGGGGGATACTCGTCAGATTGATGAAGAGGCGTTTGCGCATTGGTTAGACGGTCTGGGTGACTGGCGGTGGTTGGATGATGAAAACCCGGGGTCTTCTTTGCGCAGGGGTGGCGAGGTGGCGGATATCGGGTGGGCATTGTTGTGGGTGTTGTTGGCTTTGGTGTTATTGGAGACGGTAGTGGCGCGGTATTTCAGTCACGCTAATGCCGGGCCGGGGCGGTCTTTGACGGGTCGGTTGTGGCGTGCGGGTCTTCGGTTGCGCAGCGGGGAGAAGTCTGCGGAGAGCGGGCGGGGGAGGGCGGTGTGATGGGTGTATTTATCCCAACGGTCACGCTTGGGCAGCAGGGGGGAACCCTTATAGACAGGCTGCTTGGTTTGCGCAAACTGAGTTGGTCGGACCCGTCGGCTGGGTTGGGTTTTGAGTATGTTTTGCCCGCGTGGTTGTGGGTGTTGATTGGTGTGTTGGCTCTGCTGTTTGCGGGGTGGAGTTACCGTCGGCTGTTGGGGCGGAGGTCTTTGCGTGTGGTGTTGGCGTTGGTACGCACGGCGGCGTTGATGGCGATTGTTGTTTTGTTGGCCGGGCCAACGTTGGTGCTGCCGCAGGAAACGGTGGAGCGGGATTGGTTGATGGTGCTGGTGGATCGCAGCGCGTCGATGCGTGTACGGGATGTGGTGGATGCGGTGACAGGGGAGCCGATCAGTCGTGATCGGAGTGTGCGCGATGCGTTGGGTGAGCAGGCAGAGGTTTTTTCGGATGAGGGGTTGGGCAAGGGGAGGCGGGTGGTGTGGCTTGGGTTTGGTGCTTCGGCGTACACGATCGGTTCGCCGTGGGTTGAGCCGGGTATGGAAGCACCCGAGGCGCAGGCGACATCGATACGGACGGCGATAGAGCAGGCGTTGCGTATGCCGTCGGGTAAGCCGGTGAGTGGGGTTGTGTTGATTACAGACGGGCGGACGCCTCAGGACACGGGGCCTTCGCTTGTGCAGCGATTGCAGCAGCAAGGGGTGGCGGTTTTTTCTGTGCCGGTGGGTGCGAAGACGCCGCCGCTTGATTTGGCGATTGGGCAGGTGGATGGGCCGGAGCGTAGTTTTGTGAATGACTCGGCCCCGGTGGCGGTGACGGTTGAGCAACTCGGGGGCGAGGCGATTGATCCCGGGGAGATCCGTGTTGCTTTGATCGATCAGGCGGATGGGCGGGTGTTGGATGAGCAGACGCTTGATCGTGCGGAGCCGGGGCAGCCTTTAAGGCTATCGGGTAAGTCTTCGACGGTGGGGGTGGTTCGTTGGCTGGTGCGTGTGACTCACCAGCCTTCGGCTAGTCAGACGCCGATGCGCGAACTGGTGACTGAAAATAATATGCGAGAGATCGAGGTCGAGGTGATCGATCGGCCGATCCGTGTGCTTTACATAGAAGGGTACCCCCGCTGGGAGTTTCGGTATCTCAAGAACCTGTTGATCCGTGAGAAGTCGATCAGCTCAAGTACTTACCTGCTTAGTGCGGATCGTTCTTTTGCGCAGGAGGGGGATGTTCCGATCACCCGTCCGCCTGCGGATGCCAAGGAGATGGATGCTTACGATGTGGTGATCCTGGGTGATGTCCCGGCGGACTTTTTTAATACCGGGCAACTCACGGTGTTGCGTGACCATATCTCGGCTGGCGGCGCGGGGTTGATCTGGATAGGCGGTGAGTTTTCCACGCCGAGGTCGTATGCGGGGACGCCTTTGGCGGACCTGTTACCGATGCGTAAGCCCGGGGACGTGTCGCGTTTGGGCACGGTGAAAAATTTATTTAGGCTCGAGCCGACCGGGCTGGCGCGTGCATTGAACGTGATGCGGGTTCGTGATGTGGGGGAGGATTCGGTGCAGGCAGACGGTTGGCCAAGCGGCCTTCCGCCGTTGCGTTGGGTGCAGGATTTGGGCACGCTTAAGCCGACCGCGGAGGTGATTGCTGATGCGGTAGAGGTGGGTGTGGGAGATGGAACCTCCCCGGCTCTGGTTCGGCTGCGCTACGGCGCGGGTCAGTCGCTTTATGTGGGTACCGATGAGGCTTGGCGTTGGCGGTACGGTCGGGGGGAGTGGTATTTTGAGCAGTACTGGGTGCAGTTGATACGTATGCTGGGGAGGGCGAGGATCCAGGCTGAAACGGATCAGGCGCGGTTGACTATTTCCAATCGGAGCGTGTCGGTTCGGCAGCCGGTGGTGGTGGAATTGGAGTTGAGCGATCCGTTGTTGATTAACCGGGGTCTGTCGCGGGTCGGTGTGGATATCAGGCGGGCGTCGGACCCTACGGGGCCGGCGGTGGATAGTCTGGAACTTCTGGCGGTGGTTGAGTCGGAGGCTGCGCCCCCCGGTTCCCCCGGTGCCTCCGGCATACCAAGGCGTATGGGGTACCGGGCTATTTGGCGGCCGACGGTGGCGGGGACGATGGTCTTGACGGTGACGGACCCGGCGTTGGCGGAGTTGGGTCTTGTGCAGACGGTGCGTGTGACTGCGCCGGATGATGAGATGCTCAACCCACGCAGCGACCACGCGAGGTTGGCCGTTCTGGCGGAGCAGACCGGCGGGGCGGTAGTGGGGTTGGATGAACTGGATCGGCTGGTGGATCTTGTGCCGAACCGTGCGCGGATCACGCCGACGGATATCCGTGAGCCGTTGTGGGATTCGGCGTTGTCGCTGATTGTTTTGATCGTGCTGTTTTCATTGGAATGGGTGGTTCGGCGGGCGATCAGGCTGGCGTAGTGGGATAGACTTACCGGGCGGTATGTGGCTGCTGGGTGTTTTGAATTTTGATTAGGTTTCTGGAAACGGTTATGCAAGACGCGTCCCGACAACTTAAGCAGGTACGACGCCGGGCACGGGTGTGGTTGGCGGGGATCCATTTGTTTCGGTTTATCGCGGCGATGGTGTTGTTGGTGTTTTTGCTGGTCGCGTTGGATTGGGCGTTGAACCTGCCGGGCTGGTTGCGGCTGGTCATTGGTTTGCTGGTCGGTGCTGAGAGTGTGTATTGGCTGGTGACCCGGCTGATGGTTGCGGCGCGTTTTAATCCGAGTCTTAGCGAGTTGGCGTTGCGTGCGGAGCGTGTGTATCCGCAGCTTGCGGGTGTGCTGGCCAGCTCGGTCGAGTTTTCATCTGGCGTGGCGGGTGTGCAGGTATTGGATGGCGGGGGACAGGGAGACGCGTTGGCGGGTTTGGCGGTGCGCAGGACGCGCGATTTGATTGAAGGGGTGAATTTGTCGCGTTTGATTGATCCTTCGGCTGCGATGAAGCGGTTGGGGGTGGCGTTATTGGCGGTGGTGGCTTTGGGTGCGGTGGTGGTTAGTGCGCCGGGCATGAGTCGGACGGCTGCGGGGCGCTGGTTGATGCCGTTGGGGTCGACGCAGTGGCCGCGTAGCGTGTTGATTGAGGATATGACGGGGCTTGATGTTTGGCCGGTGGATGCGCCGGTGAAGCTGGTTTCTCAGATTAGTAAGGGGCATCGGGTTGGGATGCGAGTGAATGTCCACTACCGGTTTACCGATGCGTTGGGGCGGGCTGGGGTGTGGCGTCGGGCTTTGTTGACCGAGCAATCGGTGGATGACGATGCGTCGTCGTCGGCTTCGTATGAGCAATTGATTGAGGTGCCGGCGGGCGTGGTTCGTTCAGTGAAGGAGACGTCCGGGGGGCGGGGGGAGCTTAGCTATTACATCCAGGCGGGTGATGGGCAGACACGAGCGGCGAAGATCAGGTTGGTCGCCCGGCCGGCGGTGGTTTCAGTTGATGCAGAAATAGAGCCACCGGTTTATGCAGCCGGTTTGGTTGGGGCGCAAGCGGTTGCGCTGCACGAACAAAGCGGGCAGGTGGCGTCGGCTTCTGCGCTGGTCGGGTCGCGGGTTGTGTTGCGTGTTGGGTTTAATAAGCCGGTTTCGGTGACAGCTGTTGATCTGGTGACGGTCTTGCCGGGGCTGGTTGACGCGGTGGGTATGGATCGCATCCATATAGAACGGTCATCTGATTCCACGGACGAAGCGGGGGATCGTCTGGTGGTTGATTTCATCCTGGCGAAGACATTTACCACGCCGATCCATATCACCGATGGGTTCGGGCTAGAGAACCTGTCCCGGCGAACCTACCGGATCGAAGCGATCGAGGATCGGTTGCCTTCGGCGGCGATGACCGCGCCTTCGGCCGACGAGGCGGTGTTGGCTTCGGCGGTGGTTGATGTGGCGGCGACTGCGCAGGATGACATCGGGCTAGAGCGGATTGAGCTCTTGGGTTCCATACAGACACGCGGGGCTGGAGGTGAGGGTGTTGAAACCGCGCTGCCCGGCCTTGCGGAACAAAGTGGTCGGCAGGCGAGCCTAAGTGCGCAGGCGGAGTTGGACTTATCGTCATTGGAACTGCGTCCCGGGGATGCCGTGGTGCTTTCGGCGGTGGCTTACGATGTGTATGAGATAGATGGGCGGCGGCATGACCGGGTTGTTTCGACACCCCGGACGCTACGGATTATTGATAAGCCGACGCTGACGGCGCAGCTCCGCACGGAGTTGGCGGGTTTGCGTCAGCAGGTTGTTCGGCTTGAGCAGACCCAGCAGCGGATCGCATCCGAGCAGCCTCCTTCGGTGACGCAGCCGCAGCAGGAGCAGGTGACGCGTCGTCTGGATGCGCAGGGGTTGTTGCTAGAGGGGTTGAAGGATCGGATGGATCGCAATCGGCTTAGTGATGAACCGATGCGTGAGGTGATCCAACAGGCGCAGGGGCTAGTCGATCAAGCGAGTAAATCTTCGTCTGATGCGGCAAGGAATCTGCGTAAGGCTGATGAGCAAGCTGACGACCAGCCCGACCAGGCCGATCAATTTGAGCAAGAGGCGCACGGGGATCAGCAGGCGGTTCGGCAGACACTAACGGAGTTGGCGGAGTTGTTGGATCAGGGGCGTGATGTTTTGACGCTCAAGCTCCAACTGCAGCAACTCAAGACCCAGCAGCAGGCGTTGGCGAACGATACGAGGGAGCTGCTTCCCCAGACGATCGGGCAGGATAAAGACCAGCTTGATGAGGGGCAGCGTCAACGGTTGGATGAGTTGGAGAAGCGTCAGGACGAATTGGCGGAGCAGGCTAAGGCGTTGACCCGGCATATGCAGGTGACGGCGGAGGCGTTAGCGCAGCAGGGCGAACGTGACCAGGACAAGGCTGCGGCGCAGGCGTTGGCTGAGGCGGCGGCGATCGGTCAGCGGCAGGGGCTTAGCGAGTCGATGCAGCAGTCGTCGGGGTCGATGCAGAAAAACCAGTTATCCCAGTCGGGCCAGCAGCAGGACAAGGCGTTGGATGCGCTGGATCGGATGTTAAAAGAGATGGGCACGCAGGAGAGACGCCGACAGGCGATCCTTCGGCGGAGGCTTGCGGAGTTGTCGGACTTAGTTCGCAAGCTGCTTGAGCGGCAGATAACCCAGGCATCGGTGTTGGAGCAATCGGTTGATGGCGAGGTTGCGTCGTTTGAGCCGGGGCAGGTGACGCTTCGCCGGGCAACGATGGGGGCGCAGCATCAGGCCGGGGGTTCGGCGGAGGCGGCGAATGTGGCGGCGCGTCTGGCGGATGCGGTGGGTGAGCAGGGCTCGGCGGTTGGCTCGCTGCGAAAGGGAGACGGCCCGGCGGCGCTGATGGCGGAACGTTCGGCGGTAGATCACCTGCGTTCGGCGCTTGAGGAGTTGAATAAGCTCGTTGAGGACAATGCAGCGAAGGAAGCACGCAAGCAGCGAGAGAAATTACGGGAGGCGTATCAGCGGCACGCCAGGCGTCAGTACGAGTTGCGTGAGTCGGTGGGGTTGATTGTTGATGATGGGCCGATGAATCGTCAACGGCGTGCGGCTTTGATTGGTTTGGCTGGGGAGCAGTCGCGGCTTCAAGAGCAGATCGCCGAGACCGGGCGGGAGGTCGGGCAGACGCTGGTGTTTGAGCACATGCATGAACGGGTTGGGGAGACGTCAAGCCGGGTGGTGCATTCGCTACGTCGGGGTGAGGGGGACGACCCGGTGAGACCCGACCAACGCACGATCGCGGTGACATTGCGTGTGATGGCCCAGGCTCTGAAAGAAGATCCTAATGACGACCCGTTTGCTGGCGGTGATGGTGGAGGCGGTGGTGGAGGAGGTGGTGGAAAGCCTCCACCGTTGGTTCCGCCTTTAGCGGAGTTGAAGCTGATCCGTGGCTTGCAGGCGGTGGTGTATGAGCAGACCCGTTTAATGGAGTCGGATGGGGCTGGGGCAGCGGATGGGCCGATGAAGCAGAAGATGCTCGAACTTTCTACCCGCCAGCGTGAACTATCGAGCCTCGGCAAGCGTTTAATAGAGAAGATGAAGCAGCAAAACAAGCCAGCACCGATGGGGGGAGGTCAGCCATGAGCCGGATGCGATTTAATTATGCGGTGGGTTGCGCGATGGCGTTGATGCTCGGGCTGTGCCTGGTTGGTGTTGCGATGGGTCAGGCGGAGCAGCCGACGCTGGATGAGTTGTTGGACTTGAAGCCCAGTGGGCAGATGGTGCGGGATGGTGATTTGGATAAGTCCAGTGAGTCGGGGGAACCGGGAGCGACGGACTCCCCAGAGAACCTTACCGAATCGGTCGAGCGTGCGTTGTCGGCTTCGGATGCGGCGGATGCGTTTGAGCAGGCGGTGGATGAGATGGGTGTGGTGTCGCGTCGGCTTGGGCGGACGCTTGATGCGGGGGTCCAGACGCAGCGGATGCAGGAGTCTATTTTGCGGAAGCTGGACCAGGTGATTGAGTCGGCCAAGGAGCAGTCGTCTTCGGGTGGTGGTAGCGGGTCCGGTGAGCCACGGGACCAGGACCAGGGGGGCAAAGAGTTGGCGCAGCAGGGCACCCCAACTGGTGGTGGGCAAGGCGAGGCGAAGGCTGGGGGCCAGCAGGCGAGTACCGGTGCGGCGGGGTCGGGGACTGCGGATAATCCTGATGCGCAGGACACGTCGATCGATCAGTTGCGTAAGGAGTGGGGCGTGTTGCCGCCGCGTGTGCGTGAGGAATTAAGTGATGGGCTTCGTGAACGATTCAGCCCGTTGTACCGGCGTATGACCGAGGCGTATTACAAGGCGTTGGCGGAGCAGGAGTAGATTGTTGTTTCTTACACATCTAAAAACCAGGGCGATCGTGGCGGTGTTGTTTGCGTTGTTGCTTAACAGAGCTTGGGCACCGAACGGCGTGCAGGCACAGGTGACGGTTGATGCTGGCGCGGGGTTTGTGGAGATTACCCCGCAGACACGCTTGGCGGTGGAGCGGGGGTTGGTGTATTTGGCGCAGTCGCAGGCGGAGGATGGGAGCTACGGGAGCACGCGGTTCCCAAGGCATGTTGGGATCACGGCGTTGGCGTGTCTGGCGTTTATGGCGGACGGGCACATGCCCGGCCGTGGCGAGTATGGGCCGAACGTACAGCGGGGACTGGATTTTGTGTTGAATCACGCCACGGAGTCGGGGTTGATCGTTGCGGATGCTTCGCACGGCCCGATGTACGGGCACGGGTTTGCTACGTTATTTTTAGGTGAGGTCTACGGGATGACCGGTGACCCGCGTGTGCGTGAAACACTGCTTAAGGCTGTGCGTTTGATTGTGACGACGCAGAATCCTGAGGGGGGTTGGCGTTATCAGCCCCGGCCGTTTGATGCGGATATTTCTGTGACGATCTGTCAGGTGATGGCGCTGCGGTCGGCACGGAATGCGGGGCTGAGTGTTCCCAAGGAGACGATCGACCGAGCGATCGCTTATGTGCGGCAGTGTCAGAACCCGGCGGACGGGGGGTTTAAGTACATGCTCAACTCCGGTGGGTCGGCGTTCCCGAGGTCCGCGGCGGGGGTGGCGGCGCTATACTACGCTGGGGTGTATGAAGACGATGCGTTGAATAAGGGGCTGACGTATTTGGAACAAGGGACGAATAACATCACGTTTCGTAACGGCGGGCATTATTTCTATGGCCACTACTACGCCGCCCAAGCCATGTTCCTTGCTGGGGGCGAGCACTGGGAGGGTTGGTTCCCCAAGGTCCGTGACCAGTTGGGGACAAACCAGCTTGCGGACGGCTCGTGGACCAGTGGGCACGGCGGACCTTATGGGACGTCGATGAGTTTGTTGATTTTGCAAATACCCAACCGGCTTTTGCCGATATTCCAGAAGTGACCTTTGTTGTGTTTACATCCCGTTTTTTAAGCCGAGCAGTACTACCGACGGGGGCGGTTCGCCTGCAAGCCGTGGCGGGGGTTGTGGGGCGACGCTGCTGCTGGGGCATTTTGGCGTGCCTGCTTATTTTTGTGTCACCGGCGTTCGGGGTCACGCCGGCTACGTTGATCGGCCCTGACCTCAATGCCCAAGCGGTTGAGGTTGCCAGTCTCAACGATGGCACGCTTAACTACTTCGATATACAGCGGACATTGCGCAGTTCGGCGATCGATGGGTTTGTCCAGCTTCGGTCGATAGGCGGGGAAGATTTGGCTGGGCCGGGCCCTGTGCGGGGGGTTACTGCGGGGGTGTGGCTGACCGATGGGCAGCGGTTTGCGGGTGACTGGGTTGGCCCGACGCCCGACGGCTCGGGGTTGATCTGGCGGCACCCGACGATCGGGACGGTGACGATCCCGTTGGATGAAGTGGCGCAGGTGAACTGGGTTGGGGGAGATGGTTTGGTAGTGCGCCGTGCTGCAAGAACGATGGACACGGTGACGCTGACCAATGGCGACCGGTTGTCGGGGTTTGTTTCGTCTTTAAATGACGAAGGGGTTGTGCTGGTTCTGAATACGGGAGGAGCCGGTGGGGATGGGGGCGGTTCGATGACGATCCCATTTGGGCGTATCGCATCGATGGTGTTATCTAATCCATATAGGTCCAGGGTGGAGCCTTACCACCGTGTGACTCTGGTTGATGGCACGCGGGTGTGGGCGGATGAATTACGGATCAGCGGTGACCGTGTGTATTGTCGGGTGATCCTACCGGGTGGGCTGGCGGTGGGATTTGAATCGCCCGTTATGGAGTTGGCGCGGATTGATTTTTGGGCTGGGGGTTTGAGATTGATTGACCTGACGGAGTTGCCGATGCGCACGGTCGATGAAGCGAGTGTGTTTGGTTTGACCGTGCCGGTGCGTGTGGCGGGGCGTTCGGTCAGGATGCACGCGCCGGGTTCGGTGGTGTATGAGTTGCCGGAGGGTGCGGTGCGGTTTGCTGGGGTCGCGGAGTTGGATTTCCAGGACGCGCCTGCGCATATTACGGACTGGTCTGATTTTCAGGTGGTGGTATCGGTGCAGGAAGTGCAGGATCAACGGTTTCCTGTGAGCGGTTCGCAGCCTGTCACGCGGATCAACACACCGATTTCCGGGCCTGAGTTGACGATCCGGTTGGACCCGGGGGTGAACGGGCCTATCCTTGATCGGCTGCTGCTCCGCGACGCGGTGATCCTGGTGAGATTGCCCGGTGCTGAACCCAGCGGCGACTCGGGCCGATGAGAGATCGGTAGGGCAGAGCAGGTTATGCCGACCGGCCCGCCTGTGAGTGGATTTAAGCTGTTTTTATAGGCCTGGATTAATCCGGGCCCGTTGTCTGGTATCTTGGGGTGCTATTTCCTGGGCCAGATAGAGCCCGATTGATCGACCTGTTATGAACCCACTGTCACCGGACATCCCGCCACTACCGATCCCTGGGACGACACCCGCCCCCGGAGTAGCCCCCGGTGTTAGCTACGGCGAAAGTGATCCGCAGGGGCGTGCGTTATTTTTAAATCGCGAGTTGTCTTGGCTGGAGTTTAACCGCCGGGTGTTGCATGAGGCGTTGGATGTTCGCACGCCTCTGCTTGAGCGGGTCGCGTTCCTAGCGATTTTCAACTCGAACCTGGATGAGTATTTTCAGAAGCGTGTCGGTGGTTTGAAACGCCAGGTCGCAGCCAAGGTAAGCAAGCGAAGCCCCGACGGGCTTACCGCCAGCGAACAGATCGCGGTGATCCGTGAGGCGGTGATGCCGATGCTCCGGTTGCAGGCCGACTGTTTTGAGAAGGTGATTAAGCCGGGGTTGATTGAGCAGGGCATCCATCTATTGAAGTGGGACCAGCTCGACGATGACCAGCGCGGGCGGGCGTCGGAGTATTTCCGCAGGAACCTGTTCCCGGTGTTGACGCCTTTGGCGGTCGATCCCGGGCACCCGTTCCCGTTTATCAGCAACCTCAGCACGTCGATGGGTGTGCTGTTAAGCGACCCACGCGAGGATGAGAAACGGAAGAACAACCGGTCTGATAGCAACGGTGAAGATGTCGACGAGGCCAACCGGTATTGCTTTGCCCGTGTGAAGGTTCCCGCGGTCTTGCCCGGGTGGGTTCGACTGGACGGTGAGAACGTTAAAGAGGACGGTCAGGGACATCTGTTTGTCAACCTCGAACAGATTATCCGTCACAACCTCGATGAGTTGTTCCAGGGGATGAAGATTGTCGACGCCCAGCCGTTCCGTGTGACGCGTAACGCTGATGTTGAGCGTGACGAGGAAGACGCGGAGGATTTGTTGGAGTTGATCGAGCAGGAGTTGCGTGACCGGCGTTTTGCCCAGGCGGTGCGCTTGGAGGTCAGCGACGACCCGGCACGTCCGATGACCCGTTTGCTGGCCGAGCAACTGGACCTGCACGATCATGAGATCTATCAGATGCCCGGGGAATTGGAGTTCACGGATCTTTGGGCGATCCACGGGTTGAACAAGCCCGAGTTGAAATTTGATCCTTGGAAGCCGGTTGTCCCGCAGCGTTTGGCGGATACCGAGGCCAACATCTTTGGGATCATCCGTGCGGGGGACGTGCTGGTACATCATCCCTACGAATCGTTCGGCGCCAGTGTTGAAAGGTTTATCCATACTGCGGCGACCGATCCGAAAGTTATGGCGATCAAGCTGACGCTGTACCGGACTAGTGGGGACTCGCCGTTTATCCCCGACATCATCCGCGCTGCGGAGTCCGGCAAACAGGTTGTCTGCCTGGTCGAGCTCAAGGCCCGGTTTGATGAAGAGCGCAACGTCCAGTTGGCGCATCGGCTGGAGAAGGCGGGGGTCCATGTGGTGTATGGGGTGGTGGGTTTGAAGACCCATACCAAGACCAGCCTGGTCGTCCGTCACGAGGCGGATGGCATGCGTTGCTACGCGCACATCGGCACGGGGAATTACCATTCCAAGACCGCTTCGCTTTACACCGATCTGAGTCTGTTTACTGCTGACCCGGTAATCACATCCGACTTAGTTGAGTTGTTCCATTACCTCACGGGGATGAGCCAGGAGCGCAATTTCAAGAAGCTGCTGATCGCGCCGACGAATCTAAGGCCCCGGTTGATCGGGATGATTGATCGGGAGATCGAGCACTGTAAGGCATGGCATGGGCGTGGCGGCGACCCTAATGATCCTAACCGCCCGACGATCATGGCGAAGATGAATAGCCTGGAAGACCAGGCCATCATCCGCAAGCTCTACGACGCCAGCCAGGCCGGGGTGCGGATCAAGCTGATCGTGCGTGGGTTCTGCACGCTTAGGCCGGGCGTGCCTGGGCTTAGTGACAACATCACGGTGCAGAGTGTGATCGGTCGATTCCTGGAACACTCGCGGATATTCTTCTTTCACAACGACGATGCAGGCGAGGGTGCGGCGGAGTATTACATCGGCAGCGCTGACTGGATGTACCGCAACCTGGATAACCGGGTTGAGTGTATCACGCCGATCACGGACCTTGCTTTGCAGGCGAGGCTCAAGCAGATATTGGATATCCTTCTGGCCGACCGGCGTCAGGCTTGGGACATGCAAGGCGATGGGATCTATGTGCAGCGTCAGCCCGATCCCGACGACACGGATACTTCGATCGGTACGCACCAACGCCTGATGGATCTGGCTCGGAAAGAGGCCGCCCCCCAGGCGGTCGAGCGGAAGTAAGGCCCGTCAAGCCCACTTACTATCTAGACGTTTTCATCTGTACATCGCGTTGTTAACGTGATCGGGTACTGGTTGCGCACTTAACACAGCCTATTTTAGCACCACCACCTCAGGCCCCGATAATGCTTGATTAAAGCAGATCGGCGGGGTATATTGAGTGTTCATATCACGAGGCATGACGTTGTCTGTGTGGGTGGGTTAAATTTGTTTTTCACACATCATGTTTTTTCATACTAACTTTTGAGGGAAAGGGTGTTCAGATGACCAGAGAGCTTTTACTGGGAACTGCGGCGGCGCTGTTGATTGCTGTACCGGCGTCGGCACTGACGATGACCGTGCTCGACGAAGGGCGAAATGTTCGTGCAGAGGCGTCAGCGGGCGGGGACTCGGACTCCAATGACGATTTCGCCGACTTCAACCAGACATTCACCAGCGAAGTCTCAGCCCATGCGATGGAATCCGATATCCTCATGTTGCAGGCCGGCGACGCCGACACCACGCACGGCTACGGTGCCTGGGCCAACGCCAACGCACGCCAGCATTCAGAGATCGGGGCCCTGTCGATCTCCGGCGAAGGCTCCGCTAACGCCAGTGGCAGCCACGGCAACATCGAGTTTGTATCCGCCCTCGGGGACGCCGACACGCATCTGGGGCCCGGTGAATTCGAGGCCAGCGCAACCAGTTCCATAAAAATCCTCTTCAATATCGACGAGGCGGCCGCGTTCAGCCTGTCGGGGTTCATCTCCGCCGGCATCGAGCAGGCTGTCGGTCTTGGTGAAAGCGGTTCGGGCAGCATCGCGAGTGTTTTCTTTGGTAGCGATGACGACGAGACTACTATTTTTCAAAGAGAAGTTTTCGAAGACGGCCTGAAGTTCGATGAGTCGGGCGTGATCGAAGCGGGCGACTACATTTTCAGCATCATCGCCGACGCCAGCGTGTTCGGCGGCTTCTTCCCCGGTAATTTAATTGGCGACAGCGATGACACGCAGCACCCGGACTTCGGCTACGACGCTGGTTCCCGCTTCGGCGGCACCCTGAATCTGCGTCCCATCGACAAGCCGATCCCCGAGCCTGTGACGACCAGCCTGGTCGGGATGAGCCTGGGCGCTCTGGTGCTTCGGATCTCACGCCGCCGCAAAGCGTGACCCCGGCCGATGATTGACTCGATTTCAAAGCCCGTGGGTTCAATCCCACGGGCTTTTTCTACGGCCACCCTACGGTCTATACCTCATCTGGTATTTGTTTCCCGGGAAAGCAGCCGTTTTGGCGGATATGACGTCCGATAAAACAGGAGATCTTGCCTATCTTCACATTCACTGTCTAAGCTCCGATAACCCTTGCTTTTTATAGTATTAAGGGTTACATTCAGTTTTTCATATTTAAGAGGCGGGACGTGGTCCCTGTGGGTGGACCATCATTTAGAGCATACGCATCATTCCGCCTCGCATCTAACTTCAGAGGGAAAGGGTAACCAGATGACCAGAGAGTTTTTATTAGGAACCGCGGCCGCGTTGTTGATCGCGGTCCCCGCATCAGCACTGACGATGACATTGTTGGAAGATGACCGCTTCATATCCGCCCGCGCGGAAGTGGGGCAGTTCAGCGATGCTAACAAGATTGTCCCCGACTCGGACTTCTCGCTATTCGCAAGCGAAGTCGGCGCCAATGCAAGCGATGTTCCTAGATTCACCAGCAACATTAATGGAATCTACGGCGCGACCGCCAATGCGGGCGCCTTTCAGGAATCATCCTTTGGTCCCCTGTCGATTTTCGGCAAGGGTGGTGCCAACGCCAACGCCAGCCACGGCGGTATCGAGCTGGTGTCGGCACTGGGTGATGCGGATCTTCCCCCCGGGGCATTCGACGCCCAGGGTCAAAGCAATTTAGATGTACTCTTCTCCATTGATGGGCAGGCCGCGTTTGATCTTGAAGGCTTCATCCAGACCGGGATCGGGCAGGCCCAAGGACCACCGACCAACAGTGTGCAAAACGTCGCGTTATTCGAATTCACCAATGTAACCACGAATACATCGATCATCGATATTGAGATTAATGGTGAAGACGACGCCAGCATCGACGAGTCGGGCGTGCTTGAAGCCGGCACCTATAGGGTCGTCATTGAGGCCTTCACCAGAGTGCGCGGGCAAGGTGAGATTCTCGCCCTAACGCTGGGCGATGCGGATACCGATGACGGCTACCAGGCCTTTGCTAGCTGGGGCGGCAACCTGAATCTGCGTCCCATCGACAAGCCGATCCCCGAGCCTGTGACGACCAGCCTGATCGGGATGAGCCTGGGCGCTCTGGTGCTTCGGACCTCACGCCGTCGCAAAGCGTGACCCCGGCCGATGATTGACTCGATTTCAAAGCCTGTGGGTTCAACCCCACGGGCTTTTTCTATGGCCACCATACGGTCTATACCTCATCTGGTATTTGTTTCCCGGGAAAGAAGCCGTTTTGGCGGATATGACGTTCTATAAAATATGATACTTTGCCTATATTCACATTCACTACCTAAGCTCCGATAACCCTTGCTTTTTATAGTATTAAGGGTTATATTTAGTTCTGCATATTCAAGAGGTGGGGTGTGACCCATTGTGGGTGGGTTGCCGTTTCGAACAGACACAGCATGTCGCCTCACATCTAACTTTAGAGGGAAGGGTAACCAGATGACCAGAGAACTTTTATTGGGAACTGCGGCGGCGTTGTTGATTGCGGTCCCCGCATCAGCGCTGACCATGACCGTCCTTGACGGGGAGCGTAGCATCCACGCGTTCGCAGCGGCGGGCGAGGATTCCGAGGAGAACAGTGATTTTGCTGACGCCCCGTCGTTCGACAGCGAGGTCAATGCTCACGCCATGGAACTCAACCCCGAGTTGCAATTTGGCGACGCCGATACCCAGCACGGCTACGGCGCCTGGGCCAGCGCCAGCGCGGGTCAAAGTTCGGAAATCAATGCTCTTTCGATCGGCGGCAAAGGCTTCGCCAACGCCAGCGGCAGCCATGGCGACATTACGCTGACCAGCGCCCTCGGAGACGCGGACCTGGGCCCCGGTGGATTCGAGGCCAACGCTTCCAGTTCCATCAAACTCCTCTTCAAGATCGACGAGGCCGCCGCGTTCAGCCTATCGGGGTTCATCTCCGCCGGGATCGAGCAGGCTGTCGGTCTTGGTGAAAGCCGTTCGGGCAGCATTGCGAGTGTTTTCTTTGGTAGCGAGGACGACGAGACTGCTATTTTCCAAAGAGAAGTTTCCGAAGACGGCCGGAAATTTGACGAAGAGGGCGTGATCGAAGCGGGCAACTATATTTTCAGCATCATCGCCAGGGCCAACGTGTTCGGTGGATTCTTCCCCGATGATTTAATTGGGGACAGCGATGACACGCAGCACCCCGACTTCGGCTACGCCACCGGTTCCGACTTCAACGGCCTCCTGGAACTGCGTCCCATCGACAAGCCGATCCCCGAGCCCGTGACGACCAGCCTGGTCGGGTTTGGTCTGGGTGCGTTAGTGCTTCAGGCATCTCGGCGACGTCGGGCGTGATAAACTCGGCTGGGTGAAGTGATTATCTGTCAGCCCGTGGCCAATCGGTCGCGGGCTGTTTTTTTACCTATTATCACATTTGACGGTTTTTTGTGATAAGTCCTTGTGCTGGTGCGATGGGTTGGGTAGGTTATCGGTTGTATCATGTCTGTTTGCAGAGAGCGTCGGCCTTGTGGGATCGTCGGCGTGTTTGGGTGGCATTTCTGACTCGTACACCTCTTGAGGGAAAGGGTATTGTGATGATGAAACATGTATTGATTGCGGTTGGGGCTTCGGTGTGTCTGGCGGGGCCGGTGTCTGCGTTGACGTTCACGCCTACCAATGATGATCGCAGGACACATGCCGGCGCGGTAGCGGGGATCGACAAGGATATCCAGAACGACAGCCCGGGAGGACCCTTGGCCGACTTCTCCAGCGACCTCTGGGCCAGCGCCTCGGACCAGCCTAACTGGGACGTGTTCGCTAACGGCCACGCCTCGCAGAGTTCGTCGATCGGGGCGGCATCTATTTCTGGGTCGGGGTTCGTTTCGGCCAACGGCGGGCACGGGATTCTGGATGGCCAGACCGCCCCAGGCATCTCTGCGATCACCGGTCCTGTCGGCTCTTTCGAGGCGGCGGGCGAATCGATCCTGCAGATCGTGTTCTCCATTGATATGGATGCGCACTTTGATCTTCGGGGATTCATTGGTGCGGGTATCGAAGAGGCGGCGGGGGATCTTGAGGAAGGGTCCAAACAGATTGCGCGGATCCAGTTGTTTGATATCGACAACGGGGTATCGGTTTTTGAAGAAAGCGTTTCTAACAGTGGAGAATTGATCGATACCTCGGGCCATATCGGGCCGGGCAGTTACCGGTTCACGGCTGAGGCGCTTGCATCGGTCTTCGGTGGGATGGACAACGATGCGGACAGCGGCGATGCGGATACCAGCCACGGTGGGTACGCCGCCAACGCCAGGTTTGAGGAGGTCCAACTCACTTTGACCGGCCGAGACAAGCCTATCCCCGAGCCGGTGACCGCCTCGCTGGCGTTCTTTGGCTTAGGTGCGTTAGGGTTATATACCTCGCGGCGGCGTCGGGCGTAGCACAAGGATTTTTGACGCCAAAACCCTCGGCCCGTGAGCTATACGCCACGGGCTTTTTTTATTTTTTTAGGTGGGTGGTCCAACGTCAGTCTACCCACCACATATAAGATAAATAAGTCTCTGGTTTAGTGTCTGCCCTTCAATTACTTAGCATTTGACGTATGAACTTACATCTTTATCTCGCGGCCTCGGTGGCGTGGTCACAAGATCACTCGTCCGCGGGGTAAATTGCTAAAAACCCTTGCTATAATAGTGGTTATGAGTTAGATTATCCGAGCCTAAGGGAGGCTTCGTCGGGTCAGTGGGATGATCCGGTTTTAGTACTCATGTCTTTGAATTGCCTCCCGTTTATGAAGGAAAGGAAGAGTCATGTCCATGTCTAGGTTCGTTGCCTTGGGTACCGTTGCGTTGTTGTCTTTTGCCACAGCCGTTTCCGCGTTGACTTTTAATCCGACACAGGACAACCGCTCGATCTATGCCGGGACGGTTATCTTTAACGAACCGCCCGACATGGCCAATGACAGCCCCTCGGTAGCCTTCAGCGAGTTTGACAGCCAGATCACGGCGAATTCGCTTTTCGATGGATTCTTTGCCGACTCCCTCGCGTTCCAGTTCTCGCAGATCGGCGAGAGGTATATCCAGGGCAACGGGTTCGTCGATGCCCAGGTCGGTTTCAGGTTCAATGAATTGCAGGCCGGTGACCAGGACAATCACCTCGGCGGGCCCGGCTTACCCACGAACTCAGACGGTGTCAGTGCCGGCAGCCAATCTCTTCTCGAGATTCTTTTCTCCATCGACATGGACGCCCAGTACGACGTGACCGGTTTCATCAGCGCAGGCACCGGGGTTCTGCAGGGGGTCTTCGAGTACGGTGCCAGCCAATCCGCCAGCGTCGTGCTGTTCGATATCGATAACAATGTGGCACTCATCGATGAGTCCGTCTCGGAAGGTGGCCAGGACGTCTCGACTTCCGGCATTTTAAGCCCCGGCAACTACCGGTTCACCGTCGATGCCAGCGTCAAGGTCTCTAATTCAAATGTAGAAGCAGACGGCGGTGGTGGTGGAGGCGGCCCCCTGGATAGCATCAACAGCGCCTCCGCCGGATTCGAGGGCATCAGTTTATTCCTGTCCGACCGGGACCAGCCGATCCCCGAGCCGGTGACCACGACCCTTGCGGTGCTTGGTCTGGGGGCGTTGGCGCTGCAGACTTCGCGCAGACGCAGGGCCTGATAGCCAGGTTGATTCAAGAGACAACACATCCGCCCGTTGCCAATTGGTAGCGGGCGGATTTTTTATGTTGGGATGACGGGGTGGTCAGGTCGTAGCGGGAGCGGGATTGTCTTTGGCTGGGCGCTTCCTGGGTGGGGAAGGGTCTGGTTGAATTGGCTTGGCACCGCCATGCGTATGAGGTTTGAGCAAACTCTCGGGTGGCGTTTGGGTTGTGTGGTTGTACAGGCTTAGTAGAGAAGTCAGCCAGGCGAGTGTGGCTTCGGCTCCCTGATTCTCATTGACACGCTGAGACATCAGCGCGTCATGGCAGCCACCGCTTTGGTGGTCGTATAAGGGGGTGTGCAGGTCGTTCTCGCCGAGGAACCAATTCAGGCAGTGTTCGGCGCGGTCGGCCCAGACCGGGTCGTCGGTGACGTGGAACACTTCGAGGTAGGCTTCGATGGAGACAGAGGCTTCCAGTGGTTTCTGATTGAAGCGCGACTTTTCGCCGCCGCGATCGAGCCCGCCGTCGTCTCCAACGGGTGAGAACTGTCCGTCCTCACCCTCCTGGATGTGGTTGAGCCATTGCAGGCTGTGCAGGGCGGCCTCGATCATGTCGTTGCGGAACATCCATCGACCTGACATCAGCAGCGCGTGTGGTAGACGGGCGTTGGCGTAACCCAGTCGCTCGGTGGGCCAGGTCCAGTCCATGCTGGTGTTTTCCAGAAACCGGTTAAACAAATTCTCCGCCAGGTGTTCGCGGACCCTTCGGGCGTGGCTGTCGCCGGAGTATCGGCGGAGGTACGCGTGGATTCCGATCAGCGCGTGTGCCCAGGCGTACGGGTTCTCAAACGACTCGCAGGCGGGCAGGGCCCGATGGAACAGGTTGGCGGCCAAAGTCATCTGCCCCCGAGACTGACAGCTGGCGACGGCTTCGCCCAGGGCCAGGATCGCTTGGGCGTGTACGTCTTCTGACAGCGTTTCCTCCTCGTGCCAGTGACGGCTGTAACTCATCCTTGTGCGGAATCGGTCGGTCTCCGGGTTGTAGGCGTGTTCCAGGAAGCTGAGATATTTGGAAACCAGAGGCTCGACCTTGCCGCCCACGGCGTTGTCCAGGTGGTCCTGCGCCATCAGCACAACCACCAGCGCCTTGGCGTTGTCTTCGGTGTTGTACCCGTGGTGCCGGTCGGGGATGGTGTTTTTCGCGTGGTGCAAGATGCCCACATCGTCGGTCAGGGTCAGCAGGTGGTCGAGCTTGATCTCGGTGAGGTCGCGGGGTGCGCTTAGAAGTGCGCGGGTGTGTTGTTCGATCGGCTTGGGGTTGCTGTTGCGTTCATCGCGGACCTGGGAGAACAGGTCCAGGTACTGGCCTGCGACATCCTTCCAGCACATCGGGCGGGTGTATTGGTAGGCCCGTTTGCGCATCGCGTGGCGTTCTGTTTCGTGGTCAAACAGGTAATTCACTGCGGCGGCGAGGCTTTTGGAATCGCCGAACGGCACGAGCTTGCCGCGCCCCTCGGCCAGCAGTTCCTGTGCGTGCCAGTAGGGTGTTGAGACGGTCGCCTTGCCGGTACCCAGTGCATAGGCCAATGTGCCCGAGGTGATCTGGGCCTCGTTGAGGTACGGGGTGACATACACGTCGGCGGCACCCAGGAATTCGACGAGCTCATCGAGGGCGACAAACTTGTTGACGAACTTGACGTGATCTTCGATGCCTAATTCGGTGACCCGGCGTTTGAGGCCGATGCGGTAGTCTTCGCCGGCGTGTTCGATGACGCCGGGGTGTGTTGCGCCCAGGACGATGTAGACCACGTCGGGGTGTCGATCCACGATCCGGGGCAGTGCCTCGATCATGTTCTCGATGCCCTTGCTGGGCCCGAGCAGGCCGAAGGTCAGGATGACTTTTTTACCTTCGACGCCGAAGTGGTCTTTGTAGAAGCTGGGATCGACGAAGGGGACGTCGGGTATGCCGTGGGGGATCAGCTTGATCTTGTGTGAGGGGATGTCGTAGATGCCGGTGAGGAACTCGTGTGCCCGGTCGGCCATGACGACGAGCCGATCGCAGACCTCGCCGAGCTGGCGTGTGACTTCGAGTTGGTCTTCGTTGGGGTCTTTGAGGACGGTGTGGAGGGTTGCGACGATGGGCATGCGCAGCCGGCGGAGGAAGTCGATGACGTATTTGCCCGAGGGCCCGCCGAACAGCCCGAACTCGTGCTGGAGGCAGCAGACATCGACCTTGGACATGTTCAGGAAGTCGGCTGCGAGGCGGTACTCGCCCTGGCGGTTTTGATTGATCTCGAACCAGACCCTTGGCGGGTAGCGGTAGCCCTCGGGGCGATCGTTCATCGCTACGGACCAGACGTCGGCGTGTTTGGCGGTTTTGGCGATGCTTTCGGAGAGGTCTCCGCTGAAGGTGGCTATCCCGCAGCGCCTGGGCAGGTAGCTACCCAGGAACGCGATGGTTCTAAGGGATTCCCATGATCGATTTGGTGTTTGCATGTCGGGCCTTGGTCGTGCCCGGGCCGGTTTAGGCCGATCCGGGGTGTGCCGGGTCGTATCCACGCGGGAATATCCGGCATTTACACTGATATCATGATATGCCAACACCCTGAATCGGGCAAAGGTTTTGATGGATTGACGTACCATCTCTAGCCGATGCACAATACACGAGCCGGTCCGACGAAGGGTCCGGATAACCTCCTATGTGTCAAGAGGGTAAGGGTTGAATCTATGAAGGGCATCATCCTAGCTGGCGGACTGGGCACCAGGCTGCGCCCGCTGACGCTGGTTACTAATAAGCACCTGCTGCCGGTCTACGATCGGCCGATGATCCATTACCCCATCGAGTGCCTGGTTAACGCTGGGATCGATGAGGTGTTGGTTGTCACGGGGGGCGAGCACGCGGGCGACTTTCTTAAGCTCCTGAAGAACGGGCATCAGCTTGGGCTGAAGTATCTGGGTTATGCCTACCAGGAAGGAGAAGGCGGGATCGCCGATGCGCTCAAGCTGGCGGAGGAGTTTGCGGATGGCGGGAAGGTCTGTGTGATCCTCGGTGACAACATCATTGAGCGGTCTATCACCAAAGCTGTAGACGACTTCCGGGCACAGGCTTCCGGTGCGAAGCTATTGCTTAAGAAGGTCCACGACCCGGAAAGGTTCGGCGTTGCTGAACTCGATGGCAGCGGGACGGTCACACGCATCATCGAGAAGCCTAAGGATCCGCCCAGCAATCTGGCTGTCACGGGGATATACTTCTACGACTTTGATGTGTTTAGCATCTGCCAGACACTTAAGCCATCGAACCGTGGTGAGTTGGAGATCACCGATGTCAATAACGCTTACCTCAAGCGTGGCGACCTGACCAGTGAAGTTCTTGATGGCTGGTGGACTGACGCCGGCACGTTTAACAGTCTTTTCCTCGCCAGCGAATTAGTTAAGAATGGCGGGGCGAATAGGAAAGCTGGAAATTAGGAAATCTGGAAATAAAGCTTTACGCTCTGGACGATACCCGATACCCGATCTACACTTTGAAAACTATTACACCAACTACACACGATGGTTCGCTCGCTGATGCCTTTGCTCTTGCACAGGAAAAGAACGAGCCGATCTTCTCGCCGACCGCCGTCTTCACCGATGACCGCGGCTGGTCGTTGATGAATCAGTTCCAGAATGTGCTCGCTCCGACTGGGCAGGTCAACTACTCGGTGATGTATCCGAATATCATCAAGGCCTGGCATCGGCACGCCAAGCAGACGGATTTTTGGTTGTGTCTTCATGGGCATCTTAAGGTTGGTGTGTATGACGAGGAGAGTAGCCGGGCGTGGGTTGCGGTGATTGGCGAGAAGCGGCCGGGCGTGATGGTGATCCCTCCGTCGTTATGGCACGGTGCGGCGACTGTCGGGAGTGAGCCTGCCGGGTTGTTGTATTACGTCACTCATCAGTATGACCCCGCAGCACCGGATGAGGATCGCAGAGATTACGACTCGGTCCCCGGGTTTCCCTGGGAGATCCAACACAAATGAGTGGTGAAGCGGACCAGTCTGCGGGGCGAGGCGTCGGGCCTGTTGTGGTTGTCGGTGCGTTGGGGATGCTCGGCCGAGCGTGGCGCGAGTTGCTTGAGGCGCGTGGCATCGAACACACGGGGCTCGACCTGCCGACACTGGACATTACCGATCCCAATTCGATAGCTGAGCATATCGGCAAGGATGTACGCACGGTGGTTAACTGTGCTGCGTTTACTGATGTGGACGGTTGCGAAGATCAGGAGCCGGTCGCACACAAGATCAACGCCCAGGCGGCGGGGTATCTGGCGGATCACTGCAAAGCCATCGGCGCGGCGCTGATTCATTACTCGACCGATTATGTTTTTGATGGCAAGGCCGATACGCCTTACCCGGTAGGCCATCCGCGCGACCCGGTGAATGCGTATGGCCGAACCAAGTCGCAAGGCGAGCAACTCATCGAAGCCTCGGGGTGTGACTATCTTTTGGTTCGCACGAGTTGGTTGTACGCACCGTGGGCGCGGAATTTTGTTATCAGCATGATCCGTTTGACCCGTGAGCGCGACGAGTTGAATGTGGTTGATGACCAGCGGGGTCGACCTACCAGCGCCCAGCACCTGTCGGCGTCTTCGCTTAAGTTGCTGGAGAAAGGCGAGCTTGGCACGTTCCACATCACCGATGGTGGGGAATGTTCCTGGTTTGAGTTTACCCGTGAGATCAAGCGGTTGGTGGGGCACACCTGTGATGTGAAGCCTTGCACCAGTGAAGAGTTTAAGCGCCCCGCGCCCCGGCCGGCGTACAGCGTGTTGGATATCAGCAAGACAGAATCGGCTCTTGGGCCGATGCCCGACTGGAAACACAACCTCGCCGAAGTCATCGGCCAAATGGAGCCGCAGTCTGTATGAGTACCCGTATCCTCCTAACCGGCGGGGCCGGGTTCATCGGCTCCAACTTTGTCCGCTTCGTTTTGCGCGAACGCCCGGACTGTTCGATTATTAACCTCGATTCGTTGACTTACTCCGGCAACCCAGAGAGTCTTAGCGACCTGGACGGCGAACCTCGGTACCGTTTTGTCCACGGCAACATCCTCGATCTTGAACTCACGACCGAGTTGATTAAAGAATGTGATGTGGTGGTGCATATGGCTGCGGAAAGCCACGTTGATCGTTCGATCATCGACGCTCGTCCGTTCATCGAATCCAATGTGTTAGGCACGCAGACTTTGCTGGATGCGCTGCGTCGGGCCGATCCTGATAACACCAAGCGGTTTGTGCATGTTTCTACCGACGAGGTGTTCGGCGACCTGCCGTTGGACCAGCTGGAAGTTAAGTTCACGGAGGCAACACCCTTTGCGCCTAGCAGCCCGTACTCCGCCAGCAAGGCGGGGTCAGACATGATAGTCAGGGCATATTGTCACACGTTTGGGATTAATGCCTGCACGACCAACTGCTCGAATAACTTTGGGCCTTACCAGTTTCCTGAGAAAGTGATCCCGCTATTTGTCACGAACCTGATCGAAGGCAAGAAGGTTCCGCTGTATGGGGATGGCAAGAATGTCCGCGATTGGTTGCACGTTGAAGACCACTGCGAGGCTTTGTTGGCGGTGTTGGAGAAGGGAGCCGCTGGGGAGACCTACTGCATCGGCGGGAACAATGAGCGATCTAACCTGGAGCTGACGCATTCTATTCTCGCTGCGATGGGCAAGGACGAGTCGAGCATTGAGTATGTCACGGACCGTTTGGGGCACGACCGACGTTACGCGATTGATGCCACGAAGATCAAGCGAGACCTTGGCTGGGAGCCGACCCGCAGCGCCTGGCCCGGTGCGTTGGAAAACACGATCAAGTGGTATGTAGAAAACGAGACGTGGTGGCACCGCGTAAAGAGCGGTGAGTATCTAAGCTATTACGAGAAGCAGTACGGGGGGCGTTAAGCGCGACGCCTAAGCAACATCCCACACCCAACGGTCAGCAAGGCGAATGTTCCGGGTTCGGGGACAACCACCGGCGGACTACTATCTAGGATCGGTGCTGGGGGAGTTCCGGCGTTCCAGTTGCCGTTGACCTTGTCGTCGATCCCGACAAAACCATCCCCCGATGGGTCTGCCCGAGGATCGGCAGGTGGGACATTCAGGTTCCAGTTGCTTAGCAGGATGTTCTGGTCGTCGATCCCGACAAAGCCATCACCATCCAAGTCGCGCTCAACTGTATTAATTGAACCGGGTACCAGAGGTACGAGGCCGGAGTTCCAGTTTGCCAGCACATGCCCCATATCCTCGATCCCGACGAATCCGTCACCGGTCGAGTCGCCGGCCCGGTGGTCCCCGGGCGTGACGTCGTGGTTCCATGAGCTGAGTATCGTGTTGATGTCTTCGATCCCAACGAAGCCGTCGAAGTTCATGTCGCCATTCAATCGATTAATTACCATCTGCCCGTTGACGATGGGGTGGTTCAGAAACTTATTTGCCCGGCCAAACTTCTCACCTACCGCCAAAGACCATGTACCCTGCGCGTCGTCTGAGAAAGTAAACCGGCCGATCCGCGTGGCCCCTATGTTGTTCTCATCTTGTGCAAACGCATGCCAGGACAAACTCAAGCCGGTTGTGTCATCGGGCTTAAATAGCAGGTCGCCGAGATCGCCAGCGGCACCTTCGACGGCGGCGCCATAGCTGGCGGTGGTAGTGACGTAGGTGTCATATTCGACCGAGGGCATAGCCACGATGATGTTGGGTGCTGCCGGGCCTGCGCCTGTGGAGCTGCCGACTGTGTCTTGGTAAATCGACCCAGCCGTTAGCTCCACGACGATCGCTGCGATGGTCCAGTCGTCGGAGGTGTTGGCGAACAGATCCTGGCTGACAAAGTTGTCGAGCGTTGCGCCGCCGCCTTCGTTAATGAGCTTCCCGGCTGGGATGGGCAGGGGTGTGATCGTCGGCAGGCTGATCTCGGCTTGCACGGTGATTTGGAAAAGGGCGAGCAAAGCGGTTGTGGCGAGGTGAGCTCGGGCACGCATGGTAGGGCCTCCCGGCATGGTATGTGTATTGAGGTGGTCGCAGTATACTGCGCCGCCAAGTATGGCCGCAAGCAAAAACGCGCAGATTCAGACATTAAAAAGCGTCTGGTGTGGGTGCCGACTTAGGCAAGGAAGGCTTGCTGACATAGAGACGTGGTTTGTGCCGGGGGTGTCAGCGTCTACGGCGGAGAAGGGTGCCTGTGCCCGCGGTGACGAGCAGAGCGATCGTGCCTGGTTCGGGGGCTGCGCCGAGCAACTGGTTTATTGGCGGTTGTGTGCCGGCGTTCCAGTTGCCCAGGACGAGGTTGAGGTCTTCGATGCCAACGAACCCATCGCCGGTGGGGTCGCCTAATCCCAAGTCGCCTGCGGTGACATTCTGATTCCAGTTGCCCAAGACGAGGTTGAGGTCTTCAATGCCGACGAACCCGTCACCGTCGAGGTCACCGAGGATGGGATCGGGTGCGATGGTATCGAGAATCCAAGTGAGTGATTGCTCGATGGTGGTGCTGCCCATGATGTCGCCGAAGCCAAGTTCAGCGGGGTCGAAGTTAAAAAGAATGGAGTTGACGCCTGCAACAAAGTGTTCGCCATTCTGCTCGACGAAGAATCCGCCGCCGGAGTCGCCCAGTGCGATGAGGTATTCGAGGTTGATGGGGAAGGTGCTGCCCAGCGGGTTGCCAAACTGGGGCCCTCCGGGTGGGTCGTCCATGTCGGCGAAGAGGATCTGATCGGACCAGATAGATTCGCTGGGCCCGGGGTTGAGGGTGAAGCCGAGTTGGTCACCGATGTTGTTGCCAGCACGTTTGGTGCCGGTGGTGCCGGTGGCGCCGGTGCTGCCTGTGCCGGACTGGCCGTACCCGACGTAGGTCAGGGTTTCGCCGAGGAGGCTGGCGGCGGTGCCGGTATAGAGTTGTGCGGGTGTGATGCTGGTGATTGGGCTGTCGAGTTTATGCAGTGCGATGTCGAAGCCGTCGGCGATGTTGCCGGTAAAGCTTGGGTTTCGGATGGCTTGGTCGATGTTGCGTACTTCGCCGCCAAAGGTCCAGGTATCCGTTGGGCCGGGGTTCCCCGAAGGGATGGTGTGTGCTGCGGTGAGCACCCATTGAGGGGCGATGAGGATGCCAGAGCTATCCACAATCGTACCGAGGCGTTTGACCACGCCGACGGGGTCGTACTGGGGCAGCGCGGCGAGTGCGAGGTGGTCGGCGTCGTTGGCGGCGTCATCAATCAGGCCGGCCTGCGACACAGCCAGGGGCATCATTAAACATGCCGATAGCCCGGCCGCTTTTATGGCGATGCGAAAAATACTCATCCGCTGATCTACTCCCAACCTTTACCCGCCGGGATGGCGGGTTGGTATGACATTATACACCGACATATTCGGGCGGAGCCCATCGGTATCTAATTTTGACGCCAAAACCCCCTCTGGTCAAGCGAAAAGTCAGTTAAAACAAGGGTTTGTGGCAGATAGTCACGCCATAACGACTCGGCCGGTCACATCGGTTCTGCCGCGCATAATCCCACGGGTATCGACAATGAGGCTGGCGTTTTGGGCGATCATGGCCCAATCGCAGGCGGCGTGGTGGGTGGCGATCAAAACACAATCATAATCACTGACTGAATCAGCAGATATATCAACACTTCCCATCTTAAGGTTGTGTCGGCGCATTTTATGGGTGGTTTGGACGTGGGGGTCGTGGTATTGGACCTGGGCTCCCAATGCCAGGAGTTGTTCGATCAACTCGAAGCTGGGGCTTTCCCGGACGTCATCGACATCGGGCTTGTAGGCCAGGCCCATGACCAGGATCCGCGAGCCCCGGACGGATTTGCCTTCCTCGTTCAGTGCCAGGAGGGTCCGCTGGACGACGTAGTCGGGCATGTGGTGGTTGACGTGGCCTGCGAGTTCGATGAAGCGTGTGGGTTGGCCGACCTCTCTGGCTTTCCATGTGAGGTAGTACGGGTCGATAGGGATGCAGTGCCCGCCTAGGCCTGGTCCGGGGTAGAAGGCCTGGTAGCCAAACGGCTTGGTCGCGGCGGCGTCGATGACCTCCCAGACGTCGATCCCCATTTTATCGAGGATGACTTTCATCTCGTTGACCAGTGCGATGTTCACCGCGCGGTAGACATTCTCAAGGATCTTGGCGCTCTCGGCGACCTCTGCGGAGCTAACAGGGATGACTTCTTTGATGGCCTTGCGGTACATCTGCACGGCCAGTTCGCCGGACTTTGCATCGATCCCGCCGACGAGTTTTGGGATGGTCTGTGTGTTGTGGTCTTTGCGCCCGGGGTCTTCGCGTTCGGGGGAATAAGCCAGGTAGAAGTCTTTGCCGCAGCGTAACCCCCCGGTTTCCCCAGCCTCAAGCCTGGGCAGCATGACCTCTCGGGTGGTGCCTGGGTAAGTCGTCGATTCCAACACGATCAACTGCCCGGCTCGGAGTGTCTTGGCGACATCGTCCGCGGCGTGTTCGACGAAGCTGAGGTCGGGTTCCTGGTGTGGGCCTAAAGGCGTGGGGACACAGATCATGATCGCGTCGGGTTCGCCGAGTCGGCCAAAGTCGTCGGTGACCTCGAAGCGATCTGAGGCCGACATCTCGCTGACGAAAGCTTCGCCCAGGTGCTTGAGGTAGTTTTCCCCGGCGTTGAGCATGCGGACTTTTTCAGGGTCCACATCGAACCCGATCACGCGGAACCCTGCGTCGTAGAACGACCTCAGCAGAGGCAGCCCGACATATCCAAGGGCTACCACGCCGATCAGGGCGCTGCCGTCGTCTATTTTTTTCGCAAGCGTCATCTGCGTGATTCTACCGGATCGGCGGGGAGGGCACGTTTGGGGAGCCAGGCGGCGAGGTCCATGCGTGGGGTAAATCTGACGATCGGTGTTTGGTTCATATCTCCCAGGCCCAGTTCTGACACCGAGCCGAGTTGTGCGATATGGGCCTCTGCGGGTTGGGTCTGCCAGGGCTGGTGGTGGAATTCGCCCCGTCTTATCACACCGTCCGGACTGACGGCATACAGGCAGTAGCGTTCCAGGAGGAAGTGATCGAGTGAGCCGATTTCCGGGAGAGCAGGCTGGCCCAAGGGTCGGCAGGTCACATCGAACCGTTGTGTCGGTTCTTGCTTGCTACTCCTTGCCCCGTGGTAGCGTAACCACCCGTCTGCATCGTGGTCTGCCTGGACCTGGGCTTCGTGGAAGTTCATCCCCATCACGGCCCGTGCCGCACGCACGACCAGTGAGTTGCTCGCGTCGAGGCTGAAGAAATACATCCCCGGCTTGCCGCCGGATGTGACGTAGGTCCGCACACTCAACTGTGTATAGGCTGTCACGCTGGGAAGGGAGCGTATCAGCCTGGCGCGGATATGTTGGGTCTTGAACAGGACGACGCCCAGCCATGCTTGGCCGTTGAAGGTGTCGATTTCAAGGCCGTCAGGCAGCGTGCTGCTCAGGAGGGTGGGGTCGATCGGCCAGTGCAGGAACAGCAGGTCCTCGAGCGTCAACGTGGCCGCCCACGGGCAATCCGGTAGAGGCCAGGGCCTGTGCCCGCTGTCCCAAGATGCGGGCCTGAGCCTGATAGGGGGAATCGGCGGTGCGGTGGCTATTTCGATGGGCGGGCTCATAGACATTATAAACGGTCCGCTTGGCAGATCACCGCTGAACCACACGGAACACAGTCGGGATCGTATAAATAACCCTACACACTACCGGATTATTCGCGTCCTTGATACTGCTTGAAGTCGGGCCTAGAATCGCCCTTTCACGGGCCGCCGCTAGATTTGGTTGCGGCCTCACACCAAGGAGAAGACGATGGCCAGCGAAGCCGTATTAGAGATAACCGACGCCAACTTTGACGCCGAGGTCGCCGCCAGCGATCTGCCTGTGCTGGTCGATTTCTGGGCCGAGTGGTGCCAGCCCTGCAAGATGCTCGGGCCCACCATCGATGCCCTGGCAGATGATTATCAGGGCAAGGTCAAGGTCGGCAAGGTCGATACGGACTCCAACCGGGAGACCGCGATCAAGTTCCAGATTCAGGCGATCCCCACCGTTATCCTGTTTCAGGGCGGCCAAGCGATTAAGACCTGGCAGGGCGTCCAGCCCAAGCAGGCGTTTGCTGAAGAGCTGGACAAGGTGCTGGTCTGATCGATGGACCCGGTGTATGCGTGGGTTAATCCGTGCAACGGGTTTTTGCGCTGGGTATGACCACGCCACCGGACGAGCGAGGACCCCGCATGATATGCTGGGCTTTATATTGGGTTGACCGCTAACATTTTCATTATGCCAACTGCCTTCCGCCACCACACCTTGTCTAACGGCCTGACTATCGTGGCTGAACCCAATCCCTCGGCCCACACCGCCGCAGTTGGGTTCTTCGTTAAGACCGGTGCGCGGGATGAAGAATCGCCGGTGATGGGCGTGTCACACTTCCTGGAACACATGATGTTCAAGGGCACCCAACGCCGCAGTGCCGACGATGTCAACCGTGAGTTTGACGAGATCGGTGCTAACTACAACGCATTCACCAGCCACGAGCAGACGGTTTATTACGCCCATGTGTTGCCGGAGTTTCTTCCCCGTGCGGTTGATCTGCTGGGTGATATTCTTAGGCCGGCCTTGCGTGAAGACGACTTCGAGATGGAAAAAAATGTCATCCTCGAAGAGATCGGGATGTACGACGACCGCCCGACTTGGCGGCTCCAGGACGAATTGATCGAGCGATATTTCGCAGATCACCCGCTGGGTTTCCGTGTGTTGGGGACCAAGCAGACCGTTGCGGACATGACCGCTGGGCAGATGCGGGAGTATTTCGGCCGACGGTACGCGTCGGACAATGTCGTTGTCTCGGCGGTGGGGCGGTTTGATTTCGACAAGTTGGTTGAAGATGTCGAAAAGATCGCAGGGCGTTGGGAGCCCAGTGGCGCGACCCGTCGGTATGACTCGCCGTTGATCGCCGGCAAAGAACACACGATGCGTGACCCCAACGTGACCCGGCACTACATCGGGCTGTTGTGCCCCGGGCCAAGTGCGCAGGACGAGAGTCGTTACGCCGCGAAGGTGCTTGCGGATGTGTTAGGTGATTCTGAAGGGTCCAGAATCTATTGGGCCTTGGTCGAGCCCGGGCTTGCTGACGAAGCGGACTTTTCTTTTATGCCTCAGGATCGGCTTGGGTGTTACCTGGGATACGCTTCGTGTGATCCTGATAGAGCCGAGCAGGTTGAAGCGTTGCTGATCAAGACGATCGACTCGGCGGTGGATAACCTGGGCGATGATGAGGTCGAGCGTGCCAAGAACAAGCTGGCTACCAGCGCAACGCTTCAGGGCGAGAGTCCCCGTGGCCGGATGACCTCGATCGGTTCGGCCTGGTCTTATCTGGGCGAGCACCTGCCGTTGGAGGAAGAACTCGCACGGGTGATGGCTGTCACCCCCGAGGATATCCGCGAGCTTTATGCCGAATCAGCCTTCTCGCCCAAGACCGTCCTGCGTCTGGGCCCGGGCTGATTTTTTCGCCTTTGGTTTGCGTTGCCCCCCCGGGTTCAGGTATGAATACGGGTTCAGGGGCTTGTGGACCTACTCATCTCTAGACTTGGAGGCAACCATGGCAGATCAGATACCAGGCGCAGAAAAAAAAATGTTGGCGGGCATACTGGGGATTTTATTAGGCGGGTTTGGGGTTCACCGTTTTGTCTTAGGTGACACGACCGGCGGGATCATCCGTATCGCCATCACTCTTTTTACATGCGGCGCAGGTAGCATTATCGGCCTGATCGAGGGGATCATATACCTGACCAAGTCGGATGAAGATTTTGTCGAGACGTATATCAACCAGAAAAAAGGCTGGTTCTGACCACCCAGTCATCACCTGTAATCCAACCCGGCCCGGCGGTCTTAGACCCCGGGCCTTTTTTGTTAGGATGGAGGGATGGATAGCGATATTCAAAAGAAACACGGAGGGCGCGGAGACACGGAGGCACGGAGCAGAGGGAAGCTGTCTCTGCCCGATGATTTATCCTTGGATAAACTCATAGAACGGGTCATCGGAGCTGCGATCGAGGTACATCGAGAGTTGGGGCCGGGTTTCCAGGCAATCACTTATCACAGGGCATTGATGATTGAACTGGATATCTGCGATATTCCGTATGAAAGCGAAGTACCTGTTACATTAAAATACAAAGACCAACCTATCGGCGAGGGCCGGATCGACCTGCTAATCGACAATCGCCTGGTTATTGAGCTTAAAGCGACCGAGGGTGATCCAAGAACGTTCAGCCGCCAGGTCGCGTCTTACCTGAAAGCATCGGGTTTACCAATCGGTCTGGTTATTAACTTTCATGCGAATGTTCTAAAGGACGGCCTAGCCCGAGTTATCAATACATAGTGTTTTCTCCGTGCCTCAGTGTCTCCGCGCCCTCCGTGATATCCTGATCTACTATGCATTCAATCCCTGAAATCCTCGAAGACCTCCGTGCCGGGAAGATGATCGTGCTCGTCGATGACGAGAAGCGTGAGAACGAGGGTGATCTAGTCTGCGCCGCCGAGTTCGTCACGCCGGATGTGACTAACTTCATGCTCAAGGAAGGGCGGGGGATGCTCTGCGTCGCGTTGAGTGGTGCGGTGTGCGATCGTCTGGACCTTCAGCCGATGAGTCAGATCAACACAAGCCAACGGAGTACCGCCTACACGGTGACGGTGGACGCTCACCAGCGGTTTGGTGTGACGACCGGGGTCAGCACGTCGGACCGCGCAACCACCATCAAGATGCTGGCTGATGACGATGCACGCCCGACCGATTTTGATCGGCCGGGTCACATGCAGCCACTGCGTGCCCGTGACGGGGGGACGCTGGTCCGATCCGGGCAGACAGAGGGGTCGGTGGACCTCTGCCGGTTCGCCGGGCTTCGTCAGGCGGCGGCGATCATCGAGGTGATGAGCGAGGACGGCACGATGGCGCGTCGGCCGCAACTCCTTGAGCTTTGCGAGAAACACAACCTGAAGATGTGTTCGGTTGCGGATGTCGTCCACCATCGGCTTAAACATGAGCAGTTGGTTGAACGGATTGATGCCGTGCCTTTTGAAAATGAGTTGGGGCGATTTACGTTAATTGCTTATCGCTCAATGGTGGATTCGTTCCCGCATATTGCGCTGATGTGTGGTGATATCGGGCAGACTGACAAGCAAGGCCAACCCATCGCGATTGATCGACCGGTCCTGGTTCGGATGCACAGCCAGAACCTGCTGGGCGATGTGTTCGGCGACACGACCCAGCCATCGGGAAAAACGCTGCGTAGCGCGATGCGGATGATTCAAGAAAACGGGAGCGGGGTGGTCGTCTACCTCCGCCATGAGGGAATGGGGGATGGGTTGTTAAAAAGATTGCAGACCTCTGTCGCCACGATGGATAGCGCTGCGGAAGACGACGATCGTCCGAAGATTGCAGACAGCCAGACCACGCCGGGGGTCCAACCCCCCACAGATAAAGGCGCCTACGGCATCGGTTGTCAGATCCTGCGTGACTTGGGTATTCGCCACATCAATCTCATCACTAATCATCCCTTCACACCCACGGCGCTTAGTGGATTCGATCTATCGATCGCCGAGTTTGTCCCCGTGCAAGAGGGTTAGGCTTAGTACCATAAAAAAACCGGCGCTGATACAGGATCAGTGCCGGCTATGTTTTGCTAGTGACAATCAGGTCGGTGGTATTGGCTGACTAATCAGCGGCCGGAGTACCCGCCACCGCCACCACCTCCGCCGTACCCACCACCGGCTGGCCGTGGGGCGCGGGGTCGTGCTTCGTTGACGGTGAGTTGCCGGCCTTCGAAGTCGGTTTCGTTCAGTTTTTCGATCGCGGTCTTGCCCTCTTCCTCGTTTTCCATCTCGACGAAGCCGAAGCCCCGTGAGCGCCCGGTCTCCCGGTCGGTGATGATCGCGGCCCGGTTGATCTGTCCGAACTGTGAAAACAGGTCTTCAAGATCTGAGTCGGTGGTCGAAAAAGTCAGGTTTCCTACATAGATGTTAATCACGGTCGGCCCCAATGCTGTTGCTTGCCCGATTATGTGTGATATCCCCAGCGGAGCCCTCGGGCAGTTGCCGCGCCGGTAGAATCTGGCGTTGTGTTGGCTGGTCTGCGTTTCCCGGAGTGATCCTCGGTAGGCACGTTGCACACCCGCTCGCTAGCGAGCAAAATTACCTTAACCGTCAGCCTTCCCAGATGCAAGAGAAATTGCTAAGCTGAAACAACCTTTTCGCCCTGGGCAATCAGCAGAGGCTGCAAACGGCTTTTCTCTGATTCGCAGGCGTATAGAAAGGTGGTCCTTTCCCCTATTTCTGGAGGCTGATATGACAGACGCACACGACCCGGCCCGTCCGGCGGAGCCACACGGCCGTGCCCCTTCTGAGGCGGCGTTACTCAAGAAGACTTCCGGGCTTGCGATCGCGGGGCTGGTCTTCGGAATCATAGGCGTGTGTTTTATGCCGTTGGGGATCGCGGCGTTGGTTCTTGGGATTGTCGCCCTGAACCAGATCGCCGACCCTGCCCGCGCTTTGACCGGGCGGGGGATGGCCATCGCGGCGACGGTCCTGGGCGGGCTGAGCCTGGCGATCGCTCCGTTGGCGCTGATGATCGGCATCATGCTGCCGGCGCTGGGTGCGGCACGAAGAGCTGCGCAGCAGATGAAAACTACCACGCAGGTCCGAGGCGTGATGCAGTCACTGGTCACCACCGGCGGGCAGAACGGCGGGTACTTCGTCGGACTGGATCGGCACGGCGACCCGGTTGACCTCACGGTTGAAGGGCGGTTCTTCGAGCTGCTGGACCAGAACGCTTTTGGCGCTGACTATCTCATCAGCCCCAGCGAAACCAAGACCCCTTGGGTGGGTGGCCAAGTCACGACAGACAACTATTCTTTTTCACTGTTGGATATTTCGGACGATGGGGGTCGGCGTGAAGAATGGCGGCAAACGATCAATACAATGGCTATCACGATCTCGGATCGCAACACGGGCCTTTCGGGTGCTGCTTACGATGTTCAGAGTATCCACACGAACACCCCCGGCGACTGGGCGGGCAGCATCGGGCGGGGTGACGGCAGCGCGTATTTCGAAAACAGCCACGAGTTGGACGTCCGGTATGGCCGGGGGCAGGCTTATCCGTTTGATAACATTTTTGAGATGGCTGGGGATGACGATGCGATGATGATTTATAGTGGGGAGTGATGTGGGTGGGGATAGAATGGGATGGGGTATGTCAGGGATTAAACAGCATGTTTAAAAATCACACGGCATCTAACAAGTGGAACGAAGCTGCACTCACACGGATTGAATTGCTGGTTGTTATCGTGATTATCGTGTTGCTGGTGGTGATACTGATGCCGATGTTGGGTGGATCCCGCGATCGTCCATTGATTATGGAGATGTCCAACCTGCGTCTTGTTGGGATCGCGATACAGGGGTATGCGGCGGAAAACGACGGTCAGATTCCTCCCCACCCCCGTTACCTGGCCTCCTTTTTTTATGAATCTGTGAGTCAAAGAGACCTCTTTATCAGTCCTTTTCAGGATGAAGATGCGGTATTGGACAGGGGCGAACCTTCTGGGGCGGGGTTCCGCTATGGGGGTTTCGTGTTCCTTGTTCTAGGCCATAATTTAAACGAATTCGAGGTGCCCGCAGAATCGATCCTCGCATATTCGGCCAAGGTTTCACCGGAACAGATCAGACGCAATGTCTTGTTTGCAGATGGCCACGCCGAACAGTTGGAAGAAGAAGCGTTTCTCGCAATGCTGCCGGATGGCGTGGATGTGGATGCGTTGGACGGGCGGTGATGCGGTGTTGAACTAGCTCAACAGCTTTTCCAAGTCTTCGCGTTTGAGGTTACGTAGGACGCTGTCGTCGCCGCCGACAATGGCTTCGGCGAGTCGGCGTTTACGGTCTTGCAGTTCGGTGATGCGTTGCTCGACGGTGTCTTCGCAGACCATGCGGTAGGCGAAGACGGGTTTGGTTTGGCCGATGCGGTGGGTCCGGTCGATGGCCTGGGCTTCGACGGCTGGGTTCCACCAAGGGTCGAGGATGAAGACGTATTCGGCGGCGGTGAGGTTTAGGCCGAACCCGCCTGCCTTGAGGCTGATGAGGAACAGCGACTTGGACTTGTCTTCCTGGAACTGCTTGACGATCTCCCGGCGGTTGCGTGTTTGGCCGTCGAGGTAGCAGTAGTTGATGCCCATCTGATCGAGGCGGGGTTTGACCAGCGAGAGCATGGAGGTGAACTGGCTGAAGACCAGGGCCTTGCTGCCTTCGTCGATGATGTCGGCGAGGCGGTCCATGAGTGAATCGAGTTTGGCGCTGGGCTCGTCGGCGCGTTTGGGGTCGATGAGGCCGGGGTGGCAGGCGGCTTGGCGTAGACGAAGGAGTGCTTCGAGGACCATGAAGGCGGGGCGTCCGCCGATGCTTCCGCCGCCGCGTTTGGTTTCGCCGTCGGGTGCGTCCAACTGGGTAAGCAGTCGGCTGTGGTAGTAGGCACGCAGGTCGTCGTAGACCTTGCGTTGGGCGGGCTCCATCTGGCAGACGATGGTCTGTTCCGTCTTCTTGGGAAGGTCTTTGAGCACCTGGCTCTTGGCGCGACGCAGGACGAACGGGCGAAGGGCCTGGGCGATCTGCGAGAGCATCGCGACCCTGGGTTTGTCATCGACCGGGTCTTCGGCCTCGGCTTCTGGGGTGTTGTCCTGGGTGGCGGCTTTGCTGGCAGCGGTGCTGGCGCGGACCATCTCGTTGAACTTGGTGCTGGACCCGAGCATGCCGGGGTTGAGGTACTCGAAGATGGACCAGAGGTCGCCCAAGTGGTTTTCGATCGGCGTGCCGGTGAGTGCCAGGCGGTGGCGTGCGGTGAGGAGGCGCGCGGCTTTGGCGGATTGGGACGCGGGGTTTTTGATTGCCTGTGCCTCGTCGAGGACGACGTAGTCGAACTTGTGTTCTTTGAGGTCGGCGATGTCGCGGCGCATCAGGCCGTAGCTTGTGACGATCATGTCGTAGTCGTCGAAGTCGGAACGCAGGGCCTGGCGTTCGGTGCCGGAGTAGGCGAGGACTTTCAGGTCGGGTGCGAAGTGTTCTGTCTCGTCGAGCCAGTTGAAGACGACCGACTTGGGTGCGATGACGAGTGTTGGGCGGTGAGGCAGCGCGTCGGCATGGTCCTGCTCGGCCCCTTCGCCGGCCCCGGGTTTTTTATGTGCGACGAGTTTGCGGTTGTGGAGCATGGCCAGGACTTGGATCGTCTTGCCTAGGCCCATGTCGTCTGCGAGTACGCCCCCGACGCCGAACCAGCGGAGGAATGAGAGCCAGCCGAGGCCTTGTTCCTGATACGGGCGTAGTTTGCCGTGGAAGCTGGGTGCGGCTTTGACGGATTTGATCCCGTCGAATTGTTTGAGGCGTTCGCGCGCTTGTTGGAATGTGTCATCGACCTGGAGTTGTTCCTGGTCGCTGAGCAGGGCATCGAGGAGTGCGGCTTGGCTGTTTTGGAATCGCAGGTGGTCGCCGTGGAGTTTGCCCAGCCCGGTGAGCAGGCCGTGTTCGGCGAGCCATTGCTGGGGGAGCAGGCCTTGTGTGCCGTCGTCGAGGGTGACCATTTCCTGGCCGGCGCGGGCCATGGCGAGGATCTCTGGGAGAGTGACTTCCTGGTCGGTCCCGTCGGCGCGTTTGTAGGTCACCGACCCGTGGAGTTCGAACCAGTCGATCCCGGAGCTGACGGATAGCCTCGGTGCGCCGGCTTGGCGGACGGCGCGCTTGTCGGCGTTGACGATCCAACCTTGAGCTAGCAGTGTTTCGACGACCTCAACCACATGCTTGGCGGGGAGGACCAGTTCTTCGGGTTCGCCGTTGGTTTGGCGCAGGCCCAGGGTCATGAGTTGCCCAAGGGATCGCCGTTCGGCG
Source organism: Phycisphaeraceae bacterium (assembly GCA_029260615.1). Lineage (GTDB taxonomy): Bacteria > Planctomycetota > Phycisphaerae > Phycisphaerales > Phycisphaeraceae > JAJRRS01. The sequence continues at coordinate 70,839 of JAJDCX010000005.1, read as the reverse complement.
GCGCGGTCTCGGCGGATCGGTTGGCCTGTGGATGGGTTGGACGATTCGGTTTGCGTTTCGGTGACGGTTGACGTTTCGGTTTGATCGGTTGCCGCGACGGCGGTTACTTCGGTTGGGTCGGAGGCCTCGGGAGTCGGATGGTCGTGGTCGGCGTCATCGGGGTCGGGGGCGGCGTTGGGTCTGATCGGTACAAAACGTCCGGGTTGCAGGGGACTTATTTTTTGCCCGGCGTAATCGAACGCGACCCGTGCGAGCAGTTGATTCTTCCCGACGTTGGAGCCGGCGGCGGGTTTGTGCAGGTCCAGGGTCGCGACGGGTCGGACCTGTTGTTCCTGGCGGGCCACGCCCTCGGGCAGGTCGATCTCCGGGAGTTGCGGGAGCATGTACAGCCGGTCCAGGAAGTTGGTCACGTCTTTAAGCGGGACACACAGAGGGGCTGGTCCCTCGCGGCCGCGCTTGGTTTCATCGCGGAATTGGCTGGCCCAGCGGAAGGCGTCGCGGTCGTCCAGGGCAGCTACTTTGCCTTGATAGATCACCAAGCCGTCCCAGCCGCCCAAGAGCAGGGTCGGGCTGTCGATGGTCATGCGTTCCTTGTCGCGGCGCAGCTCGACGCCGACACGGATTTCTTCGCTGGCGACCTCGCCGGTCATCCAAAGGACCCAGGGCTTGTCACCGTCCCAGGTCAGTGGTTTATGGCTGGAGCCGGGCTCGTTTTCGTCGCTTTCGATGAAGCAGCGCCCGGTCTGGATCATGCGGGTCAGCAAGGTGCGCCAAGCGCCCGGGGGCAGGCGGAAGGTCGCGTGGCCCCGTCCGTTTCGGTAGGGCTCGTCGGTCTCGTATTCGTGGACAGTGTTTGCACCTAGCAGCAGCGCACACAGTTCGCGATCGACGGGGTCAGATAGCGAAGGGAGCGCGGACGCTGAGATGCGCATGGCCTTGGGCTTGCCCCAGCCGCTGGCAGTGGGTGTGCGTTGGCGCAGGTCCACGACCAGCCCGCCGTGACGGGCGCTGAGCCTGGGCAGCACGGCGTAGCAGACCTGTCGTTGGTCGGGGAAGACCACGTCGTTGGTCTGGGTGTCGAAGCCCGGGGGGCGCATCAGACTTAGTTGCCCGACCCATTTGGGTTCGCTGTTACTGGATTTGGGTTTGCTGTGGTCGCGTTTGCGGGCCTTGGGTGCGCGGACGCGGAGCTTGGCGAGGTCTTCGGCGGAGACACCTGGGCCGATGGCGTTGTGTTGCAGGTCCAGGAGGGTCGCCCAGATGTGTTTGCAGTACGCGCCTTTGTCGAAGGCTGGGCAGGTACACTCGGCGCTGGCGGCGCGGTCGTCCCGCCTGACCGTGACGACATAAGGTTCCCGGCCACGCACGTTGGCGCGGATCAACTCGTCGGTATCAGGCTCGATCCGCTCGACCCGGCCCCCAAGTTGATACGCCCGACCGCGCATCCTTACACTGGATTGAAAAAAGGGCGACCAAGACGTTGTGATCGACATATCTCACTCGTAAAAGTACACAAAACCGTGCGAATCCCTAAGCTTAGGGACCAAAACGCCCGGTAGCAATCCCCCGGGTTGCGAATCGCCCCTAAAAGTCCCTGATGACTGTTTTTTTAACCCGGTTCAGGCCGGCGGCAATGACGCTAGTGTGAGACAGGCAAAGTAGATGGAACTTCCCCACATTATTCTCATCCTCGGCCCGGTGGTGTTAGCGGTGCTTGCATGGCGGGGGTGTTTCAGGCGTGATGCGCTGGATGCCGGGCCTTCACGGCGGGCGGGTCTTGTCCCCGCGGACCTGCTGATCGCGTTGGGGCTGATGATCCTGGGCCCGTCGGTGGTTGGCTTGTTGATATCTATATCCACCGACTCGGGTCAGGCGGACGCATCCGGTGCTGTGGATCTGGACACGGTTACTTATGCTGGGAATATCCTGATGGGGCAGGCGGCGGGGCAACTTATCCCAGTGTTGTACCTGTTGTGGCGTGTAAGTTCTGGGCCCCGAGGGTTGGGTGGACTGTGGTTGATCGGGGCGATCCCCAGGAAACCCCTGCGTGATCTGGCGTGGGGCGTGGCGGGGTTTTTCGTGGCGGTCATTCTGGTCATGGCCACGATCCAGTCGGCGGTGATCCTGGGCGAATGGTTTGGGCAGCAAGCGCCGGTGCTTGCTCACCCGATGCTCAAGGCGTTGGTGGATTCGGATTCACAGGTTGGTTCGATGATGCTTATCGCCTCGGCTGTGCTTGTGGCCCCGATTCTTGAAGAGGGGATATTCCGTGGGCTGATCCAGTCGGTCATGGGCGAAGTCCTCGGCGAGGGGCGGCGTTGGAGCATTGTGCTGGTGGCGGCAGGGGTCTTCGCGATGATCCACGCAAACTTAGCAACGTTTGAAAACTGGCAAGCCCTCCCGGGGTTGTTCGTGCTTGGGCTTGTCTTAGGCTGGTTGTACGAACGGTCCGGGAGCCTTTGGCCGGGGATTTTTGTGCATATCGGGTTTAACGCGTTGAATATCGCTGTCGCGCTGGGTAGCTCGCTGCCTACGGAAGTAACTTCATAGAATGTCCCTCATGCCAACCACTGATACTCCGCTTGTCCCTATCCCCGGCCCACGCAACATCGAATGGGTCGGTGACGCGAAGACCGGTCACCTTCGCCTGCTCGACCAGACGGTGTTGCCCAATGAGGTGATTTACCTGGATTGCAAAGATGTGCAATCGGTGTGGGATGCGATCAAACGGCTAAGTGTCCGGGGCGCACCGGCGATCGGGGTCGCCGCGGCGTTTGGGTGTGTGATCGGGGCGCAGCGCGACGAGTTTGATAAGGCCGCCGACCATCTCGCCACCAGCCGGCCGACCGCGGTTAATCTGTTCTGGGCGATCGAACGGATGAAACGTGTTACGCCGTGTACACCCGAGGCGCTGCTTGATGAAGCCAAAATAATCCATGCCGAGGACGCGGCGATGTGCCAGCGCATCGGCGAACATGCGCTAGAATTGATCCAACAACTCAAGCCTCAGGCCTCAAGCCTCAAGCCTCTTTCCCTGCTCACCCACTGCAACGCCGGGGCACTGGCGACCGGGGGGATCGGGACCGCGACCTCGCCGATGTATCTGGCTCAGCAGCGTGGCCTGCCGATCCGTGTTTTCGCAGACGAGACCCGCCCCTTGTTGCAAGGCGCACGCCTGACCGTGTTTGAACTTGGCGCTGCGGGGATTGACGTCACCCTGATCTGTGACGGCATGGCTGGACAGGTTTTGCGTGAGGGGAAGGTGGATGTGGTCATCACCGGTGCCGACCGGATCGCTTCAAATGGCGACGCCGCGAACAAGATCGGGACTTATCCTCTTGCGGTTATGGCGAAACATCATGGTGTTCCCTTCCTGGTTGCCGCGCCCAGTTCGACCTTTGATATGTCTATCTCCGATGGCGATGCGATCCCGATCGAGTTGCGTTCTTCCGAGGAAATCACCGAGGGATTTGGCAGCCGCACCGCGCCGCAAGGCGTGAAGACTTACAGCCCCGCATTTGATGTCACTGCCGCCGAGTTGATTACCGCGATCATCACCGAGCGAGGTGTGATTCGGCCGGTGGATGCGGAACAGGTCCGCTCGGTGGTTGGGTCTACCCAATAAAAAGCGCCGCCCGGTGAGGCGGCGCTGGTGTTGCGTTGAATAGTTAAAGAGTTTGGGTGTTACTCGCTTTTGGCGATGCCGATGACGCCCATGGCGATGCGTGCGCCGGCGTTGCCGGTGGGTTGGCCGCCGTCGTCTGCCATGGCGTGGACGATGACGCCCCGGCCGATCACGGGGTTGTTCAGGCCGGCGATGGAGAGATTGGTGACGGTGATTTCATAGTGGGCGTTGCCGGCTTCGTCGGCGGTGAGGTTGCCCAGATCGCCTGCGTGGCGTGCATCTTGTTCGGGTAGCCCGTGTTCATGGCTCATCGGGTTGAAGTGGCCGCCGGCAGACTTGCCGTGGGCACCGGTGATGTCGCCGAATTGATGGACGTGGATTGCGTGGGTGGAGCCGGGTTCGAGCCCGGCGATGTCGGCGGTGACGGTGACGCCGTCGTCGGTCTGGTGGAAGCGTACCGTGCCGTGGGCCGTGCTGTCTTCAGTGGGGACCATGACGGCGACCGCGCTGTTGATCGAGGCCATCATAGTGGCGTGGCCGTGCGCGTGGGCATCGGGTTGTGCTGTTGGCTGGGTGGTGGGTTGGGTTGCCGATTGGGTGGCGGCACCTTCTTCATGGTGCATCGCGGTTGCGGTGTACGCCAGGGCGAATAACAAAGCAACGGTCAAAGCGATGGGTGTTTTTTTCATCGGTCTGCCTTTCATTGGGGCTTGATCGGGTGGTTCAAAGGCGCAGGTGTCAATGGAGATTATTCCGCGGGCGGAGTGGAACTGGGCTTGACAGACTTAGTTTCACATTTGGTTTTGCATTGGGTTCCGCAGTTACGCTTGTCAGTTTTGGTCTTAGGACAAAGTGATTTGCCGCACTTGGTCGCACCGTCGCCTTTGTCGGTGGCAGTCTTGGGGCAGTTGGACTTGTCGTTTTGAGTCTCACATTTAGCCTTAACCTGGGCGCAACGGGGCTTGTCACAACGTGTCCCGCAGTCGGCTTTGCTGTCGGTTTTGTTTGAGCAGCCGAGGGTCAGGGTCAGGGTGAAAACTACTAGCAGAAGGACTCTGGTCATGATCTTTGTTTCCTTGGGGTACGGTTAAAGCGAGACGCCATTATAGCGCTAAGTTCCATCGGGTGTGGGACATTCCTGTAATTCAGGTCACCTATTTATATTGCGATCGACGCCAGGGGGATGATCGCCTCAATCAGTTGTTCCTGGTCGTAGGATCGGGAGAGGTTAATGGGCAAGGCGACGCCGTGGCTGTGGTCTGAAGCGAGGACAAGCATGGTGTCTTGGATCGGCTCGAACCCCATCTCTGCGGGCTGGTGTCCCATCACAAACTGCTTGCAGGCCCAGGCTTTGGCCAGAGTGTCGGCCGTCTCTTGCTTCTGGTTTCGTCCCCAGACCATGTGATACACATCGCCTTTCTCGGACAGGTCCTGCTGGGTCGGGACGCGGTCGATGACGGCTGGATCGAAACGCCTCATCTTGCTGTTCGAGGGGATGCTGTGGCTGCAGAAGACACCGTTGGCGCACCGCACCGCCAAGGGCAGGCTGCTTAGGTAGCTGTTCATCGTGTCACGGACGGCATCGGCTTGATGGCCAAACATAAACTCGACGCCGTCATCGAAGCTCTCGATGGTGTCTCGGCCTTCCTTGAGGATGCCTTCGTTGCGCAGTTGGGCCAACTCGTGGTTGGATTGCATCACATGGACCTGGTCGGGGTATCGGCATTTCATCGCCGCGACGCGCGCCAGCATCCTGACCGAGAGGTCCATGCCGTTAACCAGATCCGGGCCGTGGATCACTTCGTGGAAGATGATCCGGTTGGTTGGGTCTGCATCGAGGCGGGCGAGTTTGAGTAGCCGTTGGTAGTTCTGGGCGTTGTCGTGGAGGTCGCCGGTCATCAGCAGGCTGCCGGTGTCGTTGAGGTCCACCACGGCCCCGGCCCGCCCGGGAGTCTGCAGGTTGGCTTTGGCGGCGCGGGTGAAGAGGTCAGCCACGGCCTGGGCGTCGCGCAGGTCCGGTTCGCAGGTGCTGGGGTCTTGGGGCATAGCCCGCCAGTATGGGCCATCGGTTCGGTGTCTGCGAGTCAGGGCCAGGCGGTGGCGGTTTTTGTGTCTGGGTAAATCCGGGCATAATGGCAATAATCGGGGGGTTCGGACGTTTGGCTTGAGGAGCATACATGGGCCGAAAGCCGTTGGAATTGCCTATAGAACAAGTGCTTAGGCGGGCGGCCCAGGGCGATGCCGAGGCTTGGTGTATGTTGGTCGAAAGCTACAGTTCCCGGGTCTATGGATTGTTAGTTAACCAGTGTCGAGATAAAGAGTTAGCGGAAGAATTAACGCAGGAAGCGTTCGTTAAAGTCGTCAAAAAGATCAATCATAGCCAGGGCGGTTATAAGGAGATCGGTCGGTTTGATGCCTGGTTATTTCGGATCGCGATGAACGGCCTGCGGGATGAGATGCGGCGGCGAAAGCGTCAGGCGAAGCCGACCGACATGGGCCCGGGTGCCAGTAGCGGGCGTGATGAAAAGACGGGGTCCTGGTCGGCCGTGCAGCAGACGATCGTGTCCGGTGGCCCCTCCCCCTCGGCAGACCCGGCTGCGGAAGTTATTAAGGCCGAGCAAATCCAACGCCTGCATTCGGCGATCCAGCAGTTGAGCCCGGCCGACCGAGAGATCATCCACCTGCGACACAGCGCGGGCCTGAGTTTCGCCCAGATCGCCGACACACTCGAACAGCCCCTGGGCACGGTCCTGTCAAGAGGACACCGGGCGCTTGGAAAACTTAAGAAGCTGATGACCCAAGACACGAACGATCAGGATAAGGACAGCACCCAAGCGACACGGATGGCATGACGCGGAAGCGGACAACGATGATGGACACACCCAAAGAACAATACGACTCAAACGGCACCGACCTGACGCAGACCGATCCGCAACTGGACGCGCTGCTGGATGAGGTGCTATCAACCGGCATGTCGGCAGCGGACCCTGACTTGGCGCAGCGGATTGTTGAGCAGACGTTGCCCATGCTGGGCCAGCGTCCCGTGCTTGCGCGGATCGGCCCGACGATGTTGCGTGTTGCTGCTGTGGTAGCGATCGTTGCCGGGGCCGGGGTGGTTGCGGTGGTCATGACACACAACCAGGCCCCGCCGATTGAAACAGACGAATTTTTTGCACAGATCGGTCCCGAGCTTCAGGCCCTCGACCGCGCGATCGAGCCGGGTAACACGTTGATCGACGAACAAATCGATAGGTTTGCTTTGCGGGTTGAACTGGTGAGTACAGAAGACGCCTGGGACGCAGCTGGGCAGGACACCAACAGTTTGATTGGCCAGGCGGTCGCGGGCTTGGAGGTCCAGCGGTTCAGCGACGATACACTGTTCCTTTGGTCGGACGGATCGGCGTTGTTCTAAGCCTTGGGTCAACGGTCTACACTGGAAAGGTCACCGTGATGAGATTGGCAAGCATACCGCTGGCGGCCCTGCTGGTTCTTTCGGCAAGCCTCTGGGTCACAGCCCAAGCCCCCGATTCCCCCGGCTCCTCGCCGCCCCCACCAGCATCGGATCAGGACCAGCAAGTCGAGGGTGATAGGCCCATTCACCCGAAATGGAATCGCGGCCACGGGCCACCGATGAATGAGCAGCAGGTGCGTGACGCCTTGGAGGTGCTGCGTAAGATTGACCCTGAAAAAGCGGACAAACTTGCGAAACACCTCGATGAAAACCCCGAACGGGTCGGGCGTGCATTGCATGAAAACTTCCCCAACCTTGGGCGGTTTCTGGCGATGCGCCGATACGACCCCGAGGGGTTCGACCTGCGGATCAAAGACCTCGCGTTGAGCAGGCAATCCCAGCAGAGCGCCCGTCGGCTTCACGAGGCGCAACGTGTGGGAGACGACGAACTGGCCGCTGCGGAGTTGGCGGTTTTGGAAGGGATTGTTGCGGACCACTTTGATGTCAGGCAAGAAATCCGCGAGCACGAGCTGATGAAGCTGGAGGGACGGATCGAAGAGTTGCAAGACCAGCTACAACAGCGGGCTGAAAACCGAGATGAACTGATCGAAGATCGCCTCGAAGAATTCGTTAAGCCAGAGACCCAAGAGGGTGTCCGCTGGTAGCGTCTGGCTTAAGGGCGTACCGTTTTGAGTACACGGGATATCCATGTATTCAACGGGCAGATTCAGGTAACAAGCAACTTGGTGCGGGGCAACGTTTGTGGTTTAACGATCCATTGTCATTACTGTAGTAGTACTACTTACTCCCCAGAACATTCCGGGAAATTTTCAAAACACTGCGTTCGCCGGTTTTTCAACCGGGTCGATGATGCCGGCTGAGGTGAACGCCGCTTTGCGACGTCGGCAGCCCGGGCACGCCCTGCAGTGGATTTCCGCGGAACCCAGGCACGACCACGACAGGTTCCAGGGGACTTTAAGCTCTTCACCCAGCTCAACCACCTGCCGATCGGTCAACTCAAGTAACGGCGTGTCGATCCGTGGCGAGTCGCCCTGGTCGTAGTCACTTGACTGATCCGCGAGCATGGTTTGTTCCGTTGCCCTTGCCACAAACCTGACATCACCGTCATACGATGCCGGCCAGATGACCTGGCTTGCTTGCTGATACCGGGCACAACCCAGCGCTGCCAGCAATATCTGTGGGGCGACCAGGGCCCCCATCGGTTCGCCTTCGGGCCCCTTGCCCAATCCGTGGCCGTAGAGGTGTGGCAGGTCGATCGTATGGACACGGGCAATCGCGAAGTGCTCGGACTGGCGGTGGGTATAGTCCTGGCGGTGGTGGGTGTTGTCCCGGCCGTCGTTGACAAAAAGCAGGGACAGCCGGGTCTTGCTGTCGTTTTCGATGGCCAGGGCGGTCGCTACGAGGCTCCGCAGGCCACCGCTGTGCAGGATGAGGGCGTGTGGGTTAGGCATGGACCTATTATCGGCCACCGGCCTCACCGCGCGTGAGAACCCACGGCTCCCCGATGCCGGCGCATCCGTGTAGAATCCCTTTCGCACCGGAAATCAAACCCCTACAGGAGCCCCAGGCATGGCGATCGTCGTCCTTGAACACCACGCGATGGAAACCTCTGCCCGCCTGGGTCAGACCCTGCGAGATCACGGCCATCAACTGAGGGTCATCCGTCTTTACGCAGGTGACGCCGTCCCGGTTGATCTGGATGACGTCGATGGTGTTGTATCCATGGGCGGGCCGATGAATATCGACCAAGCTGACGAACACGGTTGGATCAGCCAGGAGGTCGTGTTTATCAAGGCCGCTCATGACGCCGGGGTCCCGATTGTCGGGGTATGTCTGGGGGCACAACTCATCGCACACGCGCTAGGTGGCAAAGTTGAAGCGATGGACACGCCTGAGATCGGCTGGCTCCCGGTCAACCAATTCCGTCCCGGATTTCCCGACACGCTCTTCGGTGGGATCCCCTGGACAACTAATCAGTTCCACACCCACGGCCAGCAGGTCACCGAACTACCGCCCGGCGGCGTGCTGATGGCCAGCACGGATGCTTGCAAGAACCAAGCGTTCCGCGTCGGGCTGACCACCTACTGCTTCCAGTACCACTTCGAGTGGACTAAGCCTGACATTGATGGCGTGCTCGATCAATTCGCCAACTGGATCAAGGAATCTGGTGGCGATTTTGATGCGATCCGGCACGATACAGAAACCAAGTACGACCTCTACCGCCACATGGGCGATCGTTTGTGCGAGTCCCTGGCGTCTTGTGTTTTCTGTATAGAACATCGGCTCAACCACACCAAGGGCCCGGCCGCCAACTTCGACGCCTCGCAGTCCTGACCGCTGGGATAACCGCGATATCCGTGGCCGACTTGTTCTTTACATAGCCGAGGATGTTATCCGCGGTCCGGTGCCTGACGTGAATCGTCAACGAGTTACCAAAACACCTTATGCCTCCGCGCCAAGCCTCTAACCTCACCATCCCCGTCCCGCGCGGGTTCGACCTTCAGGCCGCGGTCTGCAGCTACGGCTACTTTATCCTTGCGCCTAACCGCTGGGACCCCGACACACGCAGATTCTACCGCCCATTAGAAGGCAAACGCGGCAGGGCGATCGGGGTCACGATCAGTCAGCCTAAAACAAGCCGGCGCATACTCAAGATCACCTGCGATAAACGACTCGACACCCCTGAACGCTCGGCGATCAAGACGCAGGTCCGCCGGATGCTTCGGATCGACGAAGACTTCGCCGGCTGGTTTAAGTTGCATCCGATTGCCCGACGTAAGAAGTTCGGCCGGCTGTTCTGCTCGCCGACCTTATTCGAAGATATCGTCAAGACCATCACCGGCTGCAACGTCACCTGGTCCAACACCGTCAGAATGAACCGGTTTTTGTGTGAAAAAGTAGGCACACGCGGCGCGTTCCCGACGCCTAAGCAACTCGCCGACATCACCCCTGCCAAGCTCAAGGCGGATTGCCGGGTTGGATACCGGGCCGAGCGCATTATTCGGCTGGCACGCGACGTAGAGTCCGGCCAACTCGATCTCTCGTGGTTCGAGCAGCCCGGACACGCCGCCGACGATGTCTACAAAGCACTTCTGAAAATCTATGGCCTGGGGCCCTTCGCCGCGGCTAATATCTGCCAATTGTTGGGCCACTACGACCGCATCGCCATCGACACCGAGACCTACCGACACTTCTGTAAGACCTATGGTGTTAATCGCCCCAAAGACCCATCCAAACTTCACCCGCGCATAGAAAAACACTACGCCCAGTATGCGCCCTACCAGTTCCTCGCCTACTGGTTTGAGTTGTGGTGTGGCTACGAGGCCGCCAACGGCAAGCCCGCACCCCAATGGCTCCCACATGAGGCGGGAGATTTCACAGCGAATAAACTTAATGATGTGTGATGCGAGATTTACAGTGGGTTCGCCTGATCCTAGTTGATTCCGACAACCGCGATCCCCGCTTTGTCTGCGGCGGCGATGACTTGATCTTTCTCTGCCAGGATCACCGAACCCGAGGCGATTGCCAGGCACGATCCGCCGGAGGCTTTGAGTGTTTCGATTGTTGTAACGCCCACGGTTGGGACGTCGAAGCGGCGGTCCTTGTCGGGCTTGGGGCCCTTGATTAGCACCCACCCGCCAGACTTACATAAACCCCCGGCCCGGCGGATCATGCCGTCGGTCCCTTCGATCGCCTCGACCGCGATGACGTCCCGGTCTTTGACAGCGATGGCCTGGCCGATATCCAGGTCGTTCATCTGCATGAGGATTGGCCAGCCGAAGGTGATGTCTGACATCTGCTGGGTGCTGGGCTGTTTGCGTGTCAGCACGCCGGGGGTGGCCATGTGGTCTGGGATGTAGCGTGTCGTGTCGATCAGTTCGACCCCATTGGTTGAGAGTTCGTTCGCCAGTGCGGTCAGGAGTGTCTGGCTCCGCCGATCGTGGCGTAGCACACGATACCATAGCCGGATCGCCCGTAGGTCCGGTAGGGAACGCACGAGCCTGATGGGGTCGTACATCCGGGTCTTTTTGACCACGCCGACCATGACGGCTTGTTGTGCCCCCCAGCGTTTCATCAGCTTTATCCATTGGCCGGGCCGAGCGACCCCGGCGCGGGCAAACCCGTCACAGAGCCCCGGCAGGTCGTGGTCGTATCGTTCGCCGATCGTCACACAGACCACCCGCCGCCCCGCTGCACGGATACCCGCCGCCTCGAGTACCGGCAGCCGCCCCTCGCCCGCGATTAAACCGATCGGTCGATCTTCCATAGACAGATGATAAGGGGATTGCCCTCGGGCCACCAAGCATCCGGTCGATTCAATATCGCGAGGGATAGCATCAATGAAATGAAAAACCAAGAGGCGTTGGAATCATCGCATTGTTTGGCGACGGATCAAAAATCCGCGTGTATGGGTGGTGGTAAATCCCGGCGATCTGCGATCACCCGCTAAGCGATGGGCAGTGATGTCGGTTGCAGTTCAATACGCCCTGACGACTCCGATGACGAGGCCCTGGAGGGTGATGTCTTGGGGGTTGGCGAAGATCGGTTCAAAAGAATCGTTGGCGGGTTGGAGGCGGATCCGGCCGTCGCGCTCTTTGTAGAACTTTTTAAGGGTTGCTTCGCCGTTATCCAGGAGGGCGACGACGGTTTGGCCGTTGCGGTAGGTGGTGCGTTGTTCGCAGATGACGAAGTCGCCGTCACGGATCTGCTCGTCGATCATGGAGTCGCCACGGACTTTAAGGACGAAGGTTTCGCCTGATTTTGAGGAGGAGCGGACGAAGAGTTCTTCGAGGTCCAGGTGTTCGCGTTCTTCGACGGCTTCGATGGGGAAGCCAGCGGCGATTGTTCCGACCAGGGGGAGGCGGCTGTTGCGTTGCTCATCGGGGAGGCCGGCACTTGGGCTAATCTCCAAAGAGCGCGCCTTGTTGGCTTTCCTGACCAGTGCTCCTTTTTTGATCAAGGCCTCGACGTGCTCGAAGACGGTGACTTTGGAGACGTTCAGTTCGTCGGCGAGTTCCTGCATCGTCGGCGAATAGCCGCGTGACAGCCTGATGTCGCGGATCCGGGTGAGGATGTGCAGTTGTTTGGGTGTCAGGTTCATGCTCATGGTTCGCCTCCGCGAAGTTAGGCTGATCGGACGGGAGATAAATCGGGTGGTAGGGCGGTTTGGCTGGTGGCCCGGTGACCCGCACCTTGGTGGTTGTGTTTTGATTGGGGTTGTTTGTCTTGGGGCCTTGGGTATTTACTGTGAGGTCGTTTCCGGTCCCGGACGGGAGTGATTGCCGCATCACGGAAACCAGCGAGCCCAGGGAGCGTACCGCGCGCTGTTGGGTGCTTAGCCAGTGCAGCGCTGTTTTGAGTACCGCTGCCCGCCCAGGGTTGGCCCGGCGTGTGCCCTGGGGGGTGTAGACGTCTGTGGGGTCTTGGGCTGGTACATGCTCGAAGCGGTCCTGGGTTGGCCGATAGGGGGTCTGTGCCCCCTGGATTCCTTGGTCGTCTGACGAGGCTTGGGCATCGCCCTTGGGGCGGCGCCACCGGCCCCACTGTGCGTAGCCCCCGGCCGAGTCCCCCTGCGGGTCGTGCCCTTGTGCTGAGCCGGTCTGACGGGTCAAACCCCGCCCACGCACGTTCAGGGTCGTTGTAAAGTCGCCTCCAGGGCCCAGCATTACCAGTGGAACAGTCATGGCGGTATCGCCTCCATAGGGGTGAACAGCTCGACGAAGCACCACATCTTGTAGGCTTCATCCTCGAACCGCTCTTACCTTCGACGTACCGCATTGGCATACTTTAACATTGACTCCAAAATCTGTTCGGTAAACGTTACCCCAAAAAGAACCGAACGTCAAGAGGAAAACCCAAAATACTCAAGATGATATTTCAGCGCGAGTTAGCCAGCCACGCCGGTTGGAAAAACCGATGTTAGGGGGCGGTTGGTTTATCGGGCGTTGTGATGTTGGGGGTCAGCTATGATGGAAGCGACCTATCTAAAACGATCTGATTTGAAAGGATATTCCGTGGCCTTATTCTCAGGAGATGACCCGAACGCGGGCGACAACTTCCGCAAAATGTTTGGTCCCGATCAGATTGATCAACAGATCCGCCAGGCGATCCGGTTCTGCTGGATGATGCTGCCAGACGAGAAGCGTTCCGTTGATGAAGTGGAGAGGCAGGTTCGTAGGATTGTTGATCGTGCTTTACGCGACCTACGAGAAGACTTCGATTCTTTTGGGATGGGTGGCCACGGCTGATGAAGGCCCGGGTTATTTGGTTCTCTTCCTACTACTTTCTGTGCCGCAATAGTACTCCTGCCACACCCACTACGATCAGGGCCAAACTTGCCGGTTCGGGTACGGCGGCGGTGAGGGCTTTGGATTTGTATCGGACCTTGCCCTTGCTGTTACCTGGTGACGATGGGGGGTTGGGTTGGGGTTGCCATGCGTTGTGGGATGCGAAGAGACCGGACAACTCGTTTATTTCATGGTCATCGAAGTCACGTCGGGTTTCGCCGAGGCCTAGTAGGCCGTGGGACACGGCATCGAGGTTGTCGAAGTCGTCGTCGATGCCCAGGAGGTGGAAGAATTCGTGTTCGACGGCGGTCTGGTAGTCGTACTGGTTGTCGCCGATCTCGTTTTCGTCTTCGCCGGCGAACCAGTTGAATGAGTCATTGATGTCGATTTGGGCAATGCCGCCTTGTGCGTGGCTGTTTTCGCCGAGGAAGAATTCGTTTCCTTGGGCATCTTCGGTGACGGCGAATTGTGCGAGGCCGAGGACGTTGCCCATGTCTTTGCCGTTGTTTTCGCGGAAGAGGATGTTGTGGTCGGCGTACTTGTCGGTGGTGACTTTCAGTTCGAGTCCGATGTCGGCTTTCTTAGCGGCGAGGTTGATCCGTGATAGGGCGTTGTCGATTGCGTTGAGTCGATCAGAGCCGATGGAGTCGTAGTCGTCGATGAGTACTACCAAGGGGTTGGTCGTTTTGCTTGTTGTTTTCGCCGGGGATTTGGTGGTGTTTGGGTTTGTGTGAAGCGGTTTGGTTGACACGAATTTATCTGGCGTGGTGGGCTGGTGTGGGCGGCTGTCGGGTTTGGGTGTCTGGGTCTTGGCTTTTGAGGGGGTAGTGACGGGGGTCTTGTTGGTGACGTGGATCGGGCTGGGCTTGTCCTGCTTGGTGGGGCGTGACAGGGGTTTGGTGTCGGCGGATTTAGCGGGGGCCGGCTTGTCTGTATGTCCTTGGGCAGCAGGGCGAGGGTTATTGTTACTGGGGGTAAGTTGGGTAGCGACGAGTGGTGTTTTAGTGTGGGGAGTGGTGGTGGCAGGGGTGTCGGTTGAAGCGGGGCGATTGTTCACTACGGCCGATTGGTTCGGTAGGCGCAGCGCGGGGGCGGGGTTTGTTTCGGATTTGGTAGTCAGGGGTGTGGCCCGTGAAGCTACTGGGGTCGGGGCCGGCTGGCTGGCGGTTTGCTTGATCGATATGGGCGCAGCAATTGGTGCGGGGGCAACGGTGGAGGTTAGTTGCGTGATTGGGACCGCCTGGGTTTGCGGCACGGTCAGGGGGGCGAGGTCGGCGTCAGGCGAGTTGGTCTTGTCGAGGGTTGCGAATGTATCGGCTGGGGTTGGTGTTAGGTGTGCCTGGTGGATTGTGTCGTTGTCCGATGACGAATCTTCGGGTTGCTCTTGTCCAACTTCGCCGAAGCCCAGGATCACGTATTCACGTGTTGGCAAAGCGTCCGGCTGGGGTAGCGCTAAGGGGTCCACCACATAGGCGTACTCTGGGCGATCGATAGCAAAGGGGTCGTTGACTTTGGGCAGGGATGCAAAGTCTTTGCGTTGGATCATACGCTGCTGTGAAGCGTCTTCGTTGGTCAGTGCAAGGGGTGCCTGTGCGTCGTTGGACTCGTTACCGGCGTTGGGCTGGTCGGGGTGATTGCGTTGGTATTTGATCCGGGCCAGGTGTAGGAATTCGGCCAGGCTCTGGGTCTTGGCGCTGGGGTAATGGGTCGTGAATGTATCAAGGGATGCTTGCCGGGCCTGGGACTGATCGGGCTGGGCGTCGTGGGTTGCGTGCTTGTGTTGGGGGGACGATAGAGCAATCGACAGGCACACTGCGGAGCCCGCCAGCAGGAGGACGTGGGGGTAGTGATGACTGATCCAGGAACGCATCATGTTTTGGTCCTCCCTTGATGCACCACGCGATGGCGGCGCACCTGACACTTACACTCGGCTGGCCGATCGTGTTACCTCCTTG
The DNA here is from genome assembly GCA_029260615.1 of Phycisphaeraceae bacterium. Lineage (GTDB taxonomy): Bacteria > Planctomycetota > Phycisphaerae > Phycisphaerales > Phycisphaeraceae > JAJRRS01. Next base: position 55,500 of record JAJDCX010000005.1, on the reverse strand, counting down.
TAACTTTTTGGCCCCGCCCTACCGATCATCTGAGCAAGCTAAGACGCTACTCTGGACTGCCCCTGAACACCCTGGGCACTGGGTCCCTTTTAGTATAAACCACGGCTGGGCAGAATTAAACAGTTTTTCACTGGCTATCCGTACCCGCATCGTTTTGCTATCGCATGTAGCGGTCTGGAGTAATGGGCAGAGGTGGTAGGTTGGGTTGAATAGGGGGTTATCCGCTTGCGATTGCCGGTGGATCAACCCAGTATTGGAACATTCTGCGTTTGACCTGATTCGACACTCCGAGCCTCGGCTTCGACGATCAGAAGGGACTGTGCCGCGTCTTTAAGGGTGATACGTGTGGGTGGTTTACCGGTTTGGATGCACTGGATGAAGTACGCCAGTTGCGGGACGTATCCCATCCCGGTTTCTATCCCAACGGTATGGGGTTCTTTGCCGGGTTCGTATAGCGTTAGTGATTCGTCATTAGAGATATCAAATTCCGCGGTCGCGTTTTGGAAGTTCACACAGTAGGTCATTCTGAATCCGAAGCTATCGGCCATGGCCCAGCCGCCCTCGGCGACGACGTGCGGGCCGTCGGGGTAGTGGTAGAAGGTGGTGACGTGATCGATGTGGTCGGTGATTTTTTTGTACCCGTTGCTGGTGACTGCTTGGGGTATTCCAAATAGGTGTTGGATAAAATCGGTGTCGTGGAGGTGCAGGTCGAGGATTGCGCCGCCTGATAGTTCGCCGCTTGAATAGAACGGGCCGCCTGGGTGGCTGCCAACCCTGCGGAACACAGCCGACCGCACCGTGCCGTAGCGCCCGCTGTCTACCGCTTGCTTGAGCCAGACCCATGCCGGCCAGAACCGCATGCACATCGCGCACATCGCCATGCCCTTAGATGTTTCCGCCGTTTCTATTATGCGACTTGCTTCTTCGGAGGTACGAGCCAGAGGTTTTTCTATCAGCACATGCTTGCCGGCCTTGAGCGCATGAATCGCATACTCCGCGTGCAGCGGCGTCGCCAGGCAGATATCCACCAGATCGACGGCGGGGTCATGGATCAGGTCAATTCCCTGGGCGTATTGCTTCACTTTAGAGAGGTCGAACCCGCCTTGGGCTTGGCCTTGGATGACGCCCCCGGCGGTCTTCTCGCCGCGGAGTTTCGCCGGGTCACGGTCGGCGACGGCGACCACCCTGGCGTCTGCTACCGAGGCATAGGCGTCCAGATGCGTCGTCCCCATCACGCCTAAACCGATCACGCCGACATTGACCATGAGGTGCTTTCCTAAGGATGAGATGACGGGGCGTCTTTGCCTGAAAGGTGTTGAATAATCAGGCCGCGTGCTAGTGCAATGTCACCGGGGCGGTCCTCGCCGGCCTCACGTTCTATGACCAGATCCCCTTGGTAGCCCGCGTCGGCAAGCACTTCAAAGAAGCGGCCCCAATCGACTTGTCCATGCCCGGCGGGCACCTCGGCGCCCCATTGCCCCGGCGTCGTGGCGGCGATGGCGTCCTTGATATGTACGCTCTGCACACGGCCGACGAGCTTTCTGATCGCATTGATCGGATCGCCTTTGCCGTAGAGGATCATGTTAGCTGGGTCGAAGTTGATCCCCAGGTTTGGATGATTGATTGAGTCCAGGAATGCCAGCAGTTCGTCGGCCGTCTCCTGCCCGGTCTCTAAAAGCAGTTTGCAATCGGCGTCGGCGAAGAGGTCCGCCAGCGTGGTTAGATGCGAGATAAGATTTTTGTGTCCCGGGTCTGTCTTGTCGTGCGGGACGAACCCGGCATGGAATGTGACCTTGTTGATCCCCTCTCGCCCGGCGATCCCGGCAACCCCCGTTGCGATCGTCAGGTTCTTGTCCCAGTGCTCGTCTGGGACCACGCCACCGGTCAGACGGATGGTGTCAAGTGTCGAGTAGTCCTCGCCGACGGGCATGAACATCCCGGAGACTACCTCTATCCCCGCGGTGCGCAGTTCATCAATTGCGCCGCCCCAAGCGCCCGGGTCTTGGACCATCGGGCTCATGGATAGCTGCACACGGTTGATAGATAAACTGTGGAGCATGTGCACCAGTTCGGTCGGGCGGGTTGGCTTGAGTGACCAACTGCACACGCCGATGCGGTCTGCGGGTCCAGAATGTGAAGGCTCAGGCATAGTCCATGATTCTACCGATTTCGTAGTAACTGGGTTGGGCTGGGGAGCGGATAAAAAATCAGGCGGCGGGCCGTAAAGCCCGCCGCCTGACAAAAAAGGCATTTGAATTGTTATGACTCCGTTCACATCAAAAGGTGGCACCCACCTTCAACCGATCAATCGTACGACGCGTCGGCCAGGTCACCCTCTTCCAGAGCCTGGGGCGTGGTGCCCAGGGTTACCAGGACGACCAGGTCCTGAAAGTCTGCGGCGCTGGAGCTTAGCCGGGTTGTTCCCAACTCGAACAGGTAGATCGATTGGTTGACATCCATCGTCATCGTGCCGGTCTCGGTATCGATGTAATCCTCGACAAAATCAACGGCCCCGGCCTGCCCTTCAAATCCATCGATGTTCGGTACAGGGTCGCCGTCCCGCAGCACCTTCACCGAGGGCGATTCCTCGTATGAGTTACGCTGCAGGTACATGCTGCCGCTGGTCCGCCAGCTTGTGCCGGTGACGTCGATCGTCGCGTTGGGGTCGAAGGTGTCTTGCACGATAAAATGCCGCGGTGGCGAGTGGTCGTTAACGTTGCCCTCGGATGGGTCGTCGTGTGCGCCGAATGGTTCGTAGGATGTGCCGGCGATGTTGATCAGAACGGTCACCGGCATGTCTACGCCACTGGAGGTGATGGCCGCTCCCAGGACTGAGACTTTTACCGCGAAGTCTTCGGTCGGTACGACCTGGCCCTCGCTGATCTCAAAGTCGATGACTTCCCCCGCCTGGGCCCAGGCCGCCGGTGCAAGCACCGCACCCATACACAATAACCCCATCAACTTTCTGTGTGTCGTCTTCCTAAGGTAATTCTTCATGTTTCTACCATCCTTCCTTTTCAGCCTCGTCATGGAATATTCACGCCCGATACATTTCGGTCCCCTCTGGTAACGCTGGGCACACCGCTGGATATTGTGCCAATTCAGCCGGGGTAACCATCCAATACAAATGCCCTCTTGGGCAAATCTGATTTGGTTAGATTGTGTTATCGGTTGCGACAACGAACGGTTGTGACGGTTGTGAGGACGTGTGGTAAGCGGTACGGGCTAGGCGGTTTAATTTATTCCGGCTTGATAGCGATTAGCGCTGCCTGCCTACCGGTCTTGCCTTGATCTCGGCGGTGGCTGAAGAAGTCGTCAGCCTGGGCGAATGTGCAGAGGCCGGTCCTGTCGATCTGATTGCAGGGGACACCCGCCTGATCTAATTGGTGGATCACAGCGGCCTGTATATCAATATGGTGCTTTGTCCAAGTGTCATCCTGACGCACCGCGTGCCCGAGCCCGGCATCCTGGAACGCCTTGACCACCTCCTGCCCAACCTCAAAGCGTTCCACCTGGATACACGGCCCAACCGCCGCAACCAAGCCTGACGGCTGCATCTCACTTAGACTTGTCAGAGCATCCACAGCACTTGCTACCACGCCCGCGATCACGCCGCGCCAGCCCGCGTGGACCGCTGACACCACGCGCCCATTCTTATCACTTAATAGTACCGGCACACAATCCGCGACACGCACCATCAACAACAACCCCGCCCGGTCTGTTGCGATCGCATCCGCCCGGGGCGCATCGACCGGACGGATCGGTTCGGAGGGGGGGCGCCAGACCTCGCGGCCGTGGACCTGATTGACCTGTACCCGGATGTGTTGGCGGCATCCAAGGGCCTTGCGTACTCGGCGGAAGTTCTCTGCGACACGGGTGTTTGCGTCCGCTTCCGGGTCATTGATTAAAGACACCAGGTTCAACGATGCGTAAGGCGGTGAACTGACCCCACCAATCCGTGTCGTAAACCCGTGCGGCACACCGACAGCACGCAGCAGCGGCGACTGGTAGGTCACTACGCCGTTGTCGTGTTCTATGCGTATCAGATCGGGCATGGTCGTTGGGCCGGTCGGATTATGCGCCTTGCTCTTCACGCAGGGTTATCGTGATAGCTAGCTCCGCGAGTCGGACGGTCGATTGGTCCATCTTGTCGAGTGCTTCGTGGAACCGATCGGGGTCTGCGCCCGGGTCGTCCGCCATGATCTTGACCTGTGCGACATTATTTTCGACCTGGGCCCGGTAGTCCGCATCCATTTCATCGCCGACCTTGGCTAATTGTTTCTCTATCGCCCGGATGTCCAGACGTGCCTGGTTGCGCAGGTCGATCAGCCGGTGGGCGGTCATGTCCTGGGCGGCATGCTCGTAAGACTCGGCCTCCATCCGATCGACCTCCTCGCGGGTCAGGCCGTGGTTTGGGACGATCTGGATTGATGCGCGTTTCTCGCTTCGTTTTTCCACCGCCTGCACGCTGAGCACGCCATTGGCATCGACCAGGAAAGTCACCTCGACCTTGGGCAGGCCTGCCGGCATCGGGGGGATGCCTTTGAGTTCAAACTCACCCAGTGATCGGCAGTCGCCGACCAGTTCACGCTCGCCCTGCAGGACATGGACCTTGATGTTCGTTTGCCCATCAACATAGGTCGAGAACATCTCGGTCGCTTGTGCGGGAATCGTCGAGTTGGCCATGATGAGCTTGGATACCGCGCCCCCCATCGTCTCGATCCCCAGGCTCAGAGGGGTCACATCCAGCAGCAGCATGTCACGGTTGATCCCCGCGAGGATTGACCCCTGCACCGCTGCGCCCAACGCCACCACCTCGTCGGGGTTCAGTGCGGTGTACGGCTCGGTATAAAATAACTCTCCCACACGACGACACACCAGCGGGATCCGCGTCGAGCCCCCGACCATAACTACCCGCCCGATGTCTTCTGTCTTGCACTTCGCATTACGCAGGGCATCCTCACAGCAGCGGATCGTCTTATCGACCAGGAGCCCGATCATCTCCTCAAACTCATCACGCGTAAGCGTGCGCTGATACACGCGTGCGTTGCCATCGCCGTCCGTCCCCAGATCGACCTCAATCTGGGCTGATGTTTCGTTTGATAGCCGGATTTTTGTGGCCTCTGCTAGGTTGCGGAAGGCCTGGCGTGTCGATGCGGGGAACTCGATCTGTTCGCCGAACTGCGCACGCACTTCTTTCTGGATCAGCTCGACGATCATCCGGTCGGCATCATCCCCACCTAAGTGCGTGTCGCCCGCGGTGGAAAGCACCTGGTCGATCCGCCCCTGTTCTGTCTGCATCATCCGAAGCACGGAGACGTCGAATGTCCCACCGCCTAAGTCGAAGACGGCGAGGGTTTGAGATGGTGGTTGGTGGTTGGTGGCTTGTGATTGGGATTCCGATGCGCACGCTTGGGGGTTGAGTTTTGTACTAAGTGAAAGACTTCCATCCTCTTTCTTCCCGACCCCGGACACCCGATTCGCGGTACCCGAATCCAATCCATACGCCAGCGCTGCGGCTGTGGGCTCATTAACGATCCGTACCACCTGCAGGCCCGCGATTCGCCCGGCATCTCGTGTTGCCTGGCGCTGGGCATCATCGAAGTAGGCGGGCACCGTCACCACTGCTTTGCGTACTTTGGTCCCCAGCGTGGCCTCTGCCCAACCACGCAGTTCACTGAGGATCACCGCGGCCACTTCTTGCGGGCTCAGCAGGTGCTTACCGATCTTTATTCGTGCCGTGTTGTGGTCGCCCTCGACGACTGCGAAGGGTAGATAGTCAAGATCATCTTTTAGATCCCCGATTGATCGGCCCATCAATCTTTTGGAACTGGATACGGTGTTCTGCGGGTGTTCCACCGCGTGGGTGCTTGCTTCCTGCCCGACTGCTTCGACGCTGGCGATCGCTTCGTTGTATCGCACCACGCTGGGCAGCAGCCGTTGGCCGTCGGGCCCCTCCAGTATTCTTGGGCCTCGCTCATCGCAGTACGCCACCAACGAGTTAGTCGTCCCTAGATCGATCCCGATGATCGGATCTGTGGGTGGCCCCGGCTGTCCAGTTTGCTTCATTCCCGTCATAGGGCGAAAGTGTAGGCCACCCATCCTGCCCGGACCAGCCCAGCCGCCCTAAACAGAGACCCCCGATGCCGACCTACCAGATCATCACCGAGACCTCGTTCACCGGGTCCCACGCCCTACGCCTGCCGGACGGCAGCTACGAGCCGACCCACAGCCACGACTGGCCGGTCGCGGTGACCGTGCAGAGTAGCCAACTCGACGAGATGGCCTGCGTTATGGATTTTCATGTGTTAGAAAAAATCGTTGATGGCGTGCTCGATCCCTGGCACGAGCAGCATCTCAATGATGTGGTCCCGTTTGCCAACGAAGCAATCAATCCCAGTGCCGAACGTGTTGCCGAGCAGATCGCGTTAGCGGTCGCCGGGCAGTTACCTGATGGTGTCACCCTCATCGAAACCTGCGTCGGCGAAGCCGAGGGGTGTACGGCTGTGTTTCGACCATGAGGTGAAACCCTTCACGAAGCAGAGCTCAGTAAGGGCAGACGGACCCAAGCAAAAAAATAAGGCCCGGCAAGAACCGAAGTCCAAGCCGAGCCTTTCCGGGGGCAAATTTTATCAACCCACATCACGCGGATCGGTTGGTAACGGCCTCTCGTCAACCGTTTCAACAGTCACATAATAACACCGGATTACAGGAGGTCAAGTACTATATCCGACTATCCCTAATGAGGCACACTAACAAAAACCAACCGATAATTTGGGAGGCAGGTGCTAAAATCTGTATTCACAACACTTAATCTAACTTAGATTCGCTCTAAAAACGATTTTAGTTCTTCCCAAACAAGGCTGGCTGCGGGTGGTTTTGGCCCCCGATTCAGTGATTACTTAGAAGATAGGGGATCGTGTTTCCCGCTTATTCACTCTCACCGAGGTCGCGTTCGATCTGTTTCCAGGCCCACTGCCAGGCGGCGACGGTGCGGGGGAAGCCGACGGTGTTCATGCCCAGCAGGATGGCTTGTTCGATTTCTTGGGTAGTGGCCCCGTGCTGGATCGCCCTGCGGACGTGGCTGCGGAAGGCGGATTCCAGGTTCGCGCCGACACAGATGCCCATTTTAATCAGGGCGCACTGTTTGGCGTCCAGCGGGCCCAGATCATCGATTGTTTTAGCAACCGATTCATGTGCCGCGCCCAGTGCGGGGAACCTGGTGATGAAGTTTTTGTAGGTCTTGGGTAGGGGGGCGTCGCTTTGGCTCATGGTGTCAGCCTCCGATCTGTGTCATGACCGCGACGCCGGTGACGGGATGTTCCGGGGCCTTGGCCTGTATGGCCTCAGAGAGTAACCGGTCCAATAGAGGGGTGTCGAACTTTGGTCGGATCGCTTCGGTGAGGTTGCCGCGTGGCTGGTCCATCAGGCAGGGGTACAGCGATCCGTCGGAGGTGATTCGTAGGCGGTTGCATGCGGAGCAGAAGTTGCAACTCATGGGGGTGATGAAGCCGATGCGTGCGTGCCGACCGTCGCGGAGTGTGACGTCGTAAGTCTGCGCCGAATCCGAGCCCTGGGTTGCGGTCTGCCAGCCGGTGATGATTTGGGCCAGGGTGTTGCGCATCCGTGACGCGGGGACGTAGCGCTCGGCCCAATGTTCCGCCAAGGGGCCCATCGGCATCAACTCGATGAAACGTATTTCGACACCGCGCATCGCGGCGTATTCCACAAGTGCCGGGAGGTCCGCGAGGTTTTCACTATTCAGGACGACGGTATTGAGTTTCAACGGGGTCAGCCCGGCGTCTATCGCGGCGTCGATCCCGGCGAGTACACGTTGAAGCGCATCGACCCCGGTCATGCTCGCGAATCGTTTGGGGTCAAGTGAATCGAGGCTGACATTGACGCGTCCAAGGCCCGCGTTGGCGTAGTCTTTGGCGTGTGAAGCCAGCGACAGGCCGTTGGTGGTCATCGCTAGGTCGTTTATGCCCGGGATGCGTGCGATCCGTTCGATGATGTTAATGAGGTCAGGCCGGGCTGTTGGGTCGCCGCCGGTCAGGCGGACTTTGGTCAGGCCGTGGTTGGAGACAAGGTGGCGGACCAGGGATTCGATCTCGCTTGGGGTGATTCGTCCTGGCGGTGTTGATTGGCCTAATACTGCTGGCCTGCAATACACGCAGCGCATCTGACAGGCTTCGGTCAGCGAGAGCCGCAGGTATCGGATCGGTCTATCTTGTGCGTCACGCATGGTCGTTTGGGGTGTGTCTTATCCGTACGATACGTGTGCCTTGCGGCTTGGGCATCAGGGTGTCCCACCACTGGGCACCTTCGTGGACGTACCGCAGTTGTATTGCCCGGCAGTCCCGGTTGCGGAGCATCTCTCGGGCCTGATCCAGTGGGATCGATTGTTCGCCGACATAGCCCCGGCCGGTGGTCTTGGGGATGACTTCGATGACCTGGGTCAGTTCCGCGATATCGACGAATAGCTGATCGATGGTCGCGTCGTCCAGGATAGTCTCGTGGAGTTCGGGAAGTTCTTTCATGGTTTGCCCTCGTTGATTGTGGGGCGTGGGGCAAGCATGAGTATGGCGTTGGTCGGCGCGGGGCAGACGTCGTGGCAGTCCCCGCAGCCGGTGCAGAGATCACTTACGACCTGGGGGATACCCTGTTCAATCACGATGGCGCCTTTTTCCGGGCATCGTTCGTAACAGGTCGAACACATCAATTCGCGGTACGTCAGGCAGTGTCGGCCCTGTATGACAGCGACCTTCGGCCCGTCGTCCGGTGGTGGGGGTGTGGATGCCGAGGGGACAGCGCGTGAGACGCCGGCGCGGAGTCGGCCGAACAGCAGCTCTCGTCGAGATAGCTTGCCCACGCGGTTTACTCCGTGGCTTCCTGGGGGATCATCACCGGCGGACGGTTGGCGTTATTAAAGGGTTGCCGCTGGTCCAGGCCGGCCGAGAGGCCGTGGCATTGCACGCAGTTGCCGCGCCAGGGGTGGCTAGTCATCAGCCCTTTGTCGGCGAGTGTTCCGTGGCAACTGGTGCAGCTCTCGCGCATCCAGGTGGTATGAGGAATGGTCGGCGGCGCGCCGGGCCAGGCACGTTCACCCGGGCCGGGATTGGCTAAGCCTTGAAAAAGCGTGGCCGCGGCGCGGGGGCCGGTGGTCGGCGGCAGTGCCCGGTTGATAGATTCGACGTGGCATTGGGTGCAGTTGGCATAAGTTTCGTGGCTCATCTTTGGCGCGACGACTTGGCCGACCCTCAAGCCTTCCCCGTGGCAGACCAGGCAGGACGCGGCGTTTTGTTGATCGATGGCGTGGGGGACAACCGGCGGGGCACCGCTGAACGCGCGGCGTTGGGCACGCTGGGCGAGGGCGGCTTCACGGCTTAGAGTGTCGGCGGGGGTGGCGTCGTAGAAACTGGTCGAGTCGTCCTGCGTTCTGGGCCAAGTGGTTTCCCACGAGGCGTTAACACCGAACCCGGCGTCTTTCATGTTGGAATACGTCACCGCCTGGGGCACCGTTTGGTTGGCTGCTTGGCCGGCGTTTTGATAGGTGGTGTAGTCGGGCTGACCGCTAGGGGCTACCGAGTCGTAGAACCCAAGCAACATCCCCGCCAAGGCGATCCCCCCGACGCCGGCGAGGACGGCGTGTGTCACCCACCCACGCGATGCGGTCTGTGGCTCGGCAGAACCGGCATTCTGTCCGCTGGATTGAGTCAATTAGCATCCTCCAGGGAGTAGGGGCTTGGCTGATCCAGGCGGGTGACTTCCACCGCGCACTTCTTGTAGTCCGGCTGCTTGGAGAACGGATCGACCGCGTCGAGGGTCAGGTCATTGATCGGTGCGGCCTCATCGAAGAAAGGCACGAAGACATTGCCCCGCAACGGTTTCGCCCGGCCGTTGATCCAGGCGGGGAGTTCCAGTTCGCCACGCCGTGTGGTCACACGGACGATGTCGCCGTTACTGATCCCCCGGTCCCGGGCGTCGTCGGGGTTCATCTCGACATACGCACTGGGCATGGCCCGTCGCAACTGCGGCACACGCATGGTCATCGTCCCGGAGTGCCAGTGCTCGATCACGCGCCCGGTTACCAGGTTCAACGACAGTGTGTCATCGGGGACTTCCGCCGGCCACTGGTGGGGGCGGAACCACACCTGCGCTTTGTTGTCTTTGGTGACCGAGTGGTAGAACTGAATACCTGCGCCTTTTTCGACGTAGACGTCGGCCCCTTCCACAAATCGCCACCGTGTTTCCTTGAATGTGCCGGGCTCGGTTTCGATCACGGGCCAACGCATACCCCTGTGTTTGACCAGCTCGTCATACGGCGCGACGTTCTTGTGCTTAAGGAAGGTGAACTGGCGGTACTCGTCGAACAGATCCTTATCGACGTTGATGTCGTAGTAGTGTTCCCATTCCCAGTAGGGGACTTCGTTGCCGTCGTCATCTTTGATGCTGAACAGGTACTCGCCGTCCTTGTCTTTCAGGCCGGGGTGGCCCAATTCATAAAGACGTCTTGCGACCGCGAGGGTCTGCCAGCAGTCGTCGCGGGCTTCCCCGGGGGGCGTGACCATCTTGAACCACTGCTGGGTTCTTCGTTCGCTGTTGCCGTAGACCCCGTTCTTCTCGACCCACATGGCGGCGGGCAGGACCAGGTCTGCCAACTCGGTCGTCGCGGTGGGGTAGACCTCAGAGACGATCAGGAACTTGTCTTTGAGATCGGCCTTGGCTTTGAAAAGTTTCTTGGTGTTCGGCAGCGTCTGCCCGGGGTTGGTGACCTGTACCCAGATGGTGTCGATGTCCCCGCCCTGATCGGTGGGGGTGCATAACTGCTCGAACATCTTGACGGTGTGGTAGCCGGGCTTGGGATTGACTCGGCCCTTGGGGACGTTCCAGAAACCCTCGGCCTGTTCGCGGTGGGCTTCCTTGGCGACGATCCGTCCGCCCGGCAGCGCGTGTGCCAGTGTCCCAACCTCGCGGACGGTCCCGCACGCAGCGGGTTGGCCGGTCAGTGACTGGGGCCCGTCCCCGGGTTTGCCCCAGTGCCCGGACATCAGGTGGACGTTGTGGACCAGGTTATTCACCGCGGTCCCGGCGGTGTGCTGGTTCATCCCCATGCACCACAACGACACGATTTTCTGTGACTTGTCCGCGAAGACCGACGCGAGCATCCGTAGCTGTTCCGCCGGCACGCCGGAGAGTTCTTGGGTCTTCTCGGGTGTGTAGTAGGAGACGAGTTTTTTGTACTGCTCAAAACTGATCGCCTGGCCAAACAAGCCGGTCGCGCCTTCTTCCTTAACGTAAGCGACGTAGGTGTCGTGGTCGATCAGGGAATCGAACTTGGCTGACGGGTCGCGGTCTGCGCGGAAGTTGCAGTGTTTTTCGACGAAGTCGTGGTCGTAAGCGTCTTGCTCTATCAGTTGTTGGGCGATGCAGTTGGCGATAGCCAGGTCGCCGTGCGCCTTCATCGGCAGGAAGTGGTCGGCCCGTTCGGTGGTGCGTGTGTGCCGTGAACCGATATCAATCACGGTGACTTTTTCACCGCGAGCCTGCCGATCCATGACCCGGCTAAAGAGGATCGGGTGCATCTCGGCGGGGTTGTTACCCCAGAGTATTAACGTGTCGCAGTGGTCCAGATCGTCATAGCAACTGGCCGGCTCATCGACGCCGTAGGTGCTTAAGAAACCGGTGACCGCCGAGGCCATACACAACCGGGCGTTGGCTTCGATATGGTTGTTGGAGAGCCCGCCCTTCATAAGTTTCTGTGCTGCGTATCCCTCGGGGACGGTGGACTGCCCTGAGATGTAGAAGCCGAATTTTTTGTCGGACGCCATGATGCGTTTGGCGGCGATATCGATTGCCTCGTCCCATTCGATCTCGACAAGCTCGCCGTCGCGTCGGGCCATCGGCTTGGTGAGTCGGTCCTGGCCGTAGAGGATCATCCCGACGTGGTAGCCCTTGACACACAGAAGGCCCTTGTTCACGTCGGCCTGACGGTCGCCGGCGATCGCGACGACCTTGTCGTCCTGCACACCGACCTGCACGTGGCAGCCGGTGCCGCAGAATCGGCAGGGTGCTTTTTCCCACGTCACGCCGGGGATATCCGGGCGATCGGGTAGGGGTGGTTGGCTACTGGCAAGAGCGGTGCTGCCCCGGCTGGCCATCGAACCGGCCAGGCCGGTGGCGGCGGTCATCGCGGCCAGTTTCATAAAGTCTCGGCGTTCCAGTTCCATGGTCAGGTCTCTCCGATGGTCGGCGCTTGGATCAGTTGATCGGTTTGGTTGCGGGTGTGGGTTTGGCACGGTGCGTGACCGAACGCGTCTTCATCCTCGAAATGAATGAAGGCGACATCGACGTGGTGGACGCCCTGTAGATCGTTGAGCCACTGCCAGCACTGCTTGTCTGCTCCCCGGTCGGGGGTGTCCACTACCACGGGCAGGCGTTGGCCTTGCTGTGGCCCGGCTTGGAGATTGGGGTGTTGGTTGATCTGCGCGATCACATGGGCGTGGTGGTGGCGCAATTTTTCTGAGGTGTCCGGGGAATCCGGGGTGTTCGGGGGGGGCGGGTCTAAGGTGACGACAAGTCCGCTGACGGGCATGAGGCGAGCTCCGGGGGCCGTGGATAGGCCGGGGGTCCGGGTCGGGATCGGGGAACAATCCGGGTGAAATCCGGGGGTGGATCCCGTGGTTGGACAAGAGGCTAACAGGGTCGGGGAGACATTTCAAGAATTAAAGGCCTTTAATTCTTGATATTTCCTTCCCGGGCCTGTAGATTCATAAGCCAAGACGGATGACCCGGCCTAAACCGCTCACCCAGGAGCCCTCGAATTGACTGGAAAAACCGCTAAATTAACCCGAAACGGGTGGTTTTTCGGGACGGCTTTGCTGCTATTGGCGGCGGGTGTGTTTGCCTCGGGGGCGCTGGATTCGCCAAATCAATCCCAAGACTCCACTGGCGAGGGCTCCCAAGTTATCCCCAAGCCGGTGAAGTTCCCGGTCACGATCAACCAGCCAGCCGGGGCACCCACTATTGATACCGGGAAACTCGACGAGCGGGGCAGACCCATCGTCGCCAACTGCACCACCTGCCACACCACCAAGCCCCCCAACCCCAGGCTCAGTAGCGGGGCCGACCTCAAGGACTTCCATCTGGGCCTGACCACCAACCACGGCGACCGGACATGCCTGAGTTGTCACAACCCCCAGGACTACAACCAACTGCACTTGGCGGACGGCAAACCTGTCGAGTTTCAGGACGTCATGACCCTCTGTGCTCAGTGCCACGGCCCGCAGTTCAAGGACTATCAACACGGCGCGCACGGCGGGATGACCGGCTACTGGGATCTGACACGCGGGCCCCGGGCAAGAAACAATTGCATCGATTGCCACGACCCCCACGCCCCGCAATACCCGAAAGTCATGCCCGTGCTTCGTCCCAACGACCGTTTCCTCCGCAGCGAATCCAGCGAGAACGCCCATGAATGACGGCAACAACACGCCGCTGCCGGTGCTTAACAACCCGACCCGCCGAACCGCTCTTAAGGTGGCCGGCGCGACCCTCGGTGCCGCTGCGTTCGCCAAAGCGATTTCTCCGATCGTCGAGTGGGCTGGGCAGGAAACGTCGATGGATGAGATGCTCCAGAACCACTACAAGGAGCTGGGCCCCGAGGACATGGACACCGTGATTGCTCGGCTTGAAGAGGATGCCAAAGAAAAATACAACGCCGACGTCCAAATCAGCGACCCCAAACCCACGCCCGGGGTCAAGTTTGCTTACGCGTTGAACCTCTCGGTCTGCATCGGTTGTCGGAAGTGCGCCCAGGCCTGTCACGAAGAAAACAACCATGACCGTCCAAGCAGCAACTCCTACATCCGTGTCCTGGAGATGACCAAGGGTAGTATTAACCTGGAAAATGGCACCGCTGACTACGACCACCCGGTCCCGCAGGACGACAAGTTTTACATGCCCGTGCAGTGCCAGCAGTGCGACAATCCTCCTTGCGTGAGTGTGTGTCCGGTTGAGGCGACCTGGAAAGAAGACGACGGGATCGTGGTGGTGGATTACAACTGGTGCATCGGCTGTAGGTACTGCGAAGCGGCGTGTCCTTACCATGCCCGCCGATTCAACTGGACTAAGCCAGAAATTCCAGCCGAGGAAATCAACCCCGATCAAGGGTATCTAAGCAACCGCATCCGTCCGCAGGGCGTGATGGAAAAATGCACCTTCTGCCTGCACCGGACGCGCGAAGGCCAGATGCCAGCCTGCCTGGAAGCCTGCCCGACCGGGGCCCGGGTGTTTGGGAACATCCTCGATCCCGACTCGGAGATCCGCTGGGTGCTGCAAAACAAGCGTATATTCGTGCTCAAGGAAGAATTGGGCACCAAGCCTCAGTTCTTCTACTTCTTTGACAAGTAATCAATATGGCCAAAGCTCTCTTCCATACCGAACAAGTCAATCACGCCAACCTGTTGGAGTTAACGCCGATCGTGCAGGGCGCGACGGTCAGCAAGCCGTTGGTCAATAGCGACGCCATCCGGCAGGTTGTCTTTGCCATGGACAAGGGTCAGTTGATGAGTGAGCACCGTGCGCCGTTTGTCGTGGTTGTCCAGGTTCTCGACGGCGAGCTTAACTTCACGGTGGATGGTGAGACACGCAGACTCGTCGCCCACGACTGGCTGATTATGCCGCCAGACAGGCCGCATGATTTGGACGCGGTCGAGCCGACACGATTCCTTCTGACGATGGTAAAGGAACACACCGCATGAGATCCGCTGCCGCCGTCCAGACCGCGACCGGAGTTTCCTCTGGCCACCTGATTACCTATCCACGGTTCATCGTCCGGTCGTTACGGCTGGCGACCGATGGATCGCCTTTGTTCTATGGATGGATGATCCTGCTGACCGCCGTCTGGCTGGTGGGGGTTCATTCATGGGCAACCCAGATCCGTGACGGCATGGTTATGACGAACATGACCGACCACGTCTCGTGGGGGCTCTACATCGCTAACTTCACCTTTATGGTCGGCGTCGCTGCCGGGGCTGTGATGATGGTCATCCCCGCCTATCTTTACGGCGACGATGACATGCACGACCTGGTGATAATCGGGGAGATCCTCGCCATCGCCGCGATCACGATGTGTATCGCGTTTGTTTCGGTTGATCTTGGCAGGCCCGACCGTTTCTGGCACATGATCCCGGGGATCGGTCGGTTTAACTGGCCGATGTCCATACTCACTTGGGATGTGCTTGTGCTTAACGGCTACCTGCTATTAAACCTTCACATCACCGGGTACCTATTGTACATGCGGTTCCGCGGGCAGAGGCCGTCTAGGCGCTGGTACCTCCCGTTTGTCTACCTGTCGATCGCTTGGGCGGTTTCGATCCACACCGTGACCGCGTTCCTCTATTGCGGGCTCCCCAGTCGGCCCCTCTGGAACACGGCCCTGATGGCGCCGCGATTCCTCGCCTCCGCCTTTGTCTCGGGCCCGGCGTTTATCATCCTCTCGCTGTTGGTGCTGCGACGATTCAGTGATGTGACATTCGGCGACCGGCCCATCCGCACACTCGTCAACATCATGCGCGTCACCATCCTCATCAGCCTTCTGATGCTCGCGTCCGAGGTCTTTACCGAGCTATACACAGGCGGAAGCCACACCGCGTCCGCCCAGTATCTCTACTTCGGGCTCCACGGCCACAACGCGCTGGTGCCCTGGATCTGGACCTCGGTTGCGTTGACGATCATCGCCGCCGTGTTGCTGTTGTTGCCGAACATATACAAGCGGCCCGGCATGCTCGTGGTTGCTTGTATCTTCGCGTTCGTCGGGTTGTGGATCGAAAAAGGCATGGGCCTGATCGTCCCCGCATTTATCCCCTCGACCCTCCACGAGATCGTCGAGTACTTACCGAGCCTGACCGAGTGGCGCATCACCGCAGGCATCTGGGCGCTTGGGCTGATGGTCTTTACCGTCGCGTTGAAAATCGGAATCCCCATTTTCACGGGGAAAGAATCACTTTCCAATCTGCGTGAATCACAGACATGATCCGTTACGGCAAGAGTACGCAGAACGCCATCGCCGCCATGAGTCGTTTGGCCGAGGCCTACAATGATGGGGCACGCCTGTCGTCCCGCGACATCGCAAAAGCCCGCGAATTAAGCCAGGCCCTTATCGCGAAACTGCTTACGCAGTTGTCACAGGCCGGCATGGTCTCTGGGGCAACCGGGCCCGGCGGGGGCTATTCATTGGCCAAGCCCCCGGCCGAGATATCCCTCTACGACATCGCCGCCGTGTTCGAGCGCGTTGGCGACAAACTCATCTGCCCCTTTGGTCCGTGCTGGTGTGGAACTGACCAACCCTGCCCGCTCCACAACAAGCTCATCAAGCTAGACGCCGAGTTTGAGAAATTTCTAAAGAACGCCACACTCGATATGTTTTGTATGCCGTGATAGTACCCTAGAAGTTTCGTAGCAGAGGGCATTCACGGATCGTCGCGGCTTGTGCGTTTTTCCATCTACTTGTGTGACAACTCCCACACACCGTCCCACTTCGGTTCGGCTGTCTGCAACACTGATGCGAGCTTGTCCACATAGGCCCTCGCCGCCGGGTCGTTGTCGATCTCCTGGAACCGGTGCATCGCGTCCACGAGTCGACCCTCGCCACAGAATGACATCGCCGACCGGAACGCATCGCCGGTGGCATGATCGGCATTGGGGTCTAGCGAGTAAGGTTCAAACACACGGATCGGTTCCACCCGTCCGACTACTGTGACCTGCCCGATTGTGCGGCCGGCTATTTTTCCATCGGTGTGTGACCAGGCATCCTCGGACACCAACACCGTCGTCCCGAACACCTTATTGACACCTTCGAGCCTCGACGCGAGGTTCGCGGTGTCGCCCAGCACGGTGTAGTCGAATCGCTGCTTGGAGCCCATGTTCCCGACGATACACACGCCGGTATGTACGCCGATGCGGATGCGGGGCTCCTGCCCTGTCTGCTCGAACCAGTTTCGTCGCAGGGCGGCAAGCCGATCCTTGCACCGCAGCGCCGCCCGGCAGGCACGCAGTGCGTGGTCTGGCTGATCCAATGGCGCGTTCCAGAACGCCATCACGGCATCGCCTTGGTACTTGTCGAGGGTGCCCTGCTCTTTCAGGATCGCCTCGCTCATCTCAGAGAGATAATCATTAAGCAGGGACGCCAGGACCTGAGCATCGAGTTTTTCTGCGATCGAGGTGAAGCCTTCCAGGTCGATGAACATCACCGTAACCTCCCTGCGTTCACCGCCGAGCCGAAGCAGCGACGGGTCCGCCAGCACCTGTTCGATCACCGTGGGGCTTAGGTAATGCCCAAACGCACGCCTTATGAACCGGCGTTGCTTCCCCTCGGTTGCCAATGAAAACACAGTTGCACCGACCAGCGAGATCATCACCGCAAGGCTCGGCCACACGATCGGCCAGGCGACCCCACCACGGAACATCGTGAATCCCATCACCACCGGGACCGGCAACGCAACAAGGTAAACCACGAGCAGCCGGGACAAGCCCGGAATAAAAACCACCGCCAACCCGGCCGCGACCGAAACCACCAACGCAAACAACAACACCCACATCGGCCCGGCGTCGCGGGTAAAATCGTTGTTCAATACATGGTCCAGAAACGTCGCGTGGATCTCCACGCCGGGGCTAAGTGGGGACACCGGTGTGGGGACGATGTCGTATAGCCCCGACGCGCTTAGGCCAAAGAAAACATAACACCCCCGAAACTCGGCGGGGTCGATGCTCGGTTTCTCCCCGGCGGCGAGACGCAGCTGGGACTGGATCACCGCGGCGGCGCTGTATGTTTTATACAGATGACCATTCTCCGCTTTGTTGGGTTTACGGAAACGCAGATGCGCCCGACCATCATTACCCAGCGGGATCGTCACCTCACCGATATGTAATTCATCGCCTACGATCCGTGCTTCGGCCTGCGTCTGACCCGTTCCGATGAGATAGGCCGCGAGCCCAAGTGTCGGGATGTCTGATCCGTCGAAGCGGATAAACGGACGGACCTTCCGCACCGCGGACTTCTTGGCTTGAGGGTCTATTGCGATGTGACCCAGTGTGGTAGCGCTCTTGGCGAACAGGTCCAAGGGAAACCGGCAGCGTTCTGCTATTAGGCCCTGTACGTTGGTTGATTTGTAATACCCCTCGAATCCTTTAACCGTAAAACCCGGCCGATCGAGGTCGTCGGGCCAGGATGCCGGGCTGCTGGTCTCCACGCCGGGGGCGACTGCGGCGACGAAGTCCGGTGCTTTGGCGATGGTGCCAGCGAGTATCTGATCGTCCCTTGGGCCGAAGCGCCCGGGCTCGGTGAATTGGATGTCGAACGCGATTGACTTAGCGCCACCAGTTCGACAGAAGTCGATGATCGGTGTGTACACCTCGTAGGGCCACGGCCATTTCACCGGAAGGTTCATCGCCTTGGCCCACTCCAGGCTCTGCTCATCCACCAGGATCACCCGGATCGGCAGTGATTTATCGACGGGCTGTGCATAGAACCGCTGGCGTGCATCCCATGTGATGTGCTCGGGTGTGTTAAGCAAACCAACAAGGCCAACGACCCACGCTGCCAGCGCACAGGCGGCACCAATCACAAGGCCGGCCGTCAACTTACGGGTCGTGTTCATAGGCAGGGTCTGTGTTGGCGGGTGTCAGCTATTGGGCACGGGCTTGGCTCATAGCCGCATCGAATCGCGACACACGCACCGCCGGGACCTCGGACGCCTCGGGCTCACCCTTCAAGGCCTTGCCGATCGTCTTGATCCGGTCCTTGGGCTTGGGGTGGGTCTTGGCGAAGTCTTTTTTACCTTTAACAAAGCGTTCCTGCATGTTTTGCATCAACGTGATGCTCTCGTGTGGCTCGTACCCGACGCGCATCAGGATCGTCAGCGCATCGGTGTCGGCCTGCTTCTCGAGCTTCTTGCCGTAGCCTTTTGTCATGATCTCGTTGGCGATGTCCTTGACCATGTCGCCGAACACATCCACAAGTGGGGCGAGGTTCCCGCCATCGACCCCGGCCACTATCAGCAATCCGAGATTGGCACCGAACTTCTTCCACCGGCTGTCTTTGATCAATTCGATCCCGTGCCGGCCCTGTACATGGGCGATCTCGTGTGCCAGTACCACAGCCAACTGGTCCTCATTCTCGCAGGCCCTAAGCATGCCCCGTGTGATAAAGATGATCCCCCCTGGCGCGGCAAAGGCATTAACCTCGTCGCTGTCCAGGAGGATGAACAAGTACCCGCCGAACGTCTGGGGCATATCGCTGTGTGCCGCGATCGTCTGACCAAGCAGGGTGACGTATCGGTTCGCCGCCGGGTCTTTATACACGGTGTATTTACTGAGGATATTTGCCGCGACCGCCCGGCCGAGATAGTGCTCATGCTTGAGGGTGAAGCTTCGCCTGGCCTCAACGAGGCTCATGCCGGTTTTACCAGCCTGGAATATGTCGACGCTGAATCCGTCGTCATCACCAAGCCCGATGCCAAACTGCGAATAGCTATGTTGAGATAGTGTTACAAGTACAGCCACTCCCAAAAGCAGGGTGACCACCATGCGACGTTGGCGGCGGAGCGTGTTCATTGGCCACCCCCAGGCTTGTCCGTCAGAGTTCCATCATGCATGAACTGGATCATCTCTGCCCGAGATACTTGGCCGGCGGGGTCTTTAACGAGTCGATCCAATAGCTTGTAGGCGGCTTCGAGTTCTTCGTTCTCCTCGCGGAATTTATCTTCGACTTCCTGATTAAAGCCCCGGCCCCCGGCGGTCAATTCTTCCTGACTCGCCTGGACGTTGACGTCGGTTTCCCCGGCGTCGAGCCTGATCTTTGTCTTTGTCAGCGCCGAGGCGTGCATCCAACCGGCCGCTTGCGGTTCATGGGTTTGTACTTTCATCCATCCCTCAGTTTTTTCCAGCACGCCGACCGGGTCACCGTAACCCAGTGTCGAGGCGACTTCGGCGAGGAAGCTGGGCGCGGCGCGGACTGCTGCGTCGTTTACCTGTACGTTCATAGTCGGAGGGGCGTCCTTGGAGATGTCTTTGTCGGCCTGCTTTTTTGCGAAGACCGATGCGGTCAGGCCAATCGCAATCATTGTGATCCAGAGATGGGTAACGGTGCGAGGCATCATGGCGGCTCCTTGTGGCTCCCTTGAGGCCCGACATGTTAAGCCCAGTGGCTGTGAATAGAAAGGAAAAAGCCCCGGGGGTGGTCCCTGGGCTTGTGGGTGAGTCTTTTTTAGTCTCGTCTGCACAGTTTAGTCCACGGGTGTGAACCCTTTGCCGGGCATGCGGTGGAACTTCTTGCCGTCAGGGCGGGTCAGGGTTGCTTCGCCGGAGGATTTGAAGTCGATCCGCGTGCCATCGGGGAAGTGAGCCGTGCCGTCGCCGTAGCGGTTGGTGGTCTTACGGTAGCCGCCCGGCTCGGTCACGGTGGTGTTGCCGTTGGCTTTCTTGATGACGCGCTTGCCATCCTTGTGGGTGGTGACGGTGTCGCCGTTCTTCATCTTGATCTCGCGTCGGCCGTCGGGGTACTCGGTGATCTGATCGCCGTTGGGCAGCTTGGTGACCTTGGGCTGGGGCTTGGGCTCAGGGGTGGGCTTGAGCGTGGGCTTGGGTGTGGGTTGGGGCTTGCGTTTGCGTTTGGTAGTCGTGGTGGCGGGTTGGCCGGGTTCACGGATCACACCGGCACCCTTTAGACCATCAATAATACGCTGACGCAGACGGCGTTCTTCTTCCCTCTTTCGCTGGTATTCCGTGTCATTGCTGATGGGGATGGTCGTGTTGCCATACATCGGCTGGCCAAGCCCGCGGATAATGATGGGTCGGTTGATGTTCTCTCGGCCCCATCGATCGCCCGAGTAGCCCTGCCCGTCCCGGAGCACCTCGACACGCGGGATGTGTGACAGGTCTTGGGTGTCACGCACGCCCAACTCGTGGATATCCTGGCTCTGGGCATCGAGGTATCGGGACTCGATCTGCACCTGCTGCACCTGGCTTCTGCATCGAGCGTCGGCAGGCGCGGCGGCGAAAAAAGTCAGGACCGCCACAGCGGCGAGTGACTTGACGACCTTGATGCCCTTGCGGTTACGGGTTGTGATCTGTGAAGCTTTCATGGTGTGGTCCTTTCGTTGGGTGATTCTGGTTCGTGTGTCCTTGTGTGTAGTTGCGATGGCCGTGCCAGAGGGTTCGGTCGGGTGATTGTTTTTAAAAGAGCAAGTCTTATGTAGAACCGTAACTTCTTTTTATAAAGACAATTAAAATTCATTTGGCTGCTTCAATAACGTCATTTTCTTGGATCGGTTCGTGTAAAGGCTTCGATTGTATGGGTAATAATTCTCTATTCTGTCAGTGTCATATAACCCAATATTGGGTAAAATTACTTATATCTATATCCCCGCAGGTCGTTTCCATGAGGCTTGCCCGACCGCCCCGACGGCACCGTTTGTGGCGCCGCCGGGAATTCAGCCGGGTGTCTGATGACTAGTCGTTCAGCAGCTTCCTGATGGTCTCGTTGCGGGGCTCGCGACCGGGACGGGGGATGCGGTCGTCGGGTCGAGATGGCTGGCGGGGCCCGGTGTTCTGCCGGGGCTGTGAGGTTGTGCTCGGCTGGGGGTCCTGCTGTGACTGGCGGATCAACGCATCCAGCCGTGCCTGCCGAGCGGCTTCCACTCGTGCGGCCTCTGCTTCACGGGCCGCCTGGGCCTGTGCGGCCTGCGCCGCAGCCTGGGCTTGACGCTGGGCCTGCTCTGCCACGGCCTGACCGAAGTTCGCCGCAGACTGTGCCGCGTCCGCTTCGTACGACTCGGCAGCCGCGTCGTCATTCGCCGCGGAACGATCCAACCCGCTGGCAGAATCTTCCAGAATGTCCGACAGGTCGTCGTAGGTCTCGGCCTGGCCTTCGTGGAACTCACGGTTTTCATCGGTCTTGGCATTCTTGGCACGTTCACGCGAGGCCTCGGCGTTGGCACGGGCTCGGGCCGCGTCGGCACGCCACTGCTCGGCACGCTCACGGTAACCCGTCGCGTCGGCACGAAGCTCTGCGGCCTGGTCCAGGTAGTGCTTGACCAGACCCGGGCCCCTTTCCACCGCGCCTGCTAGCTGTCCGTCGTTGAGTTCGCCGGCATTGATCGGACGGACGGTGGGGGGGTACTCGGGGATCGGAGGCGATACGGTGGTGGCTGTGAAATCACCACCGGCGACACGGTAATAGGTTTTGGGGGTCTCGGGCCCGCCGATGTAATCGTGGGCGACCGTTAATCCCTGCGCCAACTGGTTGCCGATCGCAGCGCGGGTGGCCAGCTCATCGGTCGCGGTGTTGTAGTAGTTGTAGTCGTAAACGTGGCCGGGCTGGCTGCGGGCGATCAGGGACTGTGCTGTGCCGGCCGCGTTGCTGCGGAGGTTGTTGGCGATCCGGTTATTGATTTCGTGCCGGTTGACCTTCGGGCAAGGCGAGCTGTTCGCCGCGTAGCTGGTCGTCGCCGGCTGGTTCTGGGTCGCCACGGCCGGCTCTGTGGTGGTGTTGGTTTCGTGAGTCGTCGTGGTGGCTACGGGTGTTGCCGCTTGCGACTCGGTGTGAGTCTGAGTTGTTGCCGGGGTGGTCGCAACTGGGGTACCAGCTGTGGTGCTGGTTGTGGGGGTGTTGTGGCTACTCGTCTGGCTGGTCGTCGTTGAGGCCGGCGTCGGCATATGCGTCGTGCTGGGCACGGTCTCGACGGGTTCGGTCTGTGTGTTCACGGACGTGTTGACACGGGTGTTTAGATTGCCAACGCGGGTATTGGCAACCGGGATACTCAGGCGGGGGGTGTTGACTGCCGGCGCCGTGTTAGTGGTCGTGGAAGTCGTCGCGGGCAGGGTTTCCATCGGTTCGGTCTGGGTATTCACGCGGGTGTTCAGCCCGGCGTTGCGGGTGGTGAACACGGGGCTGTTCACGCGGTAGCTCGTGGGCTGACTCACTTCGCGGTAGATGACCGGGGAGTTCGTCACGGTGGTCAGCGGTGCGACGGTCGTGTTTACCGGCGAACTGTAAATCGTGCCGGTGTTCACGGGGTAAGGCCGCGCCAGATTGCCGGCGGTAGAGGGGTTGTAAGGATTACTGGGCGAGAACGGCGAAACATACCCTCTCGCCTGCGTGGCTTGCGTCGCCTGGGTCGCGTACCCGCCGCCGGAGTAGACGGACTGGTTGCCGGTGACGATGGCGATTTCGTTGGCCATCAGCGGTGTGCCCGCGAGGGTCAGTGCCGCCAGGGCGGCTAAAAGGATGGCGGGCTTGGGCTTGGTCACGGTAGTGGTCTTGCGAGTCTTCATGGTTCTGCTCCTTGAGTTTGTGTCTTTTGACACGGGTGTGTGGGTTGCGGTCGGGTCGATCATTTTGGGTAGGTCACTTTGGCTTGGGGTGTGATGTTTCATGGCTTAGTCGTTCTCCGGCACGTCGTGATAGATCCGCAGCAGGTCGGCGGCGTCGTGGCCGGCCTTGAACCATTCATTCCAGTAGTCCATGTTGCGGGTCTCGCTGTTGCCGTGCTTGTCGGTGACGGTGAGGGTTTCGTCCTGAGGGTCGTAGTCCAGGGTGATCCCATCAGGGAGGGTGGTGATGGTGTGGCCGTCCTTGCCCTTGCGTGTTGATACGCGGCCGTCGGGGTAGACCTCGGTCTGGTCGCCGTTGGGGCTGGTGACGCTGGAGCCCGAGCCGTCGTTGTCCGGGCCGGTCCAGATTTCCGTGCCGTCCTTGAGCGTGATCTTGACCGAATCGCTGTGCTCGCTGGTCTCCACGCTAGTGGCGTTCTTCAAGTCGTCCGCGCTGATCCCCGTACGACGCAGGGTGTCGCTGAACGTGGTGTTGTCCGGGTTCTTGTGGCCCGGGATCGGGTCGAGCAGGTCCAGGATGGTGTCTGCGTTCCAGCCCTTGGCGTACCAACCCTTGAAGAAGTCCAGTGGCTGGGTCATCACTCGGCCGTGCTTATCGACGATCGTCAGGCTGTCCTGCTTGGGGTCGTAAAGGGTGGTGGTCCCATTGGGGTGGTGTGTGATGGTGTCGCCCTTAAGTCCCTTGCGTGTGGTCACTCGGCCGTCGGGGTAGACCTCGATCTGGTCGCCGTTGGGGCTGGTGACGCTGGTGCCAAGACCGTCGCTATCCGAACCGGTCATGATGACCGTGCCGTCGGCGAGGGTGATCGTGGTGGAGCCGTACTTGTCGGTTTTGGTTTTAGCGCCTTTGAGCCGCTTGGGATCGATCCCGGCCCGCTTGAGTGCTTTTTCCAGCGTGGTGTTCTTGGTTATGTTGTCAGCGTTCTTGTTCTTGTTGCGAGTCGCCGCGTCCTTGAGTGAATTTATCGCAGCGTCGCGGTCGGCCAGTTCGCTGTCCTTGGTGCGGGTATTAGGGAGGTCCAGGGGCAGGCCCTCGTTGCGATTAAGCAGTGAACTGGCTTCGTCGGCGGCACGGGTCCGTGTGCCGTTGGTGTTGCGGTTGTTGTTCTTGTTATCTTCCGGGCACGGGCCGTTGCTGTGGTTGGCCTGCTCGGCTTCGAGGTCGCGGGCGGTGCGAGTGCCGTTGGGCGTGCGGAGTACCGGCCGACCGGGCAAACCGTCTTCGGGCTTGGTGCCTGAATCAGCGTTGGCTTCTTCCAGTTCCAGGTCCCGAGCCATGCGTGTGCCGTTAGGTGTCTTGACAACCGGGATGCCGTGTAGGCCGTCGTTGGGGTCCGCGTTGGCGGTGGAGGCAAGCAGCAGGGCGGCGGCCACGGCCAGGGTCAGGAGGATGTTCTCGATGCGGTTCATATCTCTATTCCTTATGGTTTGTGTGTATGTGCTAATGGCTAAGTGCTAACGGCTAACGGATCTTTCGGGTTACTCAATCACCAGGTCGTTGCGTTGTGGCTCGACGTCCATGAGCTTGTGGAATTCGCCGATCGCGAGCTTCTCTTCGACCTCGGTGATCTCGATCGTGCCGATCTGACGCTTACGTTGGCCCAGCAGCTCGCCGGTGGTCGGGTCGGTCAGGGTCTTGGTGATCCGGTAGACCTTGAAGCTGTCGCCGATATGGATGTTGCTAGTGCTGCCGGCGTTGAGGTAGACCTCGCCGAGCTCGGCATCCACAACCCGGCCGGTCCACTTCACCGCGCCGGCCTCGGCAGCGAATCGCTGTGCAACCTGGTTGATCGCACGTCGGCTGGCTTCACCCAGTGGGGTGCTGTTGAATTTGTTGCCGCCGAAGCTGAAACCCTTGAAGTTGATGTTCCCAGCCAGGGCACTGGACTTGATTTTTTCGCGGACGGTGTAGCTCTTAACCACCTGCCCGGTCGTGGAATCAACGATGCGGACGTCGATGGCGACGTAGCCCTTGGAGAACTGGGGGGAGATCGCGCCGCCCAGATCAGAGCCACTAAAGCCGATGCTGAACCCGCCGCCGGAGTTGTTCTGCCCGAACTCGGTGACGCTGGCCATAATCAGAAGCTGTGCACCGAAGAGGTTCCCAGCCTGTGCGCCGCTCTGGGCATTGGTCAGCCCGTTGGCGGCGAGCTGCTGCTCACTCATGACCGTGCTGAGGCTGCCGCGTTCCAGAACGATGAAACGGTCGGATTCGATAAGTGCGGTGGTCAGCATCGCCGACAGGCCGCCGCCGACATCCCAGCCGCCGTGTGCGGAAGTAAACGAGCCGATCGCATCAAAATGAGCCACAGCCACGGTCCGCTTGGGGCCGGGGATCGTGGGCAGTGGGGCGGACAACATCGCCAGATGTTCGGTCGCCTCGACCTGGATGTCATCGTTGTCACGCTTGCGGTTCTTCTCTTTGTCGTTGAACCATGCGTTGGCAGGCGAAGCGCCCAGGGTGAACATCAGAACGGTCAGGGTCAGGATCGAAATTTTGTGGGTCTTGGTCGTCATTGTCAGGTCCCTTTCGTGGGGGGGTTGGGTTTGTATGTCTGCCTGAGTAATCACGACCGGCGTGCCAGAACGACTCGAAGGCGGCTGGGCAGGCTGGTATATAGATGGGGTGTGAAGGGCTGTTTTGAATTAAGATGCTTTTGGTAAATCACTTACATCCATCGGTGGCGTGGTTATAAATTCTTTGCCACACAATGGCTTGGCTGAGTGATGTAGATGAGGGATAAAAAATGAGTAAAACAACCCAGTATTGATGTGCATCTTAACCTGATATAGGGTAATATGACCTAATATTATCTTTCCCCGGAGTCGCCCATGCCTGATGACTTGCTGCCTGAAACTGCCACAGTGTTAGACCGCAAGACCTTGTTGGCACTGGTCGAGGCAAGCCACGCCGTGAATCGTGGCCTGGAATTGGCGGAAGTATTTGAGCTATTGGTGCGCAGTGCTGCGGGGGTGCTCAATGCGCAGGGTGCTAGCGTATTGATGCTCTCGGATGCGGGGGATGAGTTGGTGTTCCAAGCGGCGGTCGGGCCCGGCAGCAGGGGGCTTGTCGGCACACGCATCGGCATCGATCAGGGTATCGCCGGTCAAGTCCTCAAGACCGAACGGGCGGCGCGGATCGACGACACCGCCCTGAACCGCAACTTCCTCCCCGACATCGACCGCAAGACCCGCACCCGCACCCGGGGCCTCTTGGCTGCACCCCTGGTTTTTGCCGGCGAAGCCATCGGCGTCGTCGAAGTGGTCAACCCCACGAAGAAAAAACAATTTTCCGACCGGGATCTGGAACTATTAAAGCTCTTCGCCAACCTCACCGCTTCTGCCGCACGCAATGCCCAGGCTATGGACCGCCTGACACGCGAGAACCTGACGCTCCGTGACGCGGCACCCCCGCCGACCGTTGTGGGCAACGCCCCGTCAATCCGTGCGGCACTGCGTCTTGCACGCAAAGTCGCGCCGACCCGCACCAGCGTCCTGCTCACCGGCCAAACCGGCACGGGTAAAGAAGTCATGGCCCGGGCGCTGCACAGCTTAAGCCCCAGGCGGGATCATCCGTTCGTCGCCATCAACTGTGCAGCTCTGACCGAAACCTTATTAGAGAGCGAATTGTTCGGGCATGAGAAGGGGGCCTTTACCGGTGCCTCCGAGCAGCGGGCGGGGCGGTTCGAGTTGGCCGAGGGAGGCACGCTGTTTCTCGATGAGATCGGGGAGATGGGCCTGTCCAGCCAGTCGCGCCTGCTGCGTGTGCTTCAGGAGCGGGAGTTCATGCGTGTCGGTGGAACCCAGACCCTCCGGTGCGATGTCCGTGTGGTCGCCGCCACCAACCGTGATCTCAAGGCAGAGTCATCGCTAGGCCGATTCCGTGAAGACCTGTACTACCGTCTGAACGTCTTCCCGATCGAGCTCCCGCCGTTGGCCGACCGTTTGGAAGATGTGCCCGCGCTGGTGACGCACTTCCTGGAGCAGCTAGGCCCTGAACTCGGCATCGAGTCACTCACGATCGCCGATGAAGCCCTTGGTGCGATGTCGGCCTACCACTGGCCGGGCAATATCCGTGAGCTACGCAACGTCACCGAACGCGCGGCACTACTCAGTGAAGGGCGGATCGGATTGAACGAGTTGCCCCATGAAGTCACTTCTGAATCGCCCCAGGCAGACGACCGGCCTACCTGGCAACAGCTCGCCCCCAACGCCCCACACGCCGCGCCGCAAGCTCCTGTTGGAACAAGCGGGTCTCGGCTTGCAAACCAGGAGCGAGAATTGGTCCACCGCACCCTGACCCTGACCGGCTGGAACCAAACCGCCGCCGCAAGGAAGCTGGGCGTTACGCGCGACGTGTTGCGCTACCGCGTGAAGAAGTACAAGCTGATCCGCCCGGAATAACCGTTAAGACGCCAGGCTCTCGGTGAGTTCTCCATCATGGAGCCAGAGTCGCCGGTCGGCCGCTGCAGCGATTTGTTGATCGTGCGTGACCATCACAATCGTCTGGCCCTGTTGATGTAGTTCGGCAATCAACGCCATGATCTGCTGGCCCGTCTTCTCGTCAAGGTTCCCGGTGGGTTCGTCCGCCAGAAGGACGTCCGGCTGATTCACAAGAGCCCGGGCGATGGCGACACGCTGCCGCTCCCCTCCGGACAACTTGCTTGGCCGGTGATTCAATCTGTCGCCAAGCCCGACACGGTCCAACAGTTCGACCGCACGCCGCTTCGCCTCGCCTCGCCGCGCCGACCAACCAAGGATTGAAGAGCGGATCATCGCCCCTATCAACACGTTCTCCAACGCGGTCAGTTCTGGAAGCAGGTGGTAACTCTGAAAGACGAACCCGACGTGGCGGTTTCGATACCGGTCGATTGCGGCGCCGGGGAGATTGAAGATATCTCGCCCATCAAATGAGACCGATCCTTGATCCGGCCGATCAAGCCCACCGATCAGATGCAGCAGCGTGCTCTTGCCCGAGCCTGATGACCCAAGCACTGCTACCCACTGGCCATTCCAGATCGTGGCGTCCACGCCTCTTAACACATGCAGTTCCTGCCCGCCGATGTGGTAATGCTTGTGAAGATCGGTGACGGTGATCAGGGGTTTGGGGTCTGGGGTCTGGGCGTGGGGTGCCACTAAAGTTGTCGAAGCTCGTTCGTTCATCGTATTCACCCGTTACTAAGCACTATCGAACAACCACCGACTCACTCATACCTCAGCGCTTCGACCGGGTCGAGCCGGGCCGCGAAGATCGCCGGGATCAAGGCCCCGATGACGCTGGATAAAATCGCACCCAACCCAATGAACAGCGCGTCGTAGAACTTGACCTTGTCGGGTATGCGGTCAAAGAAATAGGTCTGGGGGTCCCACATCTTGAAGCTGATCGTGTGATTAAGTTTGTAGGCCAAGTCATCGATCTGATCCAGAATGATCCACGCACCGATGAGCCCTAGGATCGACAGTACCAGTGCTGCCATCAGTGCGAACCTCAGCGTTTTCCGTTTGGGATATCCGATCGCCCCGCCGACAACTGCGCCGATCAGGGCACCGCCCCCGGCACACCAGGCATAATGTGCGCTCACACCCAGGTGGTTTGCCAGCCAATACTGGATCTCGTTGAGGTGCCAGACAACTGAGACCGCAAGGGCTAAACCCAAGAACGATCCGACCACCCCGACCGCCAACCCGTAGCCCAGGAACAAGCCCATGATTCCGGCCTGGCTCGCGCCGACCGCCCGCAACACCCCAATGTCCCGCGTCTTTTCCAATACCGTCATATAGAAAGTCGTTGCCACCATCACCACCGCGACGATGCTGATGATGATGAACAGGAATGTCACCATCCCCTTCTCGTTTTTTACGGCGTTGATGAACTGGGCGTGGCGCTGCTCCCAAGTCCGCACAGCGGGGGGGACAACGTTGGGGTGCGCCTCCGCGAAACGAGTGACTGTCTCTTGGACCGCTGTTTTGACCTGGTCAAGCGTGTAACCCTCCGCACCCTTGACCACGATCTCCGAAGCCCGGGCCGGCCTGACCGAGACGCCGGGCAATTCCTTGCCGGTCTCGGGGTCGAACACTTTGCTTTCCCGCCGGTCCATCCCCAGCAACTTCTGAAGAACGTCGAAACGTACAAATACCTGGCTCTTATCGATGTCGTAAAGCCCGGACTTGAACTCGTTGAGTACCGCGGCCTTGAGATAGCTGGGGCCGATCTCTGCCGGCGCTCCGCGTTCGGTCAACGGCAGCACCGTTAGCGCGGCCTCATGCTGCACCGCGCTGTTGCTAAAGTCGTACTGCCCCTGCTCATCGCGGTAATGGTAAGGGTTGACCTCGACCCCGATCACCACCCCCGGCATGTCAATGGCGGCCGGTTTGAGTGTCATCGCCTGGGCGTGCAGATCGACCCCGGGGGTCGGTGCGTTCGAGCCGTTCGGCTCTATGCCGTACCGATCATAGATATCCTCAGCCGACCACATCAGGGTATTTTCATACCGGACGATCTTTGAGAAGTCCGTCGGTTCGATGCCCATGATGTTCACACCGATCGTCTGCCCATCAAGGTTGATCATCCCAAAGGTGCCAATCACCGGCGAAACCGCCGTGACCTCGGGCAACGCTTCGATCTGGTCGGCCAATTCTTCGTAATAGGCAAAGCCGGTCAATGATCGTGCGATCACACTGACATCTCCGGTCAACTGTTTGGCCGAGGTCTGCAGCAGATCCAGGAACCCGCCCATCACGCTGATGACGATGATGACCATCGCTGTACAGAGCATCACCGCCAACGCCGCAAACATCGGCCCGAGCTTGCGTCGCAGGTATTTCAGGATGAGGGTGAGTTTGTACATGAGGGAAATAGGGAAACCTGAAAACTAGAAATCTGAAAATAGGAAAAGGCGGCCGCAGTCGTCGTTACGTTTGTTGAGTATCAACATCTCTAGTTTTCCGTATTTCTAGCTTTCCAGCTTTTCCACCGGCCGCATCAACGGGAACAGGATCACGTCACGGATGCTGCGCTGCCCGGTCAGGAGCATCACCAGCCGATCGATCCCCAAGCCCAAGCCACCGGCGGGGGGCATCCCCACACGGAGCGATTCCAGGAAGTCCTCGTCCAGTGAGCGGAACGTGCTTTCCTCGTCATCCGCACCGGCGAGTTGTTCCTTGAACTTCGCCTCCTGGATATCAGGGTCGTTCAACTCGGTGTACGCCGGCCCGATCTCCATCTCGCCGATGAACAGGTCCCACCGCTCACATAGATTGGGGTTGTCACGGCGTGGCCGGGTCAGCGGGCTGATTACGCTTGGGTAGTCCATCACGAACGTCGGCTGGACAAGCCCGCCTTCCGCGGTCTCCTCGAATACCTCATTAACGACCAGCCAATTGTCCATCCCTTTTTCTTTCAGGCCAAGCGACCTCGCCTTCTCGCGGACGCGATCGAAGTCGGTCATCTCGAAGCCGTTGGCCTTCTGGAACAGCTCCGCATACGTCACACGGGTGAACGGCTTGCTGTAGTCGATTGCGGTGCCATCCCACTCGATGATGCCGTCGTCCTTGATCGTAGTTGCCAGGTGGCGGATCAGGGATTCGGTCAGCTCCATCATGGTCATGTAATCACCGAAAGCCTGGTAAACCTCCATCGCGGTAAACTCGGGATTGTGAGAGCGGTCAACGCCTTCGTTTCGGAAGTTGCGGTTGATCTCGTAGACACGCGGCAACCCGCCGACCATGAGTCGCTTCAGATACAACTCCGGCGCGATCCTTAGAAACAGCGGGATGTCCAGCGCGTTGTGGTGCGTGTCGAACGGCCGAGCCGCCGCACCGCCAGCGATCGGCTGGAGCATTGGTGTCTCGACTTCCATGAATTCACGCCCGTCCATGAACCGACGTATCTCGCTGACGATCTTAGACCGCTGCTGGAATGTCTGGATCACCTCCGGGTTGGCGTACATATCGACATAGCGTTTGCGGTATCGCTGCTCGGGGTCTTGCAACCCCTGGAACTTGTTCGGCGGAAGCGCCAAACTCTTCACCGCGACGGAGAACGCCGGCTCGGATTCTGTTTCCGATCCATCAGTCGCTTGAGGCTTCGTGGTTGCCCACACCGTGATTTCCCCGGTCTTGGTCTTGGCTAAGGGTCCTTGCGAGGTGACGATGTCAGATAATTCCACCAGCTTGGCGACCTTGAACGCTTCGGGCCCGACCAGTTTTTTACTCACGGCAAGCTGCAGGTCACCAGTGTGGTCGCGGAGGTTCATGAAGATCAGGTTGCCCATCACCCTGTGCTGCATCACGCGCCCGGCTACCATCACCACCGGCCGACGGTCATCGTCCGGGCTCTCTTTATGGGCGAGGTCGGCCTGCTCGTCGTATTGCGATTTGGCATCTGATAGGGGGGTCAACCCATCAACCCGGCTGCCGAAGGGCTCGACGCCGAACTCGTCGCGCATCCGATCCATCCGGGCGCGCCGGTCCGCCAGCAGGTCTCGGGCCGAACGTTGGGGGGCCTGTTCATCCTGTACGGGCTTGCTCATAGCGGGCAATCCTATCAAAGAAAACCCCGCCGGTCCTTGTGGGACGGCGGGGCGGTTGAGGTCTAGTAGGCCGGGCCCAGCAGGGGCGAGCCCCGTTGAGCGTTTATTCGGCGTCGGTGGAAGCGGCGGCGGCTTCCGTAGCGGCCTTCTCTTTGGCCTGTGATTCAGCGCGGGCGGTGTCAGCCTTGCCCTGCTGCTCGTTCAGCCAGCCCAGGCCGCTCTTGCGGTCACGCAGACGACGCTTCTTGCCCACCCGGTCACGCAGGTAGTAGAGCTTGGACCGCCGGGTGTGGCCGTGACGTACGATCTCGATCTTCGCCACGCGGGGCGAGTTGATGGGGAACGTACGCTCCACACCCTCGTTGGCGACGATACGCCGGACGGTGATCGTCTGCTCCAGCCCGGAGTTCTGACGTTTGATGACCACGCCGGTGAATACCTGGATACGTTCTTTAGCGCCCTCGATGATCCGCACATGGACATCAATGGTGTCGCCGATGCTGACCACGGGCAGGTCGGTTTTAAGCTGGGACTGCTGGACCGCTTGTAGAATCGCGTCGCTCATAGCGAGGCCTTCCATCTCTAAAGGTTTGACGAGATATCCGGGGTCTGTCCGGGGTTTGTGTCCGGAGGGAGGATATCTGGGGTGCCGTCTTGTGTTCCCGGCAGACCCAAGGCCCACCGATTCGAGCCGAGCAGTATATCCCACCTCATTTTGCCTGTCGAGCCGGGCTTACAGGGTTACAGTTGCCCGCTTGGCCCCGCCTACCACTACCGTGTTTCAAGCCCATTAAGCGGCACTTGCAACCCGACTACATTTGTAGTAGATTACATGTGTAATCAAAAGGAGCCACCATGTCATACCTACCCAAAATCTCCGACGCCGAATGGCAAGTTATGCAGATTCTGTGGGATCAGGCCCCCCTGAATGCCGCCCAGGTCGTGAAGAGACTCGCCGGTAAGCAGGACTGGTCCCCGCGTACCATCAAGACCATGCTCAGTCGGCTCGTGCAGAAAGGAGCATTGACGTACACGCAGGAAGGCAATCGGTATCACTATCTACCGGCCGTGACCCAGTCCGCCTGTGTCCGTGACGCCAGCAGATCATTTCTCGGGCGTGTGTTTTCCGGGGACACAAGCCTGCTGCTCGCCCACCTCGTGGAGGCCGGCCGACTCTCTAACGAAGACATCGAGGCGCTCAAGAAAACCCTTGAAGACAAGGAGCACTAGCCATGGACGTATGGTTTAACGGATTGGGGTTCGGGCCCGCGCTGCAGGCTGTATTGACCGCTTCGTGTCAGGCGGCGTTGTTGGCATTGATAGTGCTGGTGACGCAGGTGTCGATGGGACGCTGGTTGTCGCCGCGCTGGCGGTACGCATTGTGGTCGGTTGTGGTGATACGGCTGATGATGCCGGTTGCGCCGGGCAGCGCGTTGAGTGTATTCAACCTGTTTAGAGGCGATCCCGTGCCGACCGCTCTGGCTGCGCCTCCGGTGCCGCCCCCGGTGTTGACCGGGATGGTGGCTTACGACCTGAACCTCAGCGGGCCGGGTTTAGCGGTTGTTGAACCGGTCCAGGTCTGGGGCATGGATGACATCATGCTGGCCGTCTGGCTGGCCGGCTTGGCTGTGATCTTGTTGATCATCATTGCGATCAACGTCGCTCTGACGTTTCGCCTGTGTCGCCGGTCCGCGATCACCGACTTTGGCCTGCTGGAACTGGTCGAGTCCTGTAAACGGGAGATGGGCGTCCGCCGAAAAGTCCTTCTATATGACGACCCGAAAACCACAAGCCCCGCGCTGGCGGGTGTCTTCCGCCCGGCACTGCTGATCCCGCCTGGCTTACTGGCTGATCTGCCGCGAGAAGAGTTGCGTTTCATCCTGCTGCACGAGCTGGCCCACGTGAAGAAACACGACATCGCGCAGAACTGGCTGCTCATCGTGCTTTCGGCGGTCCACTGGTTCAACCCCGTTGTCTGGTTTGCCTTCGCCCGCCTGCGTGCTGACCGGGAACTGGCGCGCGACGCCATGGTCCTTAATACCACCGGCACCAACGCCAGCCAGGCTTACGGCCAAACGATCATCCACACCCTCGAACGCATCACCCGACCACGCCTGAATAACCCCGCGCTCGCCGGCATCGGCGACGGGATGGGCCAACTCAAGCGCCGACTACGCATGATCGCCCAAGCCCCCAAGCGCCGACCGGCACTGACCTTCATCGGCATCGTGCTTCTCGCCACGCTTGCCGCCATCGGCCTAACCGACGCGGCGGAGCAAACATCACTAGAGGATGGGGCAACCCCGACGTCTACCGAAGGCCCGAGGCCGGAGCTTGTGGTTGAGATTGATGACTCACCGCCCGGCGATCCAACGCGGCACGCCATCGACTCGCCCGCACCGGTCAACTTTTTTGAGAACCGATTGGTGGACGCCATTGATTATTTGCGAAATACTACCGGAGCGAACATCTATGTGAACTGGCGGGCGCTATCGGATCAGGGGGTCTCGCCCGACACGAAGTTCACGCTGGAGATGCTAGGGGAGGGGGTGACCGGCCGGGCAGCGCTGGCACGCATTCTTGAAACCGTTTCAGCCGACGCGAACGAGCCTATCAGATACGGCTTACGCGGCGAGATTCTCATCGTCAGCACCATGGCCGACCTGGTCACGGCCCGGGTCAGCTACCCGATCGAGATACCGACGGAGGACCACGATCGTGAGGCGACCACGGCGGCGCTTCGTAAACTCAGCCAGCCGATACCGATCCAATTCGAGGGCAATGACCTAGTCCATGTTATCGAGTACTTCCGCAAAAAAACCGGTGTCGATGTGTCCGTCAACTGGACTCCGCTGGAACAGATGGGTGTTAAGCGCGACACACCGATCACGCTGACACTCAATGATGTTCAGGCCCGTGAAGCATGGCGTCTGGTCCTCCACCAGGTGTCCTACTTCACCGCCGAGCGGATCGAGTACCGCGTGATCGATGGGGTCGTCCGAATCGGCACCGCGAGCGATCTGCCGAAACCACCGACGATGGAAGAGGTCCGGGCGGAGGTCGATCGGTTAGCCGAGCAAAACTTGAAGCAGCCCATCTCGGTGGCGTTCGACCAGACGCCGTTCCAAGACGTGTTGCAGGCGACCCGTGACCGGTTGGGCGTACAGGTGTTTGCGAATTGGCCCTACCTGCAGCAGGCGGGGGTTGATGCGAAGACGTCGGTCACACTTACCCTGAACTCGGTGCCGGGCGACCAGGCGCTACGCCTTGTATTGAAAGAGGTATCCGATGCGCAAGGCCCCAACGCGCCGTCCTGGCGGCTCATCGACGGGGTTGTGAATATCAGCCTGGAACGCGATTTCATGCGTACGGCGGACACACGCGTGTACGACATCCGCCACCTGTTGCTGGCCACCGATCCCGACTACAAACCCGCACCGTTGGCTCCCCGAGCCGACGGGACGATCCCGGAACGGCCGGCTAAGGCGAAACCATCGCGCGAAGAACTGGTCGGTCAGATCGCCGATCTGATCCGCGAAACTGTGGGCTATTACGAAGAGTGGGAAGCCCGCGGCGGCGATATCAGTTCGGTAAGCGAATTAGACGGCAACCTGATCGTCAAAACATCATTAGAGAATCATCAAGCGGTTGAAGTGTTGTTATCTAAACTCAGTGACAGGCCCACCACGAGCAAGCCGATCCATGATGTGCCCTTAGCATCGCAGGAGGGTAATGCTGATACGGATAAGTCTCCGCTAACTGATCTGACACAGGAAACCAACCCCGATTGGCGAGCCCGTTTCGATGCGGTTTATCGGCTGGATGAGGGGCAAATCGTCAAGCATATTGCGCCGCCGTTCATTCCCGATCGGATGAGTTATTACCGCGTAACGGATTCGCACCAAGCCGGAGCGATCCCCGAAGGGCCGGAGGTGATGTTCTTCCACTGGGATGGTGGACTCAAAGATTGGGGGAAGAACTTTGGCCGACACGCCAGAATCGAACAACTCGTCAACTACATACTGGGTTTGCAGACCTACGAATTCAGTCTCGAGAGACAGTTGCTTAAAACCGAGATACTAGGTGATTGGGTTTACGATATCCAAGCCGACGATGCTGCGAGGCGTCTCGCTTTGATACGGGTGATTCGGGAGGCTACAGGGAAGCAACTACGTCTGGTACAGCAACCGATGGAACGGGACGTGATTGTGGCTGAAGGTGTGTGGAAGTTTACACCGCTTGCCGATTCGTATGATCCAAGGTGGATCCACATCTACGCCGAGAACGAAATCGACCCGAACGAGGGATCCGGGGGCAGCAGCGGTACCATCGGCGAGTTCTTTACGACGGTCGGCTCGCGCATCGGTGTGCGATTTGATAATCAGATTGAAGTCCCACCTCAAGACCGCCTGAATTGGGGTTGGCACAGTTCCAGCAAGCTGCGCGATGTGACCGATGTCAAAGAACACAAAGCCCGCCTACGTTCGATCCTTGACAACCTGACTAAGCAGATCGGGCTGACGTTTACGGTTGAACGCAGGGTTGAGGATATTTGGGTAATCAGCGAAAAACCAGTGGAGTAAGTATCCGGGCTAAACGTGGTGCCGTTTTATTTTATAGAACGGCCGAAGTGAACGTTCTGTGGTCTTAAATCCATGTGCTAGATGCCGTAGCGTTTCTCGAAGGCGTAGTACAGTGCCTCCGCTTCCGGCCAATCGTCTTCAAAATCTTCCCGGATATTCTCCCACCAGAGGTCCCACACTTCGGGAGGGAAATCAGGCTTTACGTCCAATGTAGATTTGGCGAAGTCCAGGACCCACGGGGGGTATACAATCGACATCTCGATAATCAGAGTTGTATCGTCTGACCCACGTAGTACGGGAACCCAGAGTCCATTGATCTGGATAACCTTATATTCTTGGAGGCGCTGGTAGACCGTCAGTTCCCTTTTATAGCCATCGGGGTTACAGTGAACCTTGACGGCTGATGACCTTGTGGTCGAATAGACGATACCGTCAATACCCGAGCCTATGGCCGACTTGATGCGGTCTGGGGCGAGGTAGCGTGCAGCAATCTTGTCGGCTTGCGGATGGAGGATGCTCATGACACAGACAGCCTTTGGAGTTCCGCCGTTTTCCGCGGAGATCGGACTGTGGCTGGAATGCGAAGAAGGGCGATTCCCGCTTGCACAGACCGGCCCTGACTTCATTATCGCAGCGGATGCCAGGACACTGCCGCCGGATTACCACGCCAGTATAGTGGTCAGCGTGGATGGGCAGGAACACAGTCGACCGGTTGTGTTGGTTATTGGTATGTCGGCTGATGAGCCGATGACACCGGTGAGATGCGTTGACGACGACGTGGCGCCGTTCTGAATCGACGTTTTTTGGCATCGCTTGTTTGTACGTCGCTGGGGAGCGGCTCTTGACTGCAGCACATATGCTTGGGTTAAACGAGGGGATCATCTTTCAGCAGATCCGGCCGACGTTCTTCGGTCCTTTTCCGGGCTTCTTCTTTTCGCCAGGCTTCGATCTTGGCGTGGTTGCCGCTTAGCAGGACTTCGGGGGCTTCGATTCCTTCCCAGGTGCGGGGCCGGGTGTAGTGGGGGTGGTCTAGCAGGCGTTTGGCGCCGGGGGAAAAACTGTCCTGATGGGCTGAGCCCTGATGGCCTAGTGCCCCGGGGAGCAGGCGGACGACGGCGTCGATCAGGGTCATGGCTGGGAGTTCGCCGCCGGACAAGACGTAGTCGCCGACGCTGATCTCGCGGATGGGGGCGAGTTTTTCGATGACACGTTCGTCGATGCCTTCGTAGTGGCCGGCGATCATCAAGAGGCGAGGCAGCCCGGCGAGTTCTTCGACGATCGGTTGGGTCAGCGGTACACCCTGAGGTGTTAACAGGATGCGTGTGGCGGGGCGTTCGTCCATGGCTTGGACCGCCTGCACGCCATCCCAGACGGGTTGGCACTGGATAACCATGCCGGGGCCTCCGCCGAAGGAGGGTTGATCGACTTTCTGGTGTTTGTTGTCGGCGTAGTCACGGAGGTTGGTGACGTGGTAGCTGACGACCGGAGGGCGGACGTTTTCAGGGTCGGCGGGGTGTGCGATGGGTTCGGCGGCACGTTTGAGGATGCTCGAACTGAGCACGCCTTGGAACATCTCGGGGAACAGGGTGAGGACGTCGATGCGCATAAAAAAACCGTTAGCGTATGGCTGTCAGCCCTTGGCCCTGTCGGCAAAGAAAAGCTGAGAGCCGAGAGCTAACGGCTTAGGTGTATTCAGGCCTTGTTAGCGGCTTCGATGATGCCGGCTTTTTTCAGCAGGGCGGCAACGGTCTCGCTAGGCTGGGCACCAACGCTCAGCCAATACTTGACGCGCTCTTCCTTGCAACTGAACTGGATCGACTCGTCCTTGTTGGTCGGGTCGTAGGTGCCCAGTTCCTCGATCGGTCGGCCGTCGCGGGGGCTGCGTTGGTCGATGGCGTTGAGCCGATAGACCGGGTGATGCGTGCGTCCGAAACGTTTGAATCGCAGTTTGACCACAGTTAAACCTCTGTCCTAATTGGGGATGCGCCCCTTGGGGAGCTGCCGACACCCACCGTGCCGGACCAGCGAATCGAGGATTGTAGCCGATTTGGATGATTGGGCCAAGTGGGGGCGGGGATTTAACCGCCGAGGCTCAGAGTCGCAGAGAAGACGGCGGAGCAGAGGGGGAAGTAACCACACATTTCTCAGAGTTCACAGATTAGGATCAGAGTCTTCGTCTATATCTACGTCTTCTGCGGACCCCGCAGTCCTGCGTGTGATTTGATGGCACCAATGGCAGGGGGGTCATCGCCCTTCCAGCAGCCGCTGACCCAGGAAATCGTTGAGGTCATAGATATCTGTGATCTGATCGACCACGGTCTGGATGTCGTATTCGATACGGACGAACTCGACGGTGTCTTCGTTGAGGATGGCGTAGCTGGCGCGGGGGTCGCGGTCCCGGGGTTGGCCGACGCTGCCGGGGTTAACGATGACTTTTTCGCGCTCGGAGAAGGTGTGTGACCCGCCCAGGTCGGTGGGGGGGTAGAAGTCCGGCTCATCGGTGAACACGCCCGGGACATGGGTATGCCCACAGAAGCACCGCCCATCAGTCCGGTCGAAGATCGACTGCATCTTGCTCGGCGAGGTCATCACGTCATCGGGGAAGATGTATTCATTGATCGGCCGACGCGGCGAGGCGTGGACCCACAGCGCCCCCTCGGTCTTCTGGCGGATCAGCAGATTACCCAAGAACTCCCAGCGTTTCTTCTGTTTGGCCGGGTCCGGCTCCAACTCAAACTGCCGGCGTGTCCAGAACGCCGCCTGCTCGGCACTGGTATTAAAACTGGTCGGCTCGTACAACGCCGCGAAGTCGTGGTTGCCCATCAGTGCCCATTCGCACCGATCCATCACGATATCCAGACACTCCAACGGGTTCGGCCCGTATCCCACGATGTCGCCCAGGCAGACGATCCGCTTGATCTCACGTTTATCAATGTCAGCCATCACCGTCTTGAGGGCGATGAGGTTGGCGTGGATGTCAGATATCAGTGCGATGGTCATGGGGGCAGTCGGATTTCAGGTGTTGTTGTTCGGCACGCTCATGGCCAATCGCGGCAGTGCGGGGCCTTTATTCCAAGCCCAAAGTTTAGGCCCACACGCCTGTTACCGCCAACGCCCCGGGCCCCATCCCCAGCACAAGGGGCTGTGGTGACTATATTAAGAGCCTATGCCCACGCCAAAGGCCCTATCCACCACCTGTACGGACCGCACCGCCTCCGGTCCCACCCCCAGGCGCATCCTGATTATCCGACCCACTGCGCTGGGCGATGTAGCCCGCACTGTCCCGGTCTTGGCCACGCTCCGCCAAACCTACCCCAACGCTCACATCGACTGGCTGGTCGCCAAGGTCTTCGCCGATGCCGTCCGACACCACCCGATGCTTGATGGCGTAATCGAGTTCGACCGTAAGCAACTTGCACGCTTTGGCCTGTCTCTCTCTGCCACCAAGGCCGGCCTTCGCTTCGCCAAGCTGCTACGCGAGAAAAAATACGACGCCGTCTATGACCTGCAAGGCCTCTTCCGCTCCGGCCTGTTCACCCGCCTGACCAGGGCACCACGACGTATCGGGTTCGCCAACGCACGTGAGGCCGGCTGGCTTGGGTACAACACCCGTCACCGTATCGACGCCAACCTTCACACGGTCGACCGCATGCTCGGCCTGCTCGCCGCTGACGGCTTGGAACCCGTGCAGGACATGCGTCTGTTCCTCGCTAATGAAGACGCAGCCTGGCTGGAAACATTCAAACGCGACCACGGGATAGGTGAAGCCGGCTACGCCTGCATTGCGCCAACGGCGCGCTGGGGCTGCAAGTGTTGGCCGATCGAGCGCTACGGCCAAGTCGCACGAAGGATGCTCGAACAAGGGCTCGCCGGTGACAAGCTGGTTTTGATCGCCTCACCCAACGAGCGCGACCAAGTCATGCCGATCTTCGAAACGCTGGTGGGGAATGGCGCGGCTGGTGGCGATCTGCGTGACCGCGTGGTTTTCCCTGCCACAAGTGTCGGGCAGATGATGGCGTTGCTTAGTAAAACCCGTGTACTTATCTGCAATGACTCGGCCCCCCTGCACATCGCTGTTGGCTTTGATCGCCCGGCCGTCGCACTCTTCGGCCCAACCGATCCCGCAACCGTTGGGCCGTACCGCAAAGAGAAAAGCGTCTTGCGCCCCCCGGAGGCCGAGCAGGTCAAGTCCAACTATCGCAAGCACCTGGATGACCCAACGCTGATCTCCAAGATCACGGTGGATGAGGTTTGGGAGAAGCTCACGGATCAAATCAAGTCGGTTTAAATATCTACCCGCCCCGTATCCCAAACACCGCTACCGCGCACCACCGATTACCCATACGTTCATTGATTTCAAACCCGCGCACCGCTGGCGGACCCACGGGGTAACCCTTGTCCAGGCAGCGGGTGTGCCAGGTTGCTAGATCGTGTTCGGCGATCTCCTGAGACGCGGTGAACAAAACCAACAGGAGCCCGCCGTGGCGGATCGTGCTGTCGCCCCATATTTTTTTGATGTCCTTAACCACCGGCGAAAGCAGCTCGGCGGAGTAACGCGGGAACGGCCCGCCCGTCTCGAACTGTGCCACACTCTTCACCTCCAGCCAGTACGCCGCCTGCGGGTCGGCCGCCGGCTGGTCGTCGAACAGCGTTCCTTTAATCAACGGGTCACGCAGCGGCAATCCGTCGGGTGTCAGCACGATGTCGCACCGCTGCCCCTCACTGCGTTTGGTTTTCTTTCTATCATCGGGGTATCGCTGCTCACGCCAGACCCCAAAGCCGTGGTCCGCCATCGATTGTTCGATTAGCGGGTGCAACCCCAACTCGTCCAGCACGTCGATCCCATACACCGCCTGCTCCAGGTCGGCGTCCTGTGCGCACTTTCGGAGTCCGGCTTCAACGGCATCCGCGATATCAGAGGTGGACCAAGGCATAGCGTGTGATTATTGATCGGTTCGGCGTAGAGGGTATCCTATTCTCGTCGCGTCCTAACCACCAGAGGAAAGCCGACACGCTTTGGCCGCCATATGACTCACTAGTTTTGGAGCCACCCCATGCTCGCCACACTGGCACAGTCCTACGCCCATTCCAGCAACTCGTCCTCTGGCGGCGATGCCGCGGGGCTTATCGTGATGCTCGTTTTCTTGATGGTTATATTGCTGATTAGTCTGGCGATCACCATTGCGATCTGCCTGATGCTGCACATGGTGCAATCTCGGGTACCGGTTGAACATCAGAAGATATCTCCCCCAGCGATCTGGTTATTGCTGATCCCATTATTCGGATTGGTATGGAACTTCTTCGTCTTCCAACGCATCCCCGAGTCGTACAAGAGTTATTTCGATTCAGTCGGTGATACAAGCGTAGGAGACTGTGGCAAAGCCGTCGGCCTATGGTTTGCGATCTGCGCCGCTTGCTCGATCGTTCCCTGCCTGAACTATATTGCCGGCCCGGCTTCTCTGGTGCTGTTGATCATCTTCCTTGTGAAAGTCTTTGGGTTTCGCGGGAAAATCCCTGTATCGGCGTAAAGCGGCCGTTCATTTACCACCGCGCCAGGTCGCCGGTGATGGGTTCGATCAGGTCTTTGACCGTGACGATGCCGACAGGCTCGCCTTGACTGCCGGTGACGACACCCATGCCAGTGGTATGGCGCTGGAGGATACTTAGTGCATCACGGACCCCCAGGCTATGTGCGACGGTCAGCACGGGCTTCATGAGTTCGCCGATGGGCGGGCATTGCCCGGACTCGTAAGTCAGCGCATCGTTGAGCCTGAGTATCCCGGCGACACCCCCGTTTCGATCAAGCACCGGGACGTGTGCGTGAGTCGTGCGTTGGGCCAGCCGGCGGACCATTAGGGGGTTGTCGTTTAAGCGTATATTTTCGACACCTTGCCAGACGGTCATCTCTTCCTGCGCGGTGCGCCCCGCCAGGTCCAGCACCCGGTCAACGATGGCTGATTGTTCCTGGCTCAAAAGCCCATACCCCACACCCTCGCGGACGAGCAAGCCGACCTGCCTGCGCGGGTGGAATGCGCCGACGCGCGGGTCTTGACCGATAGTTTTCATCAGGATGCCGCTGAACAACCCGATCAACGGTGTCAGCCCGGTATACATGAACAGCCGCCTGGAAAAAACCAACACACCGGTCAGCCGATACATCAGCCGGTCGCTGTACGCCGCGAAGAGATCCTTGGGTAATGTCTCGCCGACGACAAACAAGATGGGTGTGACGATCAAAGCATTCAGCGTGATAGCTTCCCAATCGCCCAGCCCCCGTGATGCGA
Source organism: Phycisphaeraceae bacterium (assembly GCA_029260615.1). Taxonomy (GTDB): domain Bacteria; phylum Planctomycetota; class Phycisphaerae; order Phycisphaerales; family Phycisphaeraceae; genus JAJRRS01. Next base: position 12,708 of record JAJDCX010000005.1, on the reverse strand, counting down.
GGATCACGCCCATCGCCGCGGTCCCCAGGTAGTTGGTGATGTTGTTCCCGATCAGGAGGGTGGTCAGTAATTCGGTTGGGTGTGTGACCAAGTGGTGTAGTGTGACCGCGGAGCGGTTGCCCCGGTGCATCATGACCTGTAGCCGGATGCGGTTGAGGCTGTAGGCACCTGTTTCCAACCCTGAGTACAAAGCCGAGCCCGCGAATCCTAGCAGCGCCAACACAACCCAAAAAATCAGCATCGCATCACTCATCCGCCACCGCCTTGTCTCCGCGTCCTGTTACTTCAACCCCCGCCTCGTCCGCCAGTTGCACGGTCACGGCCTCGATCCGTCGGCCGTCCATCTCTTGGACACGCAAGACCAGGTTGCCCAGCGTGGTCTGGTCGCCGACCTTCGCCGCTCGCCCGAGCCTGGCCATCACCAGCCCTCCTAAGGTCTTTACCGCACCCAGCGTCTTTAGCACATCCGGCGGCGAATTTTGGCCAAACGCATCAGCCCAGTCACGGGTCGACAACTCGGCGCTGACACGCCAGCGGCCCGGCTGAACCTCCTCGACCAAGGGTTCGTCGCCGCTGTCATACCCCCCCGCGATTTCGCCGACCAGGTGTTCCGCGACGTCTTCCAGTGTCACAAGCCCCGCCGTCCCGCCGTACTCGTCCACGACGACCGCCAGGGTCTTGGCCTTGTTGCGGAGCTCCGCCAGCAGTTGGTCGGCATGCTGCTGCTGTGGGACGAATAGCACGGGCTCAATCATTGCATTGACTTCTTGGCGTGTGCCCGGTGGATTAAGTAACGCACGCCTGGCGGCGATTACCCCTTCGATCTGGTCAAAATCACCACGGTACGCCGGCGCATAGCGGAGTTTTGTCCGCTTAAAAAACTCGACCAAATCCACGGGGTCAGCGCTGACGTCCACCGCCTCGATATCGACGCGCGGCGTCATCAGCCCATCGACCTTGACCTGCCCAAGCTCTAAAACCTGACGCAACATCCGCTGCTCCTGCGGATCGATCACGCCCTGGCCCCGGCTAAGTTCGAGCATGGAGGCCAACTCGTCCTGCGAAATCGCGTCCGGCCGAGTCGATGGTGCTATCAGCCGCGCCAATGGCGTGATGACCAGTCCCGACGTGACCAACCGCACCGGCGTGATAGCCCTATGCACCGCCAGCAGCGGCAGCGCCGATAGCCGGGAATAAATAACTGGCGACCGCGCCGCCGCCAGCTTGGGTAAGACTTCGCCAAGAATAATGATTGTCAACAACGGCACGATACTCAGGACACCCAGCCCCATCGGTCCAAGAAGTTGCTCCTCCTGTAGGTGCAATATCAACTTCGTGCTCACCACAAAATAAAGCACGTTGACCGTGATGTTCCCCATCAGCAGCGTAATCAATAGCCCCCTGGTTTCCGACAGCAACGTGGTGACCGCCGAGCCCGCGAAGGTGCCCGAGTCCTTTAGTAAAGCACGCTGGTGGCGGGTCAGGCTAAATAGCGCCGTTTCGCTGCCCGAAAAAAAACCGCTCAGAATCAGCAGCACGGGCAGGCACATCAGTATGAACGGCAAGAGCATCATCGCATCGGTGGGTTTGGGCGTTGGCCGATCAGTCTACGCCGTTCAGCAGCGCCGAGCCTTCTATCCCCTCCCATGTGTGCTCCTTGATCGCACGGACAACACGTTCCGCCGCATCCACCGCAGCGAACCCCGCAGCCCCATCCACAGCCGGCCGACTGCCGTGCTTGGCGGCATGGAGGAAGTTGTTCTGCTCAGCTGTGAGCTGGTCTTCTTCGCCCGGTGGCAGGTCGAATGTCAGTTTTTTTACCTGCACGAGGTCAAGGTAATCCAGGTCCGAAAGGTCCACGCCCTGCGCGACCTGCTCGCGCACCTTCGCCAGTGCCTCGCGGTTTTCCCCATCTGTGTGGATCACGATCCCGTCACGGGTCTGGTAGTTCAGGTTGATGTACCCGCTTTCTGAAAACACACGCAGCCGACGCTCGGTGTTCAGTGCCAGTCTCGATGCGGTGATATTTGCCACGCACCCATTCTCAAAAGTTATCCGTGCATTGGCGATATCTTCGTGCTCACCCAATACCGCCACACCCGTCGCGACCACGCTCTTGATCGGTGAGTTCGCCAGCATCAGCACGATATCCAAGTCGTGGATCATCATGTCCATCACCACGCCGACATCCAGCGATCTGAACGTCATCGGGCTGACCCGTTCCACCTGCATAAAACGTGCGTTGAAGTTCAAGGCCTCCGCCGCCCGGAACGCTGGGTTGAACCGTTCCGTGTGACCAACCTGTAGCACCGCGTTGTGTTCTGCGGCACAATCGGCCAATGCCTGCGCATCGCTGGCGGTCGCCGCAAGCGGCTTCTCGATCATGCAGGCGATACCGCGTTTCAATAAAGGCTCGGCCGTCGCCCGGTGATATTGCGTGGGGACCGCCACAGTCACAGCCGACACCTCCGGGCGGGCCTCAAGCATTGCTTGAACCGAGCCATACGCCTGACAGCCATACTCATCCGCCACGGCGCGGGCACGCTCCGGGTCAAAATCCACGACCGCCTTGAGGTCCGCGCCGGGCATCTGCTTATAAGTTCGGGCGTGATGTCGGCCCATCCTGCCCACCCCAACCACCGCCACAGCCGTACCCGTGTCCTGTGTGTTACTGCTCATCCACATATGTTACGGCAAGGCGGTACGCCCAAGCGAATCACCACCCGGCGGCCCGCCGTTCGCCCGGCGGCAACTCGGTGGTACGATGTGCCCGTGACCGACCGACCTGATATCCCGGCCGACACCAACGCCTCCCCGGGGCGGCGCAAACCCGTGATCGGCATCACCATGGGCGACCCCGCCGGCATCGGGCCCGAGGTCGTGGTCAAGGCATTGGCCGATCCAGAGATACGCTCGCTCGCACGGTTCGTCGTTTACGGGATGAACGAGCTGCTGGCCTACGCCGCCGACCTCGCGGAGATCGAGCCGTACTGGTGGCGTGTCCAACACGATTCCCCACGCACCGGGTTCAGCCTGACCCATCACGTCGTCGTCCTAGATTACGACGAGTACAGCCAACTCGGCTCCGCGATCCACAAGCCGACCCGGCAGGGCGGTCAATCCAGCCTGACCTTCATCGACGACGCCATCGCTGCAACCGGCCGACCGATCCAGGATGCCGGCATCGATGCCGTGGTCACCGCACCGATCTGTAAAGAATCATGGCACCTCGCCGGCTGCAAGTTCCCCGGCCACACCGAGATGTTCGCCCAACGCACACGCACCAAGCGCGTCGTTATGGCGTTCGAGTCCCCCAAGCTCCGTGTCGCGTTGGCAACCGTCCACGTGCCATTGATGGATGTCCGCAATATCCTGACCATCGGCACGGTCTACGATCCGATCGACCTGGGCAACCAGTTCTGCAAACGGTTGGGGATAAAGAACCCCCGCATCGCCGTCGCCGGGCTCAACCCACACGCATCCGAGAACGGCCGATTCGGCGATGAAGAGCAACGCATCATCACACCCGCCATCGAGGCCGCCAAGTCTCACGGCATCGATGCACGTGGCCCGTTCCCCGGCGACACCGTCTTCAACGCCGCCCTCGCTGGCCGGTACGATCTGGTCGTTGCGATGTACCACGACCAAGGCCTGATCCCTGTCAAACTCTTGGCTTTCGACCAGGCCGTGAACGTGACCCTCGGCCTGCCGATCGTCCGCACCAGCCCCGACCACGGCACCGCGTTCGATATCGTCGGCAAGAACAGGGCAGACCCCGGCAGCATGAAAGCCGCCATCCGATTGGCTGTGAAACTTGCAGGGGAAAAAGCTAGGAAGCTGGAAATCTAGGAAGCTGGAAATACTACAATGATCTCTCAGGCACACACGCCTTATTTCTAGCTTTCCAGTTTTCCAGATCCCCCCATGACGCACCCAACCACACATTCATCGCCCCCCAAGCCCGCCGTTGTCCTGCTCTCCGGCGGGCTGGACTCCGCGACCGTCTTGGCGATCGCCAACGCCCAGGGTTACGCCTGCCACGCCCTGAGTTTTGACTACGGCCAACGACACCGCGCTGAAATCGCCGCCGCCGCAAAAGTAGCCGAACAACTCGGGGTCGCAAGCCACCGCTGGATCAATATCGACCTGCGCAGCCTCGGAGGCTCCGCGCTAACCGACGCCATCGAAGTCCCCAAGGACCGCGACGGCGACGAGATGACCCACGGTATCCCCGTCACCTACGTCCCGGCGCGCAACACGATCTTCCTAAGCTACGCGCTCGCCGTCGCCGAGGTCATCGGTAGCACCGACCTCTTCATCGGTGTCAACGCCGTCGACTACTCCGGTTACCCCGACTGCCGGGGCGAGTACATCCGCGCATTCGAGTTGATGAGTAACCTCGCCACCAAGGCCGGCGTCGAAGGGCATAAGCTAAATGTCCACACCCCCCTGATTGACTTACCCAAAACCGATATCATCCAACGCGGCATCGAGTTGGGCGTTGACTACAGCCTGACCCACTCCTGCTACGACCCACTCCCCGACGGCAAGCCCTGCGCCCACTGCGACGCCTGCCTCCTGCGCATACGAGCCTTTGACCAGGTCGGCCAACCCGACCCCGCCATGGTCCGGTGGTACGGCCCGGCCTGGCGATCAAATTAGGATCAAACTATGACGCCCGAATTCAAGCGGTTGATTGCAGACTATATTGCTGACGTCATTAATTTGGTCGATTTTAATGGTTGTGGAACTGGGCTACGATCCTCTTCAAGATGGTATATCGGCGAAACGTATTCCTAAAAAGGGATTTCTCTTGGATGGGCGTGAATACACTTTTCACGGATGTGGTTGTTGTGTTTCGAATAACGCACTTGAATTAGATATCGACTTTGAATTTAGTCAAAATTTTTGTGTCGGAGGTTTTGATAGCTGGAGGTTTTTCATGTATGTAGAGCAGAGGAAAGACCTGTATCCAAATTATTTGAGTGAAGATGTGATTCGAAAATCACTTATCCAGCACCTCGAATCAGGGGAATTGAAGAAATCCGGTAGCAGATACGATGAGTTGTACTATTTGACCGATGAGGCCTCTCCATCGGGATATGTGTGTAGGCGGCCCAATAAAGATTGATGTGTAGTACGTTGATTTGGTGGCGGCACCCGCATCTGCGACACCGATGTCGCAGATGCGGACCATTGTTTACCCGTTCTTCTTGGCGAAGTCCGCCATGAACCGGGCCAGCGTCTCGGTACCCTCGACCGGCATGGCGTTATAAATCGACGCCCGGCAACCGCCGACGCTGCGGTGGCCCTTTAGCCCGCTCATGTCCTTGGCACCGGCCTCGGCGATGAACTGTTTTTCCAGATCCTCGGTCGGCAGGCGGAAGACGACGTTCATCTTTGAACGGCATGCCGAATCTACAGGGCAGCGGTAGAACGAGCCGTTGGATTCGATCATGTCGTAGAGCAGGTCGGAACGCTTCTTGGCGAGTTGTGCAGCTGCGTCAAGCCCGCCGGCATCTCGCAGCCTTTCGAGTACCAGCTTCATCATGTAGATGGTGAAGACCGGCGGGGTATTCATCATCGAGTCGGCCTTGGCGTGGTTCGCGTAGCCCAGATAGTTCGTCAGGTCCGTCGGGCAGGCTTCCAGAATGTCGTCACGGATGATGACCACCGCTAGCCCTGCGGGGCCGACGTTCTTTTGTGCGCCTGCATAGATCAAACCAAATCGCTCGACTGGGATCTGCCGGCTTAAGAAGTCAGAGGACATATCCGCGACCAGCGGGACGTTCCCCACGTCCGGCCAGTTCTGCCACTGCACGCCGCCGATGGTTTCGTTGCTGGTCAGGTGCAGGTACGCCGCATCGCTGGACGCCTTGACGCTGGCGGGGTCGGGTAGGGCGGTGAAGCTGTTGTCCGTGCCGTCGTAGATGACGTTGGCCTTGCCGATTTTCTTGGTGTCCGCCAGGGCCTTCTTCGCCCAGGCCCCTGTGAATGTGAAGTCACAACTCTTGCCGCTGTGCAGCAGGTTCATAGGGACCATGGTGAATTGCAGCGTCGCGCCGCCGCCTAAGAGCAGCACGCTGTAATTATTCGGCAGGCCCAGCAGTTCTTTCACCAAAGCCATCGCTTCATGGTGGACCTGGTCGTAGGTCTTGCTGCGGTGGCTCATCTCGATCAGGGACATGCCTTGGCCGTGGTAATCAACCATCTCGTCGCGGGCCTGTTCCAAGGCGCTTAACGGCAGGGTGCATGGGCCGGCACTGAAGTTGAAGATCCGTTTCATCACTTGACTCCTTGAGCGAAGGTCTTCGCGAACTGCTGGATGATCCCGTGGGCCTCTTCGCCGATGCGGAGCAGGTTTTCCTTCGTGCTGGCCCCAAGGTGCGGGGACATGACCACGTTGGGTGCTTTGAGGATCGGGCAGTCGGCCGGGGGGGGGTCGCTAGGCCACACATCTGTGGCGTAGGCCCGCAGTTTACCGCTTTGAAGCGCCGAGGCAACGTCCGTCTCCACGACCGCCGCACCTCGCCCGGTATTAATTAACGCCGCCCCGTCTTTCATGCCCACGATCACCTTGGCATCGATCATGCCGCGGGTCTGATCGGTCAACGGTGTGTGCAGGGAGATGTAGTCGGCGCCGGCGATCGCCTCCGCAAGGCTCGGCTTCACCTCCGCCAACTCGCTTGGCTTGCCGGACTGCCGGTACGCAACGACCTTCATCCCAAACGCCGAAGCCCGTTTGGCAACCTCGCCGGCGATGTTACCCATCCCGATCAGGCATAGGGTCTTGCCCGACAGCTCGGTGCGTTTGAGTTGTTTTTTATCCCACCGACCGGCGGCCATGCTGTCGTGGGCCTCAGTGACCCGGCTGGCGACCGCCAACATCAGCGCAAACGCCATCTCCGCGACCGCGATGCTCGAAGCATTGGGGGTGTTGCGCACTTCGATCCCGCGTTCCTCGGCATAGGCTCGATCAACATTATCCAGCCCGACCCCGCCTCGGATGATCAGCTTCAACTCCGGGGCGCTGTCGATGTATTCCCGGGTGCATTTGGTTTTGCTTCGTATCAACACTACGTCGGCCTCGCCGAGCCTTTCCTTGTCGTCGGTGACCTCGCCAAAGGCTTTAAGCCGGTCGGCAAGCGTGGAGTCAAATGCGTCGGAGATCAGGATCAACATAGCGGTCACACTTTCTTTTCTCTTAATAGTTCTCTCGTCTTAACAAGACTATCCGTCGCCTCTAAGGCTTCGGACCACGACCCCGGATCGCAATTTAGGCTCGAACCAGGTCGATTTAGGTGGCATGATGGCGTGCTCATCGGAGATAGCGATCAACTGCTCGACACTCACCGGGTATAGCGCAAAAGCTACGCGCATGTCTTGCTTACAGCGTTTTTCCAACTCGCTAGTGCCCCGGATGCCGCCGACGAAGTCGATGCGTTTATCTGTCCGCGGGTCACCGATCCCCAGGGTCGGCCCCAGCAGGTGGTCTTGCAGGATCGAGACGTCGAGGCTGCGCACCGTGTCGCCCGATCCGTCAGCCACACCCTCTCGCGGTGTCAGTCGGTACCACGTCCCGTCCAGATGCATTCCAAACTGGCGAGCGGATTCCGGCTCAGCCGTCTGGGTTTCACACACATCAAACGATGCCCGGATTTTTTCCAGGAAAGCCCCCGGCTCCAGCCCGTTCAGATCCTTGACCACCCGGTTGTACCCCATGATCTTCAATTCGTTGTCGGGGAACGCGACCGCCAAAAAGTGGTTGTAGGGCTCGTCACCCTTGTGGTCAGGGTTGGCGTCTTTGAGGAGGTTGCGGACCCGGAACGCCGAGGCGCTGCGGTGATGGCCGTCAGCGATGTAAAGGGAATCGACCCGGGCGAACGCCTCACACAGGCCGGACACTTTTTCAGAGCCGTCGATCACCCACAGTCGATGCCCCACACCATCATCTGCGACAAAGTCATACGCCGGTTTCTGCGCATCGCACACCTCTTTGACCATCGCGTTGACTTCTCCCTGAGCGCGGTAGGTAAGCAGCACCGGCCCGGCGTTGGCCATCAACTTCTCCACATGTTTGGCCCGGTCGTCTTCCTTATCACGGCGGGTCAGCTCGTGCTTCTTGATCTTGTCGTGCTCGTACTCATCGACACTGGCACCCAGCACTAGCCCGTGCTGCACATGGCCGTCCATCGTCAACTGGTAAAGATAGAAGCAGGGACGGTCGTCCCGAACCAGCGTGCCCGCGTCGATCATCCCCGTGAGGTTGGCGGCGCTTTTGTCGTAGACGGCCTCGCTGTGCGGGTCGGTGTCCTCGGGCAGGTCGATCTCAGCGCGGACGACATGCAGGAAACTGTAGGGGTTCCCCGACGCCATCCGACGCGCCTCTTGGGCATTGAGCACGTCGTAGGGCGGGCTCGCGACCTGCTCGATCAACTCGGGGCGGGGGCGTAGCCCACGGAATGGACGAATATCTGCCATGGCAAGGGGGTCCATGAGGGAGGGCGTTCGATAAAAGCACCGAACGTATTAAGATTAAGTATATCGTCCGCGTCTATGTCACCAAGCTCTTTTTGGTTGGTGCGACGGATAGTCTTGCTCGGTTGGTATCCAAGGCTCACGCGACCTTCAAGGCCGGGTCTTGTTCAAAGCCCGCCAGTCTGTCTAAAGGCACCACCCCACAGCCCCCTTGGCCGTTTGCCCTTATAATCAAGCGTTCTACTATGAGTACAGCAACCTTCATACGCGCGAAAGTGGCGACCGTCCTGCTCTCCGGCCTAGCCGCAGGCTTGGCAGGCCTTCTGCTATACCAGTCCCAAACCCAGGACGCCCTACCCGGCTGTGGCGGCGGGTCGAGTTGTGACACGGTTTTATCAAGCCGATGGTCGCTGTGGTTAGGCATCCCCGTGAGCCTGATGGCGATGATGGTTTACACCGCGATGCTTGCCGCCGTTATCTCCCGTGACCCCCAAACCAAACGCCCACAGTATGCCGCGACCGTTGCCATGGCTGCCTGCGCTTTCGCCGCCATCGCCGCGGCCCTCTGGTTTGTCGGTGTCCAGATTTTTGCCATCGGCGCACTGTGCAAGTACTGCATGGCCACGCACACCGTCGGGGTCGCCGCCTCGGTATTGTGCCTGATGGTGGCCCTGCCGACCCTGCCGACCAAAGCCCTGGCGTCCGCCTCGGCGGGCGCGATGTTACTCATCGGCGTCCTGATCGTCGGCCAGGTATTGGGTGAAGCACCCCAGGCCGCCGCCCCCCTTATTCAGTTCGCCTCCGATACGGTGAACGAAGACGCTTTACCAGATAAGCTCCCGCCCCCACCCCAAAACCCACTGCTCGTTAATCCTTACCAGGCAACCACAAAGCAACCACCCAAAACCACACCGCCCACCCCGGCGAAAAACACCGTAGCCAACCAGCCCGCCGACACTCCCGCGGCACCCCGCAAGGTCAAACTCTACGGCGGACGTCTCGTGATCGATACCACCAATATCCCCATCATCGGCAACCCCGACGCCCCGACTGTGATGCTCATCCTCTACGACTACACCTGCCATCACTGCCGCGATACACGCAAAATGCTTGAGAAGACCAAGCAAAAATACGGCGACGACCTCGCCATCCTCTGCCTCCCAACCCCCCTGAACAGCAAGTGCAACCGCCTGATTAAACGCTACAGCCCCACCAACCGCTACGCCTGCGACCTCGCCAAGATTTCCCTTGCCTTCTGGAAGATCGCCCCCGACAAGTGGGCCCAGTTCGACAAGTCGCTTTACTCTAACGAAGAACTCCTCACCCCCGCCAGATCCAAAATCGCCGCGTGGAAACTCGTTAAAGAAAAAGACCTGACCCGCGCCATGAATGACCCGTGGGTAAATCAGCAGATCGCCCGCGATGTGTCGATGTATGCCACCGCCGCCAAAGCCGCCGGCAACTCGGCACTCCCCATGCTCATTACCAAGCACGGCGTTATGAACGGTACCCCGAGACACCCCCTGGATATCGACGACCTTATCAAGGGGAAGAAGCGGGATTGAACGGTTAGCTTTTAACCATCAATTCTTAACCGCCCCTCCTAAAATCCTCCCGATACCCGATACCCGATACCCACCCCATGCCCACCGCTCCTTCTAACATTAAGACTACCCTCATCGTCGGCATGGAAATCCACGTCGAGCTTGCCACTCGCTCAAAGATGTGGACCAGTGTTCCCAACGTCGCCCACCGCGACTACTTCGACGCCGAACCCAACACGCTCTTAGACCCCGTCGTCATAGGCATGCCCGGCACACTCCCCGTGATCAACGAACAAGCCATCGAAATGGCTGTCCGCGTCGGGCTTGCACTCGGCTGTGAGATCGCCAAAAAAACAAAGTGGGACCGCAAGAGCTACTACTACCCCGACCTCCCAAAGAACTACCAGATCAGCCAGTACGACCAGCCAATCTGTGGCGAAGGCTCGCTAGACATACCCGTAGATGGCGACGACGCAACGAATGATGCTTCAGGGGAATCCCGGGGTCGCACCATCCGCATCACCCGCGCCCACCTCGAAGAAGACGCCGGCAAACTCATGCACGAAGCCCCCGGCGGCACACCCATCGACCACTCCATCGTAGACCTCAACCGCGCCGGCACGCCTTTGCTAGAGATCGTCACCGAGCCCGACTTCCGCAGCGCCGATCAGGCCGTCACCTTCGGCCAAAACCTCCGGCACATCTGCCGACACCTCGGCGTCACCGAGGGCGACATGCAACGCGGACACATGCGCTTCGAGCCCAACATCAACGTCATCATCGAAAAAGACGGCCAAACCTTCAAAACACCCATCGTCGAAATCAAAAACCTCAACTCCTTCAAGGCCGTCCACGGCGCGATCACACACGAATACCAACGACAGATCGACGCCTGGCTCGAGGATGGCAAGGTCATGGGCGCACGCTCCAAGTCCACCCGTGGCTGGGATGACAACAAATCCATCACCACCCCACAACGCGAAAAAGAGGACGAGGATGAGTACCGCTACTTCCCCGATCCTGACCTGGTCACCGTCGCCATCGACGACGACTGGCTCAACCGCATCAAACAAACCGTCACCGAACTCCCCGACGCCAAGCGTGCCCGTTACATCAACGACTACAGCCTCTCCCCCGTTGACGCCGGCTCCCTCTTGGACGACCCCGGCCTGACAAACTTCTACGAAGCCACCCTCGCCGTCGGCACCGACCCCAAACGCGCCGCCGCCATGCTCCTGAACTACGCCGCCAAACTCGCCAACGAACGCAACACCAGCGTCAGCCAACTCGGCATCACCCCCGAGCAAGTTAAAGGCATCGCCGACCTATCCAGCGCCGACAAGATCGGCTCCAGCGCCGCCGCCGAACTGTTTGCCTACTGCTGCGACCACGACGACCCCGCCGAATCCCTCGCCGACAAGCACGGCCTCCTCCAAGTCTCCGACACCGGCGCGTTAGAAGGTTTCGTCGATCAGGTTCTCGCCGACGCGAAAAACCAGAAAGCCATCGACGACATCAAGGCCGGCAAAGACAAAGCCGTCGGCGCACTGATGGGCCAGATAATGAAGCTAAGCAAAGGTCAGGCCAACCCCAAACTCGTCACGCAGATGATCATCGGGAAGGTACGGGGGTAGGAATACACGCTTCGCAAAGGTACAATGGACCCATGCGATCCGGCGGCAGCTACATCTTGCTCGTAATTCTAACGCTGGCATATGCGCAGCAAGCGTCCGCATCTCACGCCTTTGACTATCAGGCTGCCGATATTCGGAACCTGAATGTAGTCGTATTCGCCTACCATCACGACCACGGCGAATACCCGGTCACGGACAATCAAAGCACTTGGTACGAAAAACTAACCGCCGGTAGCAACAGCATTGTCCGCAAGGAAACATCCGACGGCCGCTTTCTATTGGACTGGTACGGTTCCCCATTGATATTCGAACCACCCAGTGCGACAAATAGGAATCAAATCGTCATCCGAGCGGTTGGGCAGAACGGCATCGACGACCAAGGCACACTAGACGACTGGGACAGCCGTTTTGGTCCGAATATGGGTTACTGGTACAAGATGAATTGGCCGGCCGCTTACCGCCGGGCGTGGATTTGTGGCATGTTGGCTTTGTTCGGGCTGGTCTTTATTGCGGTCAGAATAAAGGAGGTGAAAGCCAAGCTCTTCTTTGCAGCTCTATGGGCCGGACTACTTGCAGGGGTTGTGATGCCCATTGGCTTTGATACGGCTTGGGGGCGTCACTCGGCAAGCATTGATCCGCGTTGGATCGTACCGGTGTCAGGTGTTGGTGCGTTGCTTATCCAACTTTGCATCCTCGCATTTATTATTCACTCGATACGTACAATCCTGCGTCGGCGGCACTTACGGATAACCGGCTGCATTCCCTGCACATAATGCGACTACGACCTGCGCGGCACTCTCGCAGCCAACATCGACCGCTGCCCGGAGTGCGGTGAGTCGGTGCCGGACGATTCAACTGTGCAAGTCGATCTTACTCCGCCACCTTCACCATAATCTTCCCCGCCGCGGCCAGGCCGAGTGTGACCGGTTCGCGGTTGTGTGGGCGGACGGTGATGGCGTCAGCAGAAGGGCTTTGTGATTCGACGGTGAACGGTGCGCCGGGGGTCAGGCCGTGCTTATCGACGAACTGCAGGAACCCAGGTGCCTGATCGA
>JAJDCX010000004.1 GCA_029260615.1 Phycisphaeraceae bacterium | reverse complement strand
ATGGGGCAGACTCGGGTCGTCTGCCCCATGCGGGGCGGGGTATGGTAGCATTTTCGCCATGATCCGGGCCTACCACGTCATCTTCACGGCCTACGGCTTCTGGCTGCCCAACGACCCCCGGGGTTCGTGGTCCGACTTTGTGCGGAGTTGGGAGATACACCGGCAGGGCCGCGCGACCAAGACCAATGCCAGGCGATCGGTTGCGGGGGCGTCTCACGACCGAACCCAACGCCTGGATGCGAAGTCAGCGATGCAATATGAGCCCGTGCGATTGACCGGTGAGATGGCCCGGTGTATCGGGTCAGCGTTTGCGGAAGTCATGGCCCGCTCTGGCTACCGGATTCACGCCTGTTCGATCATGCCGGACCATGTACATCTGGTCGTTCGCCGACATCGGTATCGTGTCGAACAGGTCGTTCGATGTTTGAAACAGGCCGCGACTTCGCGGTTGCGTGATGAAGGATTTGCGGTCGGGCCGCCGTCCCCTTGGGCGCGGGGTATGTGGAAGGTGTATCTCAACGATAAGGCCGACATCTGGCGTGCCATACGGTATGTGGAACAGAACCCGGTGAAATCGGGCCTGCGTCCACAGTGTTGGTCATGCGTAACACCCTATGTCGAATGTTCGTATCCCAGAGCACTGCGATCTGCGATCGCCCGCTAAACGAATACGGATGTGCAAGGTGGTGCGGCGGCCCCACCGTCTTGTCCCCGTTTAGCGGCGGATCGCAGATCCGCGCGTCGGCAGGCTCACGCATTCTGCAGCGGGAACAACGGCTCCGTACCCGCCACCGCGTCCTTTAACCGGGTCAATTCCGTATCGCTCAACGGCCCAAGTTCATCCGCAAACCCCACCGCCATCTTGTACAGCCCCGGATCCCCCGGCGGCAGCGCCGCAGCCACACCCGGCAGATTCAGCGTGTACCGCAGCATCAGGTGAGCCACCCCCGGCCGATCCTCCGGCGTGTACCAGCACTTGTCATAAGGCTTATCCACTCCCTCCGGCACATGCGTCCGCGCGATCGCCTTGAGCGCCAAAATCCCCATCCCCCGCTCGTTCGCCGCATCCACCAACGCCGGCCCAAACTCCCCACGCTCGAACATCACGACATTCAACGGATACAACACGCTGTCAAACAAACCCGACCCCACCAGGTGCAACGCCGCCGCCTCCCCATGGGCGCTAAACCCGATATACCGCACCTTGCCCGCCTGCTTCGCTTCGACAAACGCCTCCATCGCACCACCCGGCCCAAGCACCTGCTTAGCCTCTTCAACCGTGGTGATCGAGTGCATTTGATATAGATCGAAGTGATCGGTCCGCAGCTTCTTTAGAGAGTCATCCAACTCGCGCCGAACCCCCTCGGCCGTCCGCTCCAGTGTCTTGCACGCCAGCGTCACCCCGCCACGGTACGGCTCTAACGCCGGCCCCATCCGCTGCTGCGCATCCAGATACTGCGGTGCGACATCGAAATAAGTGATCCCCGCATCGATCGCCTCCGCCACCATCCGGTCAGCCTCCGCCTGCTGCTCCTGCATCACCACCACCCCGCCCATCCCGATGACGGACAACTCAAGGTCGGTTTTTCCCAGTCGTCGTGTCTGCATGGCGGGGCTCCTTCAATTCAATTGTGCTAAGGGATGCACATTCTAACCCGGCGGCCAACATCGACACGAGCCGCGTTACGGGTTGATGTGTCGGTCCCAGTTGTAGAATCGCCGGGTGTTACGTCGCCGCTGTAAGGCACTCCACATGGATAATACGTACAGAAGTACACCCAGAGGAACGGCGACGATGACGAATAGCCCATTGTCAATCGGCCAAGCAGGCCTGCTTAGGATGGCCGCTATCAGCCAATATGCGGTTGGAAATAGTGCGATGATAAGAACGGCAGGCCCGACCACGGTCAAGATCCACATATATCGGATTTTATGCAGACGCGGGGCCGGCCAATCTTCGGCCCGAGGCAACGCCTCCACGGGTGTGTGGTGGTACAGCCAAGTGAAGCGGAACCATAGGCCTAGCTGTATGCAGCCGAACATGATTCCGCTGGCGATCCATCTCCACGAGGGACCGCCCAACATCATCATGTTCAAAAACGTGACCACCATGGCCAGTAAGAGGCCCAACCATACCAGCATCTTGATCAGCTCCCCCCAGACTACGCGCTTGTGTCCGCGGTCGTTGAGGAAGATCGGTACGATCCCGCCAATGCAGAACCGGTTCCAGACCGCCCGCGAGAGTTGGCTAGTGGTCATAGTGTCATTCAATTCGAACATTCTTTCAGGCGCTAACTTTGCGATCGCGATTTCGGTCAGTTCCTGGTCGGCTTCACCGATTGGTACGCCCAGCAGGTCGTAAAACTGCTCAACGATCTGCCCAAGCGTTTCGTCACGTTCGCTGCGCGACAATCCGGAGCGGGCAAGCAGCAGGTCGGTCCGCTCCAGGTAGCCGCCCAGGGCTTTGCGTGCGTCGTAGGTCTGCGACTGCATGTTCATTGATGTGTTCATGTCTGGTCCCCCTGTTGGATGAGTTGTGCAAGACTCTCGTTGGTGGTTTGCCAGAGCGTACGCATCTGCTTGAGTCGATCCCGTCCGGACTCGGTCAAACGGTAGTAGCGCCTCGGCGGGCCATGTGGCGACGGCCCGCTGCGGACGGTCAGGTAACCCGCACGGGTCAGCCTCGCCAGCAGCGGGTAAACCGTCGGCTCATTGAGATTCAAACCCGCAAACGCATTGATCCGCCCAAGCAGTTGATAGCCATACGCCTCCCCGGCGTTCAGGGCCGCCAGCACAGCCAACTCCACCAGTCCCTTGCGTAATTGAGCGGTCCAAGCATTATCCATCATCTACCTCGTGTTACGCTACATCATAATCCGATATAGTGGTTTGTCAAGGCCCAGGGCCATATCAGGGGTCAGATAGTGGGGGGGGTGGGCTTCCGCCCGGTCGGAATATTCACCGCCGGATAGGTGTTTTACCCGTATGCCGTTAGAATCCCCCGCCGTGACCCAGAGCATCCCACTACCGCAGGCCGACCCGACCCAGCCTATGCCTGGGGCATCATCCTGTGGGGGCGTTTTCGGCGTATCCGGGGGGGGGGGCGACCCGTTTGACGACCGCCTCGTCGCCGATGGCCAGACGCTGTCCCGCCGAGCCATCACCACCCTGCAGATCAATGTCGGGAAGATGTGCAATCTGGCATGCCACCACTGCCACGTCGAGGCCGGCCCCAAACGCACCGAGATCATGACCTGGCAGACGATGCAGCAGATCCTCGGTTGGCTCACCCAATATAAAGATGACCTGGGCATCAAGGTCGTCGACCTCACCGGCGGGGCCCCTGAGATGAACCCGCACTTCCGCGAGTTGGTCGTTGCGCTGCGTGGCTTGGGCCTGCACGTCATCGACCGTTGCAACCTCACGATCCTTTTGGAGCCGGGCTACCAAGACGTGCCCGCGTTCCTCGCGAAGCACAAGGTCGAGGTCTCCGCCAGCCTCCCTTGCTACTTGGGCGACAACGTCGACAAGCAACGCGGCAACGGTGTCTTCGACGGGTCCATCAAAGTCCTGCAACAGCTCAACGCCCTGGGCTACGGCCAACCCGGCACCGACCTCCGACTGGACCTGGTCTACAACCCCATCGACTACGGCCTGCCCCCCGCGCAAGCACCGCTGCAAGCCGACTACAAAAAACACCTCCACGAACACTTCGGCATCGTCTTCAACACGCTCTGGACGATCACCAACATGCCGATCAAACGCTTCGAGCACGCGCTCAAACGTGACGGCCAGTTCGACGCCTACATGACCAAACTCACCGACGCCCACAACAACGCCAACGTCGACGGCGTGATGTGCCGGGACCTGGTCAGCATCGGCTGGCGCGGCAGCGTCTACGACTGCGACTTCAACCAGATGCTCCAGATGCCCATCCAAGGCAACGGCACCGGGTTAGGTTCCGGCGGAAGTATCGAAGAGCACACCGTCGAGGCCGACAGCAAAAAACTCTGGGACTACACCCCTAACGAGTTGATCGGCCGATCCATCCAGACCGCCGCCCACTGCTTCGGATGCACCGCCGGCGCAGGCTCATCCTGCACCGGCGCGCTTGGGTAAACCGACGCATCCTCTGGGCCCCTTGGTCGGGGATGGATGACGGACTTAATTTTCAATAGGACATGCGAAGTAAAATGTCACTGCGCCACTTCCGCATGACTCACGCCCGCCGGTGACACGTTGTGATACGCATCGATCGCCGGGGCATCCAGTGTTGTTACTTTGCCGCCCGGCCAACGCACCTCGATCGAATCAATCGTCTCGACCCCACCCAAGCCAAAGTGCAGCACCGGCGCGTGCTGGGCGCTGTAGGAGTCGCCACTGACGACCGAGTTGGTCCGTACGCCGTCGGCGTAGGTCACCGTGACCTGCGCACCAAGCGGCGAAACACCCGGCGCACCGGCGAGTCGAACACCCACCCAGTGCCGATCGGTCTGGTCGGCGCGATTGCGTAGCAGGTGGATTTTATAGTTCTCCGAGTCCGACAGAGAGTTGCGGGTCGTCACCACCAGATCCACCCGCCCGTCGTTATCAAAATCGTGGGCCAGCACCGCCCGGCTATCCAGTTCCAGCGCGACGTCCATCATGAACGCCGCGTTGGTGAATCCCTGCCCCGCCCGGCTCATGAACAGGTGGTTGTGCTCAAACCCGTTCCACGACAGCCCGGCATCAGAGAAATCGCCCAACTCATCAGTGAACACCTTGAACTGGGCCGGGTCTTCCTCCGAGTCACCGGAATAGATGTCGTGACACCAGAACCGTGTGCAGTAGTCTTTAGCGCTCAGCCCCGACTTGTTGCCGTTGGCGACGTACAGGTCCGGGTGCCCGTCGTTATTAAAATCAGCAGACGCGACCCCCCACGACCACCCCGAGCGTGCAACCTGGTCTCTAAAGCCCGGCTCAATGAATCGCCCAGCACTCTGACCCAGGTACATCCGGTTCCCGTAAGCCACCACCAGCCGTTGGTCGTTGTACTCCGCAAGGTCGGCACGCTCCAGCCCCATCTGCGATAACCGCCTCGCCGTGGTCGACGCCATCCCCGTGACATAGAAATCCAGCACGCCGTCGGCGTCGAAGTCGTCGAAGGTCAACCCCATCCCGAAGTTCGTCGGGATATCCAACACCGAGTCCGTCACATCCGTAAACCTCCCCGATCCGTCGTTGTAAAAAAGGTCCGCCCCCGCAAAATCGGAGACCACCAATAAATCCAGGTCGCCGTCATCATCGAGGTCAACAAACGAAGCCCTAAACGCTCTTCGGAAACGCTTGTCTTCCAGCCCCGAACCCTCTGTTGCTTCCGCGAACGTGCCGTCGCCGTGATTCAATAGCAGGTAACCCGGGTGGCCGTCGTTGGCGTCGTAGTAGGGGGTCGGGAAGTTGCCCCCGGCGTAAGCCGCCTTGTACTGACTCGCCCAGATATCCAGGTCGCCGTCGCCATCAATGTCACCGACCGCCATCGCCGAGGGCAGGACCATCGGCAACTCACTTGGCGCTATCGCGATCAACGCCGGCGCACTGAACTGCCCGTCCTTGTCACGCTCATAAAGAAACAGCCCGTAGCGATTCGGCGACGCCTTCCCCGAGTAATTGCTCCCCGCCACCAGGTAGTCCACCGACCCGTCCCCCGTGAAGTCGGCGATCACCGCCTCAGCGATCACCTTCACCGGGTATTCACACAGCTTACGACGACTAAACTGCCCGTCGCCGCGGTTGACCAAGACCTCGTTGGAATTGGGATACACCAGGTCGATCAGACCGTCGCCGTTAAGGTCGTGTGCCAGGATATCGTCGTGCCCAACCCCAAAAGGGATCTTGCCCAGATCGGTTGACCGGAACATCGGCTCGCCGGTGCGCGCAAGCAGGCTCAATCCCGTCGTGTCGATCGACCCGGGCAGGCGCTTACCATCGCCGTTCAGCTTGTCCGTCCACACAATATGGATCGGCCCGGTAACGGTCACCCGCCGATCGCTATCGCCATGAGTCAGGTCGATCGTGATGTTGAATGTGGAGATACGCCGCCCCTGCGCATCCGTGCTGAATGTCGCGTGATGCCACTCGCTCTGGGCCACGCGGTAGCCGGCATCAAAGATATCACTCACCAACGCCTGCCATTGAACGTGATCCAAATCCTGAACACCCTGGTCCAGCGATGATTTTGTGACGCCTTCGATCAACGCCACCGCATCGCCCGGCTGTCCAACCGCGATCTTTTCAAACGCAAACCCCGCGAACACGCCCGGCTTGTGCCCGCTTAGGCGAAGGTCGTCCCACAGCTTCACAAAGGTTTCTTCATACAACTGTGCGAGCCGCTCCTCCGACCAGATCGTCTTGTCCTGCTCCTGGCGTTCCCGTGTCAGCTTCCGGTACCGGTCACGCAACGCCTGCATCGACTCGCCCGGGCCCGGCAAGGCCTGGGGCTGCTGCCCGGATAGCGCATCCAATGCGTTCCCAAGGTTGACCTCGATCTTCGGCCCAGCCGGGGCATCCTCCCCAGGGGCCTTCTCTCCGGCGGCGGCTTCGTCGGCCAGCGAGATACCCGGCGCGGCGGCGAGCAGTAACACGATTAACAGGGAGGTTGCCCGATCCATGGGATGGCTCCGATTCAACAGGAAAGGTAATTGTTCGCCCGGATTGTAACGCCCACCCAACCCCGGGGATAACCCACTGATCCCAAAAATATCCCGCCCACATCCTGCCCGCCCATGGCGCCCCGCCCATCCACTCACCTGTCACACTTGTCGCCACCGGCCTCGTTCACCTCACCCATCACGCCCGCACCCTATCCAGTCGTAGCCCGCCGCAGTCTGACCTTAGTCTCACCGCCACAAAATAAGATTTAGGCTAAATATTATATCATGGTTGTAGTAAGGTCGGCCCCATATACCCAACTTGCGACTACCCAGCCACATATCAGTGAGACGCTTGTGCGGTGGGAGGATGAGGCTATCCTAGGCGGCTTGGATGCTGGCCCGATCCTTGCGTCGCCCAGCCCCCCGATCCCTCCGGTTCCCCGGTCCCAGCCGTTGCTACCGGATATCCTCTGTATCGAAGGTGGTCTGTTTTGAGTGGTCGTTTTCACTTGAATCGAAGAACAAGCGGCGTGCTTCTGCACCCGACCTCTCTGCCTGGCCCCCACGGCTGCGGGGACCTGGGCGATCAGGCCTACCGCTTCGCCGACTTCCTCGCCGACGCCCGCCAACAAGCCTGGCAGATGCTCCCGATCACCCCCGCCGACCAACACGGCTGTCCCTACAGCGCTTACTCCACCTTCGCCGGCGACCCCATACTCATCAGCCTCCACAAGCTATACGAGGACGGCCTGCTCACCCGCGCTCAAGTCGCTTCACAAAAAGACACCGACCCGACATGCGTTGACTTCCTCGCTACCCGCAAGTTCCGCGACGCCCAGCTACGCCTCGCCTTCGACCGCTTCATGGCAAAGCCAGCCCGTTCTCACGCCGCACTGGACCGCTTCCGCGAAAAACACAAAGACTGGCTGGACGATTGGTCACTCTTCTGTGCATTGCGCAAAGCCCACCGCGGCAAGCACTGGTGGCACTGGGAGCCCGCCCTGCGCCAACGCCGTAAGCCAGACCTCGACCGTGCACGCAACGAATTGTCCGACGAGATCACGTTCAACGCCTTCTTGCAGTTCCAGTTCGACAAGCAGTGGGCCGCACTGAAACGCTACTGTGGGAAAAAAGGCGTCGGGCTCATCGGCGACATCCCCATCTTCGTTGCACACGACAGTTGCGATGTCTGGGCACGTCCCGAACTCTTCCGCCTCAAGTCCAACGGCATGCCGGCCGTCGTGTCCGGTGCCGCGCCCGACGCCTTCAGCAAGACCGGCCAAATCTGGAACCACCCGCTCTACGACTGGCGTAAACACAAAGCCGAACGTTACGACTGGTGGGTCAGACGCTTCCGTCACTGCCTCACACAGTTCGACGCCGTGCGCATCGACCACTTCCTGGGCTTCAGCCGATTCTGGGAAGTCCCCGCTACCCACAAAACCGCGACCCGTGGCAGGTGGCGCAAGGGCCCCGGCGCAGAACTGTTCACCGCACTCAAACGCAAGCTCGGCAACGTCCCGATCATCGTCGAGGACCTGGGCTTGCTCACCCCGCAGGCCGAGGCCTTGCGTGACAAGTTCGCCTTCCCCGGGATGCGCGTATTGCAGTCAGGCTTCGGCAAGGAAGACAGCTACCACGCCCCACACAACTACCCCACCCGCTGTGTGGTCTACACCGGCACCCACGACAACGACACCGCACGCGGCTGGTTCGACAAAGCCAACCGAAAATCACGCAACGGCCAACTCAGCGAACGACAACGCGCCCTGCTCTACACCGCCGGCTCACCCAAGACCATCCACTGGGACCTGATCCGCCTGGCTTTGAGTTCCGTCGCGGATACCGCTATCTTCCCCGTGCAGGATATACTGGGCCTGGGCAATGAGGCCAAGATGAACCTCCCCGGCACCCTCCGGGGTAACTGGAAGTGGCGCATCAAACCCGGCCAACTCACCAAGCCCCTGGCCAATAAACTCGCCGCCGAAACAACACTCTTCGGACGAGACTGACACAGACACGCACGCACACACACACACAAACCTCGCATCCACGCACACGCAATACCAACCTCTATATAGATGGAACCACCAATGGGTAAATCAGCCACCAAGCGTAAGACACACAAAGCAGTTAAACCGGTTAACGTCTCCGACCGACTCCGCGCCTTGGCGATGAACCTGCGTTGGACATGGGACGCCGACACGCAGCGGCTCTTCGCATCGCTCGAACCCACGCTCTGGGAATCCACCGGGCGCAACCCCTTGGCCGTCATCGCCCAGCTCCCCGCCCATCGGCTCGACCAAATCACACACGACACCGACTTCCTCGCGAGGCTCACCGCCCGAGAAAAAGACCTCGCCACCTACCTGCGCACCAAGTCCTGGTTCGCTCGTTCCACCAACGCCAAACAAAAACGCATGCGCGTCGCCTACTTCTGCGCAGAGTTCGCGCTGCACGAAAGCCTGCCGATCTATTCCGGCGGCCTGGGTGTCCTCGCAGGTGACCACCTCAAGAGCGCCTCGGATATCGGCACACCCCTGGTCGCCGTCGGGCTGCTCTACCGCCACGGCTACTACCGCCAGGAAATCAATCCCGACGGCTCCACCCTCGCGGTCTACCCCAAGTACGATTTCAGCCAACTCGCCGTCACCGACACCGGCAAGACCTTCTCGCTGAAGATGGCGTCACGAAAAATCAAGGTCAAGGTCTGGCGCGTCGATGTCGGCCGGGTCGAACTCTTCCTCATGGATACCGACCTACCCGCCAACAAACCAGCAGACCGCAAGATCACCCACCACCTCTACGGCGGCAACGACGAAACACGCATCCGTCAAGAGGTATTGCTCGGTGTCGGCGGCCTGTTGGCGCTTGAAAAACTCAGCATCAAGCCCACCGTCTGCCACCAAAACGAAGGCCACGCCGCCTTCTGCGGCCTCTCCCGTGTGGTCGATCTGCTCAAGCAAGGCAAGAAGAAAGACAAGGCGATCGACATCGTCCGCCGATCCAGCGTCTTCACCACCCACACACCCGTCCCCGCAGGCCACGACCGCTTCACCCCCGCGCTCACACGCAAGTACCTCAAGCCGCTGCTCAAGGGATCGTCCCTGAAGATGCACGACGTCATGGACCTCGGCAGCGAAAACCCCGGCAACAAGAAGGCCCCGATGTGCATGACCGCGCTGGCGCTTCGCCTAAGCCAACGCGCCAACGGCGTCGCCAAACTCCACGGCGAAGTCTCACGCGAGATGTGGCAGAGCCTGTTCGATGTCAAGAAAACCAGTGACGTCCCGATCGGCCACGTTACCAACGGCGTGCACTGGCAGACCTGGCTCGCACCCGAAGCCCAGCCGTTCTACAAGAAATACATCAAGCCTAAGATCAACGGCGCAGGCGCGTTCGACGACCCCTGGGCCAAGGTCGATAGCATCCCCGCAAGTGAAATTTGGTCCCTGCGCAACACCCTGCGCCGCAGACTGGTCCGCTTCGCACGTCAACGCCTGGTCGAGCAGGCGGTACGCCACGGCGGAAACGCGCAGGACATAATCGACGCGGAAAATATGCTCCACGACGACGCCCTGACCATCGGGTTCGCTCGACGTTTCGCCACCTACAAACGCGCCCCGCTGGTCTTCCGCGACGCCAAACGCCTGATCAAAATCCTCAACGACTCCAAACGCCCCGTGCAACTGATCTTTGCCGGCAAGGCCCACCCCGCCGACGCCGACGGCCAGGCGTTCCTCCAACAGATCGTCAAACACTCCAAAAAACCCGGGTTTAAAGGCCGTGTCGCCGTCATCGAAAACTACGACATGCAGGTCGGACGCATGCTCACCAGCGGAGCCGACATCTGGCTGAACAACCCCCTGCGCCCGATGGAAGCCTCCGGCACAAGCGGCATGAAGCCTCCCCTGCACGGCGGGGTCAACCTCTCCGTCCTCGACGGCTGGTGGCCCGAGGGCTACAACAAACGCAACGGCTACGCCATCGGCGACGGCCGTGAGTTCACCAGCCGCGCCAAGCAGGACGACTACGACGCCGACTGCCTCTACACACTACTAGAAAAAACCATCCTCCCCAGTTTCTACACCCGCACCCGCGCCGGACTCCCCACACGCTGGTGCAAGGTCATGGCCAACTCCATGAAAACCGTCCCCGGCATGTTCAACACCAACCGCATGGTCGGCGAATACACACAGCAATACTACCTCCCCGCACACGAGGGGTAGGATCAGGTTTAGTTTTACAGAATTGGTGAACAGGTATGGTAATAACGGCGGTGGATCAATCCCGGTTTTTGTTGATTATTGATTTGTGGATTGCCCAAAATAATTCAGTGCCACGCCGGACTTCTTGTCCAACACCCTCATAAATTGCTTGTGCAATTGTTTGTATGGCGGCTAACTCGTCATCGGTTAATTGGGGATATTTATATTTTAGGATGTGATTTCTTATCCGTTCTTTACGCTGCTGAGCGACGTCTTCACTTAGTCCGTGACGATCGACAACTATGGTGTTAAGGTGAGTCTTCCAATCCACCTCGTTCTTGTTCTGATCTTTCGCTCTCCTATTGCAGGCTTTGCAACAAGGCACAATATTTCCCGGATGATGTAATCCCCCGTCGTTGCGATTGAAACATATGAGATGTTCCATCCCGAGTTCAGTGTTATCAGATCCACAGTAGGCGCAGCGTGATTCAAAGTCATCCTTCTTGATGACCGTCCAGATAGACTTACCCTTGCCTGATCCTGTATTGAATCCGTGACCAAGAAATTGCTCGCCTAATGACGTGAGGTATGCCCTAACCGCAGTATTTGCTGCGTCGGATGCTGTGTTATGAGTAGTCATGTCTGTTGTTCCCTCTTGACCAACCGCTTCAGAAAATATTCCAGAAGATTACTTGCCTTCTGTATTTTATGTTTTTATTCCGACAAACAAAGTCCAAGGCTCTTCCCCCGCTCCCGGATCCCCCGCGTCCGCCTCTTCGTGCCGTGCATCAAACCCCGCGTCACCCATCCACGTCAGCCATTGATCGTTTGAAAATAGCCCGCAGGTGTGACGATCCTCGATCACCTCGACACTGCGAGTCTGGTTTTCACGGATCAGGTACAGCAGGATCATCTCAAACGTGTCATCCGCCGGGTCGGGGTCGTGGACGTAGCTGAAGTAGGTCAATTCCTGGCTGTCTGTAGCCGTTCCGTCATCAGCGACCTCGCCGTCGATGAATGTTTCGCGTGTGTAGGTCGGGGCGATCACACAAAGGCCGCCGGGCTTGAGGTGGGCCGTCGCGGTCTCCATCGCCTGCCGCACCTCGGTTTCGTTGAGCATGTAATCGACCGCGTCGTGGATGAAAACCGCGTCAAACGTCTTGCCTAGCCGAACCGACCGCATGTCCCCTGCCACCGTCTGCACCTCGGGCACGAGTCGTCGGCAGTTCGCAAGCATCGGCTCAGACAGGTCCACCGCCGTGCAGTCGTAATCATCCGCGAGATGCACCAGCGTATGCCCGCCGCCGGCACCCAGCTCAAGCACGCTCCGTCGTTGATCGGTCGAACCCGCAAAGTGTTTTTCAATCAACCCGCGCAGTGTCAACGCATCGGTCGTGTAATCCTCCGGCGGGCTTAGTATCGGCCAGAGGTGCGCAAGGTCGTCGTACAGCCGAGGGGATTTCCGGGGCGTGTTCATTCAGGCATCATAAACGATCGAGAAAGTCAAGGAATGTAGAAAGGATGACGGGATGTTCAGGGTATGAGCAGCAGGCCGTTACGGCACGCTTGATCCTGAATATCCTATCATCCTGTCTACTCTTGGTTTTCTTTATCTTTCTCTGCGCCCTCCGCGTTCTCTGCGGTGAAATCCGCTTGTATCTTCATCCGATCCATCCGAGCCAATTCCCCGTTCTCCCCACCGACCATCTCCGCCGCGATCATCCACATCACCGCTTCGCCGACCACGCCGGTCACCGGGCCCAAAGCGGTGTCGTAATCTTCGACGTGCACCACACCGTCCCCGAACGGTGCCCACAGGTCGATCAGCGTTTCTCGCCGGTGGAGGTCTCTCCGCTGCGTGTTGTATCCGTTGACTATCCACGCCACACCGCGGCCGGCCTTGCGCAGCATCTCCGGCTCGCCCCATTCATAAGAACCGGCTGTCTCACTCTCGCCGACCGCGATCACGAAATCGTTCTTGCCCGGCACCGCAAGCCCTGCGTCGGACCCGTCGTGGCTTAAGGAGGTAAACAACCGCGGGTCCGCGCTAAGCTGTCCGCCGACGTGGTAGGGGAGGTAACGCCCCCCGGCACGCAGCCAGACCGTCCCGCCGGCAGCAAACGTCCGGTCCGCGCGGTGAGCCGTCCGCGCAATACTGCGCCACGACGCCGTCCCAATGTCGAGCAATACTTCAGACAAACCGTTGAGATAGGCTTGCCCCAATATCCCCGGAGGGATCGGGTCAAGCCAGCGGTCGTGATGGAATCGTTGCGAGCCGTAGCGCTGCCAGCGCCGCATGCGTGTATCGATCTCAAAGCTCTGTCGGACGACCGGCAGCTTGTCCAGCCTGGTCAGCGCCGAGAACATTTCACACTCAAACGCCCACGCCACCGCCGCATTCAGCACCGTCGCCATCGGCACGACCGCCCGGCCGAATTCATCGACGAACACACCATCCACCGCCGGGACTGCGTTGTCCAGGAAAACCGAGCAAGTATCTTTCACCCCGTCCAGCAGCCCGTAGCTGTGCAGGTGCGCCGATGAGCCGATCACGATCACCGTAGCCCCGGCCAACTCAAGCCGTTGTAACTCGTCGATCTGTTTGATGAGTTGTGCCCGCGTGTCGATCACGTCAGAGGGAACCAGACCCAACACGAACAAGATGACGTCTCCGGATTCCCCCGCGCGCCCGTCGTAACCCAGCATCGCACCGCCACGGTTACTCAACTCGTTCGCCAGCCCCGCGTCTCCCCTGACACCGAACCCACAATCCCCTCGCCCCGCCACGATGGCCTGAGCCGCTTGTTCCGCAGCTCGCGAGATCTTCGGCATCTGGGCACCGACTAGTTGTATTCGTGTATTCAATTGGCCCAGGTAAGCACGCGCGTGCGGAGCCTCGTCGGCATACAGCACCGAAGGCGACATGGTAAGCATCAACGCCATAGATAATAAAAACAGCAAAACCGCTCGCCGCATCGGCACCTCCTGCGGATCATATTTTACCGGCAGAACCCCGGAAATACACGCAAAAAACAAGCCCCGCGGCCAGATGGGCGCGGGGCTGTGTGGGTTAGAATAAGTTGGGTTATCTGGGGTCAGACCTTGCTCTGGTATTCGCCGGTCTCGGTGGAGATGCGGACGACCTGGCCGTTTTCGACGAACGGCGGGACGCGGGTCTTTAGGCCGGTCTCGAGGACGGCCTCTTTGAGCTGGTTGGTGGCGGTGGCGTTTTTGATGCCCGGGGGCGTGTCGGTGACTTCCAGGTCGACGGAGGCGGGGAGCTCGACGGTCATGGGGTTGCCGTTGTAAAACAGCACGTTGATGGCGGTGTTGGCTTTCACATAGAGCAACGTCTCGCCGAGGATATTTTTGGGGATGGTGAGTTGATCGAAGGTCTCGCAGTCCATGAAGATCGCGCCGGTGGCGTCGGAGTAGAGGTACTCGACCTCGCGGCGGTCTAGGTTGACCTGCTCGACGTCTTCGGCGGAGCGGAAGCGTTTCTCGATGTTGTTGCCGGTGGCGAGGTTCTTGAGCTTGGCCTGGGTGTAGGCGGGGCCTTTGCCGGGCTTGACGTGGCTGATGTTGGTGATGAGCCAGACCTGCCCGTCGATGTTCAGTGCCATGCCGGGGCGTATTTCCTGTGACTTCACTGTTCGATGCTCCTGTCGGGTCTGGCGGGGAGGTTCGGGGGTGTCCGGGGGGTGTCCGGGTAGAGCCCGCCAATCGGGTTGCTATTGGTTGGGTGGTTTGAGTCGTGTATTCTTGCATGGGCGGGTGTAAAAGGCAACGTGGGGGCCCGGGCAGTGGGGCGGATTCGGGGCGGCGAGACTGGCGTTGGGGGGCGGTATTTGCCGAATAAAACGGTGTTATTCGTGATTTTTCAGGTGTGTGCGGGGAACGGGAATCTGTATGTCGATCGGTCAACGCAAGGCAATCGGTTGGGTGGCGTTGCTGGTGCTTTTGGCGCTGGGGACGGGGCTGCGTGTCTGGACCGCGGGGTCGACCCCTTTATGGGAGGACGAGGCGGAGTCCAGCATCAACGCCCAGACGATCCTGAAGCACGGCATCCCGACCGACCATTTCCTGGGCCAGCCGATCTATGAGAACATCATGTTCCGCCCTTGGCCGGGGAACGCGGAGTACGAGTTCAAGGATCTGAGTTACTCGGACCGGGGTGTGGTGGCGTATCACGGGTGGCTGCCTTTGTATTCCATCGCGGGTTCGATGGCGGTGTTTGGTCAGGAGCCGGATCGGCTTGCTGGCACACTTGTTCCCCAGCACGGGCAAGACACGGTGGTGCGTCGGACTTGGGTGCCGCGTGTGCCGGCGGTTTTGTTTGGCTTGGTATTCATGGTGTTGATGTACATGCTTGGTCGGTCGATGGGTGGGCCGGCGGCGGGTTGGTCGGCGTTGATGTACGCGGCGGTCGCCAAGAAGAATGTTTATTACGGGTCGCAGGCGAGGTACTACTCGCTGACATTGATGTTGATTGCCGGCTGCGGTTGGGCGCTCTGGAAGATAGCTCGTCGGGGGCGTTGGCGTGATTACCTGCTGGGTGGTTTGATGTTGGTGCTGTTGTTTCATACACACATCACGTCCTGTTTTGGGATGTGTGTGGTGGGGACGGTAAGTCTGCCGTGGCATCGTGCGCATCGCCGGGTGTGGGAGAAGCGTGGGTTGTTGTTGTTGATTGTGTTGGCGGGGACGCTGCCGTGGGTCTGGTGGACGGGGTTCCTTGGGCACACGCAGGGGATCCCGGCGGCGTGGCGTATGCAGGGGTTCTGGTCGGTGGTGTATGAGTATCTGACGCATCGGCCTGTGGAGATGGTGTTGTTTTTTACGGGTATAACGGCGTCGGCGTCGGCTTGGTGGTTCGGGGGGCGTATGCCCAGGCGCGTGGTGGAGGCGTTCGGCGCTAGGCGGGGTGTGTACCTGCTGGTGTCGGTCTGGGCGGGTGTGATGTTCGTGACATTCGCGGGGTGTATGCCGGCGGCGAGTTTCTTTGCGACCCGGTTGTCGTTGATGATCGCTGTGCCTTGCATGTTGTTGGCGGCGATGATCCTGGCGGGTGCGTCGTATCTGGTGAGCCACCGCTGGGCGCATGTGATGGCGCCGTTGGCGGTGTTGGTTATTCTGGCGGGGACGGGTCGTTTGTTCACCGAGGCCGCGCCGCCGGGGCAGGCGGACCGGTTCGAGGGGATTCGCACGGTGATGGGTTATTTGCAAGGCGCGGGGTTGGCTGATGACACCCGCTTGTACGCGACGCCGAACGGGCACCTGGTGATGACGTATTACACGGGGTTGCCGATCCAGAGTGTCGCCGCGATCCGCAAGACGTATCTTGATAATTATCCTGGGCCGATCGTGTTGATTCGTAAGACGAAGTATGCGCCACCGCCGGGCGTTGGAGAGGTGATGGCGCTTGCTGGGGAGGCGGGTGTGGCCATGGATGAGGGTGTGGCGGGTGACTGGGTCCAGCGGGTCTATAGCCGGGTCCAGCGTGAAGAGGTTGGGGGCGAGGTGGCGTCGGTGAGCCCGGGTATTGAGCCGATCCCCGACTGGCTTGCGCCTGTGTTGGATCGTCAGAGGCGTGAAACCAAGATGATGCGTGATGTGCTTTCGTGGCATGTTTCTTCTGCGTTGATGTTCCGTGGTTTTACGATCCGCACCTCGCCGAACTGGTGGCAGACGTACCAGTACCGTTTTGTGGGTCCGGGTTCTCGGTCGGGTGTTCATGTGAATTATGCGGACCGAGTGCGCTCTGCGGTGGCGGTGGCGTTGCCCAGGGGCCGATGTATGGTGTACCGATGCCCACCGTTGGTGGAAGCGGATAAAACGGTTGGTTCGGGAGACGCTGACTGACTTGCCCTTGTTTGTAACGGACCCACGCCGATGGATTACGGATCGATTCACCATGCCCCCTCGCCTGGGGGTGAGCCCGGTGCGGTTGGCGCTGGGGGGGATGATGCCTTGGTGAATAGGTCTGGGGGGGTTGAGTTGTCGGTGGTGATGCCTTGCCTGGATGAGTCCAAGACGTTGGGGGTGTGTGTCCGCAAGGCGCTTGGTTTTTTCGCCGAGGCCGACGTGGTGGGTGAGGTGATTGTGGCGGATAACGGGAGTACAGACGGATCGCTTGAGATTGCCGAGGGGTTGGGCGTGCGGGTGGTGAATGTTGCCGAGCGTGGTTATGGCAATGCGCTTTCGGCGGGGATCGATGCGGCACGGGGTCGATACATCATCATGGGGGATGCGGACGACAGCTATGATTTTTCGGCGCTGGGTCCGTTTCTTGAGAAGCTGCGTGGTGGGGATGACCTGGTGATGGGTAACCGTTTTTCTGGGGGGATTCAGGACGGTGCGATGCCGGTACTGCATCGTTACTTTGGTAATCCGTTGTTGACGGGGATTGGTCGGTTGTTTTTCAAGAGCGCGTGCGGTGATTTTTATTGCGGGTTGCGGGGGTTCAGCCGGGAGGCTTACCGGGGGATGAGGCCTGGGAGTACGGGGATGGAGTTTGCGTTGGAGATGCTGGTGCGTGCGACGATGTTTGGTCTGCGTGTCAGCGAGGTGCCGACGACGCTTTCGACGGATGCGCCGGGTCGGACACGGCATCTACGGACGTGGCGTGACGGGTGGCGTAGTCTGCGTTTCTTCATGCTGTTTAGTCCGCGTTGGTTGTTCTGGTACCCGGGTTTGGCGTTGGTGTGTGTGGGTGGGTTGGTGGGTCTTTGGCTCTTGCCGGGGGCTAAGGAGGTTGGGGGTGTGACGCTGGATGTGCACACGCTGTTGTTCGCGGGGACGGCGGTGACGCTTGGATATCAGTCATTGGTATTTGCGGCGTGTGCGAAGGTGTTGGCGATTAATGCGGGGTTGCATCCGCCGAGCCGGCGGTTTGAATGGCTGAGGCGCAAGGCGACGCTGGAGGTTTGTCTGGTTGTTGGGGGGTTGTGGGTGGCTGTGGGTGTGGTGCTGGGCGGGTTGGCGTTGGGCGGTTGGTCGGCGCAGCGGTTTGGTGACCTGGACCCGTTGCACACGATGCGGCTGGTGATCCCGTCGGTGTTGGCGTTGACGCTGGGTGTGCAGACGGTGTTTGCGGGGTGTTTTCTGGGGTTGCTTGGGATGAGGGAGTAGGCTTCGTTTCGCGGACCTTTGCTGTTGATATGTGATTGATGGATTGGGAGAGGGAGGGGTTCGCACCAGAGAACGCAGAGGGCGCAGAGGAAGGCGCGGAGGGAGGTATCCGCAGATTGCGCAGATGACACAGATTAAGAAGGGGACGCGACAAGTCGCGGCGCTTCGTGGGGTGGATTGTTTCTTCGTCTTGATCTTCTCGGTGTCTGTGTGCCTCTGTGGTTAAGTCTTCTTTTTCTTGAAATCATCAATTCTCAATCACGCATCATCAATCTAAAAGCCTCACGATTCGCCGGCAGTAACGGCAGGTGCGGGGTCAGCGGGACCGGGTCGAGCCCACGTCCTGTGATCCGTTATCTGGCCGGGGCGATCCGCTACCAAGGCCCCGTCCCGGCCCCCGGAAGCATGGATGAAGTTTCATCCGTTGCGTTTCGGAGTGACGGGTTTCCCTGCTGTCCCACGGCCGGAGGCCATGGGCTTTTGGGGGAAGTTGGGGGCAGCCCGCGAGTCCCGGTCCTTTTAATCTTTGGATGCTCGGGGTAGCTGACGATCGCCGTCGTGCGGTTGTCGGCAGGCACGATTGCAAATAAATCGCGCCTCCACTCTTGGGTGACGCGACAGGTTTGTGCGCACAGAAGTGGTTTCAGGGGGGCGGTGTGTGCGTGTAAGTCTTGATGGGGGCTGGGGGTGAGAAAATATGAGTCAGGTGGGATTTTTGTTTTGAAATGGGGCGTTTTTGTGCGCACAAAACGGGTGGTTCTACAGATTCAGGTTGAAGTTCGCGACCATCACCCAGTCAATCCCCCGGCAAAGCCGGGGGCTGAGGGGTGGCGCGGGGGTGCATAAGCATGCTTCGTTGAAGCGGCGTGTTGAGGCTCTTGTAAAGTTACGGACGGATGAGGGGTATATGGCTGAGGCGATCGCGCAGGGGGATGGTTCGGTCCTGCTGGTGGAAAATCATTGCCCGATCTGTTCGGCGGCGGCAACATGCCAAGGCCTGTGTACGATGGAGCTTGAGGTGTTTCAGCGGGTGCTGGGTGATAAGGCCACGGTGGAGAGGGTGGAGCACATTCAGGCTGGGGCGCGAAGGTGTGCGTATCGGATTAGGTAGTGGGGCAATAAAGGTGTCAGACACCTTTTCTTCCCCTGCTTTAATCTACTCCTTGCTTGTCACCGGGTTTGCTGTGGGGGCTGGTGTTCGGTGATTACTCTGTGGCGGTTTGGGCTATGTGTGCGGCGCGGGAGCGGGTAAGGTTGGGCTAAAGCGGAGTTTGGTTTGCGGTCATGTCGTGTTGGAGTAGATCGAGGATATCGCGGTGTGGGCGGCGGGCGTAAAGGTCGTGGAGGCGGTGAATCCACCGCCAGCGGCGGGTTTGTTTATTGATCCATTCCAGATCGTTGAGATCGACATCCGTTTGGCGTTCTACGAGGGCATAGATCGCGCCGTTTAAGTGTGACTGTGTTGACAGTACTACGAGTAAGAAACATGCCATGCATGACATAAGAAGGGCAATGTGATCGGCGAAGGTTGGGCCCCCGAGCAGAGGGGATGCGATCGCGCTGACGATACACACGGCACATAGAAAGCGTTTTACATCCTCATATCGGCGGCTCTGTGATAGATAAGATTTGTCGTTCATCGAGGTCCAGAGATGGAATCTCTGGAACAGATATCCGGCCGCGCGAGAGGCTAGCGACACTATGGTGAGGAATACAGTGATACCGAACAGGAAGTAGAGTTCACGCACAGGTCTGTATCCTGAGGTGTGGACCCCGGTCAAGGCCCTTTGGGCTATGACCGGGCTTTGGGGTTGTGGGTTATTGATTGTTTACGGCGGCGGTGCTGGCTGGTACGGCGTAGGTGTGGACGACACCTTTCCATGTGTGTGTGAGTTGGGTGATGAGTTGTTCGAAGGCTTGTGATTCGGCTTTGCGTCGGGATTCGTCGGCTTTTTCCTGGTTGTTCCAGGAGTTGGTGGGTTGTTCGTGTTGAGCGGTGGCTTGTGCGATGCCGTAGACGTAGCCGTTGCGGACGTCCAGGAGTGCGGCGGAGGCGGTGGAGGTGATTCGTATGTTCTGGTGTTTGCCGAAGCCGAAGGTGATGACGTCGGCGGGGCTGGCGTGGTTTTCGTTGTAGAAGTGGGTGTCGAATGTGTAGATCAGGAGTATCTGGGTGTGGAGTTTTGCGGCGGCCTGCCGGAGTTGCATGTCGGATTTGAGTTCGTTGGGGAGGAGTATGCGGTTGACGGTGGCGATGCCGGCGACCATGGGTAGGCCTGCGATATTTTCGAGTAGTTTGTCGGTCTCGACGAGGGTGTCCTGGGTGGTGACGACGGAGTAGGCGCCTGTGCCGTAGGCGCGGGGGTTTCGGTAGTTGCCGTAGTTGTTGCTCTGGACGTGGACGATGCAGATGTTTGCGGGGAAGGTGGCGAGTGGCTTTCGTTGGAGTTCTTTTTTGATCTGGTCGTCGGTGAGTTGTTCGCGTTGGTCGGGGGGTGTGATGCCGAAGGCTTTCATGTCGGCGGCGGCACCGGGGGTTGTGTAGCTGATTGTTCCGCAGCCGGTGAGGAGGAGGGCGGCAGCGAGGAGTGTGCCTAGGAGGGTGGTGGTTGGGCGTTGCATGGTGGGCCTCCGGGGGTGGTGATACGTCGCGGTTGATGCACCGGTGTTGGTGTCATCATCCGTGGGGCAGGGATGGCTGTCAATGGTAGGGAGGTGGTCCCGCGTTTGGGGGTTAACGCGCGGATCTACGATCCGCCGCTAAACGGCAAGCCGGTGTGATGGGGTATCGTTGGTTTGTTTGGTGAAGAGGGGCGGGCCGTGGCCGACCCGGCTAAACAGGGGGAAGTGGTGGTGTGGGTTAGTTTGGGGTGGGGGTATTTTTTTTGTGTTGGGCGTTGATGATGATGGTGGGTGGGGGGATGACGGGGGGTGTTTTGGGTTTTGATTGTTGGGTGGTCGTTTTCATGACTTCGCGTAGGACGATGGTGGCGAAGGCGCCGCGGGGCATTTCGAAGGCGAGCTTGATGTAGGGGCCGAATTCATCGGAGCCGCTTTGGACGTCTGGGTCACGTAGAGCGATGCGCATGGGTCGTCGGCTGCCTTCGGCGTGGACGTCGCCGACGCCTGCGAGGGTGTCGGGGTGAACGTCGAAGACATCGAGGATCTGGCGTTCGACTTCGCCGGGTGTGCCTTGGGCTTGAGTCATGTTGATGCCCCACATGGGGCCGGAGGGGGAGACTTCGAGGGCGGGTGCCCGGCCTGCGGGTGCGTTTTCTTTTTCGGCGGTTTCTTCGTCGACATCGAAGACGCTGCGTGAGTCGTGTTTCCAGGCGAGGTCGCCTGGGACGAGTTGGGTGAGTGTGCCTTCGCGTAGCCTGCGGTCCAGGACGCTGTTGAACATGGCGGACTGTAGTGCGGAGACCAGGAACTCGCGTTGTGATCGGTAGATGGCTTTGACGGCCTGCTGTGCGTCGCGGCCTTGTCGTAGTGCGTCGAGAGCTTGCCGGTCGAAGCGTAGTATTTTGGGCCAGTGCTTGAGGGCTTCTTCGTAGTCTCGTTGGTCGTATGCGATGCGTGCGGCCTGCATGTGTGGGGGGTCTGCGTCGATGGGTCTGCCGAGCATCTCGTCGAGCAAGTCCTGGTATTCACCGCGTAGGAGGAGTCGGCCGAGGATGTGGTTGTGTTGTCGGTAGCCGAAGCGTTGATCGCCGACGAAGTTGGGTACGCCTTGTGCGTAGAGTCGGTCGATGATTTGTTTGGCTTTGATGACGTCGTTGGATGGTGCGTCACGGACGTAGATGACGAAGCGGTTTCCGCCGTGGTGTCCTCGTCGTAGTTTGTTGGTGTGGCGGTCGTGCCAGAGGATTTTCATGAGCCTGCGGTCGGCGAGGCGCTGGATGCACTCTTCTTCATCGTGGCGGTCGGGGAGCCAGACGGAGAAGTGTTGGCGGACGATGGCGTGTTTGTCTTTGAGGCCTGCGTACCCGATGTCGTTTCGACCGACGCGGAAGGCGCGTGCGAGGTTGATGACGATGTCGGTGGTGGTGAGGGAGGTTTTTTCGATGAAGAGGAAGACGTGTTCGCCCTCGCCGCGTGCTGGGTAGAGGGGTCGCTCTTCGACGAGGAAGTCTTCGGGGCGTTGCTTGATGACTCCGCCGATGCCTGGGAGGTCTGCGGAGAGGAAGGCTAGGGAATCGGTCAGGGCCATGACACTAGTGTGGTGTGGTGAGGACAAGTATTCAAGTGTTGTTGATAACTCTGCGCTTGTTCTGGATAAGTTGGGTCCGAGAAGTGAGTGGAAAATTTGGGGGCAGTGGGCTCACGTTTTGAAACGTGGGCTTGGGATGGTGTGGGTATGACTTGATTTATAGGGGAGAAAGAGGTGGGTTTGACCCCGGCCAAGGCTTTTGGGGCATGATCGGGTTTTGGGTTGTGGGCTGATGTGAGGGTGGAAAGGCGTGTGAATGGGGGGGTTAATCTTCGGTGGCGCGGGTGGTGACGAGGTGGTGGTAGGCGTTGGCGAGTTGTTGGGTGATTGGGCCGGGCGAGCCGGAGCCGATGGTTTGGCCGTCGATTTTGGTGACGGGGATGATTTCGGCGGCGGTGCCTGTGAGGAAGATTTCGCTGGCGACGAAGAGGTCGGCGGGTTTGAGGTCTGCGCGGGAGATGGGGATGTCGGCGTCGTTGGCCAGTTGGGCGACGGTGGTGAGTGTGATGCCTTCGAGAACGCCTGCGCTGACGGGGGGGGTGAGTAGTTTGGGTTTGCCGTCGGGGTTATTTTGGACGACGAAGAGGTTTTCGCTGCTGCCTTCGGTGACGTTGCCATCGATGTTGAGCATGATGGCTTCGAGGACGCCTGCGTCGATGGCTTCGATCTTGGCGAGGATGTTGTTGAGGTAGTTCATGCTCTTGATGGCGGGGGAGAGCGAGGCGGGTGGGTTGCGTATGGTTTTGGCGATGATGACTTCCATGCCGTGCTGGTAGAGCTCGGGTGGGAACAACTTGATGTCGTCGGCGATGATGAAGACGGTGGCGCGTTTGCAGAGGAAGGGGTTGAGCCCGAGGGATCCGAAGCCGCGGGTGACGCAGAGGCGAATGTAGGCGTCGGCGCGGTCGTTGGCTTTGAGTGTGTCGCGGATGGCCTGGCGAAGTATGTCTACCTCGTAGGGGATTTCGAGACGTATGGCTGCGGCAGAGGCGTAGAGTCTTTTGAGGTGCGAATCTAATTTGAAGATCCGGCCGTGGTAGGCGCGTATGCCCTCGAAGACGCCGTCGCCGTAGAGCAGGCCGTGGTCGAAGACGCTGACGGCGGCTTTTTCGGTGGGGATGAGTTCGCCGTTGAGCCAGACTTGCTTGGACACTGTGTGGGGTTCCGTGTATCGGGGTGGTTGGTGGGATGGTTTGGGGCTGGATTATAGCGATGTTTACGTCTGTGCCCCAGCGGTGAATTCTTGTTTCATAACACTGGCCATGGCTGGGGCAATCGGGTGTGGGGTATGATCTGCTGTGTGTCGATAGCTGGTCGGGTGTGCGGGGCGATCAAGGGGCGTCTTATGACAAGTTGTGGTTGGGCCAGGTGGTCGGGTGTGGTTTGGCTGCTACTCATGATGGCGTGTGTGGATTGTGTGTTGGCGGGTGAGGTGGGCCAAACAGGCATCGCGGTTGATGAGTACGGCTTGTTCGCTGCGCCGACTGCGCCGGCGGATGGCGTGGAGCTGGTCCCGGAGTGGGAACCCGTGGATGCGTTGGTGGTGGCGTTGCCTTTGGAGGGGGTGTTCGCTCGGTCAGGGATGGGCGAATTCATGATCGACTTGATCTGTAAGGCCGCGGCTTACACGGACGTGGTGGTGCTGCACGACGAGGAGGAACTTCAGACGGTGGCACGGGTGATCGCTGGGGTCCGTGAGAGGGACGGGGGGTTGCTTGATCGTTTGCACTTTGTGCCGGCACGGGTCGGGACGGTGTGGTTGCGTGACCACGGGCCGACGTTTGCGCGTGACGATCAGGGCGGGCTGGTGTTGCTGGATTCTATTTACCGGGATGCACGCTTCGAGGCTCGCGTGGGTCAGGAGCGTGAGTCGTTAGGGGTGGATGCTCCGACGTACCGCAAGATGGCGTTGGATCTGGCGGATCGGCGTAAGGATGACACGACGCCGGTGTACATCGCGCAGCACCTGCGTGGGCAGGCTGTGGGGCGGGCGGTTAGGCTTGTGCGTCCGCCTGCGCAGGTCTGGGGTGGTGACGTCACGACCGACGGCCGAGGCAATCTATTTGTATCGACCGAGACGCTGACGATGCACGGCGGCAAGCAAGTGGAATTGGAAGCGGTCCTGCGCGACTACTACGGTGCGAAGACGGTTACGTATCTGGAGCCGTTGCCTGGGCCGACGGTCAAGCACCTGGATATGTTTTTTAAGGTTCTCAATGAGAACACGTTCTTTCTGGCGTCTTACGATGCGCCGTTTGAGGGGGCGGGGGAGTACGGTCGGTATCTGAACGGGGAGATCGGGCGGGTGCTTGAGCGCAACGAAGCGCGTCTGCGTGCGGGTTTCCCGGACAGGCGGATCGTGCGGGTCCCGATGCCGGCGGTGGTGTTCCTGACAAGGGAAGAGGTGATCCGGGAATACCGTGACCTTTGGTACACACAGAAGTTGCTGGGGGAGACGCCGAGCCTGCGTGAGCATCTGGCCGCGGCGGAGAGCCCTAATGAACGGGTGGCGGTCGAACGGCGGATCACCAAGCGGGCGGTTGAGCAGTATGCCCTGGAGTTCGATGCCGAGCCCGGCAGCGAGGCGGAGTTGCGGCTGGTCGATCAGTTGATCCGAGAGAACAGCAGCACGACACTGCAAGAGGCGATCCAAAACTACGCGCCACGGCAGGTCATTTATAAGACCTACCTCAACAGCGTGCATATCACGGGTAGGCGGGGGCAGGCGGTGTTGGTCCCGAGCTACAGCCCCGATGGGCGCACGTCTGCGCAGGATGCCGCCGAGATGCGGGAGCGGGTGCAGTCTGCCTATGAAGCGGCGTTGCCGGGGGTTGACGTTGTGTGGGTCAACTGTGACACGGTGATTCAACTCAGCGGGGCGCTGCATTGTGTGACGGTGACGGTCCCGGGGGTGGTGGAGTAGGGGTTGTATTGGGTGGCCGCCTCGCATCGCGGTGGGTAGGCCCTATGCTGTGGCGGTGGGGCTGAGGCTTGGTGGGTTTGGATAGGGAAGTCCGATGGCGTTTTGGAATGTATTGACGGAGGTGCTGATCCTGCTGGCGGGTGCGCTGGTGTTGGGTGCGGTGTTCGAGCATTTTCGGCAGAGCGCGATCTTGGGGTATTTGTTGGCTGGGCTTTTGCTTGGGCCCGGTGCGTTGAACTGGGTGCATGGGGATGAGTTTGTTAAGGCGATTGCGGAGTTGGGGGTGTCGCTGTTGTTGTTTGTGATTGGGTTGGAGTTTTCGCTGCGTCGTTTGCTGAGGGTTGGAGCGGTGGGGCTTGGCGGCGGTGCGTTGCAGGTGGTGGTGACGGGCGTGTTGGGAGCGGGTGTGGCGCGTGGATTGGGGTTGGGTTGGCCCGAGGCGATTGCGATCGGTGCGATCGTGTCGTTGAGCAGCACGGCGTGCGTGTTGCGTGTGTTGACGGATCGTGCGGAGATGGACAGCGTGACGGGGCGGACGGCGTTGGGTGTGTTGTT
Source organism: Phycisphaeraceae bacterium (assembly GCA_029260615.1). Lineage (GTDB taxonomy): Bacteria > Planctomycetota > Phycisphaerae > Phycisphaerales > Phycisphaeraceae > JAJRRS01. The sequence continues at coordinate 2,764 of JAJDCX010000004.1, read as the reverse complement.
GTTGCAGGACATGGCGGTTGTGCCGTTGGTGTTGCTGGTGACGATGCTGGGGGGTGAGCCGACGTTGGGTGCGATCGCGTGGGGTATGGGGCAGTCTGTGTTGTTGATTTCGGGGCTGGCGTTGTCGTTGTTTGTGGTGAGCAAGGTGTTGCTGCCGAGGGTGATGCGTGACCCGACGCTGACGCGGAACCGTGAGTTGGCGATTTTGCTGGCGGTGGTGCTGGCGCTGGGTTCGGCGTGGTTGGCGCACCGGTTTGGTTTGTCCCCGGCGATCGGGGCGTTTATCGCGGGGGTCTTGCTGGCGGAGTCGCCGTTTGCGGTGCAGGTCCGTGCGGATGTTGGGGCGTTGCGGGCGTTGTTCGTGACGTTGTTTTTTACTTCGATCGGGATGCTGGGCGACCCGGTGTGGATTGCGGAGAACGGGGTGTTGATCGCGGGTACGGTGGGCTTGATTGTTGTGGGCAAGACGGTGATGACGACGCTGGTGGTTCGGCTATTCATACCGAAGGTGCGGCACGCGGCGGGCGTGGGGCTGTCGCTTGCACAGGTTGGGGAGTTCTCGTTTGTGTTGGCACAGATCGCGTTTGCCAGCGGTGTGCTGGGTGACCGGACGTTTAAGCTGTTTGTTTCGGTGACGCTGGTGACGTTGTTTATGACGCCGTATTTGGTTGCAGCGGGTCCGGGGTTTGGGCGGTTGCTGCAGGGGATTGCACGCTTGGTCGGCCTATCTAGGACCGATGCGATCGAGGTGAGTGCCGAGGGGTCTTTGCTTGGCGGGCACATCATTGTCATCGGCTTTGGGCCGGCGGCGCAACGGATGCACGCCAAGATGTTCAAGCGTCACGGCAGCGTTCTGGTTGTCGATCTGAATCCGCGTAACCTTACGCTTGCGCGGGGGATGGGGTTGAATGCGCAGGTTGGGGACGCGACGAATCCCGAATTGCTCCGCCACCTGCGTGTGGCCGATGCGGAGATTGTTGTGGTGACGATTCCCGACCACCGGGCGGCGGTGACGGTGGTGCGTCATGTGCGGGCCTTGGCGCCGGATATCCCGGTGATTGTTCGCAGCCGGTACCACACCTTTGCCCAGGACATCCAACGTGCCGGGGCGACGGTGACAGTGGATGAAGAAGACTGGATCGGCAGACGGCTGGGGTTGGAGGTGAATCGGTTGTTGCGTCGGCAGGCAGAAATCGAGCCGGGGGACGACGCTGGTTTTGTAGATCCGCAGGATGGGTCTGAGCCGGTAGAGACCCTTTAAAATCCGTAGAATGGTGCTGTTGTGATTGACCTGTTGCGAACCTAGAGGGCTTATGCGTTTTATTACTGTATCGAGGGCGGTCAAGGTCTTGTTCCTGCTGATGCTGGTGGGGCCGTTGGTGGTCAGGGCGGGGTATGTTGAGAATTTCATCTACTCGTTTACGGGGACACGTTTTTTAGGCACGGCGCAGGTGTTGGCGAATGACGCGGTTATCTATGCGTTTATCCTGGGGGTGCTCTACCTGTCATTCTTGTCCGGGTTGCCACGTGTGTGGGCGTTGGTGTTGCGGGCGATCGGGTTTTTGGCGTATGGGGTTTATGCTGCGGATGTGGCTGTGCTGGTCAGCTTCAACACGCATATCACGGTGGGTGATGCGGTGGCGTATGCGGGGTATGCGCCCAGGTACATCGCACAGATATCGCGGAAACGGGACGTGTTGATGCTCGCGGCGGCGGTGCTGGGTGTTGGGGTCGCGTTGTGCGTGTTGTTTTCCCGGTATGCCCCCAGGCGTCGGGCTTACCATGTGCTGGCGGGGTTGGTGGTGGGTGGGTTGTTGTTGGGTTCGTTATTTACAAGCAACGGCGGATACAACCACGGGTGGATCTACCGGAATTTCATCTCGTACAACCTGGAGATGCGATCGGAGGGACGCGGGTACAGCGACGGGTTTGTCAGTGAGTTTGAATATGTGGACCGGTGGGCGAGTGAGCCTAAGACGGCGGAGCTACCGAACATTATTGTCCTGTTGGTGGAGTCACTGTCGTCTTATCAGAGCGCGTATTTTTCGGGGCTGAATGACTGGACGCCGAGGCTGGACGAGCTCGCCAAGCAGAACGTGGCGTACACGGGGTTTTATGCCAACGGGTTCTGCACGAATGATTGTTATATCGCGTTGCTTACGGGTCGAGCGCCGATCCGTCCGCCGGCGTCGGGTCGGTACAAGCGGGGCGCGTCTTTCGGCGGGTTTGATTATCTGGCCGAGACTTTGCCGAGGGTTTTGTCACAGAAGGGTTATGCGACGGAGTTCCTGATGGCGGGGGATTTTGGGTTTGGTGATGTGGGTTGGTGGGCGCAGAAGGTGGGGTTTGATGTGATCGAGGGGCACGACCACCCGGCTTATGACGGCTGGGATCGGTATCACTTTGAGTCGGCCCCAGACGAGGCGTTGTATGGCCGGGTGTATGAGCGGATGGCGATGCAGGAGGGGGGGAAGTATTTCATGTTTGTGACCACGATGAGTACGCACCACCCGTTTGTGAACCCGGAGAACAACAAAAAATCCGAGGAGCAGACGTTTAAGTACGGGGACAGGCAGCTCGGGCTGTTTCATGACCGGCTGATGGAGATGGGGTTTTTTGAGGATGGGGTGTTGATTATTTTGGGGGACCACCACGCGATGGTGCCGTTGAAGGCGGGGGAGGCGCAGCGGTTCGGTGCGTATCGGGCGGCGGCGCGGGTGCCGATGGTTGTGTCGTATGGGAACAAGAAGCAGGCGGTCGTGGA
>JAJDCX010000003.1 GCA_029260615.1 Phycisphaeraceae bacterium | reverse complement strand
AGAGGATTCTTCTTTAGTACGAGAGGATTAGGAAGGACGTACCCCTGGTGCGCCAGTTGGTCTGCTAAGGCCATCGCTGGGTAGCTAAGTACGGCAGGGATAACCGCTGAAAGCATCTAAGCGGGAAGCCCCCCTCAAGATGAGAGTTGCATGCACATTTATGTGTGAGAGACCCCTGGAAGACTACCAGGTTGATAGGCCGCAAGTGTAAGGGCAGAAATGTCCTCAGCTGAGCGGTACTAACGGTCGATTGCTTAGTCACTCCGACCCACGACCGACAATCTTCTCTCCATAGCCATCAGGCTCTGGATTGAAATGTCGATCGTTGGGTCAGCAAGTACTTTGGTTTATGCTAGAACTTGTATTACACACCATGACTCGTAAGCACGCTTAACCGCATGCCCGAGTCGCCCCCACGGGCACACCAAGATTTTTTTCACTCGCTTTTTACGGCAGTGGTCCCCAACCCACCACCGCCGTAGCAGCCGTGGACGCTTAACAGTGTCCATAGCTTTTGCCGGTGACCATAGCGACGGGGTCACACCTGATCCCATACCGAACTCAGTAGTTAAGCCCGTCGCGCCGATGATACTGTCACTGCGGGAAAGTAGGTCATCGCCGGCTTTTTCAACCCTCGTACCCTAAAGGTGCGAGGGTTGTTTTTTGCGCCGACTTTATCACTAGATTTATCTGCTCTGAAATCGGCCCATGCTCCCGTCCGCCCGGCCGTGTCGGTAGTGCGGTAGTACCGTTCAAGTCGCACGCTTTCTATCTGGCAACTCTTCGCTGGGTCATCAGTGCAATACCCTATTTCGATTAGTCCCTCTGAATCTACTTCCCATACCGGGAACCACGCCCGGCTGTTACACTTCCGGTATGTTCACAGGAATAGTCCAAGCCAAGGGCCGGATCACCGGCATCGAGCGCAACGATTTCGGAGCCCGTCTAAGTGTTGATGGACATGGCTGGCCCGACCCCAGTGTGTATCGTCCGGCGTTAGGCGACTCGATCTGCGTCAGCGGTGTCTGCCTCACGGTCGTAGAAACCAAAGGCGGAGTGTTGGCCTTCGATGTCATTGCCGAGACACTCGCCAAAACGAATCTGGGTGAGCTCAAGCAAGGCGACGCGGTGAATCTTGAGCCGCCGGTCACCGCCAACCAGCCGTTGGGCGGGCACTTCATGCAGGGCCATGTCGATGGGGTTGGCGAAGTCACCCAGGTGCTTGCCGGTGAAGACGAACACCGCGTCACCGTCACGCCCCCAGCCGACCTGATGGCCTACATCATCCCCAAAGGCTCGGTCGCCATCGACGGCATCAGCCTGACCATCGCGGAAGTAACCAAAGATAGTTTCCAAGTCGCTCTGATCCCGACCACGCTCGACCTGACCACCCTGGGGGATACCGCGTTTGGCCGCCGGGTGAACCTTGAGGCCGACATCATTAGCAAGACGGTCGTGCATCAGTTGGAACGATTGCGTGGCGGTATGCCCGGTGATGCCGATGCGGGGTTGACGATGCAGTTGCTGCGTGATGCGGGATTCATGTGACCATCCGCTTACATCCGAAATCCGCATTCGGCACGTCAGTCAATAGCCCGGGCCATTGAGGTCGATGAGTCCGTCGGGCCATGGCGATTCCGAGGGGTATCGCATGACCCAGTCATCGAACCAGGGATTGGCCTCGGGGTCTTGCGCAGTTCGATCGACAAATAGGTTGTTCACGAGTGTGGCCCCGAGCTTTTCATACAGCCCGCGGGCGGCACCGGTTTGGAAGAGGCAGTGGGAGAGGCCTTCTTCTTCGAGCCGGGCAAAGGCGTCAAGGATCACAGCCTTACCAAAGCCACGACCGCGTAACGAGGGGGAACTGACCACGCCAGCGAGGGTCAGCAGGTCCAGGCCGCTGCTGGACGTGTGAACAGTGCGTACCGAGGTTTGTGCGATCGCGGCCAACCCCCCGTCGTGGTAGAGCAGGTGGTACATGACCTTCAACGGCTCGGGGCGATCCGATTTAGGCCAGCTCCCATGGACCCACCAACGCTCACCCCTGGCTCGCTCCGAAGCCAATTCACGGGCCTCCCCGTCGTTAGTTGGCGGACCGAATGCGTTGGCTTTCAAAACTTGCACGGCGTCAAACGCATCCGAAGACACATGTCCCGGCGCAATTCGTCTGAGCGTGAAAGACGCATCCAGATGCATCAAACCATTCTACACCGACACATACAAGTTATCTTGTAGGACTACGCGGCGGAGGCGGTGGGGGCCTTGGCGTCGCCGTTGGCCGAAGATTCGACGGGTTTATTCACCGACATACAGACGACGGTGAGGTCGTCGCGTTGGTTCAATGACCCGGACTGCATGTTCAGGCGTTGTGCGAGCCGGTCCAAAGCAGCTTCAGCATCGCCGTTACGCAGGTCTTCAAATTCTTGGGCGTACTGGTCGTTGGCGAGTTTTTGTTGGCCTGGCTGTCCATCTTCGCCCGCATCTTGGCGCGTGGGGAAAGCCACCTCAAAGCCATCAGAGTAGAGCAGCACACGGTCGCCTGGCTCAAGCTGGACAGTAGCTTCCTCGAAAACCTCGTCGGGGAAGACGCCCAGCAGCCCGCCCTCGGGTTGGATGTGCTCGGTCTGGCCGTTGGCCCGGAGGATCAGCGGGTAGGGGTGCCCAGCCCTGGCGATGGTCAGTTGGTTGGTTTCCGTGTCGATCACGCCGTAGCACGCCGTGGCGAAGCGAACCTTGCCGGACTGGAGTTTGAGCATCTCCTCATTGAGTTGGCCGATCGCCTCCCCGGGCGAGTAGAGCCTGTAGCCAACCGGGCTGGATGTGTCGATCTTCTTCATGGGCATGGACTGTTTGATTTGAACCGTCATCAACGCCGCGGGCACGCCATGGCCCACAGCATCGGCGATGAACAGGCCGATGTGCGTGTCATCCAGGCGTACCACGTCGTAGATGTCACCGCTGACATACCCCGCCGGCCGCCACAGCACATCAAACCCGATGCCGCCAACATGGGGCAACTCGGTGGGCATGAACTCCTTCTGGAGCTGCGCCGCCATCCTTAATTCTTCATCGAGCAGCGCGATCTGACCGCACAGCCCGCCCTCCTGAATACGCAGCAACTTGATCTCCCGCCGAAGTTCGGCGAGGACCGGGGCCTGGCTCCACAGCGAGCGTATCACCGAGCAGATCAGCTTGGGCTCGGCATCGAATGGGCAGGCAACAATCCCGTCCTCATAAGCCGAGACAATCCGCTCACCGCCGGGCAGGCTGATGATCGCAGGTACAGAGTGTTCCTGGACCTGCTCGATCGCCTGGTTCGCCTGAGACGAACCCTCGTCTTGGAAAGCCAGCCACACCGCTCTCGCACCGGCCAGTGCCTTGGGGTCGTCTAAAAATGCTTGTGTGTCGAGGGTGCGGATCGCCGGGCGGTCGGGCCCATTCCAATAGGATAAAGCGGTCTGTGCCCGTGATGCCACGTCGTTGGCGTTCAGGGCCGGGTCAATTACAAGCAGAAGATCTGAACCTGGCATTCTTCCCCACTAGGTACTGTCACAGATGATGTTTAGGATTCATCGACTCACCGGGCTCGTCCCTTAAGGTCTTCAAGAGGCAGTTCGATCTGATCGCCCTGGTGTAATCCTAACCGCCGGAGCGACCCCTCCCTCAACTCGATCGCAAACCGCGTTGGGTGGTGACTGTTGTACAGTTTGAGCTGATTATCCGGGGCGTCCGGGTCCGGCTCGATCTGCATCGCGTGCATCCAGATCACCACGCCTTGGGCGTCCAGGTATGCGAGATCGATCGGCACCAGGCACCGCCTCATCACAAACGCTCGGCGTTCTTCCTCGGGAAATACAAACAACATCCCACCGTCCTCAGCGATCTCCGCCCGGTCGGATAGGCCCTGTATTCGGGTGTCATTATCCAACGCCAGCTCCAGATTAAACGTCTCGCCCTTAATTGTGACAGCCAGGGAAGACGCATCGGCAGCCTGTGCGTCCACAGCCTCCGGCTCACTCTTTGAGCAACCCGACACCTGGGCAAGCAGCACAACCAGCACGCTTATTATGATGAACATCCGTCGAGCAACCACGCCTCATCCTCCTGTGTCATGGTGACCGGGTCTCGGCCCAGTCGTTGTAGTTCAAATCGCTCTGCAAATTCCTCTGCAGTCATCTCGCCATACCCCGCGGATATCCCCGACCACCGTGCCAGCAACCCGATGATACGTTGGACGCCGACGCTGCGCTGCCGGTAAGTATCAATCCGTGTGTCGCCGTGACGCTTGGCCAACCGCCTCCCGTCCGGCCCCAGGACCAGCGGCAGGTGCGTATAGGTCGGTATCGGCGTAAGCCCCAGCACGCGGTACAGAAACAGTTGTCGGCAGGCCGAGCCCCGCAGGTCGTCCCCACGCACCACCTGGGTCACGCCTTGCCTTGCATCATCCACCACGACCGCCAATTGGTACGCAGGCAACCCCATCTTGGACGCCACGACGAAGTCGCCGACCTGTTGTTGGATGTTAAAAGTTTGCGAGCCGCACAGGCTGTCCTCGTAGCTGATCGGATCTTCGGGAACGGCCACACGCCAAGCGATGGCGGAGTCTTGGAGTATCGCTTCGGTGGTTTCTGGTTGATCGGCTTCCCGGGGGGGGCGACACGTCCCGGGGTATCGCAGCTCGTGCTCATCTTCATGCGGCGCGGACTGGGCGTTGAGGATTTCCTTGCGGGTGCAGGTGCATGGGTAGATAACGCCCATGCGGTAGAGCTGCGCCAGCGAGTCTCGGTACGGTGCCAAGTCGTGCGACTGGTAGAGCGGTTCGCCTTCCCATGTAAGCCCAAGCCAGGCCAGCGTGTCGATCGCGGCCGCAGAAGCCTGGGGGTCCACCCGCGGCCCGTCGAGGTCTTCAATCCGTAGCACAACCTTCCAGCCGTGCTGTTTTCCCAGTGCCCAGTTGACCAGGAACGTCCGAGCATTGCCCAGGTGCAGCGCCCCGGTCGGCGAGGGGGCCAGACGGGTGATCCCGGAGGATTGACAGGGGGTTTGGCCGGGAGGCGGGATGTCGGGTTGTGACGGGTCCATCGTCGTGTATCGTATCCGCCATGCCGACCGATGTACCCAAGCCCCGCCATGATCCGATCCGCTTGGCTGTATTGCTCAGCGGTGGGGGGACGACGCTGGTGAACCTGGCAAAGAAGATCCAGGCCGGTGAGTTGGATGCCCAGTTAGCCGTAGCCGTGTGCTCGAACCAGTCGGCCTACGAGAAACTCACCGCCCACAGCCTTGATCTACCGGTCCACCTGGTTTCCCGCAAGGACCACGCCGACGCCGCCTCATTCTCCCAAGCGGTTTTCAACATCATTAAAGACGCCGACGTGGACCTGGTCTGCCTCGCCGGGTTCCTCTGCCTGCTGTCGATCCCAGATGACTTCAGCTACCGGGTACTAAACATCCACCCCGCACTGCTCCCCGCGTTCGGCGGCAAGGGGATGTTTGGCCACCACGTCCACGAAGCCGTCATCGCCAGCGGCGACAAAGTCTCCGGCTGCACCATCCACTTCGCTGACCAGACCTACGACACCGGCCAAATCCTCGTACAACGCACCTGCCCGGTCCTGAATTCCGACACCCCCGACACCCTTGCCGACCGTGTCTTCGAGCAGGAATGCCTGGCCTACCCCGAGGCAATTAGATTGATCTCCCAGGGACGTCTTACGATCGATGGCAAGCTCGATACGCCGAAGTTGAATCCGTAAGTGCGAACAAGGGTCTTTTTAACTTTTTTTGTGTCCCCGTTATGCCATACGACACAACGATTTATATGCGACGGGGCGTTACTTGGTGTTACTTGGGGCTTTATCTGCACTTAAGCCTTGTTTTACCGGCGTAGAGCCTTATTATGGTACCAATAGGACACCCGGGTGGATTAAGTTTCGACAAATAAGAGGAGTGGAGAATGTTTCAGTTTAATTTACGTCCATTTGCAGCCATGCTTGGCTTGTCCTGCGCGGTCGTCTTGGGATCAAGCAACTCGGCATCGGCCATCGTGAGTTTTGGGCCCGACGTCCAGGTCGAAGTCGGGATCTTGGGCAACACCCAGACCCTGCACCCCGAAGCCCTTCAAACTGGTATTCCCAATCAGTACGGCCTCAATGGCAACATGACAATGGCCGGGCTGTGGAATCTGACCTGGGACATGACCGTTGACACTGACCCGTTCGTCAACGGCGTGTTTGGCCTGACCAACATGTCCGGGGCCACACAGACTTTTGTTCTCAACGTCACGCTCCCGATCACTCCGGCAGTCACACCCAGTTCACTGATCGGCGGCTCAATCGGCGGCTCGGTCACCGATGCAAATAATGACGGCACGGCCACGGTCGCCAACTCCGGCGGGGCTCCCCTGTTTGATGGACTACTCGACGGCGCCAGCGCCTTGACGATCATCAACGCACCCTTCAGCTTCAGCGCACCGTTCGCAGGCGGCACTGCGAATATCCCCGCAACCAACGTCGGCCTACCCGGGCCCACCATCCCCGGCCCCGCGGTGCTGAACACCATCGGGATCAACCACATATTCACGCTGACGCCGGGCGACACCGTCGCACTGACCTCGTTCTTCCTGGTTGTCCCCGAGCCCGCCAGTTTGGGCCTGTTGGCCTGCGGGATCCTGGTCATGGCCGTGAAACGCCGCCGCTAAATCGCGTTCTAAATCAAACTAAAAAAACACAGCCGCACCGTTTGGTGTGGCTGCGTTTTTTTATGTCCGTCTCTAATAGCACCCAGCCCACAGAAGGCCGGGCGGTTTGCGGTCAATACGACGAGACACCAAAACTGCCGTGATCGCCTTCGACCTTTGTGGAGGCACATCCGACGATGGCGAGCAGGCTCAGGGCAATCAGTGCGGTGGCTAGGAATCGGGTAAGCATAGGAATCTCCTGGGTTGAAATGGATCCTTACATGGGTTGCAACACCCGACTTTATACCTCCCAAGCCTGCGGGTTACAACGGTTAAGGGGTATTTTCGCTTTGTAGGACTCTGGGGGGGCATATGGGCCGTTATAGCCGGTCGTTATTTGGAACCGACCCCCACCGGTGACTTCAGCGTCGCCGCCATCGCGTCGATCCAACCTTGTATATGTGGTTTGGACGCAAAAAATCAGAGTTCACCCTCAACTTCCCGGCCGACGGCCAGGACCCCCGACGGGTGGCCCCCAGGCAGCCCACGGACACCCTGTCATGCCCATTGGGCGACGTGGTTGATATCTCTTCGACCGGGGTGAGGATCCGCTGTACGACCAAGCCCCCCTTTAGCGAAGGGGCGGTCACCACCATCAAGTTCGCTTTTAATGGCGGCAAGCTAGCGGTCTCCGTACAGGAGCGGTGGCGAAAACGCCGGGGCCTGCGCGGTGGTTATGAGATCGGATTGAAATTCGTCAGCAACCCGCCGAACGTCATCGACGCCATCGAGTCGCTGGTGAAGTTTGGCTTCCTCTGCCCCGATGCCGTCGCGGGTGAACGCCCTGAACCCAAGCCCAAAGCAAGCAAGAAGCTGCGTGTATCGGTCGATCTCCCGGACTACTACGCCGTCCTGGATGTCCCACCCGATGCCGACGACACGCGGGTCCAAACCGCGTACCGCAAGCTGGCCAGGCAGTACCACCCCGACGCCAACAAAGACCCAGAAGCGCAGAGCCGGTTCATAGGGGTCTGTGAAGCCTACAAGGTGCTGTCCGACCCCGACCAGCGCAAGAGCTACGATCTGCGCCAGGCAGGGTAAGCGGTGGGGGGGACCCGGGGGTGATCCCGGGGGGGCTCAAGCAATCCTGAAATCAGGCATACGCGACCCACCGGACATAGCTACCGACCACGCCGTAGATCGGGTCGAAGATCACCCTCGCCACCGAGAACAAGAACAAGAAGGCCAGCAGCATCATGCCCTGTTTGGAGGGATCACTGATGAACATCGCGTACTTGCGGTTGAAGTTGGCAAGGATGTGTGAGCCGTCCAGAGGCGGGATCGGGAAGAGATTAAAGACCCCCAGGATCGCGTTAATCCCCCCGAACGCATAGAGAAAATCCAGCGAGTTCTTTTCAATCTGGGCCCCGGCAAGCGTATCGAATCGCATCAACAGCCCCAGCCCTGTCAGTGCAATCAACGACAGGATGAAGTTTGTCGCCGGCCCGGCGAAGGCGACCCAGGCCTCCGCATACTTACCTTTAAGACGGGTTGGATCGACCGGCATCTGCCCCCAGGCTATCCCCACAATGAACAGCGCCATGATCGAGTAAGGCCCCATGTGGATTAAGGGGTTGCCCGTCATCCTTCCCGATCGGATCGGTGTGAGGTCGCCAAACCTGATCGCCGTCCACCCGTGTGCCAACTCGTGCAGCGTGATGCTGATCACAACGCTTATCACGACTGAGAAAAAAAAGAACTGCGTCGCCGGGTCGAAGGCTTTCTGTATGAACAGGTTCTGGAACAAGTCTTGCAAGCCCTCTGGCTGATCGGGGTACGATCTGCGACACTGTGGATGATCGTCGGCACGGACGCCTGCGATGAACACCGCCCCAAACCCTGTGAGGCCCGGACATGATACAAGCCCGATGGATTCCGTGGCGTGCTTGCCCAGCCCTGATGTTGTCTCTCCTGATCGTCTCGACCGGCTGCCAACTCGCCGAAGTCGATCCCCCCGACTACAGCCGACCCTTGCCGCCCGGCGCGGTCGCGCTTCGGCGTATCACCGACCTCAACAGGATGCCCGACCTCGCACCCGCCGCCCGCCAGCTTTCCGCACCCGGGTTTCTCGAAGCGCTTGGCCGCAGCATCCAGTGGTACCAGGTCCCCTCAACCCAGAGCCTCTTCCCCGTTGCCGGGATCAGTCACGCTCACGCCTACGCCTCGGCCTACGCGCTAGAACAGATCGGCCAGGCCGGTTCAGCCCACGCGCTTCCGCAACTCCGACAGGACTTTGACGTCTACGAATCGGTCGGCTGGGACGGCGGGGGGGGCGTACTCTTCACCGGCTACTACAGCCCGGTCTTCAAAGCCTCCCGCACACAAGCCCCAGGCTACGAGTACCCGCTCTACCAACGCCCAATGGATCTGGTCACTAACCCGCTTAGCGGCGAGGTCCACGGCCGACAGACCGCGTTGGGTGTCTCCCCCTACCCCACACGCGCCCAGATCGAAACCTCGCAGATGCTCGCCGGCACAGAACTCGTCTACCTCCCAAGCCGGTTCGACGCCTACCTGATCCACGTCAACGGCTCGGCCAAGCTGGAGATGACCGACGGCTCGGTCATGTACGTCGGATACTCCGGCAACAACGGCCACGAATACACCAGCATCGGCAGAGCCTTGGTCGCCGACGGCAAAATTAGTGCCGACCGCCTGAGCCTGCCCACACTCCGGGCCTACTTCGCCAGCCACCCCGACGAACTGGACAGCTACATCCGCCGCAACGACCGCTTCGTCTTCTTCCGCGAATACTCCGGCGACACCTGGCCCGCAGGTTCCCTTGGCTTCAAGGTCACACCCGGCCGCTCCTTGGCCACCGACAAGGCGATCTTCCCCCGTGCCTGTGTTGTCTTGGTTACCACCGACAAAGCCCCCGCCGGCGGCTGGGCCCTGGCTCATAGCCAACTCATGCTCGACCAAGACACCGGCGGCGCGATCCGCGCACCGGGCCGAGGCGATATCTACTTCGGCATCGGCCCCACCGCCGAAGCCTCCGCCGGCCGCCAAGCCGCCGAGGGACGCCTGTATTACCTGCTACTGAAGCGCGACCGCGTCCAGACGTGGTACGACCGGATGATGGCGGGGCAATGAGCGTGCCAACACTCTACATATTTGCAGGACTGCCCGGGGCCGGCAAAACAACCTTGTCCCGGCTGTTGGCGCGTCGGATCACGGCTGCGCACATCAGGATTGACACGGTCGAACAATCCTTGCGGGAACTGTGCAACATGCGGGTCGAGGGCGAGGGGTATGGTTTGAGCTACAGAATCGCGGCAGACAATCTAAAGCTCGGGACAGATGTGGTCGCAGATTCATGCAATCCGATAGAGCTCACGAGGTCTCACTGGGAACAGGTCGCCTGTGAATGCGGTGCTTCTTTCGTTCATATCGAAGCGATTTGTTCGGATGCCGACGAACACCGTCGCCGAATTGAATCGCGGCGTTCTGACATCCCAGGCCTGGTTATGCCGACCTGGGAGGACGTAGTAAACCGTGGGTACGATCCTTGGTCGCGTGACAGGGTCGTCATCGATACGGCGGAGCGGTCTTCCGCTGAGTGCCTTGATGTATTGATAGCGTCGCTTGGGGTATAGATTGGCTTAATCCATCAGGTCCGGTGCGAACCCACGGCGCATAGTGTTTTCGCAGACGGCGCGGGGTTCGACGAATTAGAGTAGATAGTCGTTGCCGCCGGCTTTGGAGCCGATGCCGGAGAGGCTGAATCCGCCGAAGGGTTGTCGGCCGACCAGCGTGCCGGTGTTGGGGCGGTTCAGATACAGGTTCCCGACGCGGAAGTCGTTGATGACACGCTACAAGGGGAAAAATGGCCGCCGCGCCAACAAACGGTTTTTCCATTACACTCCCCACCCATGCAGAGGCTGATTATTACCCTGGATGGTCCCGCCGGTGCCGGCAAGTCCACCGTCGCCTGGCGTCTGGCCAAACGGCTTGGGCTGGAGTTCCTCGATACCGGCGCAATGTACCGGGGTTTAAGCGCAAAATGTGTCGAACGCGGGATCGATCCGGTCACCGAGGACTACGCCGTCGTCGAGCTGGCCCGGAACAGCGACTTCCGTTTCGACTGGACCCAGGACCCGCCCCGGCTCACCGTGGGGGGCACGGACGTCACCGACCGCCTCCGTGACAGCGACGTCACCGGGCAGGTCTCCGATGTCGCCGCGATCCCCGGCGTCCGCCAGGTGATGGTCCGTGAACAACGAAGAATGGGCAGCGAACACCCCCGTCTGGTCACCGAAGGCCGGGATCAGGGATCGGTCGTCTTCCCCAAAGCGGAGGTCAAGTTCTACCTCGACGCGACACCCACCATCCGTGCCCAACGCCGGGCCGAGCAACTCCGGGCCGCCGGCAAGAAAGTCGATCTCGAAGACATCCGCGAACGCATCCTTGACCGCGACCACAAAGACTCCAACCGCAAAGACGCACCGCTGGTCTGCCCCGAGGGTGCCCAGCGTATCAACACCTCGGACATGACGCTGGACCAAGTCATCGAGATGCTCTTCGGCCTGGTCCACCAAGAGGCGGGGCAGGCGCTTTGATCGCCGCATTGCGTCAACGCCAACCCGGCGCGCCGCTCTGGCGTATCGCCTTGTGGGACGCCATCCAGATGCTCTGCTACCTGGGGTTGGTGATTTTCTACCGCCACCGCGCCTTTGGGGTCCGCAACATCCCACGCACCGGCTCCTTGCTGATGGTCTGCAACCACCAGTCTTTCCTGGACCCGCCTATTGTCGGGGCATCCAGTCACCGCCGGCAGTTTGTGGCTCTGGCCCGGGCGACCCTCTTCGATAACCCAATCGCCGGCTTCATCCTCCGTAAACTCAACACCGTCCCCGTCACCCAGGGCGAAGCCGACCTCGGCTCGATGCGGCGTTGCATCGAAGAATTAAAAAAAGGCCAGGCCCTGCTGATCTTCCCCGAAGGCGCTCGGACAATGACCGGCAAGGTCGAGCCCTTCGAGACCGGGACCATGCTCATCATCAAGCGAGCCAAGCCCATGGTCCTCCCCGTTGCCGTCGAGGGGGCATACGACGCCTGGAAACGCGGCGGCCGGCTCAAGGTCCGTGGGCGGGTCGGCGTCATGTTTGGCGAACCCATCCCCGCCGAGCAGATCATCAACATGGGCACCGGACGCGGCCTGGCGTTCCTGCGTGAAGAGGTTAAAAAGCTACGCATCGAGTTGGCCAAGAGGCTTGCCGGGGCCTGAACCCCACTCCCCATCCCAACCCCCAAATCCCCATCACCTCCTGCTATACTGCAATACTTCACGTCACCGTAAGTGTTTACAGAAGCTAAACCATGCAGACACTCTTGATCGCAGTCGGGGCCGGCATCGCCTTTATCATCGCCTACCACACCTACGGGCGCTGGCTGGGCAACAAGGTCTTCAACCTCTCCGCCGGGTTCGTCTGCCCGTCGCACCGGCTCAACGACGGCAAGGACTACGTCCCCTCGCCCAAGGCCATCGTCTTCGGCCACCACTTCACCTCCATCGCAGGCACCGGCCCCATCGTCGGCCCAGCCATCGCGGTCATGTGGGGGTGGGTCCCCGCACTCCTCTGGGTCGTCTTCGGCAGCATCTTCATCGGCGCGGTCCACGACTTCGGCTCGCTGGTCGTATCCCTACGAAACAACGGCCAAACCGTCGGCGACATCGCCGGCCGACTCCTCAATAAACGGGTCCGCCTCCTGTTCCTCTTCGTCCTCTTCATGGCCCTGACCATCGTGCTGGCGATCTTCGGCCTGGTCATCGCCGCGGTGTTCAAACAATACCCGGCCTCCATCTTCCCCTGCACCATCCAAATCCCCATCGCCGTCGCCATCGGCCTGTACCTGCACCGAAAGGGTGTGAACCTCACGATCCCTTCGCTACTTGCGCTGGCCGTGATGTACCTCAGCGTGATCTACGGCGACCGTGGATTTCTCGACGTGATTAATCAGTGGATGGCATCCTGGTCGATCATGACCTGGGTCATCATCCTGCTGGTCTATTCCTACATCGCATCGGTCCTGCCGGTCTGGACACTGCTGCAGCCGCGCGACTACATCAACAGCCTGCAACTACTCACCGCTCTGGGCCTGATCGTCGCCGGCCTCATCTACGCCACCTTCGCCGGAGGCGCACCTCCCGTCGAAGGCGCTGCACGCCAGCCCTTAGAGATCGTCGCCCCCGCCTGGAACTTCCACCCGGCCGAGGCCCCGATGATCTTCCCCTTCCTCTTCATCACCATCGCCTGCGGCGCGATCTCCGGCTTCCACTGCCTGGTCAGCTCCGGCACCAGTAGCAAACAATTAGAAAAAGAGCCCGACGCCCGTTTCGTCGGCTACGGCAGCATGCTCACCGAAGGGTTTTTGGCGACGATCGTGATCCTCGCGTGTGTCGCGGGGTTGGGGTTGGGATTACATGCGCCAGAAGATTGGGCCGGTGTCGAAACAGGCAAGGTTATTTATCATAATGGTGATGGAGATTCACGTTGGCTTGAGTACAGTGATGGTAAAGCCGAAGTGTGGGAACCCGTCGATGGCCCACATCAAGCACTAAAGACAGTCTCTACCAGTAAAACACAATCAACTGTGATTGATCAATCTATCGTCCTAGCAAAGGACACTCACTTTTCGGTATATCAAAATGCTCAATGGACTGCTGAATTTGAAATGGCTGGCGAGGCAGCTCTGATCGGCCCTGCCGCATGGAATACCCGTTACGCCTCTTGGTCTACCGCAAAAGGTCTTGGCGCTAAAGTCGGTGCCTTCGTCGATGGCGCTGCGAACTTCCTCAAGGCGATGGGCATCCCCGGCGGGATCGCGATTGCGTTGATGGGGGTGTTGGTGGCATCGTTCGCGGGGACGACGCTGGACACGGCTTGCAGGCTGCAGCGCTACGTCGTGCAGGAGTTGGCGGCGACGTTTTTACCTAAGCGCGGCAAACGCGATTGTGTCGAGTGCGGATACGACCTGACCGGCAACGTGTCAGGGAAGTGCCCGGATTGTGGGTGGGAGATCGACCCACAGAAGATGGATGAAGCGGCGGCGCGGGGGGACGCTAAGCCACAAGCGGCTTTGACGTGGAACCCGCTGACATGGTTGCGTAATAAACATGGGGCAACGCTGTTCGCGATTCTGATCGCGGCGGTGATGGCGGCGATGCCGCCGGCAGGCGGGGCGTGGTCCTGGGCCGGGGCAGGCAAGGGCGGCATGATCCTCTGGCCGATGTTCGGGGCGACGAATCAACTGCTCGGCGGGCTGGCGTTTTTGGTGATCGGGTTCTACCTCTGGCGGCGGGGCAAGCCGGTGTGGTTCCTGGCGCTCCCGATGGTGTTCATGCTGGTGATGCCAGCCTGGGCGATGAGTTGGCAGCTCTTCGTCGGTAGCGAAGACCACCCCCCATGGATGTTCGCCGACCAACCCAACTGGACCCTGATCGTCATCGCGGTGGCGACGCTGGTGTTGGAAGCGTGGATGGTGGTCGAAGCGATCCTGCTGTGGCCCAAGGTCAAGGGCGTGCTCGAGCCGCAACTGGATGGCGGCGAGGGAGCTTTGGAGGCCTCCGCCGGTCCGGGGCCGGGGATGAACTGTTAACGATTGAAATCAGGCAGGCTCGCCGGGGATGAGGCGATGGCTTATCCTATGTGCTGCGCAATGCTGCGTTTCTGGAGTAACGGATGAGCCGTAATGTCTTTGTGATCCTGTGTTGTCTGGCCATGCTCGGCGGATGCAGTGCGAACCTGCGTCAGGTCACCACCCGCGTGGACTCGGTACGGATCGACGAACAAACAGACCAGGGCGTGCGGGTGCTGGTGACGGTCGTTGCCGAGAACCCCAATGACATCCCGCTGCCGATCGTCAAGGCAAAGTACAGGGTCAGCTTGGCTGGGCTATCCGGGGGAGGCAATGAGTTCGCTTTTATCGACCTCCCCAAAGCCACGCTCCCAGCCCACGGCACGCAGACGATCACACTCCCCGCCGCCTTCGCACTCAACAGCGAAAATGCCGCAAACTTGTCGTACCAGGTCGCCGGCCAACTCACCTACGAACCCCCCGGCGAGATACGCAAACTGCTCACCGAATACAACGTCCCGCTGCCCTCAGCATCTTTCAAAGACGACGGGGCGTTGCAGTAAATCTGATGCAGCCATAGTTGCGTCAACCGTAACCCTGCGAAGACTTCGCGTGCTTTCATAAATACCCCAGACCCTGAACCCCAGACCCCGCATACTATGCCCGACGACCGCCGATACCTGATCCCGTTCCGTGCGACACTGCTGCCGCAGATCTTTACCGACACACTGGTGATCGGTGGGGGGGTAGCCGGGCAGCGTGCCGCGATCGCTGCGCACGAACACGGCGATGTCATCGTCGCGGCCAAGGGCGGGATCAAAGACTCAAACACCTACTGGGCCCAGGGAGGCGTCAGCGTCGTGGTCGATGAGCAGGACAGCATCGATCAACACGTGCAAGACACGATCACCGCCGGCGCGGGGCTGTGCGATGAACCCGTGGTCCGGCAGATTGCACAAGCGGCCAAGGCAAGAATCGATGAGCTGGTCGGTTGGGGCATGCGTCTGGACCAGGTAGATGGCAAGCTGGCGCTGGGCAGGGAAGGGGGGCACCGCCACCCAAGAATCGTCCATGCCGACGGCGACGCCACCGGGCGGGAACTGGCCTGCACGCTCGACCGACAGGTGCGCAGCCTCGACCGGGTGCGCCTCTTCGACCACTGCTTCGTGCTGGACCTGATCACCCTCGACGGCTCACCGCCGCAGTGCCTGGGCGCAATCACGCATCATCCTAAGTACGGGCTTCAGGTCATCTGGGCCCGGGCGACAATCCTGACCACCGGCGGCTGCGGCCAGGTCTACCGCGAATCGACCAACCCAAGCGCCTCCACCGGCGACGGCCTGGCGATGGCGTACCGGGCCGGCGCCGAGCTTGCCGACCTGGAGTTCATGCAGTTCCACCCGACCACGCTCTACATCGCAGGTGCCAGCCGATCACTGATCTCCGAGGCTGTGCGCGGTGAGGGGGCACACTTGATCGACCGCCACGGCCACCGGTTCATGCAAGACTACGACCAGCGTGGCGAGCTCGCCCCCCGTGACATCGTCTCCCGCGCAATCCTCGAACAGATGGCGGCGACCAACCACACCAACGTCTACCTGGATGTGCGACACTTCGGCGGCGACCGTTTTGCCAAACGATTCCCAGGCATCTACCAAGTGCTTAAACAATTCGACATCGACCCCGCCACCCAGACCATCCCGATCCACCCCTCGGCCCACTACATGGTCGGTGGCGTCCGCACCGACGATCACGGCCATACCAATATCCACGGCCTCTACGCCGCCGGCGAAGCCGCCTGCACCGGCCTGCACGGCGCCAACCGCCTCGCTAGCAATAGCCTGCTGGAAGGCCTGGTCTGCGGTGAAATCGCCGGCCGTGCATGTGCCGAACTTATCAACAGCGACAACACACACTCCCCGGTCAAAATCATCTCCGACATCCGCCCATCCGACCGCTCGGAGCTGGACCTCGCCGATGTCCGTTCCAGCCTGCGCAGCGTGATGTGGCGTCACGTCGGGATCGAACGCCAAGGCGAAAGGCTCAACGAGGTCGCCGAGATGTTCGACTTCTGGGCACGCTACACCCTCGACAAAATATTCGACGACCGCACCGGCTGGGAAGTACAGAACCTCTTAACTGTCGGCTCCCTGATCACCCGTGCCGCAAGCTGGCGCAAAGAAAGCCGCGGCTGCCATTACCGTTTGGATCACCCTCAGGCCAGCGAATCCCTACGCACCCACAACACCTGGAAGCGTGGCGAATTGAATCCCACTACCGTCGCGGTAACGGACGGTGACGAAGGGTCTGTCGCGCTAGCCCCCAAGAGCTAAGAGCATGCGGACACCATCAGCAGCTATTGTCAGTTTTATTGCAGCGGCGCTGCTCGGGGCCGTGGGGCAGTTCATGTATAAGGCCGGCGCCGACCGCGCGACAGGTGGGCTGCTGGGGTATATAGTCAACCTGCGGATACTGATCGGCGTGGCCTGTTACATCGCCGTGATGGTGCTTTTTGTTGCGGCGTTTAAGATAGGCGGGCAGCCCGCGCTGCTGTATCCGATCTACGCCAGCACGTTTATCTGGGCGGCGTTGCTTGGGCTCTGGGTGTACGGCACACCGATCCGCCCGGTCAACATCGCCGGGATGGTGATGCTGGTCGGCGGCATGTACCTGATGGGGCGATGACATGACAGATCAAACATCCAAGTACGAAGTCACCGATCGACGCCCGATGAAGCCCAGGGACTGGCATGCCATGGTCGCCGTGGCGGGGTCGCTTAGCCGGGCAGGTCTCTCGGCGAACAGCATCTCGGTAACAGGTGTCTTTTCCTGTACGGTTGCGGGTGGCGCGTTCGCCATGACTGCGGCGACCACCGGAGCTTCTCAGCGTATGTTCTGGTTGGCGGGCGCAGTCTTTGTACAACTACGGGCCATCTGCAATCTTCTAGACGGGATGGTCGCGGTGCAGACGGGTGAGGCCTCGCCGGTCGGTGAATTATTTAACGAGGTGCCCGACCGATTGTCCGACGCCGCGATGCTGATCGGATTCGGTTACGCCGCCGGGAGTACGCCGGTATTGGGATACGCCGCGGCATTGGTGGCGGTCTTCGTTGCTTATGTCAGGGCGCAGGGTTGTGTTGCCGGTGCGCCGCAGGACTACCGTGGCCCGATGGGCAAGCCGCACCGGATGTTTTTGATCACTGCGGTCGCGGTGTTCTTCGCGGTCTCACCGATTCAGTGGCATGAACCCTGGTGGGGCCCCGGCATGGCGTGGGGCGTGGCGCAGGCGGCGATGGGGGTGGTCATCGTGGGCGGATTACTGACGGCGGCGCGACGTTTGGCGACGGCCGGCCGTAATCTCCGGGGGAGGTAGATTTGCAACAGGTTGTCCTTGACAGATGGTTTGGATTTCAAAGTGCGTTCGACCACCCAGTCGTGCTTTGGGCCTCGGTCGGCATCGTGGCGGCTCTGGTGATCTCTTCGGCCACGGTTGCGGTCTTGTCAGCGATGGGGCGTCTGGACGATTCAACCAAAACAGAATTGCGAAGACGGATCGCGTCCTGGTGCGTGCTTGCGCCCTTGATGATTGGGCCGATCCTCCTGGGGGCGGCATGGACGATTCTGGCGGTCGTGGTGCTTGGGTTGTGTTGCTACCGCGAATACGCCAGGATGACCGGGTTGTTCCGGGAGAAACTTCTAAGCCTGCTGGTGGTGGTGGGGATACTCGCGGTCGGGTTCGCTGTCGCGGATCACTGGTATGGTTTTTTTATGGCGCTGGGTCCGCTTACGATGCTCGTGATCGCGGCGCTGGCGATCCTGTCGGATAGGCCCAAGGGTTATGTGCAACGGGTGGCGTTGGGTGTGTTTGGGTTCTTCCTCTTTGGGATGGGCCTGGGGCACCTGGGGTACTTCGCCAATGACGGGGATTACCGGCCGATCCTCGTGCTGATCTTAATCAGTGTTGAGCTTAACGATATCTTCGCCTACCTGTCCGGCAAGCTGTTTGGTCGGCGTAAACTCTGCCCGCAAACCAGCCCGAACAAAACAATCGGCGGTGCCGCCGGGGCGTTGGTGCTAACCACGACTCTGGTAGCCATCGTCGGGCATCGCGTGTTTGCCGACGGTGTGATGGATTCACCTGCCCACCTCATCGGGCTTGGGCTGATCGTCAGTGTGGCGGGGCAGTTCGGCGACCTGATGCTCTCGTCGATCAAGCGGGACGTGGGGATCAAGGACACCGGCTCGGTCCTCCCCGGCCACGGCGGGCTGCTGGACCGCTTTGACAGCCTGCTTCTAGTGGCCCCGGCGGTGTTCCATTACATCAGATACTTCCAAGGCATCGGCTTGGACCAACCCGTGCGTATCTTGACCGGCGGTGCGGGCTGAACCCCCGGACTGAACCCCCGAGACGAACCTCCCGAGACGAATACCCAGAGAGCGTGACCTTGCAGGACTTCGATCTTAAGCCCGCGAACGATCTTGGCATGACGCATCGGCAGCGCACGATGAGTCTAGCTCGCGAGTCGGGGTTGATCGAGACGGGGACACACTTCGCCTACTGGGCGATGATGCGGACCTACCTGCGGGTCTACCATCGCATGTCGATCCGGGGCCGAGAAAATATCCCCGCACAACCCCCTTACGTCATGGTGGCGAACCACAGCAGCCACCTCGATGCCCTGATGATGGTGTCAGTGCAGCGCTGGCGGCTTCGAGACAAGGTCTTCCCACTGGCCGCGGGCGACTTCTTCTTCGAGACCCCGGCCATGGCCGCCTTTGCAACGCTATGCATCAACGCGCTGCCGCTTTGGCGCAACAACTGCGGCCGACACGTCCTGGGTGAACTACGCAAGCGGTTGATCTCCGAGCCGTGCGCGTTCGTCTTATTCCCCGAAGGCACACGCAGCACCGACGGGAAGATCGGTTCATTTAAAGCGGGGCTGGGCATGCTCGTGGCGAAGAGCTCTGTCCCGGTGGTGCCCTGTCTGATATCCGGCACGCGCGAAGCGTTGCCGCGCGACAAGCGGTGCCCGCGCCCTCGGCGGGTGAGCCTGACGATCGGTCAGCCCCTTACCTTTACCGATGTTTCCAACGACCGGTCCGGGTGGGAGCAGGTCGCAAACAAGACACAGCGCGCGGTCGAGGCGTTGACGGACGGCAGCGGTGGGGCGGCGTGATTGTGATGCCGTTCTGTTGAATCAGGGTTGCAGATCGAGATCGACATCACCGCGCAGTCGCCGGGTTCCACCGGTCGATCTTTTTTCTATGTCAAAGGTCTCCGCGAAATCGGCGCTGCTGGCGTGGCCGTCGGCGTAGGTGTAGTTGGATGCCGAGCCGTGGCGGACAAGATCCAGCCCGTCACCCGGTTCGGTCCGCCCCAGTTTCCAGAAGTGAGCCATGACGTGATCCACGCCGTATGCCCCGCCCGCGATCTCACCAAACATCACGGTCGAAGAAGCCCGGGGGATGTCCAGAGTCCGCCCTCATGTGTTCCCACCCAGTACCACAGCTTCCTGCGGGTCAGGCGAATCAGGACGCAGTTCATAGTAGACACTCTTGCCATAGCTCAGGTAAGAGTCCGGCGGGGCAAACGTAGGCACCGGCTCATCCCGCTCATCTTCCGGGCAGCGGTAAAGCGTGGAACGGAGCCGAACCAATTCAGGGCTGGTGAAGATGTTGACGCTCAAGGGATCCGCAGCGAGTGCGGTGTAACCCAAGTACGGCGCGATCTGCACGTCCCACGCCGCCACCGGGTCGGCCACGCTGAACGAATGAACACTCGGCGGGAAGTGTTCGTCATGTTCCGTAGCGTACATCGTGATCGCGTGCCCGATGCTGATCATCTTCGTCATGCACTGTAAACGCCGAGCGACAGCCCGGGACTTACCCAGTGCAGGCAACAGGATGCCTACGAGCAACGCGATGATCGAGATCACCACGATCAACTCGATCAAGGTGAAGCCAACAGGATGTCTCTCGCTATCAGCCCTCATGCCTTCCCCTCCGCCCCGCAGTCAGCAAGCCGACCAGCAACAGCAGCCCACAAGCCGGCTCGGGCACCACCACCCCGCCTATCGGTGGCGGGGACGTACCCGCATTCCAGTTGCCTAATACCGCGTTAAGGTCTTCGATGCCGACAAACCCATCGCCGCTAGGATCACCCGCCAACGGGTCTCCCTGCTGTGTGTCCTGATTCCAGTTCCCCAGCACGATGTTGAGGTCAGAGATCCCGACAAAGCCGTCGGCATCAAGGTCGCCGCTGAGCCCGACCTTTACTTGGAAAGATACGGGACTGGAATCTGCTAGGCCCAGCGATCCACTGGTGTCGACATACAATTGATCCCACGCTGTCAGGGTGACCCGATATTCTCCGGGCCTGTCTACAAAGGTCGACTGGCCGTGAGGGTGCGCACCGATCAGCACGCCGCCACCGAAGTTAGTTACAGGCACATGGAAGCTGCGTTCCAGGCGGGTCAGGCCATCGGAGATCGCGGTGTTAGTGCCCGAGGCGTGGCCCGCGACTTCACCAACGGGTATGCCGGCAACCGGTGAAACCGAGACCTCGTAGAAGAAGTCCCCAGCCCCCAGGGTGTTGGCGAAGATATCGCTGGTCAGTGTGAAGGTAGGCTCACCAAAGAAACCGTCAAACACCCCCCCGATGGTGTTCGTCGTCAGCATAAACTCCACGGGGATTTCGTCGTCGAGAACCTCTCCGCCGACGATGGTATGTTGGGGCTCGGTGGGGTATGTAGTAATCTGCAGTGAGTTGCCCTGCCGCGTCAGCGTCAAGTGCCCATCGTCTGCATGAGTGTCAATAGCTGAGATGCTTACCACAAAGGCCACGGTATATATTGCGGTTGGTAATCGTGATGTTTTCAAGTCTTGAATCCTTGTCTTGTATCTATGTGTTTATTGGATATAAAAATGAGTGGGCTCATGGAACCCGGGATGGATTGAAAAAATTGTGATCTTCACTGAATGACGTAGCGATCTGCTTCCAGGCGATAGACTTGGCGTGCCCATCGACAAACAGGTAGTTAGCGGCTCCACGGTGTGTATTGACCGCGAGAGCGTCGAATATCTGATCTGGCATTGTCCAGTTATTCAGCCGAGCGTGCAGATGGTCCAAAAACCCCGGCCCACGAACGTGTGAACTGTAGACCACCAGGCTGGCGCTGGGTACCTGAGACCAACGGGTGAAGACCGGGTACGGGCTTGTTGAGCCTGTGAAGTCCGGCTCCATGTAGTCGTTAGTCGCGTAGCTGGCCGGCCTGTCCTCGTCTGGATCACTCGGGCACTTACGCGAACCGCTTGTCACGCCGTAGGATTGCAAGCTGACCAGCCATACGCTGGGGCCGTGAACCGTGTGGGTCGAAATCGGGAACTGGCCATCGTTATCTCCTGCGTACATCACCACAGCCTGCCCGATCGTCCGAAGATTGGACAGGCATACCACGGCTCGGCCGCTCTCTTTTGCCGCGCCCAACGCAGGCAACAGCAACCCGAGCAACAAAGCGATGATGCTCAAGACCACCAGTAGTTCAATAAGGGAGAACCCTTTTGGACGCTTCAACACCGGCACTCCGTAGTCACGCCACCCAAAAACAATGATGCTTGCGCAGCAATGAACCCGCCTAGAAACCACAGCGGGCACATCATGCCCCAGCTATGACCAACAGCAACCTAGAATCATGCGTATGAGGCTGGTGGCGGGGCGCGCCCGAAGTAGATGTGCGCGGTCGGGGCCGAAGCAATCGCAACCGGCTTGGGCCAGGGGAGGATTTCTAAAAGCTCAATCGGCTTAGGTGCCAGGTCCGGCGCGGTTGGCACATCCAGGATGCCGCTGAGGTAGCAGACCGCGCAGTGGGTCACCGGGACGCCGGGCGTTGACGAATTGGAGGAGCCCGAAGACGGACAGCACTTCCCAGACGCCGCCATTATCTGCGCCAATGGGCAGGGTTCACCCGCTTGAGCCGTACTCGCGGGGGGTGAACCACCCCCAGGCAGCAGCACCACCCCACGCTTATGGCTCGGCACGATCACGCCAAACCACAACGCCAGCCAAATGATGGCGAACTTGTGGAAGGTGCTCGAGTTCATGCTAAATCTTTGCAACGTACATATAATACATGCCGATCCCTTTTGGGCAACCAGGCACCACCAAAAATAATCGACCACCGATCAACCCCCGGATTGCCCCAGACGCTAGCCAGACACCCCCGATTTGCCAACGATCCGCTACCATACCGCCCGATGAATATGCGAAAAGTCCAAAACGTCTACCTCGCCGACACCGCCCGTGTCATGGGCCAAGTCGCCCTCGGTCAGGGGGTTAACCTCTGGCACGGGGCCGTCGTCCGCGGTGATGTCGCCGCCATCACCGTCGGCCAAGGCACCAACTGCCAGGAAAACGTCGTCGTCCACTGCGACGGAGGCACGGACAACCACATCGGCGAAAACGTCAGCATCGGTCACGGCGCAATCGTCCACGGCAAATCCGTAGGCGACGGATCACTCATCGGCATGGGCGCCGTCCTCCTCGGCGGGTCCGTCGTCGGCAAAGGATGCCTCATCGCAGCACGCGCACTGGTCAAAGAAAACATGGTCGTACCCGATGGCATGGTCGTCATGGGCATCCCCGGCAAGATCGTCCGACCCGTCAGTGACAAGGAAAAAGATTTTCTTAACTGGCTCGCACCGCACTACACCCAGCTCGCCCGCAAACACCACGAACACCCCAACGATGACATCACCAAACCCTGGGGAGAGTAAGCTAGTTACTTTTAGCATCCATTCTTTCCCGTAACCCCAGACCCCGAACCCTAGACCCCAGACCCAACACCCCCATGCACCTCTTCCCCGCCATCGACCTACGCAACGGCCAAGTTGTCCGCCTCACACAAGGCGACTACGACCGACAGACCACTTACCAGGCCGACCCCGTCGATCAGGCCAAGCAATTCCGTGACGCCGGCTCAACCTGGCTTCACGTCGTCGACCTCGACGGCGCTCGAACCGGCAAGCTCACACACGCCGGCCTCATCGAAAAAATCTGCCACGACACCGGCCTTAGCGTCGAGGTCGGTGGGGGGGTCCGATCCGAATCCGTCATCGACACACTCCTCAACGCAGGCGTCAACCGCGTCGTCGTAGGGACCGCCGCACTGAAGAACTGGTCATGGTTCGAGGCCCTCATGGGCAACCCCACCTACCGCGGCCGACTCGTCCTGGGCCTGGACGCCAAGCACGGCCAAGTCACCACCGACGGCTGGGAACAAACAAGCGAACAGACCGCACTAGACGTCGCCAAGGCCGTTACCGACTGGCCGCTCGCCGCCATCGTCTACACCGACATCGCTACCGACGGCACGCTCAAAGGCCCCAACATCCCCGCCACACGCGAGATCGCCCAAGCCACCGACGTCCCCGTCGTCGCCTCCGGCGGGGTCGGCACACTTGACGACCTGACTGCACTGCGCGAACTTCCCATCCAAGGCGCGATCGTCGGCAAAGCCCTCTACGAAAACGCATTCACCATCGACCAAGCCATCCAGGCTTTTGAGAAATGAAATGCTAAGAAGAGAAGCCAACTGCGGATTGCGTAGATGACACAGATTTGAGTGGGACTCATTCTCTCTTTTCTTCATCTGCGACATCTGCGCAATCTGCGGATACACTCTTCCTGTTCTCCATGCTTCGGTGTCTCTGTGTGATTACCTGACTGTGAGCCCATGCCCATGACAAACGAACACGAAGAATACGAAGATCAGGACGACAACCCCCTGCAGGGCTATTTCGA
>JAJDCX010000002.1 GCA_029260615.1 Phycisphaeraceae bacterium | reverse complement strand
AGCTCGTCGAGGTCGAACTTGGCGGGGTATTTTTCGCGGTCGTCCCAGGGGGCCTCGGTGCCTTCGATGTGGATGCAGTTGGCGGGGCAGGCGGTGGCGCACATGAAGCAGGCGACGCAGCGGACCCGGCCATCCTCATCGCGGTTCAGACGGTGGACGCCCCGGAAGTTGCCGACGTTCATGCCACCCTCCTCGACGGGGATGTTTTCCCGGCGTTCCTCTGGGTAGGCCATGGCGAGGTTGCCCTTGCCGCGCGCGACGGCCTTGGCCATGTGCTTGAGGGTGGTGCCCAGGCCCTTGAAGACCTCGGGGAGGAAGAACGCCTGAGCGGGGGTCAGGGCAGGGACTTCGACGTTGACGATGTCTTGATCGGGGATTGGCATATCAGGTATCAGGTATCAGGTATCAGGTATCAGAGTGTATTGTTCAGGGATGGGGCGTGGGGGTCAAGGTGGGTTAGTCAGACCACCAGAATGCGGGGCGGATCAGGACGAGGACGGCGTAGACTTCCAGGCGGCCCAGGACCATCAGGAGGCTGAGGACGATTTTGCTTGGGGCGCTGAAGAAGCCGTAGTTGTGGGTGGCTCCGACGAGTCCTAGGCCCGGACCAATGTTATTCAATGTCGCGGCACTGGCGGTGGCGGCGGTGGTGAAGTCCAGGGTGCCGGAGGGTTCCAGCAACTTCAAGGCGAGCGTCCCCAGCAGGAACAGCACGATGATTCCCAAGACGTAGACCAGGACGGCCTGCTTCATCTCGGAGTCGACCACGCCTGTGCCGACACGGGTGGTGCGGACGACGTTGGGGCGGAAGACTCGCTCCAGTTCGGCGAACATGACCTTGGCGGCGACCATGATGCGGATGACCTTGATCCCCCCGCCGGTGGACCCGGCCGAGGCGCCGACGAACATGAGTGTGATGAGGACGGCCTGTGGGACAAAACCCCAGAGGTCGAAGTCGGCGGTGGAGAACCCGGTGGTGGTCTGGATGGAGACGGCTTGGAAGGCGCTCTCGCGTGCGGCCTCGGCTACACCGACGATGCGTTCATTGCCGGTCATCAGGGTGCTGGTTCGGCCGTAGATGCTGAACCCGATGATGATGGTCGCCAGCAGGAGGATGCCCAGGTAGACGCGCAGTTCGGGGTCGCGCCAGACGGTGCCGAAGCGGCGGCGTGCGAGTTGGTAGTACAGGCCGAAGTTCACACCGGCGAGGACCATGAAGACGATGGTAATCAGATCGACGGCCCAGCTGTCGTATCCGCCGATGCTGGCGTTGTGTGTGCTGAACCCGCCGGTGGCGAGGGTGGCGAAGGTGTGGCAGACCGAATCGAACCAGTCCAACCCGGCAAGTTTTAGCAACAGGATCTGGATGCCGGTAAGTAGAAGATAGATCAGCCAGAGTATGCGTGCGGTTTCTCGGATGCGTGGTCGGACGCCCTGCTGCTGGGGGCCGGGGGCTTCGACCTGGAAGAGTTTTTTGCCGCCAACGCCGAGTGTCGGGAGGACGGCGACGAAGAGGACGACAATGCCCAGCCCGCCGAGCCACTGTGTCATCGCCCGCCAGAGCAGCAGGCCTTTGGGGATTGAGTCGACGTCATCCAAGACGGTCGCGCCGGTGGTGGTCAGGCCACTCATCGCCTCGAAGTAGCAGGCGGTGAACGATCCGAAGGTGTGATCGACCAAGGCGGTGTTTTCGATCCAGGCCCATGCGTAGTACGGCAGGCCCGCTAGGGCGGCACCCAATAGCCAACTCATCGTAACCAGCAGCAGGGCCTCACGTCGGCCCAAGTAGTCCTGGCCGCTTCGGCTGCCAAAGAGCCAGCACGCCAGGCCGGCGACTGCGCCGACGGCTGCGCTCATGGTGAGTGCAAGCACGGCGAGTCGTTCGTCTGTGTCTCCCCCCGCCCAGTTCTGCGCAGCCCAGCCCATCACCGCGACCATGCACAGGCACAGCACGATCATGACTAGGCCGAGTTCTCGGATGACGTAGCGGAGGTTCATGGGGGAGTCGGGTATCGGGGCTAACAGCTTCCCCACTACTTGCCGTGGAAGAGTTTGCGTAGCTCCTTGCGTGCGTTGGCGGGGGCGATGGCGATGACGGTATCGCCGGGGTGGATCTGGCTGTCGGCACCGGGGACGAAAACATCGTCGTCACGCTGGACCGCTGCGAGGATCGTGTTGGCGGAGAGTTTGACCTCTTTGAGTGGCTTGTTGACCGAGCGGGTCGCGCCGATCGGGACGTCCAACTCATAAACCTCGGCGATCCCCTCGGCTAAGGTCGTCAGGTGTTTGACCGGCCCGGTCTCAATGAGTCGAAGCACCTCGTTCCCTGCGGTGGTCCTGGGGCTGAAAGCCTTGTCGATCCCGACGTGGCCCAGGAGGTGCTGGTAGGTCGATCTCTGGAGCAGTGCCACCGCGCTCTTGACGCCCATGCTCTTGGCGCGGGCGGCGGCGAGGATGTTTCGTTCCTCCTCCACGGTCAGCGCGAGGAAGGCGTCGGCCAGGTCCACGCGCTCGTCCTTGAGGGCGTCGGTGTTAATCGCATCGACGTGGAGGACGGTGACCCATTCGAGTTTTTCGGCGAGTTCACGGGCACGGGCCTCGTGCCTCTCGAAGACCCGGATCGAGAATCCCCGGTCTTTGAGGGCGCGGCAGACCCAGACACACTGCGCTGTTCCGCCGAGGATAATGATGCGCCGGCTGCGACCGGTCTGGGTATCGAAGAGTTTGCGGGCCTTGTCAAACCCGGCGGACTCGCCGATGAGTGTGACGATGTCGCCCTTTTGAATCACGGTGTGTGCATCGGGGAGGAAGGCGGTGCCCTCGCGCTCGAGGACGACCAGCCGGGAGGAGGCGGGGAGTTTCAGTGATGCTAACACGGTGCCGACGGCTTTGGCGGTGTCGGATACGGGGAACTGCTGCATCTCGACCTGGCCGCGGGCGAACTGCTCGATTGCCAGGGAGCCGGGGCTGCGGAGTGTCGATGCGATGGCTAGCGCGGTGGAGAACTCGGGACAGACCAAGTGGTCGATCCCCATGTGCCGTGCGTAGTCCAGGCCGCGTTTCTCGAAGTAGGCGGAGTGGTGGACCCGTGCGATGACCTTGCCTGCGCCCAGGGCCTTGGCGATCGAGGCGGAGAGCAGGTTCATCTCGTCGCTATGCATCGCGGCGATGACCAGATCGGCCTTGGCGCAGCCGGCTTCTAATAAGACGTCGGCGTGGGCCCCGTGGCCTACCAGGTTCCGCACGTCCAGCGCGTCGTCGAGGTCCGAGAGGGTCTCGGCCTGCTGGTCGATGACGGTGATGTTGTGGCCTTGGGCGGCGAGGACTTCGGCACAGTGCCGACCGACTTCGCCTGCGCCACAGATGACTATGTTCATGAACGCGACTTTGTGTCCAGGTTGATGCGATCGCCTGCCAACAACGGCTGTCTTAACTCGCCGAAGCAGGCATCACAGCCCGACCTCCGGCGAAACCGCCATGATATCTCCGCGCGGCGATCCGGGCGAACCCCGACGGGCCTGTTGACAGGCAAGGATGTTCTATGGATTGAAAACCAAGCGAGTTATATGCGTTCAGGCTTGGATTTTTTCCAGGTCTTCATCTTTACCCATGAGCATAAGGGTGTCCTCGGCGGCGAGGGGCTCGATGGGGCCGGGGATGCGTACCGGGCCTGCACCGTCGCTGGATGGGCCACGGATGGCGACGACGTGCAGGCCCATCTCGGCGCGGAGGCGTAGGCCCGCGAGTGTCTGGCCGACCCAGGCCTTGGGGGTTTTCATCTCGACGAGGCTGTGGCCCGCATCCAATTCGATTTGTTTGAGGAACTGGGGGCTGACCAGTTTGTGAGTCCAGCGGTCGGCCGACTCGTCTTCGGGCATCACGACTTCGTCGGCACCGATCCTCGCGAGGATCTGGGCAGTGACCGGGGAGTTGGCACGGGAGATCACACGGGGCACCCCCATCTGCTTAAGGACCACGGTGGCCAACGTGGTGGCCTGGAAGTCGCGTCCCACGCTGACCACGGCGACATCCACGTTGTCCACGCCCTGTGTCCGAAGCGCCTGCTCGTCGGTGGCATCCAGAGCAACCGCGAGGGTGACCCGGTCGCGCATCTCCTGGACCAGCAAGGGGTCTTTATCGATCCCGATCACTTCCTGGCCGGCCGACGACAGGTTGCTGGCGAGCCTCGCACCGAATTGCCCAAGCCCGATTACCGCAAAACGCATGTCATGCTCCCGTTTTCGTGATGATTTCGTTTACCCAATCGCTACGGCCTCGTGTGCGTAGCGGTACGGGCGATCCGTGCCGCGTGAGAAGGTCATCGCGCCCAGCAGCGCCAACGGGCCTACGCGGCCCAGGAACATCGTGGCGATGATCACCGCCCGGCCGAACCCGGTCAAATCTTCGGTGATGCCCAGGGACAGGCCGGTGGTCGTCGATGCGCTGACTGCCTCGAAGGCCAACGCCTGGAACGTGAACGGTTCGCTTAGGCAAAGCAGCATCGTGGAGATGGTCACAAGTAGGAGGTAGCACAGCCCGATGGTGGCGGCCTTGCGTACCAATGAGTCGGCGATGGTTCGGCCAAACGCCTCGGCGCGGGGGCGCTGACGGACGGTGGCGACGACCGAGAGGACCAGCAGCGCGATCACGGTGGTCTTGAAGCCCCCTGCGGTTGAGCCGGGCGATCCGCCGACCATCATGAGGGTCATGACGCCTAACCGGCCGGCGGGTTGCAGGTCGTCCATGGGGATGGTGTTGAACCCAGCCGTGCGCGAGGTTACGGACATGAAGCTGGCGTCTGCGAGCAGGCCGCCAAAGGTTGAGGCGTTTAATGGGTCTGGGCGATCAACGTGTGCGGTGACCCCCTGCTGCATCGACTCGTGGAGGTAGGGCATCAACTGGCCTGCACCGATGGTCACAACACCCCAGAGGTATAAAGAGGCGGTGGCGGCCAGGACGATCTTTGTATGTAGAGACAGACGGCCGGCGGTGAGATCGGTCGGTGTCCCGGGTCGGACGGGTCGGTAGCGAAACAAACTACCTAGTCGGGCGCGTGCCACGCTAAAGAGGTTTTCAAGTGCGGGGAAACCAAACCCCCCCACCACGATCAGCGGGACGATGACGGCGTGTGTCAGCAGCGTGTGTCGGTAGCCGACCAGGCTTTGCCCGGTGATATCGAACCCGGCGTTACAGAAGGCGCTGACGGCGTGGAAGAGGCTCATGCCTGCACGCTGGGCAGTGGTCAGGACGCCGCCGACGGGGTCGTCCCAGAGGGGGTACATCACGGCGGCCCCGATCAGTTCGATGCCGATCGTGGTCAGGACGATGAAGCGCACGAAGCCGCGGAGTTTGTGCATGGGCTGGTCGTTGAGCATGTCCCGGAGGTTGAGGTTTTCTTTAAGTGAGAGGTTCTGGCCGAGGAGGGTCACGAGCATGGAGCCAAAGATGATGATGCCCAGACCGCCAAGTTGGATCATGGAGCCGATGATGGCTAGGCCGAAGGGCGTGAAGTCTCGAGCGGTGTCGCGGAGTGTCAGGCCGGTGACACAGACCGCGCTGGTGGATGTAAAAAGGGCCTCGCCAAATGTGATCGGTTCGCCGGCGGGAACGAATGCGTTCAGCGATTCATCGAAGACGTGCGGCGTGGCGCGGGGTGACATTAGTAACGGCGTACCGATCAGGATCAGCAGCGCAAAAGAAAGCGGCAGGAGCAACCCGGGCCGAGCCAACGCGCGGGACAGGGCTACGTTCAACCGCCAGGACTCTATCAG
>JAJDCX010000001.1 GCA_029260615.1 Phycisphaeraceae bacterium | reverse complement strand
GGGGTCGATGTGGCCGCCGTGGTTTTTGAAGTATTCGGTGCGGTCGCCGATGCCGTCGGTCTTGGACTGGCTGGAGCGGTAGTGGATGCCGGTGCGGTTGCCGTGGTCGTCGGTGGTCCAGTTCAGGAAGATGACGCTGTGGCCGGACTTGGTGCGCCAGTAGTTGGCGAAGTCGCCGGGGCGGGCGTCGTCGTGGGTGACGGCGTGGCCGACGCCGAGGTTCGTCATGGCGAGGGTGCATTGTGTTTCGCCCGAGTCATCGGTTGAGCCGTACCATTCTCGTTGGAAGCGTTTGACTTGTTTGTAGGTTTTACCTTCGAAGAGGTCGTGGTTCTGTGCGAGTTTGAAGGCGACCTGGAGGGTGAAGCCGCAGCAGTAAGTGCCTTTGGGCTGTTTTTCGAGGACGGTTTTTCCTTGGTGCGTGAGTGTTTCACAGACGCCGGTGGAGCCTTTCCAAATGTAACCGCCGCCGTCGTCGTAGCTGCGTGCGATCTGGATCGCTTCTTCGCCGAAGCTAATCGGGGTTGTTTCCTCGGCGGTGGCAGTTTGTGCGACCAGCCCTGCGGTGAGGACAAGGACTGCAAGAACGAGCCTGAATAATCGGTGGGCGTGGTGCTTCATTGCGTTCTCCTTTATTGAGGGCGGCGGGTGCCGGGGGTCGGGCGGCTCGTATTTAGCATCAAGGCGTTAAGAGGCCGTGCTGCGTTTCTTGTTTCCGGTGACTCGGGTATTGTACAGGTGACGGATTGATATCACCCGTAGGGAGCCTGGGCATGGCTGAGATCGAGATCGGTGAGGAAATCGAGGGCAAGAACAACTGGGCCTACAAGGTCAGTGTTTTTGATGCGGGGAAGCACCATGAGTATGACGTGACGCTGAGTTTTCAGGACTACGACCTGTGGAGCCGGGGTGCGATTGCGCCGTCGAAGGTGGTTAATAAGGCGTTTAAGTTTCTGCTTGAACGTGAGCCGGCCAGTTCGATCATGAGTAAGTTCGATTGCTCGGTGATCCGAAGGTACTTCCCGGAAGTGGATGCGGAGTTGCCGAAGATGGGGGGTTAGGGGTTGGGGGTTGTATAAAGCCGGGGATGTTATCCCCGGGGCGCCGGGATACGAATGCATCGGAGGGTCATCGAATGCCACCACGAAAACATGTATTGATGGAAGCGAACTATCGGCAGTTGCTCGATGATCGGCCGAACGTGGCGGTGCTGCCATGGGGGGCGACCGAGGCGCACAATTATCACCTGCCGCATGGGACGGATGTGTACGAGGCGCAGTGTTTAGCCGAGCATGCGGCGGGGGCGGCGGTGCAGCGCGGGGCGAAGGTGGTGGTGCTGCCGACGATCCCGTTTGGAAACGATGGGCAGCAACTGGACCAGGTCGCCACCATCAGCATCGGCACCGCGACCGCGGCGGCGATCCTCGGGGATGTGGCGAACTCACTGCAAAAACAAAATATCGACAAACTCGTCATCCTCAACGGCCACGGCGGCAACGAGTTCAAGCCCCTGGTCCGCGATCTGCAAGAAAAAACCGACATGCTCATTCTCGTGGTCAACTTCTGGCAATTGATCCCGGATGTTGTGGATGCAATCTTCGCTGCCCCCGGAAATGGTCCAGGCGACCATGCGGGTGAACTAGAGACCAGCCTGATGATGCACCTGACACCGGACCTGGTGGCGATGGATCAGGCCGGCCCGGGTGCGACCAACAAGATCGACTTAAAAACCACCCGCCAGCCCGGAGTCTGGACACCGCGCCCGTGGTCGAAGGTCCATCCTGATACCGGTGCGGGCGATCCGTCCAAAGCGACGGCCGAGAAAGGCAAACGCTGCTTTGAGGCGATGTCGGGGAAGGTGAGTGAGTTGTTGGTGGAGGTGTCCAAGGCGAAGAAAGGGCAGTTGCCGTATGTGTAAATGCTCAATGAACGCTTGTATTGAATTACGGCCAAACAATGCTGTCCAACCGCGAACAAACAACTGTATATAGAGATTTCTACACCGGTGGATTTCAAAAGGTAGTAACAATCTCGGCGGTGATCCCCGCGCTGTTTTTCTTCACATGTGCCCCTTTCGGTCTTGCGACGTATATATCAGATCCAAGGGAAAGATTCTTTGGCTTGATATCTTGTCTATTCTTTGTCTTGGCGATCAACTATGTAGTGGCGATTATTGGCGTTTATCAATCATGGAGGAGCCACAGGAAAATCAACTTATTAAGGCTTCATGTGATTCTTATGTTATGCATTGACGCCATACTTATTGCTCTAAGGGTTGATGGAGAACTAGATCGCGTACGTACACCATCACCGCTTGACATGCCATTCAGTATCTGGAGCCTAGTGTTATTCTTACTCATATTGTGCATTATGAACTTACCACTGATTTTCATTTCTGGAAGTGGCTGGTGGTTTCCAAGCCTGAAACCTTATCCACCTACCAATTGGCGGGGTAAGTATTTGAAGTGCATCTCCTGCGGTTACGACCTGCGTGGTACGCCCGATGGATCCTGCCCGGAGTGTGGGGCGTCGGTGATGGATCACACGACTAACACATCAACAGCCGCAGACTAACAGGCGGCGGACCGCTGGCTATTAGTCTGCGGATATTGAAAAACAGGGTGTAACATCAGTCGGTAGACGCAGACTGCTTCACCTCACGGGGGATAATCTCGATCTGGGGTGCGGGGTCGGCGGGGAGTTCTTTGGGGGAGTCGGCGCCCAGGTCCTTGAATTTGCGGGCGCTGCTGACGATTCTTGTTTCGAAGCTGCCGACGAAGTCGTTGTAGGCTTTGACGGCTCGGCCGAGGTTGGAGCCGAGCTTGTCGATGTGGACAGTGGCGTCGGCGACACGCTTATGGAGTTCTTTGCCCAGGTCGCTGATCTTGCGGGCGTTTTCGGCCATGCGGGTTTCGCGCCAGCCCATCTCAACGACTCGCAGCAGGCTGATGAGTATGGCGGGGGTGGCGATGACGACGCAGTTGGGATTGGCCATAGCGGACTCGGCCAGCCCGGGCTCGGCGTCGAGTGCGGCGGTGAGGAAGGCTTCGCCGGGGACGAAGAGGACGACGAAGTCGGGGGCTTGGGTGAGGCTCTGGGCGTAGGACTTGCGGGAGAGTTCGGTGACGCGGGAGCGGAGGTCGGCGGCGTGCTTGATGAGTAGTTGTTTGCGTTGATCGGGGTCGGTGGATTCCATGGCCTGGAAGTAATTGGCACCGACGGCTTTGGCGTCGATGACAATGGATCGGCTTGAGGGTAGGTTGACGACCATGTCGGGGCGGAGGCTGGCTTCGCCGTTCCAGATGGTGACCTGCTCATCAAAGTCGCAGTAGGCGGACATGCCGGCCATCTCGACCACGCGGCGGAGTGTGATCTCGCCCCATCGGCCACGTGCGGTGGCGGAGCCTTTGAGTGCGGTGGTCAGCGCGGTGGTCTGATCGCCGAGGCGGCGCTGGACATCGATCATGGAGGTGAGGTGTTGGCGTAGGGAGCCTTGGTCCTGCTTGCGGTCTTTCTCGATGTCGGTGACGGCTTTGGAATGTTTGTCGAGTGATTCGCGGATGGGTTTGATGAGTGACTCGATGGCCTGCTTGCGCTGTTCGAGTTGGGCGGCGGCGTCTTTTTGTTCGCCGTCGAAAGTTTTCTTGGCGAGTTGGAGGAACTGCTCGTTGGATTGTTTTAGGACATCGTTGGCGAGGGCTTTGAACTTGTCGTCGATGCCTTCGTGCTTGGCACGGTGTTCGGTGAGTTGGTTTTCTTTTTCGTTGACGGCGTCTCGGAGGCGTTGAACCTCGTCGAGGTAGCCTTCGATGGCGGCTTCACGCTGGGTCAGGTCGGAGGCGAGGCGGTCGCGGTCGGCGCGGAGGGCCTGGCGCTGGGTCCAGAGGCGGACGGCGGCGAGGAGGAGCAGTACGCAGGCGACGGCGGCGATGGTGAAGAGGGTTGGCCACATGGATGAGATTGTAACCGCCCCCGGCCCCCGGAGGGGTGTGAGGGGGGGGGATTTATGAAGTGTGATTGATGATTGATGATGTGAAATCGGGGGTAGGGAGAAGCGCAGGATTAGGGCGAGAAGTCGCGGCGATTCGTGTGATGGGTGACTTCCAGGGGCTGGGGGTCAGGCCTGGATGTCGATGTGGGTGTAGAGGGCGTTGGCGTCGGCCCCGGAAGAGCCGGAGGTGTCCGGGGAGGGGTGGGCGGTGGCTTTGCGCTGGATAGCGGGGTCGGCGGTGGCGGCGAGCTGACGCATGAGGGTGTCGGCATCTGGGAGGCCCGGAGAGGCGGCGTCGGCTGGGGCCTCGGGCTGGGGGTCATCTGCGGGGTGTTCGTTGGGCTCGCTGTACTCGGCGTGCTGGGGGTCTGGCTGCTGGTTGTCGACGTGGAGGCGTGTGGCTTGTTCGTCGCCGTCGTGCTCTTCCAAGCCGATCAGGCGGGTCTCGAAGACCTCGGTGTCACGCTGGGCCTGACGGGTCCGGTTGTTTTCGCGTTTATCGCGCTGACGTGCGACCTGCTGGGATTGCAGGCCCGTCTGGGCGACCGCGGCGGCAAGACCGGTTCCGATGACACTCAAGGCTAGGCTCCAAGCGGGGTAAAGAACCCTGTATCCCAATCATCGGATAGACCGGGGGGTGGGGCTTGAAAACTTCTCCTAACAGGTGATTTATTCGCCTGTTATCCGAATGAGATGGGTTGGGGGACTTGTGAATCAGGGTTGCTGGAGGGTGATATGGGGGTAATAAAAAAACGCCCGGCTGGGGACGTTTGGGGGAGACGGGTTTATTTAGGGGCGGAGGGTCTATAAGTCGCGGCATTTGCCTGGGCGTATTGGATCCGCGTAGGCCGGGAAACCGGGGTGGCTTATTCTTCGAATTTTTCGATGAGCCAGTATTCCAGTTCGACGGGTGTGGCTCGGCCGAAGATCATGACGACGACGCGTACCTTGCCCTGGTCGGGTAGGAGCTCGTCGACGGTGCCTTCCATGTTCTCGAAGGGGCCCTCGCAGATCTTGATGTGGTCGCCCTTCTCGAACTCCATCTTGACGATGGGTTGTTCGTCTGCGGGCTTGGAGGCCATCTGCATTTTTTCGATCTCGGGGATCGACATGGGTGACGGTCTGCCGGCGGTGCCGATGAAGTCACCGACGCCGGTGGTTTCCTTGATGAGGAAGAAGACGTCCTGTGGGATGCGGCCGTCGTCTTCGAGTTTCATCTCGACGAAGACGTAACCGGGGTAGAGTTTTTTCTCGACGATCTTCTGCTTGCCGCCCTTGATGATTTTTTCTTTTTCGGTGGGGACGAGTATGCGGTTGACCAGGTGCTCGAAGTTTTCGATCTTGATCTTACGCAGGAGGGTCTCGCGGACGGAGTCTTCTTTGTTGGAAGCGACACGAAGGACGAACCAGTTCATGCCGGGGGTGACCAGCAGTTCGTCGTCGTCGGCATCACCTGCGAATTGGGTGGGGACGTCATCGGGGGCCGGGGCATCCGCAGCGGGGGCTGGGGATGGGTCGGCGGGCTGATCGGGTGCGGCCTGGTCCTGTGCGGGCGCGGCGTCTGCCTGTGCCGGCGCGTCCTGGTCTTGAGGCGCGTCGGTGGAGGCGTGTTCGTCCTGGATGAGGTTATCTTCGGCCATTATTTGTTACCTTGAGCCGTGACGCCGATGGGCATCGCCCGGGTCATCCTTCCAGGAGGTTCATCCAGATGAACAGGGTGGTGAACCCGATGTTGATTACATAGAGGAGTGTGGCGATGAAGGCGGTGCCACAGATCACGACCCATGTGGAGCCGATGATTTCTTTTTTGCTAGGCCAGTTGACCTTCTTCATCTCGGCCTCGGTGGCGATCATGAAGTCGGCGATTCGGGGCTTGTTCAGGAGGAAGTAGACGATGGTGCCGAAGACGGCGATCATGCCCACGGCCATGCCGGCCTGGTAGTAGAGCATCTGCTTGGTGGGGATGGCGTCGATGGTCGTAAACTTTTCCCAGAGCCAAGCGACTCCGGAGAGGACGATGACGCCGACGCCGACGGCGGAGAGCATCCGGGTGTAGTAGCCTTGCCCGGGTTTGTAGATAGATAAAGCCATGGTTTAAGAAGCCTTTAGCTGCTAGCTATTAGCCGTTAGTCGATGTTCCGATCCAGCCATCGGTCTACTAGCTAACAGCGAGATAGCATTCCTAACACGACGGCGGGCCAAACCGGGTTGCGAACCGGCCCGCCCCACCCACACACGCCAGGGAGGACTCGAACCTCCAACCTGCGGATTTGGAATCCGCTGCTCTGCCAATTGAGCTACTGGCGTAAGAGCAGGCTTGAGGCGGCTTGAGTTCGTGTCGTGGCTACTTAAGCCACGGGACTCAAGCCTCAAGCCCCTTGATTATTTCCGCTTGATCTTGTGCAGCGTGTGCTTGCGTAGGCGCGGCGAGTACTTCTTAAGGCCGGCCTTGAGCTTCTCGGGGAGGCCGCCCTTGACGTTCACAGGTGTGCGATAATTCAGGTCACCTGTCTCGCTGCACTGGAGCCACACATATTCGGTTGCACCGGCTTTCTTAGCCATGAATCACCTCTACAATGCCGGCGATGTTTTCACCGGGGTACCGCGATACCATCGCGGGCTTTATTAAGTTTACTCTACGACCTTGGTGACGACGCCGGCACCGACGGTACGGCCGCCTTCACGGACGGCGAAACGGACGCCTTCTTCCATAGCGATGGGCTTCTCGCCCAGATCGATCTTCATGGTGATGTTGTCGCCGGGCATGCACATTTCTGCGCCGCCGGTCAGTTCGATGGCACCGGTCACGTCGGTGGTGCGGAAGTAGAACTGTGGCTTGTAGCCGGCGAAGAACGGGGTGTGACGCCCGCCCTCTTCCTTGGTCAGGACGTAAATCTCACCCTCGAATTTGGTGTGAGGGGTGATGGAGCCTGGCTTGGCGAGGACCTGTCCGCGTTCGATGTTGTCTTTTTCAACACCCCGCAGGAGGCAGCCGACGTTGTCGCCAGCGATGCCTTCGTCCAGTGTCTTGGTGAACATCTCGACGCCGGTAACGGTGGTCTTCTGGGTGTCGGTGAATCCGACGATCTCGACGGCGTCGCCGACCTTGACGATGCCGCGTTCGATACGCCCGGTGGCGACGGTGCCGCGGCCCTTGATGGAGAAGACGTCTTCGACCGACAGCAGGAAGGGCTTGTCGGTCTCACGCTCGGGCTCGGGGATCCAGGTGTCGATGGCCTCCATCAGTTCCTGTATGCACTTGGCGGCCTCGGGATCGGAAGGGTTGGACAGCGCGGGGAACGAGGCACCCTTGATGATCGGGGTGTCGTCCTCGAACTGGTACTTGGCCAGGAGTTCCTGGACTTCCATCTCGACGAGTTCGAGCAGCTCGGGGTCGTCGACGAGGTCGATCTTGTTCAGGAAGACGACGAGCTTGGGTACGTTGACCTGGCGGGCAAGCAGGACGTGCTCGCGGGTCTGTGGCATCGGGCCGTCGGCGGCGGAGACGACGAGGATCGCTCCGTCCATCTGTGCGGCACCGGTGATCATGTTCTTGACGAAGTCGGCGTGGCCCGGGCAGTCGACGTGGGCGTAGTGCCGATTTTCTGTTTCGTACTCGACGTGCGAGGTGGCGATCGTCATGATCTTGGTGGCGTCACGACGGCCGTCGGATTCGGACGCCTTGGCGACCTCGTCGTAGGGCTTGTGTGTAGCGAGACCCTTTTCTGCCTGGACGGCGGTGATGGCCGCGGTCAGGGTGGTCTTGCCATGGTCAACGTGACCGATCGTGCCGACATTTACGTGGGGCTTGGTACGCTCGAATACAGCCTTCGCCATCGTCTAAAACCTCCGTCTAACAGTCTGAGTTATCTGGTCGTTTGTGGTCCGCTGTGTTAGACGTCAGCGGGCCTGACCGTGATCGGGTTTTCAATACACATCGGTCGGCAGCCGGGCCGATGCCCGACACATTACAAGCCGTCCTGAAAGCCACCCATGGGATTCGAACCCACGACCTCTCCCTTACCAAGGGAGTGCTCTACCACTGAGCTAGGGTGGCGGCCATGTCTACTCATACAGCCCGGCACCCTTGACGCTTGTGGCTGTGTCCGAACCTCAAGACTCGGCACTTTAGCGACTTCAATCCGATTGACAAGGGGCGTCGAACTGGCCTTGTACCAATCCGCGCCCCTAACATCTGGCCGCCGCTAAAACAGCACTGACTCCCACCGGCCACCAAGTTCTCTTTACCTGAGACTTGTGGGTCGGAAAATTTAGCATCCCCCAGCCTAAA
Organism: Phycisphaeraceae bacterium; assembly: GCA_029260615.1. Lineage (GTDB taxonomy): Bacteria > Planctomycetota > Phycisphaerae > Phycisphaerales > Phycisphaeraceae > JAJRRS01. The sequence continues at coordinate 3,962 of JAJDCX010000001.1, read as the reverse complement.
GGTCAAACCAGACAGGGCTATTCACACTTTTTGCACCGGATTTAGCGGTAAAGCTTCGGGGCTTAGATGGCTTGCCGGCGGCACCCTTTGTATGAATGCAAATCATTGCAATTAAATTGATTATACGATTTGATGCCGAAGGCTCACCGCTAAACCTGTTGGCCCAGAGGGCCTAGGGGGCGTTACGGCCCTGGCTGGATTGTCTGATCTGGCTGGCCGACCTATGATGAAGGGTCGCCCCGGAACCCGGATCGACAAGGCACTTCCTCGGAATGCCCCACATAGGGACACTCGGGCCGACCCCCGGTTTGCCAAGGAGCATGATGACTCAGGACGAACAGACATCCCAGGACTCACAGACCCTCTTCCAACGCGTGGAGCAGGTCATCGAACGCATCCGCCCGGCGGTGCAGTCCGACGGCGGCGACCTGGAACTGGTCAACGTGACGGACGAGGGCGTGGTTCAGGTCCGTCTGCACGGGGCCTGCATCGGCTGCCCGTCCAGCAGCATGACGCTGCACATGGGTATTGAGCGGAACGTCCGGGAAAAGATCCCCGAAATCACCGGCGTCGAACAGGTGAGCTAACCCCCCCCGCCATGTACCGGCGGGCCTCAGGACGAGAATCTCCAAGCCACAGCATAAAAGTGGACTTGGCTGGCAGGGTCAGGAGACCAAGGCATGCTCGCACTCACACGCCGCGTCGGTGAAGAAATCGTCATCGGCGATCCCAAAAACCCCCAGGGCGTCATACGCATTGTTGAGATCCAAGGCGACAAGGTCCGCCTGGCTTTTGACTTCCCACGAGAGACGGCGATCAACCGGCGTGAGCTGGCTGACCAGAAGGCTAGAGGCGAAAAGCCCCCTGCCCCCAAATCTGGCAACAACGGCGGGCAGAAGTAGGCCCCCCACCACTTTTAGCTACTTGATTTAGCCCCGCGTCTATGGCGTGGGGCTATTTTTTTAACCGCGAAGGCGCAAAGAGCGCGAAGAAGAAGGAGTGAACCGCCAAGACGTGGAGGACACCAAGGTACGGCAACTGCAATCCATCAATCCACGAGATTGGCGAATGGGCGTTTGCCCGCATAAGTGGCCTTGAAATCTGATATCAGACTTCGCTCAATCTCACGCGGAACATCATCCGGGGTCCTCTTCCAACAAATCGTAAACTCTTCCGAGCCTGCAATCTGCCAAATCAATCGGCCGCCCCAATGACCGACCGGACGCCCTTCACCAAAGGACAAATACTGTTTCAACCGCGAACAAAGGGTCGCTTACTTTCCGGGGGCACCGGCCTTGCCAATATAGATTACAAGCGTCCCATCTACCCAATTGGACTTCAATTCGGCTAGAGAAACCGTCGGATCCTTTTTCTTGAAATGTCCCCCAATACTTTGGTCCATAAAGACGGGAGGATTGGGAGCGAGTCGAAGAACGAGATACACACCCATGTCTTCACCACCAGAGCCACCTGGCACTTCCTTAAGTTTGGTATCTCTCAGCTCCTTGATCGTCTTAAAACCAACGAATCCGGCACCCCGCATTGCTTGAAGATTATTGAACATGCTAAGACTCCTATTAACCTTCGCGCCTTCGTGGTTAATCTGTTCTGCCAACCCTAGGTTTCCACCCGGGGCTCTGTGGGTCAATCGAAATACTTCCCCCAAAGCACATCCAGCCGTTTGATCTCTGCGGGGTCGACCTTGGTTTTGTCGGACCAGATGCCCAGCGCTAAGGCGGAGTGCGCGGGGCTGGGGGTGTTGGCTAATGCAGTGGTGTCGCGGAAGGCTTGTTTCATCAGGGCGATGTTGGCGGCGGTTGCTTTCTGGAGGTTGCCGATGATTTCTTTGAGCAGTGCTTGGGGGTCGGGCGGGGAATCACTCCGGGGGTGGGGCCGCCAGCAGTCGTAGTCGGTGGGCATGGCGATCATGGCGTAGGCGATCTCGGCTTCGCGGGCGAGTTTGGCTTCGGGCATCGCGGTCATGCCGATCAGGTCGCCGGCGAAGGCTTCGGAGCGGTGCATGTGGGACTCGGCTTTGGTGGAGAAGGCGGGGCCTTCCATGACGATGTAGGTGCCTTGCTCGTGGACGCGGATGTTGTCGAGGTGTTTGGCTGCATCGAGTAGCCAGTTGCGCATCACCGGGCAGAAGGGCTCGGCGAGTTCGACGTGGACGGCGGCGTGTTCGTAGAAGGTGTTGGCACGCTTGGTGGTCTTGTCGATGAGTTGATCGACGATGACCAGGTCGCCGGGCGCGACTTCTTCGCGGAGTGAGCCGGTAGCACCGCTGGCGAGGATGTGGGTGACGCCCAGGGATTTGAGTGCGTAGATGTTGGCACGGTACGGAACAGCGGAGGGGTTTAGGGTGTGGCCTATGCCGTGGCGTTGGAGGATGGCTACCTCGACCCCGCCCCCGGTTGCGCCCCCGCCTGCGGGCTTGTCCCCGAAGTCTCCCCAGTTAGCGAGGATGATGGGGGAGCTGGGCTTGCCGAAGGGGGTATCGACCTCGACGGTTTTGCCTACCTCGGTGCCAAGGGCGTCGCCCAGCCCGCTACCGCCGATGATCCCGATCTTGATGGTGTTTTGAGGTGTGTCACTCATAGCCGGGGATCATACCCGTAACGATCCGAGCCCGGTCTGCGTATACGAGGGTGAGTGACAACAATCCACCCACTTCAGCCGGAGCAAACAGCTTTGAGGCATCCCACGCTGAAGCGATTCACGGCACCCCAACCGTTGACTCAGCTCACCCAGACAGACGGTCTCGATGCCCAAGGCGTCGCCAAGCCCGCGGCCACCGATGATCCCGAGCCGGGTGCGATTTCTGATGGCTCTCTCATATCGTCGTGTTGTAACGTAAGACCGGACCAAGTTGGGAAAACTTAAAAAAGTAAAGACCTCTACCGTAATGCGCCATACCCCGGCGCGAACCGCGACTGTAATATTTAGTCGCCTGCCCAATCTACCCCGGCGTGCATCAGAATAAAGGATCTCTCTGATGAAAGACTATATCCACCATACGTCAGCATCGCTCGCAACCGGCATGCCCCTATCCCAATTGACACGGTCCATGGTTAGACAAGAGGTCGTTGGTTCGCCTCCTGACAGGGCCGATAAACGGCACCGGGCGGGGGTATTGGGCCGGACGGGGGTATTGGGCCTGATGGGCCTTGGCTGCCTCGCACTCGGCGCGTTTGTCATAGTGTGGGCGGGTGAAATTCAGCGGATCACGTCATATATCAGCGCGGGTGTGTGTAATCAGATGTGGGTATTTCAAGATATCCATTACCCCTCGTCGCCTGAATTACTAGGCATATGGATGGCGGGTCCAGCCGGACTCATCAGCCTGCTGTCGCTGGCCGGTGCGATGCTTTTGGGAGTGATGGGGCTGCGAAACGCCAAGCTGAATGGGGCTTCATGGCCAGGCCGATTGCTTACGATGTTGTTGTCATTGATTGTGCCGCTTTTAGCTATCGATTTTGCCATCGCATCCGTGATTGAGTTTTCCAGTCGGCCGAGGATGGCCGCCTATCTCGACCATGACCCCGTGGCGTTAAGCTTATGGTCGGCCGCAGCGATCAGTTTGGTCGTCGTCGCGAGCCTGTCGATTGACCTGCTGGCACTTGTATGGACGTGGCGGGTGTCTCGCCGAGATGAGATTAATCCCCAGGCCTTGTAACGCTCTATCCTTTCCCGACGTATCCCTGGGTGAGTCCTTAACCATAACCATGCGTCAGCGGAGATAAAGATATGAATCGCCCCTTTGCCTTACTGTCCTTAACCCTGTTGTGCCTAACCGTTGCCCTGCCCGCGTGGGCTCAGACGCGGACCACGCTGGTCCCGGCGGACGCGAGTTTTACGCTGGTGACCAACCCGTCCAAGGTGATGCAGAGCCGGCTTGGGCAGACGATCCTTGATCGCATCCGCATTGAAGAGCCGCAGGTCGATGAGATGATCGACGAGCT